>CACJPX010000001.1:0-267212 GCA_902595405.1 uncultured Pelagibacteraceae bacterium
AATTTCCTTAATGAAAATATTTTTAAGATAGAAAAAAAACTTAATGAATTTGTTAAAAATATTTTTTTGATTATTGATCATCAGAATATTTTTCCAATTCGTTTATCTATTAAAAATAAATTTGATAATATTAATATAAATTCTAATTCCATACATAAATTGATATTAGAGGCAAAAAGTTGCTGTAATAAAACTCTAGAAGATCTTGATATTCTTCATATGAAGATTGACAAGTTTTATATTGATGGAACTTACTTTGAAACTTTACCAGAAAAAAAAAATTGTAATAATCTTTCTATTGAAGTCAGTTATATATGTATACCTAAAAGGATCTCAAAAACTATTGAAGATGTTCTTAGAAAATACCAAATATCTTTGGATAAAATATTGAGCCTAGATTACTTAAATAGTTTTTTAGATGATAAAAATGATAATTTGTATGTAATGGCGCAAAAAATCTTAGACGGCTTCAATGAAAATGAGGTATTTATCACAAATAAAAACTCAAAAAAATTAGGATTTTTTGAGAGATTTTTTAATTTTTTCAATTAATTTGTATTTTCTTGTAATATTAGTTGTTTTCAAATTTAGACATTTGCAGATTAAAAGTTCAACGTGTCTTTATTAAACCAAAAAACTATTAAAAATTCAGTATCTTTCAGTGGAATAGGTCTTCACTCTGGTAAACCAGTTAAGATTTGTGTCAAACCATCAAGTCCAGACACTGGCATTGTATTTAAAAGAGTAGATTTAAAAGATAACAACTTAATTTACCCAAATTTTATGAATGTGAGTAATACGGCTTTGAATACTACTATTAGTAATAGTAATGGTGTGAAAGTTTCAACTATTGAGCATTTAATGGGAGCTTTATTTGGAATTGGAATTGATAACGCATTGATTGAAATTGATAACGAAGAAGTACCTATTTTAGATGGGTCAGCGAAAGTTTTTATTGAAAAAATATTAACAGCAGGCTTAGAGCTGAGTAACAAACCTATTAAAATAATTAAAATTAATAAAAAAATTGAATTTAAAAATAGTGATAAATTTATTTCGATTGAGCCCTCAAAATTAAGTTTAGATATAGATTTTGAATTAAAATATCAAAACCAAATTATAGGAAATCAAAGAAACAATAAAAATGTTTATGAAGATGATCTAACAGAAATTTTTGAATCAAGAACTTTCTGTCTTTACGAGGACATAGAGAAAATTAAAAAAAACGGTCTTGCTAAAGGTGGAAGTTTAGAAAATGCTGTTGTCGTTAAAGGTGAGGAAGTCTTGAATTCAGAGGGTTTAAGAAATTCAAAAGAATTTGTTAATCATAAAATACTAGATTGCATTGGTGATCTTTATACATCTGGATACAGAATGATAGCTAGTATAAAATGTTCTCAAGGTGGACATTATTTAACAAATAGCTTGTTGAGAGAAGTATTTGGCAATAAAGATAATTTTTCTATTATTGAAATTCAGGAAAGAACACTGCCTCATACATTAATTAATAGAAGTTTGCTAAGATCGATAGCATAAATCATTAATTAATAGAAGTTTGCTAAGATCGATAGCATAAATAAAATTTCTTATAATTTTATCTAAAATCTATATAGTTTGAGAAATGTACAAATTTAAATTAGTTTTAATTATTTTTTCTCTTATATTTTTTTATTCATGCAGTAAAGAAACTGAAAATATAAAACTAATAAAAGAAACTGATCAAAAAATAGAAATGATCTCAGCCTATGAGAAGGGTATGGATCTATTTAAAATTGGCGATTACTTTGCTGCTAGTAAAAAATTTTTAGAGGCAGAAATTTTATTTCCACAATCAGAATGGGCGCCCAAATCAGTTTTAATGGCTTCCTATTCATATTATATGCAGAGCTATTACAGTTTAGCTATCGAAAATATCAAAAGATATTTTAAAACTTATCCTAATGACAAAAATAAGGCTTACGCACATTATCTTTTAGCAATAGTTTATTATGAAACTATTGAGGGTGAAAAGAAAGATTTAGACCCTCTGCTTTTATCTAAAAAAGAATTTAATTTTGTGATTAAAAATTTTCCAAATACTGATTATGCTTATGATGCTAAATTTAAGATTGATCTAATTAATGATATATTAGCTGCAAAAGAAGTTTATATTGGCAGACATTACATAAAAAAAAAAAAGTGGATACCAGCTCTTAACAGATTTAAGAATGTTTTAAAGGAGTATGAGACTACAATTCACGTAGAAGAGGCAATCCATAGATTAGTGGAAATTTATTACAAATTAGGCATGGAAGAAGAGTCGCTAAAATACGCCTCATTATTAGGGTATAATTATAATTCAGGAGAGTGGTATAAAGAGACTTATAAAATTTTTAATAGAAAGTATCAAATTTCAGTTCCTAAAAATAAAAAACAAAAAAGTAAAATTTTAGGTAAAATTAAGAGCCTTTTTTAAAAATGTCTAATGATAAAATTAATCAAGAATATTTGGATAAAATTAAATTATTTCAAAAATATAATAAAAATTATTACGATTTAAATAATCCTATAGTTACTGACCAAGCATTTGATAAATTAAAGTTGGAAATAATTGAATTAGAAAAAAAATATAAATATTTATATAATGTTAATTCCCCATCTAATTCAGTAGGTTTTAAACCGTCTAAAGTTTTTAAAAAAGTAAAACATTCAGTTCCAATGCTCTCTTTGGGTAATGCTTTTGATGAGAATGATTTAATAAATTTTGAAAAAAAAATTTTAAATTTTTTAAATGAGGACAAGAATTTTAAAATAGTATATAGCGCCGAGCCTAAAATTGACGGTATATCAGCTTCTTTAAAATACAAAAATGGAAAATTTACTACTGGTTTGTCTAGAGGTGATGGAAAAGAAGGAGAAGATATTACTGAAAATTTGAAAACCATTAAAGATATTCCACATCTTATAAAGTCAAAAAATTTTCCAAAAGAAATTGATATAAGAGGTGAAGTATTTATCCAAAATAGTGATTTTGAGAAATTAAAAAATAAGTTTGCAAATCCAAGAAATGCGGCCTCAGGATCCTTAAGACAAAAAGATCCTAAAGAAACAAAAAAAATTCCTTTAAAATTTATTGCTTATACATTTGGTTACGAAAAAGGTTTGAAAGCTTCATCACAAAATGAATATTTAAAAAATTTAAAGGAATGGGGTTTCAAAACCAATCCTTTGAATAAAACTTTAGAAAAAATAGAGAATTTAATGAGCAATTATCACGAAATCGAAAAAAAAAGAGGTGATATTGATTTTGATATTGATGGGATCGTCTACAAAGTTAATAATTTTCAATTACAAAAAAGGTTAGGGAATGTTGCCAATGCCCCAAGATGGGCTATTGCTCATAAATTTTCAGCTAATAGTGGTATTTCAAAAATAAAAAATATTGAAATTCAAGTTGGAAGAACTGGCGCTTTGACACCGGTAGCAAAGATTAATCCTGTAAATATTGGAGGAGTAGTTGTTTCAAATGCAACATTGCATAATGAGGAAGAAATTAAAAGAAAAGATATTAGAGTTGGGGATACTGTTATAGTTGAGCGAGCAGGGGATGTTATACCTCATGTAGTTTCAGTTGAACTAGACAAAAGAGAAAAAAATTCAAAAAAATATAATTTTCCAACAAAGTGTCCTTGTGGTTTCAAAACAATTAAAGAATTTAATAAAGTTACTAAAAAATTTGATGCAGTGAGAAGATGTCCCGATAGAGGTTATGAATGTGATAAAATGGCAAAAGAAAAATTAAAACATTTTGTTTCAAAAGAGGCATTAAATATTGATGGATTTGGAAAAAAAATAGTTGAGAATTTTTGGAGTTTAGGTCTTATAAAGTTACCTCAAGATATTTTCAATTTAAATTATTCAAAGATTGAAAATATGGATGGGTGGGGCAAACAATCAGTAGCTAATTTGAAATATTCAATAAATTTAAGAAAAACAATATCTTTTGAAAAATTTATTTACTCTTTAGGCATTAGGCATATTGGTTTAGAAAATGCTAAAATTATTTCTAAAAACTTAAAATCGCTAAAAAATTTTATAGCACTCTCAAAAAAAAACAATTTTGATGATTTAATAAATATTGATGGAATAGGTGAAACTCAGATTAATTCAATAAAAGATTTTTTTAGTAACGAGACAAATTTGAATGTTTTAAAAAATTTAGATGAATTACTTAAAGTAAAAGATACAGAAATTTCTAAATCAGGAGGTTTATTAAATAATAAAACATTTATGTTTACAGGTAAACTATCAAATATGAGCCGTTCAGAGGCAAAATCTTTAATAGAGCAAAATTCAGGATCAATAGTTAGCAATGTAACGAAAAAACTTGATTATCTTATCATTGGTGAAAAACCAACTAACAGGAAAGTCTATGCAGCAAAAAATTTGGGTGTAAAAATTTTAGACCAGTCTTCTTGGTTAAAGATGCTTAAATAAAACTTGCTAACCATTTTTTTTCATTTCTATTTAAAAATGGGGATATTTTTGAGTAAACTTTTAAATGATAATTAAAAAGATAGTTTTTTTCTTGCTTAGTTAGGAGATTAAAATTGATTAACTCTTTTTCTATCGGGGCTAAAGTTAAATTTTCAAAAACTAATTTTCTTCCAATTTTTTTTACATAAACTAAGTTTTCAATACGAATTCCAAATTTATCTTTTTTATAATAACCTGGTTCATTACTAAGTATCATACCTTTTTGAATTTTTACTGAATTAGATTTTGAGATAGCTTGAGGTCCCTCATGAACATTAAGAAAAAAACCGACCCCATGTCCTGTGCCATGACTATAGTCTAGGCGGTCTTTTTTAAGAAATTTTCTTGCATCTTTGTCAATGAGTTTTCCAGTTTTTTTTTTATTAAGGTCAGTTTGAGCAACAGCAATATGTCCTTTTAAAACATTTGTAAAAATATTTTTTATACTCTTATTTTGATTTCCAAAACAAATAGTTCTTGTTACATCTGTTGTACCAAATTTATATTGACCCCCAGAGTCACATAGGAATATTTCATTTCTTTTTAAGAGTTTTGTATTATTTTTTGTAGCTCTATAATGAACTATTGCTCCATTTTTTCCACTACCAGCTATAGTATCAAAACTTGGAAATAAATATTTTGGACTCATTTTTCTGATTTTCTCTAATTTATTTTGAGCATCAACCTCAGTTATATTCAATTTTTTTAAATTTTTTATCCAGTAGATAAATTTTGTTAACGCTACTCCATCTATTATATGAGCATTGATCATATTTTTGATTTCAATATTATTTTTTATGGACTTAAGAATATAAATTGGGTCTTCTTTCTTAATCACTTTGAATTTTTTCTCTATTAATTGCTCAAGATATATAGAACATGTTTTCTCATCTAATAAAATATTTCCTTTTTTTAATTTAACAAAAAAATCTAAGATATACTTCGGATTAATTATTTGGTTTTTTTTAAGTTTTTTTTCACTCAAAAGTTTTTTTGTCTTATTTTTTTCAACAATTAAGAAAACATGTTTTTCTTTTGTTAGTAAAAGATTACTATTTGGTATTGGGCTTGTTGGACTATCGTATCCCCTAATATTCAACAACCATGCAATGTTCTCTGGTGCTGTAATAAATAAATAATCGTATTTATTTCTTTTTAAAAAAGAAGAAACTTTAGAAATTTTTTTGTGATGGCTCTCACCAGCAATAGTTTTATCAATAGAATAAAAAGAAGATTTTTTAATATTTTGTATTTTGGAAATTTGATCAACAAGATTTTCTTTAATGATGGTAATTTTATTATTTTTTAAAAAAAAATTCTGAATTTGTTTTGAGGTAAACAATGTGGGATCAATTCCTAAATTCAAATTTTTAAAAACACTTGTATTAATAATTTTTAAATAATCTAAAATTTTAAAATGCTTACCACTTTCAATTTTACTTTGGATCGTATATCTTCCGTCAACAAAAAGGTAGTTTCTATCTTTCAAAATTATTGCATAACCTGCAGAACCTGTGAAATTTGTAATAAACTTAAGTCTATCTTTATTGGAGTATTCAGAAAAAAATTCATCATTTTTCGGTATGACATACCCATCAATTCCATATTTTAAAAATTTACTTCTGAGTTTGCTTATTCTCTTTTTTATCATTTAATTCTTTTTTGATATCGAATCCAACCAGGGCTTCTTTTAGAATCGTCTTCTAATTCAAAATCTTGATTAAATTCAAATTCTTCAAATGTATCTTTGCTTTCGTCAAAATATGAATTTTTCTCTAAATTATTCTCTGGAAGTTCATCAATAAATCTTGATGCCATACTATCTATCCAATCACCTTGATAAAACCTATTCATCGAAAACGAGATAATTGCATTTCTTTTAGCTCTTGTGATACCTACATAAGCTAATCTCCTCTCTTCTTCTAAACCATTGTGCCCTTTTTCCTCTATTGATTTTTGGTGTGGAAATAGTCCTTCTTCCCATCCGGGTAAAAATACCACATCAAACTCTAATCCTTTAGCAGCATGCATTGTCATCATGTTTATTTTTTCACCTTCCCAATCTTGATCAATAGAAGTTGCAAGAGATACATGATCTAAAAAACTTTCTAAGTTATCAAATTCTTTCATAGCACTAAGTAATTCTTTAATATTTTCTAAACGATTTTCGTTCTCAAGATCTTTTTTGTTTTTTAACATTGCAGAGTATCCAGACTCATCCAATAGAATTTGTAATAATTTTACATGATTAAACTTTTTTATTTTCAAATCATTCCTCCATTTAGAAATTAAATCTAAAAATAAATTCAAACCTATTTTTGCCTTTGGTTTTATCAAATTTTTCTCCATCATTTTTCTTGAAGAACTCTCTAAACTAATCTTATTTTTTTTGGAGTATTCGTGTATTGTTTTAATTGTACTTTCACCGATTGACCTTTTTGGATTATTTACTATTCTTTCAAAAGCCAAATCATCTTTTTCCTGGTTAATTAATCTTAAATAAGCTACACAATCTTTAATTTCAGCTCTCTCATAAAATTTAATTCCCCCTAAAATTCGATAAGGCATACCAATCTTTAAAAATCTTTCTTCAAATTCTCTTGTTTGAAAGATAGCTCTTACCAAAATTGCAATATTATTGAGTGAATATTTTTTTTTAATATTTTCTATTTCATCTGAAATCCCTATAGCTTCATCTTTTCCATTCTTAAAACAATTTAATTTAATTAAATCTCCATCATCCATAGTAGATATTAGTGTCTTACCAACTCTATTTTCGTTGTTGGAAATTAATGATGATGCAACAGATAAAATATTTTTTGAGGATCTATAATTTTTCTCCAGTCTTATTATTTTTGTATTTTCGTAAATCTTGTCAAAATCTAGAAAATTTTTAATTTCAGCTCCTCTCCAACTATAAATTGATTGATCGTCATCTCCTACACAACATATATTCTTATTTTTTTCTGCTAATAGATTAAGCCATCGACTTTGTATAAAATTTGTATCTTGATATTCATCAACAAGAATGTATTTAAAATTTTTAGAATAGATATCTCTAATATCTTTATTTTTTTCTAAAATTTTAACTGAATGTAAGATTAGATCTCCAAAATCACAAGCATTCAGCTCAACCAGCTTTTGTTGATAAATTTTGTAAACAGGTAAAATAGTTTTTTCATAAATATCTTTAGAATTAATTTTCACTTCACTTGGATATAAGCCTTTATTTTTCCACTTATCAATAATTGCAATAACGTATCTAGGAGCTAGTTGTTTGACATCAATATTTTCTGCCTTACAAATATTCTTAATCAATCTGATTTGATCATCTGTATCAATAATTGTAAAATTCGAATTTAGATTTACTGCTGGGGCATGCTTTCTAAGTAATTTTGCGCATATAGAGTGAAATGTTCCCAGCCAAGATAAACCAACAGCAGAAGCTCCTAAAATTTTACTTACTCTGTTTTGCATTTCTTTTGCTGCTTTATTTGTGAATGTCACAGCAAGAATTTGATTAGGGAAAGCACTTTTATTTTTGATAATATGTGCAATCCTGCTTGTTAAAACCTTTGTTTTTCCAGATCCAGCTCCAGCTACTATCAATAGTGGCCCATCTAAAGCCAGCACGGCTTTTTTTTGGGCTTCATTAAGATTTTTTAAATAATCAGAGTTTACCATTTGAATAATTTAATTATAAGTCACAACAATTTATGTTTAATTTAAGTTTTTATAAAAAAAAGTTAAAAAAATTATTATTACCAATAAATAGAATTATAGAAAGATTTTTTAATGAGCTAAATAGGTCTAAGTCTCAAGCAATCAAGCCAACACATATCAGGAAAAAAATAATTCAGCTTGATGGTAGGATCGAAACTTTTTTTGATAGATTTAAAAATTTAAAAAAATTCAATCAGAGCAAGAAAAAATTATATTTTTTAAATAACAAGACAATTATCTCCATTGCTTCTTTGGTTATACTTTTTTTAAGTTATTTTTTAATTCCCACATTTTACAAAGAGGATAAAATAAAAACTTCTTTAATAAGTCATATTTCAAATAGATATGATATAAAAATTGAATTTAATGAAAAAGTAAAATATGGATTATTTCCTAAACCTTTTTTCTACACTAAAAATTTAGATATTATACATAATGAAAAAGTTATAGCTAATTCAGGGTATGTAAAATTTTATATTTCTTTCAATAATTTATTTTTATCAGAAAATATCTCACCAAAAAATTTAGTATTTCAAGAAACAGAATTTAATATTAACTCAAATAATATCAATTTTTTTTTAAAAACTTTAAATACTTCTGATAAAGAAAATCAATTTATTTTTAAAAAATCTAAATTATTTTTTAAGGATCAAAATGATGATTTATTGTTTCTGTCAAAAATTAAAGATTTTAGGTTTTTTTATGATGAATTAAATACTTTTCAAAAAGTAAAATCAGATTTTGAGATATTTAATATTCCATTTAAATTGGATATCTCAAAAAATGCTATAAATAAAAATAAGATTATTAAATTAATATCAAAAAAAATAAGATTAGATATTGAAACTTCTGTTGACTATAGCGAAGAAAAGATAAGAGGTCTTTTTGATATTTCCTCAATAAATAAAAGAAATTTATTTAATTATATAATTAAAGATAATTCTTTAAATTTTTTATCATCAGACAAAACTTTTAGAGGCGAGGTAAATTTTAAACCATTTTATTTTTCGACAGATCTAAATTTTAATTTCATAAGTCAAAAAAAAATATTTCAAAGTGACTCTTTATTAATAGATCTACTTGACTCGGAATTATTGAATAATCCAAATCTGAATGCATCATTAAATATTAAGATTGATAAAATTGATAAATTTGAATATCTAAGAGATTTTTTTTCCAAAATACAATTAGGTGAGGGAAGAATTTTAATGAAAGACTTTAAAACTGAATGGAATGACTCTGTATTAGTTAACTCTAATGAAATAGAGTTTTTTAATGATGAAGATGGAAAAAAATTAGTTGGTGAAATTACTTTTGATTTTAAAGATATAGAAAAATTTTTTAGATACTTTCAAATAAAAAGAAATTATCGAGATGTTTTCGAAAAAATAAAATTAGATTTTATTTATGATCTTACAATCGATAAAATTGTTTTAAGTAATTTAAGAATTGATAATAAGTCTTTCAAAAAAATAGATAAATTTTTAAATCAATATAATAAAAATGAAAAAAATGCTTTTAATAAAGTCACTATAAGAAATTTTATAAAAGAATTCTTTAAAGTCTACGCAGGATAAATCATTTTTTTTGGATCAACAATTTTATCATAATCTTTTTCACTTATAAGCTGAGATTTAATCGCTTCATGTTTTAAAGTTGTTTTATTTTTAAGTGCAAGCTTAGCAATTTTAGCTGAGTTATCGTAACCAATATGTGGTGCAAGTGCGGTAACTAACATTAAAGAATTATCTAAATACTCTTTTATTTTAGTCTTATCAGCTTTTAATCCTCTAACACAATAAAGTGAAAAATTTTTAATACTGTCGGATAAAAGAGTAATAGACTGTAAAATATTATGTGCAATTAAAGGTTTAAATACGTTTAACTCAAAATGTCCATGCGATCCTGCCATTGTTATCCCATTATGATTACCTATTACTTTGACACACACCATGGTAACCGCTTCTGATTGAGTGGGATTAATTTTCCCTGGCATAATTGATGAACCTGGTTCATTTGCAGGTAGAATCAATTCTCCATAACCTGCCCTTGGACCAGAACCAAGAAACCTGATATCATTAGCTATTTTCATTAAACTAACTGCGGTAGTATTTAAAGTGCCTGAAAAGTTTACAATTTCATCATGTGCAGCAAGCGCTGCAAATTTATTCTTTGTAGGTTTAAATGGAAGTTTTGTAATTTTTCTTATTTCACTAATTATTTTTTTATCAAAATTTTTTTTACTATTTATCCCAGTTCCTACGGCAGTACCTCCCTGTGCAAGCGAATAAATATCTATTAAAGCCATTTTAATCCTATTAATACAGTCATGAATCTGAGATTGATAACCGGAAAATTCTTGACCTAGTGAAAGTGGCGTTGCATCTTGTAAATGAGTTCTTCCCACTTTTATTATTTTTTGAAATTTTGATACTTTTTTCTTAAGTTCTTGATCCAGCAATTTAAGAGAGGGTAATAATTTATCTTTTGTTTCAATTGCTATAGCAATATGCATCGCAGTTGGAAAAACATCATTAGTGGATTGAGATTTGTTTACATGATCGTTTGGATGAACAGGCTTTTTAGACCCTTTTTTCCCCCCTAATTTTTCAATAGCTCTGTTAGCGATAACCTCATTAACATTCATATTAGTCTGTGTACCCGAACCAGTTTGCCAAACTTTTAATGGAAAGTGATTATCAAGTTTTCCTGCGATGACTTCATTAGAGGCTGCAATTATTGCTCTTGAAATTTTTGGTAGAAGTTGTTTTTCTTTTAAATGTACTATTGCAGCTGCTTTTTTTATAATTGCTATAGATTTAACTAAAATCGGTCTTACTAAAAAATCTCCAATATCAAAATATTTTTTTGATCTTTGTGTAGAAGCACCCCAATATTTGTCGTTAGGAACATTTATTGATCCAATACTGTCAAATTCTTTACGAAATTTCATTGATACTTAAGTTACATTTATATATTAAAAAATGGACAACTAATAGGAGCAAAATGACAAATTTTGAAAAAGTAGGCTTTTTTATGAAAACTTTTGGCCAAGACGTTAAACAGAGTTCATCATTTAGTAGTGATAAGATCAATGAATTAAGAATAAATCTTATAAAAGAAGAACTTGATGAATTAATAGAAGCTATGAATAAAAAAGATTTAGTTGAAGTAGCTGATGCACTAACAGATATTCTCTATGTAACATATGGTGCAGGACATGCATTTGGTATAAATCTCGATGATTGTTTTGAAGAAGTTCAAAATTCAAATATGAGTAAATTAGACAAAGATGGTAAACCTATTTACAATGATAAAGGTAAAGTTATGAAGGGTCCTAATTACTTTAAGCCAGATTTAAATAAATTTATAAAATAGTTTTAGGCGCGTTTTGCTGTGAATGCCCTAGATTTTTACTACTATTCGTAATTTAATTGAATCGAAAAACCATTTATTATTTAAGAAAAGTAATCAGAATGCCAATTAGTAAAATGATATAATCATATTATGAAATTAAATTTAAAATACTATTTTTTAAGAGTTTTTTTAATAAATATATTAGCTTTAGTTTATTTATCGGACACTTATTCCTTCGATTTTGGCTTTATCTCTATTCAATCTTTAATTTATTCAATTCATATATATTTATTATACTTTTTTGTTTTTTTTGAGACAGTTTCAGCTATCATAAGTCAGTACGGACTTGATTTTCATTCTTATAAATTAATTTTTAATAATTTTTTTAGTTTAAATTATGATTACGTTGGGTATGTTTTATACGAAAATATAAGTATTATTTATTATTTGGTCTTTACTACATTAATAATTTACTATCTTGAGAAAAAAAAATATAAGATTAATCTTAAATTTAAATCATTTACTATTATTCAAAAATTTTATCTATTATCCTTCATTATTGCATTTATTTTTTCATATATAAATCCATCACTTTCTCATCATAGTTTAATTGAAAGAATAAAAGGTGTGACTAATATGTGGACGGATTTTGATAGAAATTATTCCTACGATGTAAAATATTACAATCAAATGGTAAAAAACAATTTCTTTAGAAATGAGAATTGGTTTAATGCATTAAAGTATACGTTTATTTACTCTGATAGTTCTCCCGCAGGTTCAAAAAAACTTAAGAATATAGAAAAATATAATTATTTTGAGAATTTTGAAAAATTTATTACTCAAAAAAAATTCAATAATATTTATGTGATAATAAACGAATCTTACCCAAATTTTAGAAATCAAAAACTTAAAAATAATTTATTCCAAAAAATTGTTTTAAATAATGAGAGTTTAAATATTAAAAAATTCAAAAAAAAATGGAATAGATCTGTAACAACCCAGGGTTCAGAGATGGAATTCTTTTGTGATAAAGAGGTCAATTTTGATGAATTTAAAGATACAGACCTTAATATTTTTTTGGAAAAAAATAATTGTTGGATAAATAACATTAAAGATAAAAATTTTGTTTATATACATAGTTATAAAGAGTCTTTTTTTAATAGGTCGAGATATAAAACTTTTTTTGATAAATCATATTTTAGCGAAGATTTAAAAAAATTTAGTTTAAGTGAGTGTATTCAAAAATTTAGTGGGATTTGTGATCATGATATTTTGGATAATATGGGTATGTTACTCGATAAAAAAGATAACAATTTTGTGATTTTTTTGACAGTTAATAATCATATCCCGCTAGAACCAGTTATGGATAAACAATATATAAATTGTGAAAAAAATTTTCCTTTAAATTTAAGTAAACAGTTTTGTACAATTTATAACAACCAGATGTTTTTTAACGAGAGTATTTCTAATTTTCTTCTTAGAATGAAAAAAAATGATCTTTTTGTTTTATTTTCTGATACACCCCCAATGTTTTCTGGAAAAAGAAGAATTCATTTCGAGGATACGGTCGATGTATACTTTATTTCAAAAATTTAATTTATTTTTTTATAGATAATTCAAAGGGGCGTTCTGTTGCCAGGTGCCCCGAACCCCGTTTGCCTAATTAACAAAGTTAATTAAGCAGCAAGTGCGTAACTTTCGTTAGCAATTATAAATTAGCCCTTTACGGAGGAACAATTCCGAACGAAAGAATAGCCTTTAGTCACTCGTCGAATCTAGTTCACCCCCATAAGTTGTAAATGGTGGAGGTGGTGGGTACTGCCCCCACGTCCGCAATGGTTATTACGAAATTCGTTTATCGTCATAGTTGGAAATCCAACTTTATTAATATAAAAGGAATTGCTAAAGATTCAATATCAATCATGAAATTAACAAAAGAGCAAATTGCTGAGATTAAAAGCCAACAATCACAAAATAATACTACAAAAAGAGTAACGTCTCCTGAGTTAGAAAAAATTCTTTATGAAGCATTACCAGCTCTTGATCATGGTTTTGTGCGAGTTGTTGATTATATGGGAGATGATACATCAATAGTGCAGTCTGCTAGAGTTTCATACGGCAAAGGTACAAAACAAGTTTCTACAGACTCAGGATTAATCAAATATTTAATGCGCCATTGGCATAGTACGCCGTTTGAAATGTGTGAAATAAAATATCATATTAAGCTGCCGATTTTTATTGCTCGTCAATGGATTAGACATAGAACTGCAAATGTAAATGAATATTCTGCAAGGTATTCAATTTTAGATAAAGAATTTTATTTACCATCAAAAGAAAATCTTGCAGCCCAATCAATATCCAATAGACAAGGTAGAGGGGATGTTCTTGAGGGTGAGCAGGCAAATGAAGTTTTAAAACTTTTAAAAGATGACGCAGAACGAACATATGCAAACTATGAAATGATGCTCAATGAAAAATATGACGGGTCTACTATTGACGAAAATAAAAAAGGGTTAGCAAGAGAGCTTGCAAGAATGAATTTAACATTGAACACTTATACCCAATGGTATTGGAAAACAGATTTATTAAATCTTATGAATTTTTTAAGACTAAGAGCAGATCATCATGCACAATATGAGATTAGAGTTTATGCAGATATTATGTTGAATACGTTAAAAAAATGGGTTCCAATAACATATGAGGCGTTCATGGATTATAGAGTTGGTGGAACAGAAGTTTCTGCTAAAGGAAAAATTGTTATTCAAAAACTTATCAAGGGTGAAAATATTTCTATGGAAGATTCTGGTTTATCTAAAAGAGAATGGAATGAATTAATGCAAGCTTTTGATTTTAAAGATAAATTGATTTAATCTTATTGGCAAAATCTATGTAAATTTTTGATATTTGGTTATTTGGATCTTCTTCAACAATTGGTTTGCCTTTATCACCTGATGTGCCAACTTTTGGATTAATTGGAATTTCTCCCAAAAATTCTTTATTAAACTCTTTAGCAGTATTTTTAACTCCACCTTCTCCAAAAATATTATATCTCTTATTATCGTCTCCAATAAAGTAAGACATATTATCCACTAAACCTAAAATTTTTACTCCAAGTTTATCAAACATTTTTATCCCTCTTTTTACATCCAACAGAGCAACTTCTTGTGGAGTTGATACAATAATCGCACCATCCATCTTAATTTCTTGGGAAAATGTAAGCTGGGTATCTCCAGTTCCTGGAGGCATATCAATAATTATAAAATCTAAGTCTTTCCAATTAACTTTTTGTGTAAAAGTTCTAATTGCGCTGGTCACCATTGGTCCTCGCCAAATCATGGGTGTTTGTTGATCAGTTAAGAAACCAATAGACATACACTGAATATTGAATTTGTTTATAGGTTCTAATTTTTGTCCATCACTTTTTGGTTTTTCATCGATTCCCAACATTTTTGGGATTGATGGACCATAGATATCTGCATCCAATACTCCAACTTTACATCCAACTTTTTTCAAAGCCAAAGCCAAGTTTGTTGCAAAGGTGGATTTTCCAACACCTCCTTTTGCACTTGAAATTGCAATTGTAAATTTTGTGCCTTTAATTGGATTTTTCTCAGGTAATTTTCTACTCATTTTAGCTCTCATTGCGTCACTTAATTCTGGTTTTTCCTTTGGCATAAAGAGATCTTAACTTGTTTTTCCTCATAAAGACATTATATAGATTGCCATATGTCAGATGATTTTAGACGAGGCGGCGGAAGCCCATGGGGATCACCTCCAGGAGGAAGCGGCGGCGGAGGCGGTAATGGCTCTGGTCGAGGACCAACTCCACCAGACATAGATAAAATTATAAAAGAGTTTCAAGAAAAAATTAAAAAATTTTTACCAGGAGGAAGTTCTTCAGGCGGTAAGCAAGCAATTTTGGTTTTAATTATTTTAGGCTTTGTTTGGCTAGCAAGCGGACTTTATAGAGTTTTACCAGATGAACAAGGAGTAGTGTTAAGATTTGGTAAATTTGTGAAAACAACTCAGCCAGGATTAAATTATCATATTCCTTTTCCAGTTGAGTCTGTTCTTACTCCAAAAGTTACAAAAGTTAATAGAATTGATATTGGTTTTAGATCTGAGAGAGATAGTGGGTTTACGTCTCAAGGTGGAGTAGCAGATGTACCCCAAGAAAGTTTGATGCTAACAGGGGATGAAAATATTGTTAATATCGATTTCTCAGTTTTCTGGGTAATTAAAGATGCAGGTAATTTTTTATTTAAAATACAAGATCCTGAGGGAACAGTTAAAGCAGCGGCAGAGACGGCAATGAGAGAGGTGATTGCAAGATCAGATATTCAACCAATTTTAACTGAGGGTAGATCAGTCATAGAGACAGATACTCAAGAAATTATCCAAAAAATTTTAGATGAATACACTAGTGGTATTCAAATTACGCAAGTTCAAACACAAAAAGCGGATCCACCTGATCAAGTAATTGATGCATTTAGAGATGTGCAGGCTGCAAGAGCTGACATGGAAAGATCAAAGAACGAGGCTGAAGCTTATGCAAACGATGTAATACCAAGAGCACGTGGGGAAGCAGAAAAAATTTTACAAGCTGCAGAAGCTTATAAAAAAGAGGTTGTAGCAAAGGCTGAGGGTGAAGCGAGTAGGTTTTTAGCGATCTATAATGAATACAAAAATGCTAAATCTGTTACACAAGAAAGAATGTATCTAGAAACAATGGAAAAAGTTTTAGCTGATATTGACAAAGTTATTATTGAAAAAAATGCAGGTTCTGGTGTAGTGCCTTACTTGCCATTACCTGAATTACAAAAAAAGAAGGTGACAAACTAATATGAATGCAGGAAAAATTACCGCTGGAATTATTGTTGCTTTAGCAGCAGTTGCATTCTTTTCAATTTTTATAGTTAAAGAAGTTAATCAGGCAATTGTTCTGCAATTTGGAGATCCAAAAAGAATAATTTTAAAACCTGGATTAAATTTTAAGATTCCTTTCATCCAAAACGTTGTATTTCTAGATAAGAGAATTTTAAATTTGGACACACCGCCTGAGGAGGTAATTGCTTCCGATCAAAAGAGATTAATTGTTGATGCTTTTGCAAGATTTCAAATAGTTGATCCTCTTAAGTTTTATATTTCAGTTGGAAATGAAAGGGTTGCAAGATCAAGATTGGCTACGATTATCAATTCAAGAATTAGGAATGTTCTTGGACAACAAGAACTTCAAACGCTCCTTTCAGAGGACAGAACAAAACAAATGGCTTTAATTCAAGAGGGTGTAAATAATGAAGCAGAAAATTTTGGAATAAAAATAGTTGATGTTAGAATTAAAAGAGCTGATCTTCCCCAAGCTAACAGTGATGCAATTTTTAGAAGAATGCAGACCGAAAGGGAGAGAGAAGCAAAAGAATTTAGAGCAAGAGGGGCCGAAATGGCAGTAACAATTACATCAACTGCTGACAAAGAAGTAACTGTAATTTTAGCTGAGGCGCAAAAAAAATCGGAAATTATGAAAGGTGAAGGAGATGGAAAAAGAAATAATATTTTTGCTGCAGCGTTTGGACAAGATCCAGAATTCTTTGCATTTTATAGAGCGATGCAAGCTTATGAAAAAGCTTTAATAGGTGGAGAGACATCTCTAATTTTATCTCCTGATAGTGAATTTTTTAAATTTTTTGGAAATATAAAACCACAAACAGAGTAAACTTTGATGAAAGAATTGATCATTGCATTTGGTCTATTCTTTTTTATTGAGGGAATTTTATATGCCTTATTTCCATCAAAAATGAAGAATATGTTGAAAAAGCTTGAGTTAATCAAAGACAGTCAACTACGTACTGGTGGATTAATTTTTGCTTTAATAGGATTTATAATTATTTATTACGCAAAAAGTTAAAATGAAAATAAAAGCAATATTTCTCTCTTTAATATTAATATTTAATTTTTCATCAATATCAAATTCTCAAAATATTCCTAATTCGTTTGCAGATTTAGCTGAAAAATTAATGCCCTCAGTGGTGAATATTTCAACAACGCAGACTGTTGTCGAGAGAAGCAATCCCTTCCCAAATTTTCAATTTCCTCCAGGATCACCATTCGGAGATATGTTCAAAGAATTTGGGACTCCTCAAGAGAGACAATCCTCAGCACTTGGCTCAGGATTTATTATAGATGAAAAAGGAATACTAGTAACAAATAATCATGTGATTGAAGGAGCAGAGGATATTGTTGTTCAAGTAAATGGTGAAAAAAAATTTAAAGCAAAAGTTATTGGAGCAGACCCTCTTTCAGATATTGCAGTTTTAAAAATTGAGTCAAAAGAAAAGTTTTTACCTGTGAGATTTGGTGATTCTGATAAAGCAAGAATAGGTGATTGGGTTATAGCTATTGGAAATCCATTTGGGTTAGGTGGAACAGTTACCTCAGGAATAATTTCTGCAAGAAATCGATCCATTGGATTATCAAGATATGAAGATTATATTCAAACTGATGCATCTATCAACTCAGGAAATTCGGGGGGTCCTTTATTCGATATGAATGGTAATGTGATTGGAATTAATACTGCCATTCTTGGAAGAAGTGGAAATGTAGGAATCGGTTTTTCAATACCATCCAATAGTGCAAAAATTGTAATTGATCAATTAATTGAATTTGGAGAAACAAAAAGAGGATGGCTAGGAGTTAGAATTCAAGATGTAACAAAAGAAATTGCAGATGTTGAAAAATTAGACGAACCAAGAGGAGCTTTAGTAGCAAGTGTTGCACCAAACAGCCCATCTGAAAAAGCTGGGGTTAAAAGTGGAGATATTATTTTGGAATTTAATGGTGAAAAAATAAAGCAAATGAAAGAGCTACCCATAATTGTAGCCAGAACTGAAGTTGGAAAAAAAGTAAAAGTTAAAATCTGGAGAAACAAAAAAGAAATTATCAAAACAATTACACTTGGAAGATTGGAGACATCAGAGGATTTTAAAATTTCAGAAAAAAAAGAGGAACTCCCAAAAGAAACTTTAATTGAGAATTTGAAAATAAAAGTAAGAAAACTCTCTGATCAAGATATTAAAACGAGAAACTTACCCAACCAAACTAATGGTTTAGTAATTACAAGTATTGAGAAAGATAGCCCTCTGACTGGTTCCATAGAAGCAAATAGCATCATTCTAGAGGCTCAGAAGAAAAAAATAAGGAATGTTGAAGATTTAAATCAAGCTTTAAAACAAGTTTTAAATAGTAACCAGAAGACTATTTTACTTGTGATCTATAATAGTCAAAATCAAAAAAGATATATAGGCGTTAAATTAGATTAGTTTATGGATTTAAAATCCAAAATTATTTTAATTTATGGACCTACAGCATCAGGAAAATCTAATTTTGCAATTAAACTAGCAAAAAAAATTTCAGGTCAGATTATAAACGCTGATAGCATGCAAGTTTATAAAGAATTAAAGGTTTTAACAGCAAGACCTTTTAAAAAAGATTATCAAAATATCAAACATCATTTATACGGATTTCAAAACGCTAAAAAAAATTTTTCTACAGGAGATTGGCTTAAACTAGCAAACCAAAAAATTTTGCAATGCAGAAAAATAAATAAAACACCAATATTGGTCGGAGGCACTGGTCTCTATTTTAAAGCTTTAACAGATGGTTTAGTTAATATTCCTAAAATTCCTATCAATTTTAGAAACAAAGTACGAAATTTACATAAAAGAATAGGACAAAAAAATTTTTTTTTAAAGTTAATAGAGATAGATCCTTTGATTAAAGATCGAATTAATTCTCTAGATGTACAAAGATCTTTAAGAGCATATGAAATTAAATTATTTACAAAAAAATCTATGATTAGTTGGTTTAAAAACACTAAGTCAGATTACGATTATAATGATTTTTTTAAAATTTGTATTGATTTTCCAAGGAAAGATTTAATAGAGAGAATAAATAAGAGATGTGAAAATATGATTAAACTAGGTGCAATTCTAGAAGTTAAAAAATTTATCAAATTGAGGGTTCCAAAAAATAAAAGCCTCAGTAAAGCGATTGGAATTAGTGAGATTAAGCAATATCTTCAAAAAAAAATCCAAACAGAACAATTAATCGAGAAAATATCAATAAAGACTAGGCAATATGCTAAAAGACAGAGCACCTGGGCTCGAGGAAACATGGAAGATTGGAATAAAGTTAATCCAGTTGGTTTGGAAAAGCTCTTAAAAAAAATTTAGATATTCTCTACTTAGCCTTGACCAATTAGCACAACTTCAGCTAGATTGCTTGAATGTCTAAATTATATACTGGTGCAGAAATTGTATTTAAATGTCTTGAAGATCAAGAGGTTGAATATATTTTTGGTTATCCAGGTGGAGCAGTTTTACCAATTTATGATGAACTTAAAAATCATTCATCAATAAAACATATACTTGTTAGACATGAACAAGGAGCGGGTCATGCAGCAGAAGGGTACGCACGATCATCAGGTAAGCCCGGAGTAGTTTTAGTAACATCTGGACCAGGTGCCACTAATGTTGTTACAGCATTAACCGATGCTTATATGGATTCAATACCTTTAGTTTGTATTTCTGGACAAGTTCCTACTCATTTAATAGGCACTGATGCTTTTCAAGAGTGTGATACCACAGGAATTACGAGGCCTTGCACAAAACACAATTGGTTAGTTAAAGATATTAAAGAATTACCAAAAGTAATGCATGAAGCTTTTAAAGTAGCAACAACTGGAAGACCTGGACCTGTATTAATTGATATTCCTAAAGATATCCAATTTGCAAAAACCAATTATACAAAATTTAAAAAAGAAAAAAAATTAAATGGAAAAATACATAATAAATTTTCTGACAATGAAATTAATCAATTAATCGATTTGATTTCAAAAGCAAAAAAACCAGTTGTTTACACTGGGGGTGGAGTAATAAATTCTGGGCCTCAGGCTAGTGAGACTTTAAAAAGGTTTGTTAGGTTAATTGGTTTTCCAATCACATCAACTCTACAGGGGTTAGGGGCATTTCCAGGAGATGATAATCAATTTATTGGAATGCTGGGTATGCACGGAACTTATGAAGCTAATAATGCAATGCATGATTGTGATTTGTTAATTAACATTGGTGCAAGATTTGATGATAGAATAACAGGTAAGATCGATGAGTTTTCACCAAAATCAAAAAAAGTTCATATCGATATTGATCCATCGTCAATCAATAAAATTATTAAAGTAGATCTTGCAATAGTTGGAGATGTTAATGAAGTAATAAAGTCAACTATTAAGAAAATAAATAAAAAACAAAATGGTTTAAAAGACTCGAACAAACAAAGAATTTCAAAATGGTGGGAACAAATCCAAAAGTGGAGAACGAAAGACTCTTTGGGATTTATCAATAGTGATAAAGAGATCAAGCCTCAGCATGCTGTAAAAAGATTATATGAGCTAACAAAAAATCAAGATACATTTATCACAACCGAAGTTGGTCAGCATCAAATGTGGGCTGCTCAACACTATAAATTTAATAAACCTAATAGATGGATGACATCAGGCGGTCTTGGAACAATGGGATATGGACTTCCAGCGGCAGTAGGTGTTCAAATTGCTCATCCAGATAAACTTGTGATCGATATTGCAGGTGAAGCATCCGTATTAATGACAATTCAAGAAATGTCTACAGCAGTTCAGTACAATTTGCCGATAAAGATATTCATCTTGAATAATCAGTACATGGGGATGGTTAGACAATGGCAAGAACTTCTGCATGAAAAAAACTACTCAGAGAGTTATTCTGAAGCTTTACCTGACTTTGTTAAATTAGCTGAAGCCTATGGATGTAAAGGTATCAAGGCAGATAATCCAGATAAATTAGATGATAAAATTAAAGAGATGATTGATTATAACGGTCCAGTAATATTTGATTGTCATGTAGATCCTAATGAAAATTGTTTTCCAATGATACCATCTGGAAAGCCTCATAATCAGATGATTTTAGGTCCAAGTGATAAAGAGGAAAACAAGATTACTGGTAAAGGGAAATCATTAGTTTAATGTCATCCCCAAAATCAGCATATAGTATTCCCACTAAAAAAGGAAAATTAGACACTCATATATTTGTTGTTTGGGTTGATAATGAATCTGGTGTATTGGCAAGAGTAGTTGGATTATTTTCTGGCAGAGGATATAATATCGAATCTTTAGCTGTTGCAGAAGTTGATGCAACAAAAAATATTTCAAGAATTACCATCGTAACAACAGGAACACCACAAGTTATTGATCAGATTAAACTTCAACTGAAAAAACTAGTTCCAGTCCACAAGGTTGCAGATTTTAAAAGAGAAGATAAAAATGTTATTTTTAAAGAGATGGCATTACTTAAAATTGTTGCACAGAAAAAAAAGATAGATAAGTGTCTTAAAGAATGCAAAAAATTTAATCCTGTAATTTTAGACAAAACAAATAAATCAGTGGTTGTACAAATAACTGCTTTGAGAAGAGAAATTGATAAAATGAGTAAAAAATTAAAACCCTTAGGTCTTACAAGCACTTCTAGAACTGGGGCAATAGCTATGACTAGAGGTGCTCAAACATTCAAATAAATTTATAAAGGAGAAAAAAAATGAAAATGTTCTATGAAAAAGATGCTGACGTAAACTTAATTAAAGATAAAAAGGTTGCTATTTTTGGATATGGAAGTCAAGGGCATGCTCATGCTCTTAATTTAAAAGATAGTGGGGTAAAAGAGGTAGTCGTTGCTTTAAGAGATGGTTCAGCAAGTAAAGCTAAAGCTGAGTCAAAAGGTTTAAAGGTAATGAATTTATCCGATGCAGCAGAATGGGCTGATGTTTGTATGATTTTAACTCCTGATGAACTTCAAGCAACCATATATAAAAATCATATCGAACAAAGAATTAAAGAGGGCACAAGTTTAGCTTTTGCTCACGGTTTAAATATTCATTATGATTTAATCAAAGCAAGAAAAGATTTAGATGTTTTTATGGTTGCTCCTAAAGGACCTGGACACCTTGTAAGAAGTGAATTTGAAAAAGGGGGTGGAGTTCCTTGTTTGATGGCGGTACATCAAGACGGTACAGGTAAAGCAAGAGATTTAGCTCTATCATATGCATCAGCGATTGGAGGAGGAAGATCCGGAATTATTGAAACCACTTTCAAAGATGAATGTGAAACAGATTTATTTGGTGAACAAACAGTCCTTTGTGGAGGTCTTGTAGAATTAATTAAAAATGGTTATGAAACATTAGTTGAGGCTGGATATGAACCTGAGATGGCATATTTCGAGTGCTTACATGAGGTAAAATTAATTGTTGATCTTATTTATGAAGGTGGGATTGCAAATATGAATTACTCAATTTCAAATACAGCGGAGTATGGTGAGTACGTTTCAGGACCTAGAATTATTAATAAAGAGGAAACTAAGAAAAGAATGAAAGAAGTGCTTGCAGACATTCAGTCTGGAAAGTTTACTAAGCAATGGATGGATGAGTGTAAAAATGGTCAAAAGAACTTTCTAAAGACCAGAGAAGAATTAGCAAAACATTCTATAGAAACAGTTGGTACGAAACTAAGAGCTATGATGCCTTGGATTGGTAAGAAGAAATTAGTGGATAGCGATAAGAAGTAAATATTGATTAAATTGGGCTAAAATAATTATTTTATTTTGCAATCTAAACGATAGGTTGTATATTTCGATCATTAAAAATATTTATATGGCTGAGAAAGATAAAGTATTTATTTTCGATACAACTATGAGGGATGGTGAACAATCACCAGGTGCCTCTATGAGCGTTGAAGAAAAAATTCAAATTTCAAGAGTTTTTGATGAAATGGGAATTGATATAATTGAGGCTGGTTTTCCAATATCATCGCCGGGTGACTTTGAGGCTGTAAGTGCAATCAGTAAAAGTGTAAAGAATTCTATTCCTTGTGGGTTAGCAAGAGCTACAAAAAAAGATATAGACGCTTGTCATGAGTCTTTAAAATTCGCAAAAAGATTTCGTATCCACACATTTATTTCAACAAGTCCAGTTCATATGAAACATAAACTTAATATGACAGATGAACAAGTTTTAGGTGCCATTAAAGAAAGTGTTACTTATGCTAAAAAATTTACAGATGACGTTGAGTGGTCGTGTGAGGATGGCACAAGAACAAATTTAGAATTTATGTATAAAACAATAGAACTTGCCATTAAATGTGGTGCAACAACAATTAATATTCCTGATACTGTTGGTTACTCAATACCTGAAGAATTTGCAAAAACTATTACATCAATAAAAAACAATGTGCCAAATATTGATAAGGCTATTCTTTCTGCGCACTGTCATAATGATTTAGGATTAGCAGTTGCAAATGCTTTATCAGGTTTATCAGCAGGAGTTAGACAAATTGAATGTACTATAAATGGAATAGGTGAAAGAGCTGGTAACGCAGCGCTTGAAGAAATTGTAATGGCGATAAAAACACGTGATGATTTATTACCTTACGAAACGGGAATTAAAACTGAACTAATAAGCAAAGCATCTAAAATTGTATCTAATGCTACAGGTTTCCCTGTTCAATTTAATAAAGCGATCGTTGGAAAGAATGCTTTTGCTCATGAGTCTGGAATTCATCAAGATGGAATGTTAAAAAATAGAGAAACTTATGAAATAATGACACCAGAAAGTGTTGGTGTGAAAAAAACATCTTTAGTAATGGGAAAACACTCTGGACGTCATGCATTTAAGGATAAATTAAGTGATTTAGGTTATGCTGACGTCACAGATGATGTAGTACAAGCAGCCTTTGGAAAATTCAAAATTTTAGCGGATAAGAAAAAACATATCTACGATGAAGACATTGTTGCATTAGTCGACGATAGTTTGATTATTGATAATAAGATAAATGCAATAAACTTAAAATCATTAAAAGTATTTGCTGGAACTGGTGAGCCCCAAAGAGCTGATATGACTTTAGATGTTTTTGGAGAAGTTAAAAAGACTTCTCAAACTGGTGATGGTCCAGTTGATGCTATATTTAAATGTATTAAAGAACTTTATCCTCATGATGTAAAATTATCTCTTTATCAAGTTCATGCAGTTACAGAAGGAACTGATGCACAAGCAACAGTTAGTGTAAAGATAGAGGAAAATGATAGAACTACAGTGGGTCAGTCAGCTGACACAGATACTTTAGTAGCATCAGCAAATGCTTATTTAAACGCTTTAAACAAAATGCTTATTAAGAGAGAGAAAAAATCTTTATATAAAAACATCGAACCGAAAAAATTAAAGGAGAGTATATAATGGGAATATTTGATAGTGTTAAAAAAATATGGAGCCAAGATATGGCTATCGATCTTGGAACTGCCAACACATTAGTTGTAGTTAAAGGACAAGGTGTAGTTTTAAATGAGCCATCTGTTGTAGCAATCGTAGAGCAAACTGGAAAAAAACAAGTTTTAGCTGTAGGAGATGAAGCAAAAACAATGTTGGGAAGAACACCTGGAAATATAAGTGCAATTCGACCTTTAAGAGACGGTGTTATTGCTGATTTTATAGTCACTGAAGAAATGATCAAACATTTCATTAAAAAAGTTCATAAAGGTAGAACATTTGCTAATCCGAGAATATTAATTTGTGTTCCTACTGGCTCTACTCCAGTTGAAAGAAAAGCAATTCAAGACAGTGCTTTGGCAGCAGGCGCTAGAAGAGTTCAATTAATTGAAGAGCCTATAGCTGCAGCGATAGGTGCAGGTTTACCAATATCAGAGGCAACAGGATCAATGGTTGTTGATATTGGTGGTGGAACAAGTGAGATTGCTGTTATGTCATTAGGAGGTTTAGTATATTCAAAATCTCTAAGAGTTGCTGGCGATGCGATGGATGGAGCTCTAGTTAACTATATGAGAAAAGAATATAACCTTATGATTGGGGATAGCACAGCTGAAAAAATTAAAAAAGAAATTGGTACCGCTATTCCATCAAATAATAATACTTATGCTGTCAAAGGTAGAGATTTAAGATCAGGAACTCCAAAAGAAGTCAATATTACCGAAGAAGATACAGCAGAGGCATTAGATGGTATTTTAAAAGAAATGGTTAATGGTATTAAAGATGCCCTTGAGGCTACACCACCAGAATTATCAGCAGACCTTGTTGATATGGGTCTTACTTTGACAGGCGGTGGAGCTTTATTAAAAAATATTGATAGAAGATTCTCCAAAGAAACTGGATTGCCAGTGCACATTGCTGAGGACCCATTGTCATGTGTAGCTATTGGAACTGGTAAAGCTCTGGATCAAGAACAAACATTCTCTACGATGCTGACTGAATATTAAGAAAGATGGCCGAAAGCAGGGATGATTTTATAATAGCAATTAGATCTGCTTTTTTAAATAAAAGTACAAAACAAAAATTTTCTTTATTAACTTTAGTTTTTTTTTCAGTTGTTATCATTGTTCTATCTAGTTTTAATTTTAAGGCGATAACTGCAACAAAGTCAGTTATAAAAGAAATTGTTTATCGATCTTCATTTATAGTTTCAATCCCGGAAAATTTTATAAAATCTTCTTATATTAATTTGAATGAATACACTAATTTTTACAAAGAATATAAACAAAATAAGGAGGAATTAGATCAGTTAAAATCTGAAAATATTTCAGCAAAAATTATTAAAAGTGAAAACGAGGAACTCAAAAGTCTTATTGATGGTTACACTATTACTTCTAATAAGATTTTAGCAAAGGTAATTGTTGATCACGAAAGTCCTTTTTTAAGATCAATTATTATCAACAAAGGCAGTAAGGAAAAAATAAAAATTGGAACAAATATTTATGATCGAAGCTATCTTGTAGGACGGGTCATCGAAGTAAATTATACAAATTCAAGAGTACTGTTATTAACTGATTTAAATTCAAATATTCCTGTTTCTATCACGCCTGGAAATGTTCAAGCAATTGTTGTTGGTAATGGAGATAAAAAAGGTGAAATTAAATATATCAAAAATGATCTGATAAACAAAATCGATGATCAAGGGATTGCATATACATCAGGCACCG
The DNA here is from genome assembly GCA_902595405.1 of uncultured Pelagibacteraceae bacterium. GTDB lineage: Bacteria > Pseudomonadota > Alphaproteobacteria > Pelagibacterales > Pelagibacteraceae > Pelagibacter. Next base: position 26,652 of record CACJPX010000001.1, read on the forward strand.
GCTCAATTTTCAAAAGTGGAATTCCTGTCGGTACGATTGATTTAAAAGATGAAAATGAAAAAATTTTGATCAACTTTTATAGTGATTTTAGTCAATTAAAATATGTTTTTGCAGAGATTGATGAATTAATCCCCACACCTATCGAAACTGAAGAAAATAATCAAACACAAGTTTCTGCAAATACTGAGCAAATAAAATTAGACTTAATAAGTGATGAATTGCAAATTTTAGAGGATAGTAACACTAAATATCTAGAGGAAAATAAAGAATTAAATACTTTAACTAACGATTTAACTAAACAAATTGAGATATTAAAGTCAGAAAATGAGATTCAGAAAAATATTATTCAACAGCATAATCTAGACCAAGAAGAACTAGAATTCTTAAGATTAAATTTAATCTATAGTTCAAAATGTCAATCAAAAAAACTCTTTAGCACTGGTTTTAAAATCGGTACCGAAGAATATAAAGAATGTATAATGCGAAAAGGAAAGATAAGTGATTAGATTTCAAAAGAAAAATTTATTTTATAAGATATATACTTGGTTACCAATACTTGCTTTATTTATATCTGTATTTAATGAATTTGATTTTAATTATTTAAACATTGATTATTTTTCATTTAATTTTCCATTTATATTAATTTTTTATTTCGCTTTAAAAGCATATCAGCGATTTGATTACTTTTTAGTTTTTTTAGCTGGGTTATTTAATGATACTGTTGTGGGCTTACCCTTAGGCATAAGTTCTATGTCATATATCTTAATTTGTATATTTGCCACTTACCTTAGAAATATAACAATCAGTCCCAATTTAATAAAAGATTGGTTCTATTTTTTGTTTATCATTAGTTTGATAAATTCAATTAATTTTTCAGTTTTATTTTTGTTTTTTTCTTATGAATTGGATATTACACTTTTTATTGTGAACAATTTTTTTACATTTTTATTTTACATTATATTTTCAATATTTTTTAAGAGGTATTTAAAAAGTTTAGATGATTAATATTAATATAAGTGACAGCGCAACTAAGTTAAATTCGTTAAATCGAAGAATGTTTATTCTTGCGACAGCTAAAATTATCATTCTAGGCGGAATAGTTAGTAGATTATTTTTTTTACAAGTCAAAGAGAATAAAAAATATTTAACACTATCTGATAAAAATAGAATTCGAGAATGGAAATTACCCCCTATCAGAGGAGAATTTCAAGACTATTTTGGAAACACGATCGCTGGAAATTTTGAGGCTTACCAACTCCATATCATACCTGAGGAGGTTGAGGATTTTAGATATGTAATTTATCGTGTGAAAGAATTATTGGAATTAAGTGATAAACAATTTAAAAAAATTGTAAAAAAAAAGAATGAAATAAAACCTTGGGAAACATTAATTGTAGCAGATAATTTAAGTTGGGAAAAATTTTCTAAAATTAATAATCACCTTTATGATCTTAATGGTGTTAAACCAGTCATTTCAATATCAAGAGATTACCCGTATAAAGAAAATTTCACTCATGTTTTGGGTTATGTTAGCCAGGCTAATGAAAATGACCTTTTAACAAATGAAAATATAAAAGAAAAATTTGTACCTGGATTGAAAGTTGGAAAAACAGGTTTAGAAAAATCATTTGAACAAAAATTAATTGGATCAAATTCTGTGGAGCGATATGAGGTCAATGCTTATGGTAGAAGGATTAGTCAATTAGCATTTCAAAAAGGAGATAAGGGAGAAACAATCAAACTTACAATAGATACAAAAATTCAAGAGTTAACAAATGAGTTACTTAAAGAGAAAGCTGGATCGATATGCGTAATGGATATTTATACAGGTGCAATTATTGCAATGCATTCTTCCCCGTCCTTTGATCCCAACTCTTTTGTCTTTGGAATAAGCCAAGATGAATGGCAACTGATAAGAAACAATCCAATGAAACCTCTGGTAAATAAATCATTATCAGGAAATTATTCACCAGGATCAACCATAAAACCTATAGTTGCCTTATCCGCTTTAGAAAATGAAATTATTAAACCAGATTTTACAGTTCAATGTAAAGGACACAAAAATCCTTTAGAATTGTACGGACAAACTTATCATTGTTGGAAAAAAGAAGGACACGGATTTGTTAACTTAAGAGAAGCGATGAAGCAATCTTGTGATACATATTTTTATGAAGTCGCAAGGCGACTAGGTGTAGATCGATTAAGTGTTACTGCAAAAAAATTTGGATTGGGGCAGAAAGTATTTAAAGATGTATTCGATAATGAAAAGAAGGGTTTAGTTCCTAATACAGAATGGAAAAAAAATGCATTAGGAAGAAATTGGGTGCTTGGTGAAACAATAATTACTGGTATTGGCCAAGGATTTATTCAAACAACTCCAATACAATTATGTTTAATGACTGCTCAAATAGCTAATGGTGGATACAAAATTTATCCTAAAATAGTGGTGAATGATGACAATCAATATGCAGATAAGTTTACGCCATTATATAAAAAGTCTCGAAATATCAAGATTGTTCAAGATGCAATGTTTAGTTCTACAAATGAAGTGAGAGGAACTTCTTACAGATCTCGTTTGGATGATCCTAAATATCGATTCGCTGGAAAAACTGGAACTTCACAGGTCAAAAAAATAACTGAACTAGATCGTGAGTTAGATCTTAAAACATTTCAAATTCCTTATGAGGAGAGAGATCACGCTTTATATGTAGCCTTTGGGCCTTATAAAAGCCCAAGGTATGCGTTAAGCATAATCATAGAACATGGTGGCTCTGGAGGAACTGTTGCAGCTCCTTTAGCTAAAAAATTATTTAAAATGATTATTGATAGACACGAAATAAGAAAAAATTACGATAACAAAAAATATTTGGATATCTAATGTATCAATACAGAAGATTTAATAACAAAAATGGTTTTTTCCAAAAATTTGGAAATTTAGATTATATCCTTTTATCATGTCTTTTAATTCTTGGATTTATTAGTCTTGCAACAATGTATTCTACTGACGGGGGTGAAGTTTTATTTCATACAAGAAGTCACTTCATAAAATTTGTTGTTTTCTTTTCAATGATGCTGGTGATTTCATTTATCAACATCAAATTTTGGTTCTCTCTTGGTTATTTATCTTATGCAGTTATTTTAGGAATGTTAATTTGGACTATAAATTTTGGTATTACTGCATCAGGATCTAAAAGATGGATTGATTTATATTTTTTAAATATTCAGCCGTCTGAATTGATGAAAATTTTTATTATTTTATGTCTAGCAAAATATTTTCATCGAATGAAAGCGCAACATGTTAACTCTTTTTATAGCCTATGTTTTTCCTTAATAATCATATTCGTTCCAATGAGTTTAGTAATTATACAACCAGATTTAGGTACTTCATTACTTATTGCAATAAGTGGAATAGTTGTATTGTGGTTTGCTGGATTAAATCATAAATATTTTTTTTATTCTTGTTTACTATCAATCATTTCTTTGCCAATTATCATTTCTTTTCTAAAACCTTATCAAAAACTTAGAGTATTAACTTTTCTAAATCCAGATAGAGATCCTCTAGGAGCTGGTTATCAAATTATTCAATCAAAAATTGCTGTTGGATCAGGAGGTTTTACTGGTAAGGGTTTTTTAAAAGGAACACAAAGTTATCTAGAATTTCTACCTGAGAAACACACAGATTTTATATTTACCCTTTTTTCGGAAGAATTTGGTTTTATAGGGTCAGTTTTGTTACTTTTAATTTATAGTATAATAATTTACCGAGTTATCAGAATAGGTGCGCTTTCTAGAAGTTATTTTGCAAAATTATTTTGTTACAGCTTTGGAACATCAATTTTTATATATGTTGTAATAAATATGAGTATGGTTTTAGGTCTACTCCCTATTGTAGGTTCACCTTTACCGATAATGTCATATGGTGGTTCATCAATGTTAGCCACGATGATAGGATTTGGAATTGTGATGAGTGCCAAAACTCATAGTCAACAATCCATTGCATAAGTATAATTTGTCGCTTAATCTTAATTAATATTTCATTATATACTCTTTGAATGAATAAACTTAAGGTAGGTATAGTTGGAGCTGGTATTCAAGGTATTTCTAACGCTTTATTTTTGCAGAAAAAAGGTTTTGATGTAACGATATTTGATCGAGAAAATCCAGGAAGTCCTGTAGCATCTTACGGAAATGCTGGTCATTTTTCTCCCTATGCTTCATTGTCTTTAAATAGAACTGATATTTTATTGGACGTCCCCGCTATGCTAATGAGCTCAACAGGACCTCTTGCTCTTAAATGGAACTATGTTCCAAAAATGATCCCTTGGTTTATGAAATTTATATTGAACACCACAAAAAATAAAATGATGCATACTGCAAAAAATATGCATCAAATTTTAGATTTAGCCTTACCAGCCTATGATGAATTATTTGATGAAGTTGATATTGAAGGTTTAGTTGAAAACAAAGGAATTTTATATATTTGGAATGATCAAGATTTGAAAAGCAGAGAATTAGAAATTAATGTTAGAAAGGAATTAGGAGTTCAGCAACAACTTGTAAATAAAAAAGAAATTCATGATTTAGAGCCTAACATAAAACCTTTTTATCATGCTGGTGTTTATTATCCTTACGCAAGACATGCAAGAAATCCAAAAAAAATCCTGCTTAAATTTTTTGATTTATTTCTAAAAAAGGGCGGGCAATTTAAAAAAACGGAGGTTAAAAGTATAGACTTTCAAGATGAACTACCAATCTTAAAAACGGAGTCTGAAAAATTTTCATTTGATAAATTGGTGATAGCCTGTGGAGCCTTTTCAAAAAAATTAACTGATAATTTAGATGAAAAAATACCTTTAGATACTGAGCGTGGATATCATGTTCACTTTAAAGATTGTGACCATCTTTTACAAAGACCAGTTATTTTTTCAAATCGAGGATTTGGAATTACTCCAATGGAACAAGGATTAAGAGTTGTAGGCACTGTCGAGTTTGGTGGATTGAAAAATCCTTTATCAAAATCTCGTATTAAAAATTTGATTAATAACGCCAAGTACATGTTAGGAGATTTACCCGATCATGAAGATGAATGGTTAGGATTTAGACCAACATTACCCGACTTTTTACCAGTTATGGGTCCGTCAAAAAATCATAAAAATGTATTCTATTGTTTCGGTCATCATCATTTAGGATGGACATTAGGTCCAATATCTGGAAAGATTGTCTCCGGAATGATAGCTAAAGAAAACACCAATTTAAATTTAGCCCCTTATAGCTCAACCAGATTCAATTAGTAAAATGCAAAATACCAAAGCATATATCATGCTGGTATGCGCAACTTTATTCTGGGCTGGTAATTTTATGGTCGGCAAGTATGCTTTCTTGGTTGAGATACCTCCTCTAACTTTAGTGTTTTATCGATGGTTACTTGTTTGGATTATATTGTTACCTTTTACTTTTAAAGAAATAATTAAATATAAAGATACAATTTTAAATAATTTACCTTTATTATTTTTTTTGGGTTTTACAAGTGTTGGTTTGTTTAATTCTTTTACTTATTTATCTTTAATTCATACCCAAGTCATTAACGCATCTCTTTTTAATACGGCTATTCCAGCTATAATAATTTTGCTTTGTTTTTTATTTAAAGTTGAACAAACTAATAAATATCAAATTTTAGGGCTTATCATTTCAGTGTGTGGTATTCTGGCGATTATTACCAGACTTAAGTTGGATATTTTGCTTTCCCTAAATTTTAATAAAGGTGATTTGATAATGATAGGAGGTGTTATCACATGGGGAGTTTATTCAACTCTCTTAAAGAAAAAAAAATTTACTCTTCCATTATTAACTTTGGTTCATGTTATTTGTACATTTGGTTTGATAACTGTGTTGCCTCAATTTTTATATGAATACTCTAATGGAGAATTAATTAAGTTCGACATAAATTTAGTCTACACCTTGATATTTTTAGCTCTTTTTCCTAGTATAGGATCTTACTATTGTTGGGCAGGTGCTGTTTCTATTATTGGAGCAAATAGAGCAGGTATTTTTTTATCTTTAATTCCTTTGTTTAGCACCATAATGGCAATACTTTTTTATAACGAACAATTCAAATTTTTTCACTTGATTGGTGCAATTTTAATTATATTAGGTTTATTTTTATCAAATAAGGAAATTAAAAATGCTTAAAGTTGCTATTTTAGACGACTATCAAAATGTCTCTCAACAATTTGTTGATCTTGAAAAATTAGCAGGAAAGTATGAGATCAAAATTTTTAGTGAGCCTTTCGAAGATGAAGCAGATGCTCTTGATAAATTGTCTGAATTTGAGGCTTTACTGATTATGAGAGAGAGAACACCAATTACAAAAAACTTAATAGAAAATCTGACTAAATTAAAATTTATTATTACCAGCGGATTAACAAATAAGTCCATTGATCTTGAGGCTGCAAAAAAAAGGAAAATAATTGTTAGTGGGACGGACAGCAATCAAAATTCAGTTCCTGAGCTTACTTGGGCATTAATTCTTGGATTAGCAAGAAATTTGAAAGAAGAAATTGATAATATGTACCAAGGTTATTGGCAGACGACTATTGGAGTAGAATTGAAAGGAAAGATACTTGGTTTAATTGGTCTTGGAAAAGTTGGATCTCAAGTTGCTAAAATTGGAAAAGCATTTGGTATGCAAGTGATGGCATGGAGCGAAAATCTTAATTTAGATACCTGCAAAGAATTAGATGTTTTACCTTGTAGCAAAGAAGATTTAATTAAGAACTCAGATTTTTTATCTATTCATGTTCAAGGGGGTGATAGATACAAAAACTGTATTACAATTAAAGAAATGGATAAAATGAAAAAAACTGCTTTTTTGATTAACACCTCAAGAGGACCGATAATAAATGAGGATGATTTAATAATTGCATTATCCACAAATGAAATAGCTGGAGCTGGTTTAGACGTTTTTGAAAAGGAACCATTACCAGAAAACAATAAACTCAGATTTTTACCAAATGTATTATTAACTCCTCATATTGGATATGTGACTGCTGAAAATTATCAAATTTTTTATAGTCAAATGATCGAGTCTTTGGAGGCTTGTGTAAATGGTGAACCAATTCGTGTCATTGAATAATAATGGAATTACCAGTCGTTAATCATAAAGATTATTTTGCAAAAATTGGCGATGATCATAAATTTCCAATAAATAAATTTGGTGATCTTGCAGATTATTTAATAAACAAAAAAATTGTAAAAAAATTTCACAAACCATACCCTTGCTCGATAGAAACTTTGAAGAGAGCACATTCGGAGGAATATATTAATCACATTAAAAATAAAACTTTGGATGAAATTGGTATAAAAAAAATAGGATTTCCATTAGTTGATAGCGTAGTTCAAAGATCTTTTATAGCAACTGGTGGTACAGTTTTAGCTTCTAAGTTAGCAATCAATTATGGTGTAGCTTGTAACACTGCAGGTGGGAGTCATCATGCTAATTACCAAGGTGGTGCGGGTTACTGTGTTTTTAATGATGTAGCAGTGGCATCACAATATTTGTTAGATAGAGGGTTAGCTGGAAAAATTTTAATTGTAGATTTAGATGTTCATCAAGGAAACGGTAACTCAGATATATTTAAAGATAATAGAAATGTTTTTACTTTTAGTATGCATTCTAAATCAAATTATCCTGCAAAAAAATCTATTAGTGACTGTGACGTTGAGCTTGAAAACGACTTAGAGGATAAAGAATATTTAAAGATACTGAAATTTTATTTAAATCAATTAAATGAAGAGAATTTTGATTTTGTTTTTTATATCGCAGGTGTTGATATTCATTTTAACGATAGACTTGGAAAACTAAAAATTTCTGATGATGGAGTTAAAAAAAGAGATGAAATTGTTACTGAAAACTTTTTTTCTAAAGGAATACCTCTTTGTGGTGTTTTAGGCGGCGGGTATAATAAAGACGCTAAAAAACTTGTTGAATTACATTCTTATTTACATCAATCGTGTGCTAAATTAGTTTAATAGTATGAGCAAAAAGAACTCAAATTTAACTGCAGAACAAAAATTAGTTATGTTCGAAGATGGTACTGAACCACCAGGTTCTAGCGAGCTAAATAATGAAAAACGAGAGGGAAGTTATCATTGCGCTAATTGTGATGTAAAATTATTTGACTCAAAAACTAAATATGAAAGTGGTTCAGGTTGGCCATCATTTTATCAATCACTGCCAGATGTATTCGAAACAAAAACTGACCATTTAATAGGTTATGCAAGAACAGAGTATCACTGTAAAAATTGCAATGCCCATCACGGACACATTTTTGATGATGGACCTTTGCCAACTGGAAAAAGATATTGCAATAATGGTGTATGTTTAGTTTTTAAAGAGACCAAATGATTTAAATTAAAATGAGTAAAATAAAGTTTGTCTTTTATTTAATCTTAGCTTTTGTTGCTTACAAAGGTTTTGTAGCATTTAAAAATTTTGAGATTGGTGTTGATAATCGAGTAGCTGAAATAGAGGAGAAAGCAGGTTTTGAGAAAAAAGGTGAGGTCATCGGTCTTATGATGTATTTGGGTAATCCTCCAGAATTAACAGAACATTTGTATACGGAAAACAGATCAAAATGTTTGGAGATGAAAGAAATAGCAGAAGAAACCTCGTTTGCGTATTATGAATGTGCGAGAGTAAATGCCGTAATTAGCGGCAAAAAAATTGTGAGTATAGTTGAGGAGCTAGAAGTAATTGAATAATTAATAATTTAATAGATAAAACGCCAAAAGTAGATGTTATTCAGTTAAACTTAAAAGATGAAAATTAAGGCTAAATTTACTATAAATCGCTTTTATGTGTAAAAATTTAAAGCACCTAATTAAAATTATATTTTTTGTCATAATCTATCAAAATTTGGCTTATTCAATTGATATTGATGATGGTGGGGTTACTACCGCCAAACAAACTTTTACTTCAGCAGATACAACTATAACAATATCTAATTCATCTACATTAAGAAATTCACTAAATAATATGATTAACATTAATGGACAGGATAATGGAACAGTTATTATTGAGGCCGGTTCAACTGTAGAAACGACAGGAGGTAAATCAAATCCTATTAATGGTAATGCCGCTTCTGGCTTAACTATAACTAACAGTGGAACAATCAAATCAGCATCTTCCAAGGCTATTAATTTAACTGACGCAACAAATGGTACTACATTAACAAATAATAGCGGTGGAGTAATTGAGGCAAACACAAACACTATCTCCATGTTTGGCGGGTCGACTGACGATGTCACTATTCATAACAATGGAACAATTTTTGCTACCGATGATGATGATGATCAGACTAATACAATTAAAAGTCATGAAGATTCTACGAACATAACTATAAATAATAATAGTGGTGGACATATTTATCATACTTCTCAAGGTGCAGTTATCTATTTGGCGGGTGGTGCTACTTTAAATAACAGCGGAAAAATTGAAAATAAAGATGGTCCAAATGTAAATTCAATTGGTATGTTAGGATCAACTGGAGTAACACTAAACTTAAAGGATGAGGGTATAGTTATTGGAAAGATCAATATCGCAGGCTCTGGCCACACGATAAAAGTAAACCACGGTATGGGACGATCATATTATTATAATACTTCAGGTACAGGGACTTATGATTTAGAAGATCTTGATGGAAATATTATAGTCAAAGGCTCTGTTGGTTCAGTAGCACAGGGAGGAAATGAAATTTTAGATGAGCAACTTGGACATAAATCAATTAACTTAAGAAAATCAATTGGTAAATTTAAAAGAAGTGAACAATATTTAAATCAAGAAGATGCATGGACAGAGATGTTTACATCTTTTGAAAAAAGACAAGGAGAAAAAGAATCCTTAAGACTGGAACATAATAATTTGAGAGCTGGAGCAAACATAATTCAACCTGGGCAAAACTCAAATCAGATATTATCTATTGAAACTGGAAGACAAGAATTTGCTAAAGATCATAACATAGATCGTATTAGTTTATCAGCTGGTCTGCTGTTAGATGAAAAACAAACAAAATTTAATTCAAATTCTGAAACTTTTTTCGTAATTGGATTTACGTTAAATAAAAGTACAAGAAGAATTCTTACAAACACAACCACTAGCGGATTTTTAGATATAGAGGATGAGTATTTTAATTATGATGCTGTTTTTGGAACAAAGTTCTTAAATGATGTGACACCTGACTTTAGTTATTCCATAGGTTACAGCTTCACTCCTAAACATGAAGAAAGTCACTTTTACAAATGGGAAAAAAAGGATTTTATAAACGCATCAATAGCATTCAGCGATGAATATTTGATTTTAAATGATGATAAATCAAAATTATATTTCAATTGGCTAGCTGATTTCAGAGAAGCAATTATGGAAGAAACTCAAGAGTTTCGTGTTAACAATGTATTAGCGGAGTATCAAGCAGATGATGATTTATCAAGAGAAATTACTATCACTGCTGGATTAGATTATGAATTTCAACCTTTAGAAAATAGTTTATTTTCTGTTAATTTAGATGGTCTTTATTCAAGCCAAGAAACCTATGGCGCTCAAGCTAAACTATATTACAAATCAATATTTTAAATTAGATCAAACAACGAACTATTCTGGTTAATTTGATGAAAGTATATTATTGTTTTTTTATAATATCTGTGAATAAATAATAAAATGTTTGAAAAATTAGAAGAATTAGCCAAAAACAATAAAAAAATTTCTGATTTTCATATTAGATCAGGCTCTCCACTTGCTTATAGACAAACTGGAGAAATCATAATGGTTAAGGATGTTGTAGTTAAACCGCAGGATCTAATCGATATGATGACTACAAATTGTAATGAGCATGAAACTAAAAAATTTCAAGATACCCACGAATTAGACTCTGCTGTTACTATAAGTGGATTAAGATTTAGAGCTAATTTCTATAAAACTTTAAATGGTCCAGCAGCGGTATTAAGGCGTGTAGAAAGCAAAATACCAGAGATGGGCCAATTTGATTTGCCAGATGTTCTTTATGATATAATTGATATGCACAAAGGATTAGTATTGGTTACCGGACCAACTGGATCTGGAAAATCAACTACACTGGCTGCAATTGTTAATGAAATCAATAAAACAAGAACTGCTAATATTATAACAGTAGAAGATCCAGTAGAATTCATACATACCGACCAAAAAAGTATAGTCTCTCATAGAGAAGTAGGAAAACAAACACAATCCTTTGCAAGCGCATTAAAGGCTGCTCTTAGAGAAGACCCTGATGTTATATTGGTAGGTGAGATGAGAGATTTAGAAACTGTAAGTTTAGCTTTAACTGCTGCAGAAACTGGACATTTAGTATTTGGAACACTTCATACTAGTGGAGCACCCAATACAATTAACAGAATTATTGACGTATTTCCTCCAGAGCAACAAGCTCAAATACGTGCACAATTATCAACATCTTTAAAAATGGTTGTAACTCAAAGATTATTAAAAACCAAAGATGGACTCGGTCGAGTTGGTGCTTTTGAAGTAATGAAATGTAATGCTCCAATACAAAACTTAATCAGAGAAGCAAAAATTCATCAAATACCAAGCATCATGCAGACTGCAGTAAAAGATGGAATGATCACAATGACAAAATCATTGGAGAATCTAGTTCAAGCAGGAAAAATTGATGCAATCAACACCAAAGAAAATTAAAGGCTTTACAATTTTAGAAGTAGTAATTGTTCTTGCAATTGTAGGAGTAGTTTCAGCAATCGGTATTCCAAAATTTAATTCTTGGAATAAAGATAGAATAGTGAAAGGTGAAGCAGAAAGAGTAAGAGACATAGTAGTCAGTATCAATTCGCAAGTTCAAAGGGGATTATATGGATTTGGACAATTTGAAGTATCTGTTTCAGAAGGCATTGTATCTTTTAGTACCAACGGAATGCTTATGGGAAATATAGCGACAAAGGTTTTGGATAGAGACAACTTATGTAGAACTGGTGACAAGGGTTTAGATTATTGGGATCATTTTGGTATAAATAAACAAAATGCAGAGGTCAGACTTCATCAAACAGAAAAAATAAAAGTCGATGTCTCAAATGGTGCAGTATGCTTTTCAAAAGATGGCTCTTTATTTAGTGGTGATTTAGAATTTGAAGATAATGATAATGTAGTTGAAAGTATTATTATTTGTTCCCGTAATATTGGAACCTGTGAGGATCCAGATGTTGATAACACCGATTCAGGTGATACACAAGCTGTGGAAGGGGAAGGAGACGAGTCTCAACAAAAGAAAGTGGACGATGACGATGAAGATGGCGGCATTATTTATGTTGTTAGCTGGTCACGATTTGGTAACGTCAAATTAGAGAAATGGTATTCAGGTAAGTGGATAATTCAATAAATGAAAAATATTAAGCAAAAAGGTCTGACTATAATAGAGGCATTAATATCAACAGCGCTGATAGGAATTGGTTTTATAGCTATATTTCAAATGGTAAGTTTTTCAGTAACTTCAATAAATACTTCTGGTGAAAGAACCAAAGCAAACTTCTTATCATCGATGATAGCCGAGGGTTTTATTGGTTATAAAGACTCGATAGGTGGTTTGAATAATGAAGATAAGGAAAAGATTTTTTATAAGGACGGAAAAGCTTATATTAATAATGATGCCGATGACATCAGGTGCCTCAAATTTTCAGAATATTACATGGCACTTTCAAGAGGAAATATGCCTCAATGTTCATCATCTACCGGGACAGATGAACCTGAATTGGCAGTTAACCCAGGTTGGAGCACTCATGCTTATACAGCTGGGACAGTTACACCTGGATCACTAAAATTTGATAATTGCAATCAAAAAGCCGCCAGCAATTATAACAAAGATAATTTAAAACCAATTCATGGACCAGGAGCTCAAACAGATGAAAATGTTGTGAATAATAAAGTGGTTAAGTGGACACGTATGATAGGAGAAGATAGATCAATACGTTGCAAAAGCAAAAAAGATTTTAAAACTGTTGATATGTTTGAGATGTGTGTTTGGGATTGTCAAGTATATAATCCTAATATCTATGATGCAGCAATGTATGTTGGAAGAATTCAAATAAACATGAATGATGGTAAAAAAAGAAAATTTTTATATTTTCAATCAGATTATAAAATTAAAAATACTTACTCAGATTTTTTTCCATCAGAAGGTGATAGAGATGATAATGAACTACAGGGATTTGGTAATTAAAAATAAAAATAATATAATTGGATTTACATTAATCGAAATTCTAATTGGGGTGGTTATTTCTGCGATTATGATGGCTGCCATGTTTACGACCTATACGGTAGTAAATAACTCATACAGTAAAGTAAGCGATATAGCTGGAATAAGTAGATCAGGTAGAGACATTGTTACACTAATGATGAGAGATATTAGATTGGCAGGCTTTAAGTATCATTATGGTACTTTTTCAAATGCTAATCCAGACTTTCCAAAAAGAGATTATTTAGAATTTATTACTGGTTTTGAAGAAGGATATGATCTTGAAGACAGTCATGCGCCAATAGTAATTTATAAGAATAAATTGAGTTACAGCGAAGTAAATCCTGATCTTGATCTTCCAGGATCGTATGAGGATATTGGAGAAACTGAAAAACACAATCCAGCTGATTTTTGTTGCGATAGAATTCACATTGTTTATGGAGACTTTGTAGAAGACGATAAACTTCAACCTTACAAAAGATATAAAATTACTTACTATGCTGTGCCTATGAAAAGAGCATCTGATAAAGAGTACGGACCAAACGAAGAGGATCCGACAGAATATTATGGATTATACCGATCTAAATCAAGTTGGATCCAAAAATTAGATGCCGGTGAGGGAGAGGGTAAATGGGTTTATGACTCTGAAAGTGATGACTGTGCAGATTGTTATCGTGCAGAATTAGTCAGAGAATATTTAGAGGATATGGAATTTATAGCGCTAGACCAAAATGGAGTGATGGTTGAAGCACAACCTTCAAATATGGAAAAGATAATGAGCATTAGGTCAGTAGATTTAAAATTAACATTTAGATCGTCCACACAAAAAGGATATTTCAAAAATAAAATCAATAGAGTAGTAAAATCCTTTACAAATGAAAGAACTAAACAAATTGATAGTAAATTTCATAGAGATACAATTTTTCTAACTGTACATACAAGAAATATTGGAGGAGGAGATATTTAATGAACCAAAATTCTGAAAAAGGTTTTGCTTTAGTTTTATCACTAGTCCTTTTGCTGGTTATGTCTTTGATGGGAGGAACATTAATCGTGATTTCCTCTGGAGATCATAAGAATAACAACACAAGTGACGAGTACCAACAAACTTTTTATGTTGCAGAGACCGCTTTAATAGAAGGTGAAAAATACATTGCCGATAATTATCTAGGACATTGGATTTCTTCAAGAGATGATCTTATTTATGATGACAAAGATGATGATTACTTTGATAGTGCTTGGAGAAACAGATGTGAATTAGAAGGTAAAGATCTTGCTACCTGTACTCAGACCGAAGATGAAGCAAATGAGATTATTGCGTTAAAGAGTGCAAGGCTTACAAAATTTAATGATTACAAAGATAATTTAGAATTTGGAGAAATTGTAGTCGAGGGTGCACCAATAACTTTAGCGAGAAATGATTGGGGGAAAGGGATCATGTATAATACAGTTGAAATAGATAATGATAAAATGTCCTTATGTATGCAAAGTTTTAAAAATTTTAAAACTACAACGCCTCCAATTAAAATTGCATATGAGTTACCAAGTAATCATCCAAGACTTGGAGATTTCTGGAATATTGTTGGTCCAATCGTTACTGCTAATCATTTAATTGAACTTAATACACCTCGTTTAGGATTTACAGCAGCTGAACAAAAAAGAGTATTAGAGCAAGAAAGGGAGTATTTACAAAGGTTTAAGTATACATTTTTTATCCAACATGTTGGTTTTTCAACTTACAAAGGAGGCTCAGTTGTTGGTGGTAGTGTAAAAGCTGAGTCGGCCGCTGATGTAGGAAGACAAGGCTCAGCCTACAAAATATATGGGTGCGGTTTAATGTTCAACCGAAATATGACCAGGGTGAACATCATAGTCCCTTTAACTTCAATGGTTGTTATGCCATATTAAATTATGATTAAAAATATTAATTTTAAATTGATAATATTGATATTTTTGTTGTCGACTTCATATTCAATGTCTAGAGAATGTGAATTAGAATTTGATATAGGCGATAATGTGGAAAAAATATTTAATGATATGGGTTTAGAAAAAAATAGCTTAATTGAAGAAACTTATCTTGATTATTATGAACAAGAAACAAATTATGTGTGTCCTGATAGCGGGATGAATGGTGGGATTATGCAAGTTTATATAATAGATGATGAGGTAATAGGTATTAAATTTAAAAACTCTACATATGAGAAGGAAAATTTTAACGAAAATAATTTGATTTATTATTATGTTAAAGAAAATTTTAAAATCCAAGAAGTAGAAAAAATTAGCCCTATAGATACAAATGGAGGAGCTAGTTGGAAAGCAGCGGGAAAACTCTACATTTATGATAAACTTTATGTAAAGGAAAAATTAAAATTGGCAGAGGAGTTACTAATAACAAATGAGAAATTCTTTTATTCATATTTTTAATGATAAATAAATTTAAAATAATTTTTATTAGCTTTTTAATTTCACTCTTAAATATTACTGGAGTTGGAATTGCTAAACCTTTACCACCAGGATCTGGAGCAGGAGATATTCCAGCGAATATACTTATACTTTTAGATACCTCTGAAAGTATGAATTCAAATCCTTTTGGTGGGGATATGTTATCAAAGGTAGGTGATGTTATTTTGCTTGATGACGGTGATATTCTGGTTGGGCAAATGGATAGTGCTGGTGTTGTTAAAATGAATTATGCCTCCGAAGAACTCGATAGAACTTTTAACAATAATAAAGGTTCAGTTCGTGGAAATTCTCAATATTCTTGTAAACTTATGGGAGGAAGTTTGCAACCTTTTGGTTTTTCAACTGTTACAGGTATGGCCAAATCATCAAATGTAAAAGGTCACACCGGTGAAGCTATATATGTTTTAGGTCCAGAGGCTAAAGTGATCGGAATGGATACAGATGGAAACTGTTTAGAAGTTATATGGGGGAGTGATTTAGGTAGAACTCACACCAAGAAAAAAGATAAGTTAGTGCCGAAGGCTTTAACAATTGGAACAATTGGTACAAACGATCACCTCCTAATTACATCTATGGAAATATGGTGCTCAAATTATAAAAATAGAAAGAAATGTAGAAGTAATAAATTCTTTAGGTTTGATTTAAAATTGTATTCAAAGAATTTAACAACTGGTGACGTTCAATTATTTTCTTTAGATAGCAAATATAGAGAAGCTCTTCAGCATGCTACCTCAATGACAATAGATAGTAATGGCGAATATTTATATTCATCTGCTAATGGATTTATATACAGAACGAAATTAAAAAAAGAGGGTAATAATTATAGTTTAGAGGGAGCAGTTTATAAATTTGATAATACAGGAGACTCAAGTTATAACTCAGCCACTCAGATAGAAATTGATCCTCAGGACTCAAATGTAATGTATGTGACAAGTGAAAGCTCAAGCTCACTTCAAAAGCTTACAATTTCAAGTGATAAAAATACTTTAACAGAAAGTATTATAATTGGTGGTGCTGACGACAGTGATCAAACACCTTCTGGTGCTGCTGATGAAAATGAGAGTTCATTAATTAATATGTTAAAAACAAGGGCCTTGTTTGTTGGTGAAGATAGAGTTTGGACTGCTGGTGAGAAAATTACTTTACAGGAATATAATATTAGCGAAGACAGAATTAAATGGGTTGATGAAATGGGATCTAGTAGATTTAGTAGGATTGATGGTGCAATCAGAGCTATAAGAGCAGTGGTACAAGATAGTTCTTTATTACAAGGGGCTCGTTTTGGATTTGGTGAATGGAACGCTGGAGAAATTGAGGTTAAAAGAACTGGTAATAGTTCAAGTTTATGGAAAATAAACGGTGATTATGCATGTAACTGTGAAAAAAAGAAACCAGGAATGAAGCCATGGCAAAAATGTAATCCAAATTGTAATTATTATCAATTTGGTGGATGGAAAGGCGATCATCCACTAGGAAGAACAGCTCAATGCACTAATAACTCATGTATAAGAGTGGGTATAGATAAAGATAACTCTCAACTTATAATTAATAGACTTAATTCATTAAAACCAAGGGGTATTAGATTTGGAACTGATGCTAGAGCTTTTGCGCAACTTGCATACGGTTATTACACAGACCCCAAAGTTGTGGATAGAGAGGATAAGCCATTAGCTCCTGCGTCTGAATCTGAGAGATTAGAATGCCAACAAAATTATGTAATTATAATTGGTGACGGTGAGTGGAGAAATCATGATTATGCAAAACAAAAAATAAATAATTTAAGAAAAGAAAGAGACGTTAAAACTTTAGTAATTGCCTATGGTAAAGGTATCTCAGAAAAAGGAAAGAAAAAATTTCAGGAAATTGCAATAGCAGGAACATGTGATAATGAGGATAGTTCTGATTGTAGAGATAGAATAGACGCTGAGACTCCCGGTGATTTATTAACTAAACTAAAAAGTGAAGTTGAAAGGATAGTAGCAAGTAGATTGTCATTTACAGCTCCATCAATTACAGCAGAATTGTCTGGAGAAGAAGGTGGAAGTTTATTTCAAGCCCAATTTAAATATGCATTACACGGTGAATGGGAAGGCACACTTCTTAGAAAACATATAAGAGAAGATGGAACAATTGTTGATAACATAGCAGACACACGCGTTTACAATGTTGCAAAAATAATTCAGGAACAGGCAGTAAATGAAAAAAGAAAAATTTGGACTGCATATGAAGGATTAGATTATATATCGAGCTATAATAACTTTACTGAAGATAATGCTAGCACTATTAATGGATTATTTGGTCTGTTTGGTGATGTTGTACCTAATTTTCACAACTCTTCTTCAATGTGTAAAAATGATCTTGCAGGCACTCCAGGTTTAGACACCAATGCTGATGACATTAAAGGACTAATTAATTTTGCGAGAGGAAAAGATTATTTTGCTTACGGCGGTTGCGATAATACTAAAAAAGTAAGAACATCAGTCCTGGGAGATATTTACCACTCACAAATAGTAGAGGTTGGAAGGCCTAAAGCTAATACAAATTTCACATCTACACATCAAGAGGCATATTGGAGATATATTAATAATTATGATAATTGGGCAAGAGGTGTTACTCGAGATGATATAATGTATTTTGGTGCAAACGATGGAGCGCTTCACGCAGTAAGAACTGGTTCTGGAAGATTAAGATATGGTGGAGATATTGGTCAAGAAATCTGGGCATTTATTCCACCATTCATGGCTGCAAAATTACCCACAGTAGTAAATGAAGGATTAAATAATGTTCTAGGACAAAACAGAGGAGGTACTAATGCAATCTTTACGGTGGACGGATCACCAGTTGTTCATGATGTATACATACAAGGATTTAAAATTGTCGCTAACGAAGATGGTGAGGGTGGTACTTCAATTGTCAGAGAAAGTTCAAAGAACTGGCATACAATTTTATTCATACCATACGGAAGAGGTGGACCTGGGTTCTCTGTTTTAGATATTACAAAGCCAGATAATCCTATTCACATGTATTCAATTTACAATGATAGAGCTAATTCAAGAGTTTTACATGCAAATGTAAATGGAGCGATTAGTTCTTATGATTACACGAGTAAAAATTTAAGGATAGACGAGTCTGAGGAAGCTATTAATGCAAGAAAAATAGAGCAAGATGCACGTGCTGCAGATATAGCGCTAGATGCAAATGGAGATAATTATACTAATAGAGATACAAAATCTACATGTATGTCAAACTCTGATGTAGGAACAAATTTAAAATTTCATAATGCTACCTATGATCAAGGTAGTGCATGTTACGCAGGATTAACATTTACTTTTGTAACTGATGCTTTAGATAATATTGATCCAATAGTTGCATCTGATTTTACTGTAATTTATGAAAAAGATGGAACAACTACAGAGGTTCCTGTTGCTGGCATTAATAAACAAGGTAGTGAAGTTGAATTTACATTCTCTTCTGAGATGGTTTATAATGCAAGTACTGGCTTAACTTCAGATAAAGAAGATGTTCCTTTCACAATTATGTTACCTGCTGCATTAGATATGGACGAAACCCAGTATGACTATTCTAAGCTTGGTGAGACTTGGTCAACTCCAAGAATAATAAGAATGCCAACAAGTAAAGACAGTTCTTTAGATGATGATAACTATGTAGCTGTTTTACCTGGTGGCTTTGGTACCACTGACGGTATTGGCTCTGCTGTGTTTTTAGTTGATCTTGAGGATCCAGCCAATAATGGAGGAGCTATCTTTGGGTCGGATCAAAATTTAGGTCCAATTAAAATTGTTGATGTACCAGGCAATGGTATAACCAATTCTATTACTGGTAATCCTGTTGTTGTAACTCCTGATACATTTAGAGGTGTGCCTTGGAGAGGTGCTATGGTTTATGTAAATGATTTAGAGGGAAAAATTACTAAGATCAATTTAACAAATCAGCAAAAAGATATCACAGAAATTGATATTTTTGATCAAAGAACCATATTTGATTTAAAAGCAAACAATATAAACCAAAGATTAAGTTATTTTGGTATGGAAGCTGCATATGGTCAAAGCACAAGAAATTTATGGTTGTTCGGTGGAACAGGTGATTTTAGAGATGTTGGTTCTAGAATAGCTGGTATGGATAACTTATTGTATGGTATTAGAGATGTAGACTTTCCAAACTTTTATCATGGTGAAATTGCAGTCCCAGCAGCAGACTCTGCTGATGAAAATGGAAATTCAAATTTTAAAACAGTAGCTCTTCAAGCAGTTGCAAATGCACCTAATGTTGATGATAAAAACCCAGATGCAGCTGATTGTGGTTATACAAGAGTTAGAAACAGAGCGGAGAAGTGTCCTGGGGCAGGAAGGGTTGGATGGATATTTAAACTCGATGATCCAGAATTAAATAAAAATCCAAACGGAGATAATAATAATAGATTTAGAAAGGCAACCGCAATACCAACTATTTTTGGTGGAACAGTTTACTATCCTGTTTATGAACCACCACCAAAAGGAGATATAACATGTAGTGTTGGTAAGGCATTCATTTGTGCTGCAGATGATGAGTGTGGTATTAACCAAGCAGAAAAAATTCAGTTTGCAGAAAAAAATGTTAGATCTGAAAGTGAATTTGATGAAAGTGCAGGATGTTTTTATTTACAAAGAGGAATACTTTCACAATTTGTTATCTCCGGTAATAAATTATTTGCTAACGTAACAACAGAATCGGATGATCAGGCAGATACTTTAGTAACCTTGTTAGGAAGTGATAAAGATATACAAGTGTATAGAGGAAGTTGGCAAGAAAACTTTTAATTTAATCGATACTTCTTTCAAATCATATGTTTTATAAAGATATAGAGCGTTATGCCAAGAATAATATATGGACCAAATGGTATTTGAGAAGATAAGTTCTTAGATTTGTTGACCAATGATGGTAATGAAAATCCTAAAGCAATAATTGAGGATAAAAATAATACAAAAGGTATTGAAACCCAGCCAAACCAAAATCCAATAGCCGATAATAGTTTAGCATCTCCTAAACCCATACCTTCTTTATTTCTTACTTTTTTATATACAAAAATAATTAACCATATAATTAAATATCCAATAACACCTCCAATTAATGAATTGATATAGTTTGGAAATAAAAAATTATCTAAATTAGGATCAAATGATTTTATAAAACCAATAAACATTAATGGAAATGTTAAAGAGTTTGGAATAATGAAATGTTTTAGGTCAATAAAGAAGATAATAACAAAAAAAACACTTAGTATTACTAGTAATAATGAGGTGATGCTAATTCCGTAGAAATAATATATAATAGTAAATGAAATTGCAGTTATTAGTTCTACAATAAAATATTGAAAGCTAATTTTGTAGTCACAGTTTCTGCACTTTCTTTTTAATAATAAAAAGGAGATTAAAGGAATATTATCGAACCATTTGATTGTTTTTTGACAACTAGGGCAAAAAGATCGAGTAAATATAACACTTTTATCCATGGGTAAACGATGGATACAAACGTTAGAAAAACTACCCCAGATGCAGCCTAAAACAAAAAATAGTACGAAAAACACTAATTAAATTTTAAATTGGGAGGCAATATTAATAATTCCGTCAATACAGTATTGAATAAGCACAACAGCGTCTTGCAAATGTATGTAAAGACCAGGAGTATTAATTATGATTTCCATAAAGGTTTAAATTATCAAAAAAAAAGTGTAATTCCAAATACAAAAATGTTTTTTAGACAAAAAAAAATTGAGCCAAACAAAGAAAACATAGCCTTAAATGAAGATTTAGCAATTATTACAAAAATGAATCAAGAGTTTGCAACGTCTCTTGATTTAAAAGAAACTTTACAAACTGCTCTCGAAGTAATTATAAAAAGAATCGATGCGCAGGCTGCAAATATTTTTTTAATTGATGAAAAGAAACAAGTTTTTCAATGTATCGCTTCGAAATATCAATCGTATCTAGATGAATATGAAATACCTTTAACACAAGGTGTAATGGGTAAAGCAGTTTTACAAAAAAAATGTATAAGAGTTGGGAACGTTCGAAAAGATGTAAGAGAAATTGCAGAATTTTATTTTGATTTAGATAACAAAACTAATTTTACAACATATTCTGTTTTATGTTCACCACTCATTGCAGCAAATGAATGTATTGGTGTAATTCATTGTTTAAATAAAAAAAGTAATTCAAAATTATTTGAGGAGAGTGATAGAAAATTATTAGAAACTTTATCAGCACCTGCAGCGTTAGCAATTAGAAATGCAAAGATGGCAAAAGAACTTGTTGATAAAAATAGAATTCAAAAAGAAATAGAGATTGTTGGTGAAATACAAAAAACTTTATTATCAAAAAACAAAAAAGAAAATTTTCCTATCGCTGGAATAAATATTCCGGCAAAGATTGTATCAGGAGACTTCTATAATTTTTCTGACTTAGGAGATGGAAAGTTTGGTTTTGGCGTTGCAGATGTTTCTGGTAAAGGAATTAAATCTTCTTTGTTGATGTCTAAAGCATCAAGTTTGTATAGATGTCTTAGTAAAACAATTTATTCTGCATCTGACTTGCTAGATCTTTTAAATAAAGAGATATGTGAAACAACCTCACGTGGGATGTTTGTAACAATGCTAATTGGAATTTATGATAGCAAAAAAAATGAATTACTTTTATCAAATGCTGGTCACGAACCTCCACTTATCTTTTCTAGGGATGGAAAATTTTCTAATCATACAGAAGCAGGACCACCTTTAGGTATAATGTCAAAAATAAAATATAAAGAAACAAAAATTAACTTTGCAAACAGCTCAATGTATATTTTCACCGATGGAATTACTGAAATTAAAGATCCAAATGGAGAAATGTTAGGTGCAGATGGCTTTCAAAATTATATTATTAAACATAAAGACAAACCAAATCATGAAAGATTAAAAATAATTGTTGAAGATATAATTAAATCAGGAAAAATTCAGAAAGATGATCTAACAATTCTTGTTGTGGATGGAAATTAGTAGAAATGTTAGGTGTAGATAGTTTTCAAAATTAAATTATTAAACATAAAGACAAACCAAATCATAAAAAATTAAAAATAATTTTTAAAAAAATAATTTAAACACGGAAAAGTTAGAAAGATTGCTAAACAATTATTATTTTGATAAAAATTAATTGAAATTCAGAAAAAATTTAAAAATTCACCTCAAATTAGAAAAAAAATATCAATTTTGAATTGTATTTTTAAGTTTTTTTGAATTTAATCTTAAAATTTCATCTTTAAGGAGTGTTTTCATGATAAAAGGTATAAAAAATTTTTATCTTTTTTTATCTCTAACACAAAGAACTTTTACTCTAACACAAAAAAAATAAAAATTAGAAAAAATTAGAAAAATGTTGAAAATACTAGCTTTTTTTAATTTTGTTCTATTTTAATAACTCTAACACAATTCTTTAAAACTTAATTGTGTTAGAGTTAAATTCAATTGTCCTAAAATTTATAAAATAATATTTTTAATGTCATTTACGTAAAAATGGCTAATTTATTAGCTTTTTTTACATTTTAGATAAATTTTTTTAGTCCTAGGTATGTTTGTGTTGGACAATATTATAATTTGTGTTAGAGTTTTAGGAAAATTGTGTTAGAGAATTAAAAATTTTGAAAAATTATGGATGACAAAGAGAAAGAAAAATTTGGTGTCATTATAGACAAACAGAATCAATCTGAGAGTGAACAACTAAAAGTTGAAGAAAAATCCTCAGAAAATAAAAATATCGAGAGTGAACAACCAAAAGTTGAGGAAAAATCTCCAGAAAATGAAAATTTAAAAACTGAAAACCAAAATATTGATGTTTCAGACGTTAAACAAGCTGAAGATGAAAATAAAACTGAAAACATCCCACAAAATCAAGACCAATCTTCTGATAATGATGCAAATAATAATCTATCCTCGGCTGAACCAACAAATTTAAATGAAAATATTAATAATAATGAAAACAATGATGCTGAAAAGATAAATAAAGAGAATAGTACTGAAGAAGAAAAAAAAGATCATCAAGTAATCCATAAAAAAGATGGGAGATTACATATTTATGTAAGACAAGATAAGTACAAAGGGGAGCTTAAATCTAAAAATTGGGTTGGAAGAATTTATTTAGACGGCAAACAAAAAATTTTCTCCTCGGGTACACCAAATTTAGATGATGCAATACCAATTTTAGAAAAATGGTTTGATGATTTACACGCACAAAAAGAAAAAGAACAAAACAACAATGATCAAACCGAAAGTAGTGACAAAACAAAAATTGAAAATATACAGTCGGAACAAGTTAAAGAAACTATTTCTCCCAATATCGATACAACAACTTTACAAAATCAAAATAATGAAAATTTAAAAACTAATTTAGAAAATATTTCTACAACTAATCAAAATAATCAAAACGAAGATCAGAAATCAAATGTCACAACAAGTTTATTAGATAAATTAAAAAGTATAAAATTAAAAAAACCTGAGTTTGGAAAAAAAGATTCTATTAAACTATCTGGTAGTAAATCAATATCAGATATTAAAAATAAACTTGGTGGTTTCTTTAAATCTAAAATTGGAAAATCTTCTGTTCAAGGCGAAGAAATTGTTGGAGTAGAACTTACTAATAAAGAAATAAGACTTGCCCAGATAACTTCAAACAAAGCAAATCAGTGGATACTCGAAAAATTTTATACTCACAAAGTTGAATTACCTGAAGATGCATCGGTATTAGATAATGCAGATAAAATGGGTGAAGAATTATCTCTTGCAATACAAAAATCAAAAATTACAACACCAAACGCTGCAATTGCTATACCAGTTACGAGCGCAATTATAAGAGTTGTAACTGCTCCACTAATGACAGACGAAGAATTACAAAAAGCAATAGAAACAAATTCATTATGGGAAAACTTGGTACAACTAACTGATAATCTAGATGATTATTCAATATTCCATCAAGTGATCAATAAAAACGATAAAGAAAATACTATGGATATTTTATTCGTGGCTTCAAAATTAGCAGATATTAATAATTACACATCTATTATAAAAAGAAGTAGCTTAAATCCAGTCATAATTGATGTAAAATGTTTTGCTCTTAAGTCTGCTGTTGACCAAATAAATCAAATTTCAAAAAATGCTGAGGATGCAAATTTAACAGCAGTTCTAGAATTTGGATTAGATGAAAATTATTTAATGATATTATATGAAAATAATCCAATAATTACTGACATTTTCATAAGAAATCAAGATCGAGAAATTTTACAAAATTCACAAGACCAAGAGGAGAAAGAGGCTTTAGTAAGAAGATTTATTACTCAAGTTAAGCAAGCAGTACAAGATTTTGAGACAAAATATGAAAAAAGAATAAGAAATATAAAAGTAGTTTCTGATTTAGTTAATGTGGAGGATTATTTATCTACTTTTAGAAAAAGTATGGCCAATGTTGGCTTCAACTTATTTGATCCAATAGATGGATTAAAAATTCCACAACAAAATGTCGAGTCAACAAATCTACAAAATAGATCTTACTTATCTACAGTAATAGGTCTTGCTTTTAGAAAATTAGATGTGTTTGGTTATTATAAATTTGTAACAGCTGTGAAAAATATCAACCTTCTCCCTGACAGAGCGGGCATGATAAAACAGAAAAAAATGAAAGCATTTTCTAAATTTGCTTTTAAAGGAGTAGCAGGAGCTGTTCTTGTAATTTATAGTTTATTATTTGGCTTATCATTTTGGCAAATTTATTCTTATAATTCAAAATTAAAAGATTATGACAAAATTGTAAAAGAACATAAATCAACAGTAAATCAAAAAAAGAAATTTAGTAAAGAGTTAGGGATAATGACTAAAACATTGCAACTAAGTAAAACTCTTAAATCAAACAAAAGTTTGAGTTATAGATACTTAGCGCAGATAGCTATGAGTGTTCCGAAAAGAGTAAAATTCAATTCTATACAATACGATGGAAAAAAATCTATTATTCTTTTAGGCTCAGCTGCAACCGACCAAGATATATTAAAATTAATAAATAATTTAAATACTCAAAAGTTAGTACGACAAGCATCTTTAGGTTCTATGAATTTACCTAAATCAAGAGCTGGATCTAATACGAAAAAAGGATTTAAAATTTTAGTGCAGGTAAAAGGATAAATATTATGGATTTAAAAAATATAGATTTAAAAAATATTAATTTTGATGAACTAATATCGAAAATTAAAACTATTGAAAAAAAAGTATTAATTAAGATTGGTATTGGTGTTGGCTCGGTTATTTTTTTCCTAATCATCTATTATGCTGTCTTAAATCCTATAGTTCAAAAAAAGAAAACTCAATTAGAGGATATGAACTTAAAAAAAACAGAGATTACAAAATTTACTAATGAAATTATATCAATTAAAAAGAAAATTAAAAAAGTAAAACCAGAATATGAAAATTATTCAACACTTTTCCATTCGAAAGCAGAAGTTGAAGGACTTTATCAAACATTAAGTGAATATGCTTCATTAAATGGATTAATTATTTCTAAAATTAATAAGGGCAAGGCTTCAGCAGTCACTAAAGCTTCATTATCAACGAAGAAGAAGAAAAAAAAGAAATCAAAAAAACAGGTGCAGAAAAAAAATATCGCTTATTACAAGATACCAGTTAGATATGAAATTAAAGGCAATTTCCTTGGATATATTAAATTTAAAAGACAAGTCTCTCTTTCTCAAAAGATGTTAAACTTTGACAAAGAATCAATAAAAGTGCTAAAAGGGGATACAACTAACGCGATAGTTGTAACAGGAGTATTAACAATAGTGGGGTTACCAGATGAGTTTTTTTAGAATTGCTCTTTTGACTTTATTATTAATGTCTTTTTCTAAAATTGGCTGGGCTGATAGTCATGAAGAGCCATTGCCATTAAACGATCCATTTGCAGGTGACGATGGGACTTCTAGCTCAATAGTATCGGATGTTACTGAAAATGAAGAATTAAAGAATTTGAGTAAATATAAATTAGTAGGATCTTTTAACGGCTCCTTAAAATCGTTCGCAACTTTTGTGGATGAATCGGGAGAATTTATAACTCTTGAATTGCAAGAAGAACTAATAAGAGGATTAAAATTAGTTGAGGTAAATATTAAAGAGGCAATATTTCAAAAGGGAGAAGATAATTTTATATCCCTAAATTTTAAAAACCAAATTAGAGAAAAAAATGAATTTTAGATATTTTCAGTTTACTATTCCTTTAATTTTATCATTAATTATTTTAACTGGATGTACTACAAATGGTAAATTTAATAAAAAAGGTGGGTTCAAACATGATACACCACTCATAAAAGACGATATTAGAGTAACTGGAAAAGAAACTGTTGATAAAACAGTTGAACTAGGTCCTCAACCTATCGAAGGTGATGTAATAAAACTTGGAAAAAGAAAACAAATATCTTCACAAAAAAAAAGAAATTATCTCTTAATTCCTGAAAGTTATAAATCTTTAAAACAAAACGTATCATTTAAATTTCAAAACTTAGATTATAGAGAAGCCATGAACCTTATGGCTCAGGTAGGAGATATTAATATTCTAGTTGGCGAGGAAGTGGCAGGGTCAATAAACGCACAATTAGTCGACGTTCCTTGGGATAAAGCCTTTAACGCAATATTAGATTTAAAAAATTTTGCTGCTGACTTTGATGTATCAAGTAATTTAATTAGAGTTCATTCTCCAGCCAACTTGACAGCACAGGAAAGCACCAAATCAGCTCGAGCTTCAGCAGTTAAGAAAAAAGTAGAACTAGAAGACTCGGTTGAACCAATAATTTCAGAAATATTTAGACTTTATTATATAACTCCTGCTGAAGCAAAATCTACTTTAACAGAACTTTTCGCATCAATTGATGATAATTTTTCACCAATTAAAATTACAGAAGAAAAAACAACCAGATCTATTATCGTAAGAGGAAAAGAAACCGATTTAGATATCGTTGATAAAATTATAAAAGAAATTGATGTAAGAACTAAACAGGTTTTAATAGAAGCATTTATTGTTGAAGCTAATTCTGATTTTGAAAGAGCATTAGGTACAAGACTTGGTGGATACTATAAAAGACAAGATAGTATTGTTGGTGGTGTTCAAGGTGCAAGTACAGGGGACGGACCGATTAATGCAGGTACAGCTGTGCTAGGTGGAGCCGTTGATAGTATAACAGATTTTGGTGCTGCAGGAGCTACTAGTGGAATTGGTATTTTAAAAAAGACGGGTTCAGCAGTGCTTAAAGCTGAGATTACTGCGCTAGAGATACAAGGTTTAGGTAAAACAATTTCAAATCCAAAAGTATTTACATTAGATAATCAAGTTGCCACAATTACTCAAGGTGAGGAAATACCTTATGCATCCAGCGGTGACGGGGGAACTGACACGCAATTTAAAGAGGCAGCTTTAAAGATGACAGTTACGCCAAGTATAATTGGGGACGGAAACGTACTTTTAACGATACAAGTTAATAACGACACTCCAAACCGATCAAATGCAGGTGATCCTGCTATTAACAAAATGGAAATTAGCACCAAATTACTGGTAGCTGACGGTGATATTGTTGTCATCGGTGGAATCAAAAAAAATTCCACAACTAATAGCAAACAACAAACACCAGGTGTAGGTGATACCCCAGTCATAGGAAATTTGTTTAAAGGAAAATCAAAAACTGATAACTTAGATGAGTTATTAGTATTTATAGCACCGAGAGTTTTATAATATGTTGAAAATAAGCCGAGAAAGCGAAATAAATCTGATAAATGTACTAATAGATAACGATATTATCTCAGGTAAAGATTTAGTTAATATAAAAAAAATTAGTACTGAGGGTAATAAGTCCCAAATTGATGCAGTCTTTGAGTTAAAACTTACTGACGAAAAGCAAATAGTAGATGTTCTAGTTAAAGAGCAAAGCTTAGATGTTGTAGATTTGTCAAAGCACGCAATTACAGATGAAATCAAGTCTGTGCTTCCTTCAAATTACATCAATGTAAATTTTGTAGCGCCATTTAAAGTTGAGGGTAATACTCTGCATATTGCAATATCAGACAGTTCAAAACTTGGTTTGATGAGAAATTTAAAAGCTATCACTAAAAAAAATATTGAATTACATGCTGCAAAAGTTTCAGAAATATCAAAGTTTATAGACAAGCTTTTAAGTGAGAGTGGTGACGTAACAACAGAAACTATACGAAAAGACAATAGAGAAAAAACTAAAACTTTTGATTCTGAACTTGGTGAAGCGGGAGAAGTTTTAGATAAAAAACCAGAAGAAGAAATTGAAGCAATAGAAAATGAGTCAGAAGTTATAAAATTTAGTACAGCTGTTGTTGCAGAAGCAATTAAACTAGGTGTCAGTGATATTCATATTGAACCCTACAGATTTTCATCAAGAGTAAGGTATAGATTAGACGGTATGTTACAAGAACAGGATCAGTATCAAAAATTTTTACATGATAATTATGGTGCAGTCGTTACTCGGTTTAAAATAATGGGTAAATTAGATATTGCAGAAAGAAGATTGCCACAAGATGGAGCAATCAATTTTAAAATTGAAGGTAAAGTTGTAGATTTACGTTTGTCTATTTTGCCTACTGCAAATAATGAGAGAATTGTAATGCGTATCTTAAACAAAGATGCAGGAGATATTACTTTA
Organism: uncultured Pelagibacteraceae bacterium; assembly: GCA_902595405.1. Classification (GTDB taxonomy): domain Bacteria; phylum Pseudomonadota; class Alphaproteobacteria; order Pelagibacterales; family Pelagibacteraceae; genus Pelagibacter. Next base: position 56,105 of record CACJPX010000001.1, read on the forward strand.
GAACAATTAAATTTTGATGACTCAGACTTAAAAAATCTTAGAAAAGCAATTCATAGCACACAGGGTTTAGTTCTTGTTACCGGTCCTACAGGATCAGGAAAAACTACAACCTTATACAGTATCTTAAAAGAAGTAAGCAAACCTCATTTAAACATTTTAACTGCAGAGGATCCAGTTGAATACGAGCTTGATGGTGTCGGACAAGTTCAAATTAAAGATGATATTGGATTAAATTTTGCAGCTGCCCTAAGATCATTTTTACGTCAAGATCCCGAGATTATTTTGGTTGGTGAGATGAGAGATAAAGAGACAGTTGATATTGGTTTAAAGGCTGCTCTAACCGGTCACCTTGTTTTTAGCACACTCCACACTAACGATGCACCTAGCACTATCACAAGATTACAAAATATGGGTACACCAGACTATTTAATTAGTGCAGCATGTACTTTAGTATTAGCACAAAGGTTAGCAAGGAAATCATGTAAAGATTGTAGAGTACCCGATGAAGATGTGACGCCAAAAGTTCTAACAGATCTTGGCTTTTCACCTGAGCTGGCATCAAGAGTAAAAGCTCAAAAAGGAAAAGGATGTCCTAAATGCAAGGAAACTGGGTTTAAGGGAAGAATGGGTATCTATGAAATTTTAAATGTAACAAAACCAATTAAAGAGGCAATTTTAAAGAAAGCGACTACTCCAGAGTTAAAAGAAATCGCTACTAAAGAAGGTTTTCAAACCATGGCTGACATGGGTAGAAAAATGATTGCGGCTGGAGACTTAAATTTTAGAGAGTTTGAACGAGTCCTTTCGAGCTCGTAATTAGCATATGGAATTATACACATATAAGGGAATTTCAGCAGGTAAGTATATAGAGGGTGAGATTGAGGCTTTAAATCAAGACGAGGCTTCTCATAAACTTAAAGAACAAAAAATAATTATAACAAACTTAACCAGAGGTAAGAAAAAAAAAGACGCTAAAAAAGATAAGCCTAAAGGCAAAGGCTTTAGCTTGTTTAAAAAAAAAGTTAAAGCAGAGGATTTGGTTGTTTTTTCAAAGCAATTTGCAACCATGGTAAAGGCTGGACTTCCAATCTTGAATGTACTTGAAATGCTAAGAGATCAAGTAGAAAACCCAGCGATGGCAGAGGTTGTTGAGGATATAAGAAAAAGCCTTGAGGGAGGTGTTTCATTATCTAAATCATTTGAAAAATATCCTGATCTGTTCGATAACGTATATATCAATATGATAAAGGCTGGTGAGTCCAGCGGTAAACTGGATATTTTTCTATTAAAAATTGTTGATGCATTAGAGAAAAGAGAAAAAATAAAGAAGAAAATTAAAGGCGCCTTAATGTATCCAAGTATAATGTTCACAGTTGCAATGGTAGTTAGCGCATTTATGTTGGTTAAAGTAGTTCCTGTATTTGCAAATATGTATGACGGAATGGGTATTGCTTTACCTAAGCCTACAGCAGTCATTCTGGGTATGAGTGATTTTTTAAGGGGAACAGGTGGATTAGTAATGCTTATCTCTATTATTTCTTTCGTTGTAGCTTTTAGATACTTAACGACTAAAAATGCAGCAATACAATACAAATGGCATAAACAAGTTTTAAAACTGCCAGTATTTGGTGATCTTATTTTAAAATCATTGATTGCGAGAATTTCTTTAATACTCGGGAATTTAAGTGCAGCAGGTGTCAACTTATTAGAAAGTTTGGACATTGCAAAATCAGTTAGTAATAACGTAGTTGTGACAGAGGCAATCGATAATGTTAAAAAAGGAGTTTTTTCTGGGGAAACTTTAACTAAACTTTTTTTAAAAGAGCCCTTATTTCCACCTACTTTTAGTCAATTAATTTCAGTTGGTGAACAAACTGGTCAACTTGACGAAATGTTTAACTCAGTTGCCATGTATTATGAAGAAGAATTCGATGGGGCAGTAGATAACATGTCTAGTTTAATTGAACCTATAATGATTGTGTTCATGGGATTGATGATTGGAGGTTTAATGATCGCAATGTATTCACCAATATTCAATGTTGGTGCATTAATAAATTAGCTTATTTTTTTTGTTAATACTAAATGGTTAACCCAACCTTTTTCGTCTTTTTTAAATACAGCTGCATCCATTATTTGCTTTATAAAAAAAGTTCCTAAGCCCCCAGGTTTAATATCATCTAGTTTTCTATGTTGTACATTTCCAGGAACAACAGCTTTACCTTTATCAAAAAAACCTATTTCTAATTCTGAGTCTTTCATTGAAATTTTAATTTGCATTCTGTCAGTTGTACTATCTACACCTTTATAGCCATGCTTAACTATATTTTGTGCAGCCTCTGCAATTGCCAAAACTAATTCGTCTTTTAAGTCTTGTTCGAGTTTTAATTTTTCAAATACTTCTCTAGAAAAAACTCTCACTTCTTTTAGACTTGCCGTGCTGACTAGAAAATCTTTAGACTCTTCTATATTCATTATTCAAGATTAAGAATCTGCTCAAGTTTTGCCATCATAATTACTTTTAAAACAGATTTACTTACTTCTTTGACTATAACTTTAGTGTTATTTTCTAGAGCTTTTTGATGGCTTTCAATTAAAACAGAAATTCCCGAGGAGTCCATGTAAGAAACATCCTTTAAATTGAGGTGCACCTCCTTACCTGACTCCACTAAGGGTAAAATTACCTCTTTAGCCTTTTCGGTTACATCCATGTCAATTTCACCATTCAAAAAGACAGTGTTGACATTTCCCTCTTCTGTTACTTTATATGTCATAATATCTAAATCTTTTTACTGATAACATAAATTATTCATAAAATGTATAATTTTTGCTCAATCTGGGTGAAATCTTTTGTTTTTGTTAGATTATTTGATGCTTATAAAGTATTTACATATCAAATAAATTATTATTTATTATTAGTTAATAATTAAAAAGAGGAAACAAAATGAAAAATAACAAAGGTTTTACACTTATAGAATTATTGGTTGTTGTAGCAATTATCGGTGCTTTAGCTGCTGTTGGAGTTGTAGCTTATAACGGTTACACTGCTGCTGCTAAAAAAAATGCATCAAAAGCAATTCATGCTAACGCAGTTAAATATGTTTCAGCTGAACTTGCAAAATGTAATTTAGATCCAGACTCAACAATATTGGGTGGAGCAGCAAGTTGTGGTAATGATGCCGCTACAATCGCGAATGGATTGACTGGAGAGAACACTCCTTTTCAAGATAAGGATCCATTTGACTCTGGTAATGCAATAGTTGGAACCGCACCTACAGATGCTGAGGGTAATGTAGTTATTACAGGAACTGCAGAGGATGCTGATGGTAAATCAACTTTAACTTTTGCAACTCAGTTTAGTAAGTCATCAAAAGACACTTTAACGAATACGATAGATATAGAGTAATTAAGTTGTATTTAGGTGAAGGTAAAAAAAAAATTAAAACTTTTAAAGGTTTTACACTTATAGAACTATTAGTTGTTGTAGCCATTATAGGAATTTTAGGTTCAGTCGGCACTATTGCTTATAATGGCTATACTAAGGGCGCAAGAGTTACAGCCGCAAAAAATACTTTAATGCAAATATCATTGGCTCAATCAGAACATTTTTCTAATGCTGGTTATTACTGGACAAGTGGCGAAGATTGCGCAGACTCTTATACAAAAACCGCGGGTAAAGCTGTTAATGAAGAGGTTGGAGACGGCCTTTTTGATAATGCAGATTATATTGACAATACGATACAATTTTATTTCTGCATTGAAGAAGCGGGTGGAGCTTCAGGTTTTATAGCAAGTGCAGTATATAGAGAGGGTTCTTGTAAACTCACAGTTAATGACTCCAACGTTGTTGATGACAGTTCTTGCTAGTTTTTCCTTAATATCTTAATAGTTGAAAAAAAATAATATACCAAATATCCTCCAGTGTTTATGTTTTTAAAGTTCAATAGATTTAAGCTAGTTCTAATATCAACCTTTTTGTTCATCACGACTTCTGTATTTTCCTCTGAGAAAAATATTACCTATATGCAAATTTTACAAAAACCAAATGATCTAGATTTGAATTTAAAATATGCACAGCAACAAGGTAAGGTGGGAAACTACAAACAAACTATCTCAACCCTTGAACGATTAACTATGATTTATCCAGAAAATATTGAAATCAAGTTATACCTATTATCTGTTTTAGTCCAAGTAGACTCACCGGAGAAAGCCAACACAATTATTGAGGAGATGAAACTAAGAACAGATCTTAGCCCAGAAGATTTAGAAACTTTAAAAGAAATTGAAGAAGAAATGTTAGATAGAGAACCTAGTTTATGGAATATTACAACAGATATTGGTTTTGGTTTAAACTTTACCGATAATATTAATAGTGTTTCTAAGTCTAGATTTAAAATGGATTCAGATGCAAAGGCAGAATTTAATTCAGCAAAATTTGATAGAGTAGAAAGCGCATCTATGGGAATAACTGCAACAAGACCTGTTGGTGAAGAGTCTTCTTTATTATTAAATTTAGCTCATACAACATCTAACCAATATAAAGAAGCGGATGATGATTTCCAGAGTTATGGATTTACTTTAGGCTTTGATACTACTTTAGGAAATCAAAGTTTAAGTCCTTATTTAATAGCTAATAAATCTGACGCTCAACATGATGCTGATAGTTTTTCTTTTATGTATGGAATTGGAGGATTTTTTTCAGTGGGGGAGAGAAATTCTTTTAGTTATGGATATTCATACTCAGATTCAAAAGCTAATCGTAATTCAGAGGACGATACTGCACATGAAACTAATACAATATCACACAGTTATTCTCTCGGTTATGATTTGATCATTACTCAAATAATTTCTTCTTCTTTAAGTTTGGGTTATACGGATAATGACTCTGTTGTTGATGCTGGAAATGATGCAGAGACTTATGATATTGGCCTTGTATTAAATTTTGCATTTCCTTGGGCATATATATCTGTTGGTAATTCTCATAGTTTTAATGATTATAAAAAAGTGGATACTTCCGTAACTTCAAGTAGAATTAGATCAGATTATTCTATGACTTCTGATATTATGATTACAAAAGCTCTAGGAGATTTTTTCCCAGCATTAGATCCAAATAGAACTCTTTTTATGAACTTATCTTATGAAAAATTAATATCTGAGGCGAATATATTAAACTATGACTATATTGCAGATTCTTTTGCAGTTAGTTTTACTAAATCTTTAAATATCAATAAGTAGATTCTAATGTTTTTTTTATTAAATCATTAAAAATGGTTATTTTAAGCCATTTTAAAAGACCCATTTTGAATATAAAATATTTTATTTTTTTAAGAAGTCTGTTACTTTTCAACCGTATGAAGAAAATTTTAATAATAATTTTTGCTTTGTTGTTTTTTGGAAGCTTAAGCGCTAAAGCGAACGAAGAGCTCACTATAGAAAAACAGTTAGTTGGAATTGTTGGAGCAATATCAGGTACGGTTAAAACTGAAACCAGAGAATTAAAAACTGGTGACAAAATTTATTTAAATGAGACTATTTTAGCGGGTGCAGGCTCTGGTACTCAAATTTTATTATTAGATCAATCAACATTTACTATTGGTGAAGACTCAGAGGTTGTAATGGATACATTTATTTATGATCCAGCTACCAACGATGGAAAAATAGTTGCAAGTGTAAAACAAGGAAGTCTAAAAGTAATATCAGGACTAATTAGCAAAAAAAATCCTGACAGTTTAACTGTAGAAGTACCTGAGGGTACTCTAGGTTCAAGGGGAACTGAGTTCCAAACAATTGTTTCAAGAGGAAAGACTGATACTTTATTAATTGGTCCAGGAAAAAATAACACACTAGGTATGAGACCTGGTGCAGTGCTTGTTGGAAACAATTTCGGATCCACTCTATTAGATAATCCTTACAGCATTACATCAATGACAAAAGGTAAAGCTCCTGGTCAGGCAAGAAAGATTACTAAAAATCAGTTAAAGAAATTCAATAAGAAAATGAAGGCATTACGAGTTGCAAAATATACCTCTGATGACCCAAAAGCCGAGAGAAAAAAGATTAAAAAGGAACTTAAAAAAGAATTAAAAGCTCTAGGATTTGAAAAAGAAGAAATTAAGTCAATTATAAAAGAAAATATTAAGAAAGATAAAAAGAAAAAAGTAGCTATCAAAACTGAAAGAGCAGAAAAAAAGAAAAAAGCTAAAGCAGAAAAGAAAAAAAATAAAAAGAAAAAAGCTGTAAAGAAAAAAGGGTCTAAAAAGAAAAAAGCAGTTAAGAAAAAAGGCTCTAAAAAGAAAAAGGCTGTAAAGAAAAAAGCTTCTAAGAAGAAAAAAGCAGTGAAGAAGAAAGCTACTAAAAAGAAAAAAGTAGTGAAGAAAAAAACTAAAAAGAAAAAAGTTGTTAAGAAAAAACCTAAGAAAAAGAAAAAAGTAGTTAAGAAAAAACCTAAGAAAAAGAAAAAAATTCAAAAGAAAAAAAGAACAGCTAAGAAAAAAGCTAAGAAAAAGAAAAGAAGAAAAAAGAAGTAATCTTCAATAAATACTCAATACCATTTACTTTACTATAATTAGAGTTAAATTCCTTTTGTGAAAGCTTTTTTTCAAAAACATACTAATTATTTTGTCTTTTTAATCTTATTAGTTTTCCTCATTTTAATTAAAATAATTAATCCTGCATTTGTAAAATCAATTTCATATTTAAGTTTTGATTTATATCAAAAAGTATTTGCTGAAAAAAAAGACTCGGATGTTGTCATAATTGATATTGATGAAAACAGTTTGGGAAAGTTTGGCCAGTTTCCTTGGAATAGAAAGGTGTTTGCAGATATTTTAGATAGAATAAATGAGTCCAATCCAAAAGCAATAGGTTTTGATATTTTTTTTACTGAAAAAGATAAACAGTCTCCAGATGAAATTATAAAATCTTATGATTTAGTTCCATCCGACATGGCAGAGCTTCAAAATTTACAAAGTCCAGATGAAATTTTTTCTGAAAAACTAAAACAATCTAAATCAATAATTGCGGTTTTAGGGAGCAATGTTCCCTCACATTCCAACTATGACCGAAAAGCTAAGGCGAGATTTTTATCTAAAGGTGGTGATCCAAAGAAATTTACTTATTCATACCCATATTCAATTGGTTCACTTGAAGTATTAGAAAAAGATGTAAAAGGTTTAGGTTCAATTTCTTTTTTAGATCAATTAGATGGTATTATCCGTTCATTACCACTAGTGGTACAGTTTGATAAGAAGATATACCCAACCATGGGACTAGAAATGGTTCGAGTGGGTTCAAAACAGAAAAATATTTATGTTGAATTAAATGAAGTTGGTATTCAAAGAATTAGTGCACGACCCTATAGAATTAATTCAGACCCCAATGGTATAATTTGGATTAAGTACAAAAAATCAGATAAAAATCAGTATATATCTGCTGGTGATGTTTATGATGGAAAATTCCAATCAGATTTTTTTACAGATAAATATGTTTTAATTGGTGCTTCTGCACAAGGTCTCTTTGATTTAGTAAAAACTCCACTAGGGATAACTATTCCAGGAGTAGAAGTCCATGCTAATGTTATTGAGAATATTTTAGATCAATCCTATTTAATAAGAAATCCTAATACGTATATATTTGAGTTATTATTTTCTATTATCGTTGCTCTCATTACATTTATTTTATCTCAAAGAGTAAAACCTAAATTAAGTTTATCTATTTTTTTTGGAAATATTTTAGCAATAATTGTCATTGGTTTTTGTATTTATAAATTTAGATCTGAATTGGTAGACATGAGTTACCCAATTTTTATTGTAACAGTTACTTTTTTAACAGGTTTATATTTTAGATTTATTGAGGAAAACAAAATAGCTTTAGATAACTTACAAAAAGAAGCAAAACTTTTAAAAGAAAGAGAGCTAGCTGCAGGAGTTCAAAAAAGCTTATTCCCAGATATTTCAAAGTTTGAAAACTTTATTTTTGCAAAAAACGTACCAGCAAGAGACGTGTCAGGAGATTATTTTGATGTGGTAAGATCTACTCCTGAAGAATATTTTTTTACCTTAGCCGATGTATCAGGAAAAGGGGTTAAAGCTGGTATGTATATGGCAAAAGCATCTTCAATATTTAGAACCCTAACAAATTTAAAGTTTCCATTAGAAAAAGTAGTGTTTGGAGTAAATAATGAGCTTGTTGAAGCGAAATTTAAAGGAATGTTTGTGACCGCTGTTTTTGGAAAATTAAACATTAAAACTGGGGAACTTGTTTTTATCAACGCAGGGCATGAAAGTATTTTAACTTTTGATCAAAATAAAAATTATGAATATATCAAATCAGAAATGCCACCCATTGGGATTGTTAAATATTTTACAGAGTCGATGGTCAAATCTAATACCATGAATCTTAAGGATAAGACATTTGTGGTTTATACTGACGGTGTAACCGAAGGTTATTTAAAAAATGGTGAGGAATTAGGGGCCGAAGGAGTTCAAAAAATTATAGATGGCATGTCAGAAGTGACACCAAAAACTATTGTCGAATCTATAGAAAAAGAATTAAATTGGGGTGCAGAAAAATTAAGAGACGATATTACTTGTATGGCTATAAATATAAATAATACTGAATTAATAAAGAAAAAATAATCCAAGATGATAAAGAGGTTATTTTTAATTTCATTTTGTTTATGTTTTGTAATGCAAACTGTTCATGCAGGAATAGTTGAGCCTGTTTTTAAACAATTTAAAGATCCAAATCAAGATGGTGTAGATAATGTACCATCAACAGTTTCAATACAAATTACTCCTGATGGAAAAAAAATGTTTTTATTGGATCATCTTGAAAATGCAGGTTCTAAAAAAGTTTATATTTATGATTTAACAACACCATTTGATATTAGCACTTTGGATGTCACAAATAGAACAATAGTAAGTTTAGATGGTTATGGAGATGATATGGGAGGCAATAATGACAATAAAGATATAGAATTTAATAATGATGGAACAAAAGTGTTTTTTTTTAGTGAATATGGTACATTGCAAATTCATAATTTAACAACTCCATATGATGTAGCTTCAATCTCATCTTCAACAGTTGTAGCTGATGACGGACTTAATTATAAAACTAAGTATTCTGTAAATAACATTAAAGGTGTCGAATTTAATAATGATGGAACAAAAATGTATTTTGTTGATGGAACGCAAAATGCAACTAAAATAGCACAAATTAATCTTTCCACTCCATTTGATCCCACGTCAGGAACTAAAGTACATACTCTTGATACAGAACCTGCGGGAGTCGCATTTTATACAATGGAACCATCTTTTGATGACGATGGTACAAGATTATACATAAGTGAAGCTCTTAATAATTCAACTGGTGCTACTACTTATATGTATGTTTACAAATTATCTAATCCATTTGAATTAAGTTCTGCAACTTTTGCTGGCAAATGGCCAATTACTGCTAATGGCCGAAATATTTCTGCATACTCATGGACTTTTGGGAATAATGGTATGAAAGCTTATATTGCAACTGAGGATGCTAATGCTGATGGAGACGATATAATTTATGAATATGATTTAACTTGTCCTTATGGAATTGTTCTTTGTGAAACTGATGCTGTTACAGCAATAGGAGCTCAAGTAGAAATTGCTAAAAATGTAATTCATCAAAATTCTTCAACAATTTTCAAAAGATTTGATTGGTTACGAAGAAATGATGAAAGAGCTAATTTAACTAATCATGAAGTTAAATTGAATATTAATAATCCAATTTTAGCAGCATTAAAAACTAACTTTGAAAATTCATTAAAAAATATTCAATTTACACCAGCATCATTAAAAAAAGAAAATACTAATAAAAATAAAAAAAATTGGTCTCATTGGTCTCACGTAGATGTTTCATTTGGAAGAGTAGGCGATACAGGATCTTCTAAACCTAAAGAAGTTGATACTTGGGGTGTAATGTATGGTTTAGACAAATTAGTAAATAGCAAGATTTTTGGTTATGCATTTCGATATGGTATAGATCAAGTTGATTTAGAAGATGGATCAAGCAATGAATTAGAATCTCACACATTCTCTCTAAATATGTACAGCAGCGTACCTTTAAAAAGACAATCCAATTTAAATTTATTATTAGGAGTTAGTTATCTTAAAATAGACCAGTTAGATAAAAAAAATCGTGAAACTGGTGAAAGAAATGGAAAACAAATTTACACATCAATTAGTTATGAAAATGAAAATGCATTTACCAAATATGATTTAATTCCATTCGGTAAGTTTGAAATGGGTATCACTCAATTTTCAGATTATACTAATTTTGATGTTGTTTCCAATAATATCGAAAATCACGAAAGACTTAGATTTAGAACAGGTAATGCTTCAGCAGGTTTAAAATTTGATAGTATTTTATATTTAAAGGATAAAACTTTAAGTCGAAATGGTTTTATTGAATATATTTATGATTTAACACCAGATATTGATCATAATGTCAGAAGCCATATCGATAATGTTTCTGTAAAAAAAACAATCAAGACACATTCATTACATAACGTAAAAGGAAATGTAGGTTTTGAATATATGAATTCAAAAGGTTCAACTATAGCTATAAATTACGAAAGATTTCAAAGTCTTCACGAATCCGGACATAAAGATAGTTTACTTATTAAGCTTGGAACAGCGAAGAAACAAAATGCAAATTTTGATGTAATTTACGATCCAACAAACAATAATAAAACCGAGATTAGTTATTTAAAAAACTTTGGTAATTTTAAACTCAAATTAAAATCTAATTATAATTTGTTTAGCAAAATTCCAGACTATGGGGCAAACATTGAATTTTCAGGAACTTTTTAGTATTTTAAAATTTGAAATTTTTTTCTTATAAAGTGATTATGAAAAATACAAATAAGTCATTAAGATGAGAGTAATAAATTTAACTTTCTTTGCTTTTTTATTTTTAATTACCACAGCCAAAGCATCTGAATTACAAATAAATTGGAGAACAAATTTACTTGTTCCAAGACCAGATATAGCTTCAAGTGGAAGCCACGTATGTTTTGATGAACAAGGAACTCAAATTACCAGGCCTGGAGCTAGAGATCCATCAGACGTTGCTTTTAGTAATGATGGTTTAACTTATGTTATCGGTAATATACTCAATGATGGTATAGGTAATCGAATAATAGCTTATAAATTAACCACACCTTTTGATTTAGACACTGTCAAAAATGATTGTTCACAGCTTCGTTTTAATCCTTGGAAAGATATGACCACTGAAACAAATGAAAGAGTAGAGTCTATAAGATTTAGCCGTGATGGTTCAAAGTTTTTTATTGTAAATGAAAATGGGGAAATATTTAGTTATGATCTTTCAACGCCTTTTGATTTGTCAACCCGGTCATATATTACTGAGTTAGATTTAACTGGATCTAGAATATCAATAGAGTTTAGTGCTGATGGTATGCAATTGTTCAAATTGGATGGACAAAATAAAGATCCAACGATTGAAGTTTATGACTTACCTGGTCCATATGATACATCTTCAGCTACATTAAATTATACGTTGGATTTAAATGATACAGAAATAGAAACACTTCAATCTCCTGCACACATGCAAGCTTTAGATTTTGAATTTAATGATACTGGAAGTGCAATTTATATCTTGGCGCAAACAACAAATCCTGGAAATGATACTGGTTATAGTAAGTCTGCTATCTTCCAATATAACACTGCAGCAAATTACGACATATCATCTGTTCAATTTAAAGGTCGATGGAATGTGGTATTTGATCCTAATGATGACTATGCTGGTATTGGAATTCCATATGGTTTCGCATTCGGTGCTGCAGGAATGAAATTATTTGTGACGAATCATAGGGAAGATGACAATCAAGAAGATAGGACTAATGAATATAATTTAGAGTGTCCGTACGGTGTTTATGAATGTACATCAGATGCAAGATCTAATTTAGGGTCCCAAGTAGAGCTAGCAAAACAAAATATAAGCTTAAATACATCAACGATATTTAAGAGATTTGAATGGATTAAAAGAAATAGAAATAGAGAAAATCTTAATAATTTTTCTATAAATATTGATACAGATAATCGTTTATTAATATCTTTAAAAGATAGTCTTCAAGTTTCCTTAAATAATAAAAAACCCCAAAATGACAAAAAAAATAAGAAATCTGACTGGTCTTTTTGGAACCATGCAGATATTTCCATAGGAAGTTTTGATGCAACATCGTTTGAAAAACCTAAACAAATTCGTACAAGAGGTCTAACTTTTGGTGCTGATAAAAAATATGGTGAAAATAAATATTTTGGTACTGCAATAAGATATGGAAATAGTGATTCAGATATTAAGTTTTCTGCACAAGGAATAAATTTAAAGTCTTTAACTTTAAATATGTATGGAACTGTACCCATAGATCAATATCGATACACAAATGCTATTTTAGGATTGAGTATACTTAGATTTGATCAAAGATTTTTAGGTAAGATTACTGGTGAAAGAAATGGTAAACAAGCTTTTACCGCTCTAAATTTTAGGACAAAAAAAACTTATGGTAAATTTAATTTTACTCCCTCTGCAAGATTTAATTACGGTATAACTAATCTATCCAATTTTACTGATTTTATTTCTAAAGCAAAACCAGGAACAGATATTATCTATAAAGAAGAAACTTTTGAAAATGGAGAAATTGCAGGTGGCTTTTTATTTGATATCGATGAAATAAAAGTTACAAATGGAATTTCAAGACCTAATGGTGGATTTGAGATGATATTAGATATTTCACCAGATATATCCTTTAATCATTCTAATGCTGGTGGAACAAAAACAAATACAGCTACAATTAAAAAATATTCACACAAAAAATTAAAAGGAAACATAGGAATTGAAACTGTATATGAAAATGGAATTACTTTATCGATTAATTATGAAAAGATAATGCACAAAGATAAAGAGCGATCGTATTCACACCAAGATATATTTTTGATTAAGTTTGGCCGTATAAACAAGAATGATTCAGAGTTTGCAATGAATTTTAATCCTAATCAAAATAATAAGACTGAGTTAAGTTATACAAAAAAATTTAATAACTTTAACGTCAAAATAGACTCAAACTACAGTTTATTCAGCAAGATACCCGAATATGGTGCAAATTTGCAAATTTCTGGGATTTTTTAGATAATTTTTATTTTAATAAATCTTGAAGTTTATTTTCTTTTTCTAAAGCTCTAACTTCATCATAACCACCAATGTGTTGATCATCAAAAAATATTTGAGGGATAGTTCTTTTACCGTTTGCTTTTTTAATCATCTCATCCATTGCACCGTCTACTGTTGCAATATCAATTTCCTTAAAAGGAGTATTATTTCGAGCAAATAATCTTTTTGCAGCATCGCAATAATTACAAAATGGTCCTGTATAAATTACAACATTTTTCATATCTTAAAGATAGTCACCTTTTTTTAATTTACTAGTAATTAGTTTTCTAGAATATTCAAATTTCTTTCTATGTTTGATACTTTTTTGATTCACTCTTTTTCTCCATAGTCTAAATGAGGAAGGCTTAATTGACCTTCTCATTATTTTGATAACATCAGATTCTTTGTAACCAGTCTTTTTTTCAATTTCTTCAAAAGTGATACGATCTGCCCAGGCAGCCCATATGACCCAATCTGGATCTTCGATATTTGGCTCTGGATTTTTGACCCTGGTAACAGGCCTGTGACCTTTTTTTTTCATAAATCCTTTATATTTGAAAAAAAATGATAATGCATTTTTTTTGAAATATGCTATTATAATTTTGATAGTCCTTCTTAGCCATCTTTAGCTCCCGGTTTTTAAGGACTATCTTTTTAACCCTCCAAAAAAACTAAATTTTCCTCAAAATTCTGTTTTTGTCTAATTTTTTGATAAGGTGATTTCTTTAATCATTAGAAAGTTTTATAAATTTTGTATTAACTCAAAATGTGATCCATAAAATATTTTCATGTAAAACTTGCTTTAACCGTAATAACTATTTTTTTAATATTTTACTTACACACTAAATAAATTAATTAAATTAATACAATTTAAGCGAGTATAAGATTCTTAAATTAGCTAAAAGTTTTTAAAGTTTTAAAAAATTGTGGAGTTTTTTTTGAATGATAATTCTCAGATAATTTTATATGAGATCAAAAGGCTACAAAATTGTGGTGTTTTTTGTTGTATTAATACAACATTTATGAAAAATCACTATATTTCATGCATTATAAAAGGCATTAAACTGGCAAAAAATTATAGATTATGTTAGTTAAATCCTAATTAATTAATTAATTGGAAGATAATATGAAAACTATAAAAACTATTTTAATAACATTGCTCTTTGCAGGTTTTTCAACGTTTTCTCATGCTGATGGTAAAATGGGTCTAACGATCACAGGACTTGATGCATCAGGAGATGCTGCTGAAATGTCGAGAGGTAATGAACAAACTAGAAGTGAAGACATTCAAGGTGCTTTTGTTTCTTTCTTTATAGAAAAAGATTTAGGACCAATGACGGTTGGTCTTGACATAGCGCCATACGATATTGCAAGTGGTTCAGTAACCAACGTAAGAAGTGCTGGAGGACAAGCAAGTTCACAAACTAACACTGCTGAAGTAGAAATAAATGATAATTTTGGTGTGTATGGAAAGATGGATCTAAGTGATACAGGTGCTTACATTAAAGCAATGGTATCCTCTCATAATATGGAGGCAACAACTACTATTATGAACAAGACTACAACTGATACACAAACAAACTCTACTTACCCAAGTGAGAGATTTCTTGGTGGACATTTAAGTTTAGGTGTTGAAAGAGACCTTGGCGATGTGTTTATCAGAGGTGAGGCTGGTATTAGTGAATACGAAAAAGTAACAAGTAAATCTAGCTCAGGTAATACAACAGTTACTGCTCAGATTGAAAACGGAATTCACGCAAGAATCAGTATCGGTAGAACTTTTTAATTAAAGTTATATAATAAATTTGAAAAAGACCAGCTTTAATAAGCTGGTCTTTTTTTTTATATTGAAAAGTATATATTGCTCTAATGAACTTAGGGTTTATAGGTACAGGAAATATTGTTTCAGATATAATAATTGGGATAAGTAAGTCAAAAATCAAATATAAAAAGATAATTATATCACCAAGAAATAAAAAAAAAGCTATTTACCTTAAAAAATATTTCAAAAAGGTAACAATTGCCAAAAATAATCAAGAAGTTATCGATAAGACTGATTGGGTATTTCTTGGAGTCTTACCTAAAGTCGGAGAGGCAATATTGCCCAAACTTCGATTTAGAAATAAGCAAATAATTGTAAGTTTTATGTCTACTACAAATTATACGAAATTAAAAAAATTGATTAAAACAAAATCTGTTATCATAAGAGCTATCCCTATGCCCCCAATTAGAATGGGTAAAGGTCCGGTCGCAATTTTTCCACCGAACAAAAAAGTAAAAGGTTTTTTTGATAAAATTGGCACAACAATCGAAATTAAAAATGAAAAATTATCAAAAAATTTTTGGGCTATTTCAGGAACCATGGCTTCGTTTTATGAGTTATTGAATATTTTATCAAAATGGTTGATAAGAAAAAAAACAAATAAATTAGATTCACAAAAATATGTAACTTTATTATATTCAGCATTGGCTGAGTTAGCATTACTTAATTCATCTAAGCCACTAAAAAATTTGGTAAATGAGCAAACACCAGGAGGTCTTAATTGGCAAGGTGTTAATGAATTAAGAAAATCAGGTTATTATAGATTGTTAGAAAAATCACTTAAGAAGATTTATAAAAGATTATAATCTAATTCAGTAATGCAAAACAATATTTTAGAAATAAAAAACTTATCAAAATATTTTGGTGGATTAGCTGCAGTTTCTAATTGTTCTTTAAAAGTGAGACAAGGAACTATAACGGGGATAATAGGACCTAATGGTTCAGGCAAAACTACTTTGTTTAATCTAATTGCTGGAAATTTAAAATCATCTGCTGGTAATGTTATATTTAATAATGAAAATATTACTGGCGTTCCGTCATACGAATTATTTTCAAAAGGTTTGTTAAGAACTTTTCAAATAGCACACGAATTTACAAATTTATCAGTATTAGAAAATTTAATGATGGTCCCAGGTAATCAATCTGGAGAAAGTTTAATGAATGCCTTGTTGAAGCCTGGATTAGTTGCAAAAGAAGAAACTCAAATAAAAGAAAAAGCGATGGAAGTTATAGATTTTCTTAATTTAAGACACTTAAAGAATGAATTGGCTGGAAACTTATCTGGAGGACAGAAAAAACTATTAGAATTAGGACGAACGATGATGGTCGATGCTAAATTAGTATTACTAGATGAGGTTGGTGCTGGAGTTAATCGAACTTTATTAAAAGATTTAGGCACAGCTATTGAGAAATTAAACAAAGAGAAAGGTTATACCTTTTGTATGATTGAGCATGATATGGATTTCATAGGAAGATTATGTGATCCAGTAATTGTCATGGCGGAAGGATCTGTTTTATTTGAAGGTTCAGTAGAAGATGCAAAAAAAGATGAAAGAGTCATTGAAAGCTATTTAGGTAGAGGTTCAAAACTAAAAGATAATTAAGTATGGCATTTTTTGAAGGAAACAACATGACAGGTGGATATGGCAAGGGTCCAGATATAATTAATTCATGTAGTGTCAATGTTGAAAGAGGTGAAATAGTTTCAATTCTTGGACCCAATGGAGCTGGTAAATCTACTGCAATGAAAGCTATGTTAGGTTTATTAAATTTGAAATCAGGCTCTGTAATTATTGATGGTAAAGACATCTCAAAACTTTCTCCACAAGATAGAGTAAAAGAGGGAATTTCATTTGTACCTCAAACAAAAAATGTATTTGCTGGAATGACAGTTGAGGAAAATTTAGAGATGGGAGCTTTTTTAGTTAACCAACATTATACAAAAATAATTGATGAAGTTTACAATCTTTTTCCAATTTTGACAGAAAAAAGAAAACAATTTGTAGGAGAATTGTCCGGAGGCCAAAGACAACAAGTTGCGCTAGGAAGAGCACTAATGATCAAACCATCTGTACTAATGTTAGATGAACCTACCGCTGGAGTTTCTCCAATTGTGATGGATGAACTTTTTGATCATATTATTAAAGTAAAAAAAACAAACGTTGCAATCTTGATGGTTGAACAGAATGCTAAACAAGCTCTGAATATTTCTGATAGAGGATATGTATTAGTCACTGGTGAAAATCGTTATTCAGGGACAGGTAAAGAATTACTTAACGATCCAAGAGTAAGAAGCTCTTTTTTAGGTGGTTAAATGGATTTTCTAAACGCAATAATTCTTTTATTAAATTATATATTTGTTCCTGCTCTTGCCTACGGATCTCAATTAGCTATTGGAGCTATATTTGTAACTTTAATCTATGGAATACTGCGTTTTGCAAACTTTGCAACTGGAGACATGATGTCGTTTGGTACAATGATTGCCATTCTTTTTACTTGGTACTTTCAGTCGATTGGCTTATCACTTGGTTTTTTACCCACTGCACTTTTAGCAATACCTTTTGCAATTCTGTTTATGGGTTTATATATGCTAATTATTGATAAGTTTGTATTTAAATATTACAGGTTAAACAAAAGTCCACCTGTTCAATTAGCAATGGTAAGCATAGGGGTCATGTTTGTTACTCAAGCAGTAGTAAGAATTATAATTGGGCCATCGGATAGAAGATTTTTTGATGGTGAGAAATTTTTGATTAAAGCTAATGAGTTTAAGGAAATGACAGGATTAAACGAGGGACTTGCTATTAAGTCAACTCAAATTATTACAATTGTTGTCACAATAATTTTAGTTTCAACTTTATTTTGGTTTTTAAATAAAACAAAAACTGGAAAAAGTATGAGGGCTTATTCTGACAATGAAGATTTAGCATTGCTATCTGGAATAGATCCAAAAAAGATTGTTATGATAACTTGGATGATTGCTGCAATTTTAGCAACAATAGGTGGTGTTTTATATGGTTTAGATAAAAGTTTTAAACCTTTTACCTATTTTAACAACATGCTCCCAATATTTGCTGCTGCTATAGTTGGGGGAATTGGTAACCCTTTTGGGGCTTTCCTCGGAGGTTACGTAATTGCTTTTTCTGAAATACTTCTGACTTACGCATATAAGAAATTCTTTATGTATGTGTTACCAGAAAGCATGGAACCTGATGGTTTAATTCAGTTACTTTCAACTGATTATAAATTTGCAGTATCTTTTTCAATATTGGTAATTGTATTGCTTTATCGTCCATCAGGAATATTTAAAGGAAAGATATTGTGAGAAAAAATTTAAATGTAATTGCAGCTTACAGTATTATGATGGGATTAATAATCCTTGTAGGTATATTTCAATCTTGGAATATTGCTTTATCTATCTTTAATCTTTGTTTGATCTCAGCTGTTATGACGATGGGTGCGAATATTCAATGGGGTTATGCTGGTTTAATTAACTTTGGAATAATGGGCTTTACCGCATTAGGTGGTCTAGCTGCAGTTTTAATTTCTGTAAATCCAGTTCAAGAGGCTTGGAGTGCAGGAGGTACCAACATTCTATTAAGTCTATTTCTTATTATTGTAATTGTTGTAGCTGTTAGATTTGTTCTTAAAAGATATCAAAAATCTAAAATTAGAAATTATATAATCGCTGCAATTATCATTTCAGGAATAATTATTATACGATTTGTCTCTGAACCTGGTATTGAAGCAATTGAGGAAGTAAATCCAGCAAGAACTGGATTTCTAGGTGGGCTAGGGCTTCCAATAATTTTTTCTTGGATTGTGGGTGCTTTCTTTGCAGGGGGATTAGCTTTTGTCATTGGTAAGGTAGCATTAGGCCTAAGAGCTGATTATTTAGCAATAGCTACATTACTTATATCAGAAATAGTAATAGCAATAATTAAACATGAAGACTGGCTAACTAGAGGTGTTAAAAATGTGATTGGTTTAAAACGTCCTGCTCCATATGAAGTTAACTTACAAGAAACAGAATGGTTTATAAATTTAGTTGAAAAATTTAATTCAGGAAAACTAGTTTTAATTTCTGATATTACAGAAAGACAAGCAGCACTTAATCAATTTGTAATTGAGGGATCATCAGTATTTGTGAAACTTTGTTATTCAGGTTTGTTTTTAGTTGTTGTGATTATTCTCTTAATCTTAACTCAAAAAGCTCTTTACTCTCCTTGGGGAAGAATGATGAGAGCTATCAGAGATAATGAAGAGGCCGCTAATGCTATGGGAAAAAATGTAGTTAAACAGCATTTGTTAATTTTTGTTTTAGGATCAGCTATTGTTGGTATTGCAGGAGCTATGCTTGTTACTCAAGATGGATTATTTACACCAGGAAGCTATAGACCTTTAAGATATACTTTTTTAATTTGGGTAATGGTTATTGTTGGTGGAAGTGGAAATAATTTTGGAGCAATACTTGGAGGTTTTGTAGTTTGGTTCTTATGGATTGAAGCAGCACCAATTGGATTGTATCTAGTCAATTTAACAACTGCAGGTTTAGAGGATACACATTTTTTAAAAGTTCACTTAATTGAAAGTGTTCCTTATTTTAGATTTTTAATGATGGGAATAGGTTTGTTATTAATTATGAGGTATCGACCTAAGGGTATACTTCCTGAAAAAATAGAAATAAAATAAGCTTATGAAATATATTATTACAGGTGCTGCTATTGCTTGGGCTTTATATATGGCAGATAAATATTTATTTTTTTAAAAAAACCCCCAACATCAAAGATGTCAGGGGTTTAATTCTTTTAAGATAAGAAATTATCTTTGTTTTTTAGTTTTGAATTTTCCGCCTTTAACTTCTTGCTCTAAGAAAGAACCTTCAGCTTCACCGACGCTAGTAAAAGTAACTCCAGTTGCGCCTTCGTAGTCAACTTTTTTACCTTTAGCTAATAAATCTAAACCTTTTTTTAGCTGACCTGGATAGATCTTTGTTCCAGGACCATTAGCAACATCCATAACATTTTTTGCAATTGATGCTCTATCAGCTGAGTTACCTGCTTGCATAGCTAAAACTATTAAAGCGGCAGCATCATAAGACTCTCCTGTGTATGGACCAGAACTATCTATACCAGCAGCACTTGCTACTTTAGCAAACACTCCAGCTCCTTTTCCAGTTGAACCAGGTAATGAACCGAAAGATTTATTTAAATCTTTTCCAAATGCATCAACTAAAGATTGACCAATCATACCATCTGATAAAATAAATCTATCAAATGCACCAGAGTCTAAAGATGCTTGAATAATACCTTTACCACCTTGGTCTAAGTAACCTATTACTGCTACTGCATCTCCACCTGCTGAAGCAAGTGTTGCTACTTCAGATGAATAGTCTGCTTTACCATCCTCGTGCGCTGTTACAGTAGTAACTTTAATACCATGAGCTTCAACAGCTGCTTTATAAACGTCTGCTAAACCTTTTCCATAGTCGTTATTAGTGTATGTAATTGCTACACTTTTAATTTTTCTGTCTTTAGTAACATCAGCTAAGATTTGACCACCTCTTGCATCTGAAGGAGCTGTTCTAAAAAAGTATCCTTTATCATCAAGAGTTGTTAAACCTGGGGATGTTGCTGAAGGTGAAATCATCACAACACCGTTTGGTACTGCAACATTAGATGCAATTGCACCTGTTACACCTGAGCAGTCAGCTCCCATAATTGCTGCAACACCTTGTGCAATAACACCTTCGGCTGCTGCAGTAGCTGCCGCTGAGTCAACACAAGTTGAGTCTGCTCTTACAACTGAAATTTTTTCGCCACCAAGTAATGATCCAGAATCTGATGCTTCTTTAAAAGCAAGCTCAGCAGATGCTGCCATTGCTGGTGTAAGGGACTCAATTGGACCAGTAAATCCTAATATAATTCCCATTTTTACTTCTGCAAAAACATTTGTTGTAAAAGTAGAAACAAATATAAATACAGCCACAAATAGTTTTTTCATTATTATCCTCTTTTATTGTTAACAATTTTTAAAAACCAAATTAAATCTGATTTATAAAAAGTTGCAATAAGCAAATTATTTAATTTTGTGTAGAAAAAACACTGAAGTAATTACTATTATCCCACCCAATATGAACAAAATAGTAGGAACTTCACCGAAAACTATATAAGTGAGAATAATTCCAAATATTGGAAATAGGGAATAAAAAGGAAAAATCTTACCAACAGTATAAAATTTATATAGATAAAACATCAGCAGGTGTGCACATAAAGATACTATCACTGCTTGATAAGATATAAGCATCCATGACTCAAAATCTATTTGTTCAATATTCTCTTGAACATTACCCTCAATGAAAACTGAAATAATTATTAGTATTATAAAACCAAAAATACCTGTGCTAGCATTTATCATACTTATTGGCAGCTCTTTTAGTTGTCGCGAGTAAACTTGTGCTAGCCCAAAAAACAAAGCCATAAGACTAGCAAAAAATAAACCCAAATAGTTTTCTGTTAACTTAGGATCAAAAAAGATTATGACTATTCCAATAAAGGAGGTGAAAATCAAAATCCATTTATTTTTACTTATATTTTCATTTAAGAGAAAAGCACTTGCAAGTATTCCAAACGGTATCGCAAGTTGAGATCCTAAAATTATAGGAGCAATTATTGAGGAATGAAATAATGATAGATTCATAAATACATAAACTAAAACACCCATAGATATTGAAAATAAAATCAATGGTTTAAAAAATTTTTTATTAGGTAGTTTAAATTTCCAGAAAGGTATTAGTAACAAAAAGACTAATCCCATTCTTAATGAGGCCATTAAGATAGGTGGAACAGAATTATTAAGAGCCAACTTAGCCACAGGAAACGCACTTCCATGAGCAATCATTATGAAAATTAAAATGAATAAGTGTTTAAGTGGCAATTTTTTGATTAGAAGTATTTTTTAAAGGTTTCATTAATTGATAAAACACCATAATCATTTAATCCACCAATAATCAACTGTAAAGCAACAAGCAAAATAAAACCTAAACCAATATAGGCAATCCAAAGATGTCTCTGAATATAATTAGCTAAATAAGTAGCTAACGCACCAGTCAAAACAACTGACAAGATTAGTCCAAACATCATATAACCAAAATTTCCTTTTGCAGCACCCACAACTCCAATGACGTTATCAAAACTAATAGTTATGTCTGCAAAAAGGACTTTATAAATGCTTTTAATAAAAGAGGGCTCTTTTGATTTTTTAGTAGGTGATTTGATCTTTTTAATTTCAAATAAATCTTTTCTTAAATCATTAACAATCCAGATTAAAAGAAGACCTCCAATTATTTTGACCCAATAAAACTGAAAAAGGTAAGTTGCAAAAATAGCGAATAAAACTTTAAAAACAAGTGCGCCGACTACACCCCAAAAAATAATTAATTTTCTATTTTTAGGTACAAAATTTGCAGCGATTAAACCAATTATGATTGCATTATCTGCAGCTAAGATAATATCAATAAAAATGATCTGTAAGAGTATGAGCGATTCTTCTAACAAGGTAATATTATTTTAACAACAATTATATTTATTAGATTACCGTTGTCTATTACTAGTAATTAATATTTTGATTTTTCACCAGCTATCACTGCTTTTAGCTGGTCATATTCTTTACAATTGCAATCTTTTAAAACTTCAAGTCTTTCAACTGCAAGATTATGTCTGTTTGTGGCTACATATAGTTCACCAAGATATTCATTTATACCAATATGCTTTGGATCGATTTTTAATCCTTGTAAATAAAATTTTTCTCCATTTTCAAAATCACCAAGTTTTCGAGTTGTAAAACCAAGATAATTTAATGTATCAGCTTTATTTGGATAATTTTTGTTAGATTGAACTAATAATTTTTGCGCTTTTAAATAACTTTTTTTTGCTTTTTCTAACTTATCTTTTTCTTCAAAGTTTTTTGCCGCTTTTATATGTGTAACAGCCATATCATATTTTGTTTTAGTTTTAGAGGAACCACTATCACTTGATCCTGCAGCATATGAGCTTGAGATAACTAAAGTAGAAATAATAAGAGAAATAAGTAAGTTTTTAATCATATAAATTTTTTCATTTTATTTAATGTTTTTAAATTTAGTCCGTTATCCAGTAAATTTTTTCTTATAGATTTAGCTGTTTCCAAAGAACTAATATTATCGCCATGTATACATACAGAATCGATTTCACAAGGTATTTGTTTCCCACTGTGACAATTAAGTGACTGAGTTTGCACCATTTTTAACACATGTTTTTTTGCTTGTTCTGGGTCAGTGATTAAAGCATGAGGTTTTTTTCTTGATACAAGATTTCCATCATCCTCATAATTTCTGTCAGCAAATATTTCACAAGCAATTTTCATATCCAATTTTTTTGCAGCTTGTTCCATTTTAGATCCAGTTGGCACTAAATAAATTAAGTCTGGATTTATTCTTTTAATCACTTTTGCTAAAGTCGTTGCTAAATCAATATCTTCACATGCCATATTATTTAAAGCTCCATGTGGTTTTATATGAGTTACATTTTCACCATGGTTAGACGAAATTGTTTGAAGAATTTCATATTGATCAATTATTAATTTTTCTAATTCAGAAGAGGATAAATTCATTCGTTCTCTCCCAAAATTTTCAGGATCATTAAAAGATGGATGTGCACCAATACTGACACCATTTTTTTTTGATATTTCTACAACTTGATTCATAGTTTCCTCGTCACCTGCATGATAACCACATGCTATATTTGCTGAATTAACTATTTCAAGTAAGTCAGGATCATGCTTGTTAGAATGATGTTTAGATTTCTCGCCTAAATCACAATTTATATTAATTTCAATACTCATTATTCTTCAGTATAACATGGCATGATAAAAAATATATCAAATCTTGGTGACGCAGCTTTATATTGTGATTTTGGTAAAGATGTAAATAAAGACATTAACACACAAGTAATCAAATACTTTAAAACTATTCAAAAAAAAAATATTTCAGGGGTAAACAATATTACTCCATCTTACAATAAATTAATTATTTCTTTTGATCTTAAAAAAATTAATTTTAATAAACTTAAAAAAATAATTGATAATATTGAGATTATCAAAGGTGATACTATTCAAAATAAAAAATTCGAAATTCCTGTCTGCTGTGAGAAAGAATTTTCTCTAGATATAAAAAGGTTAGAAAAAAAACTTAAGATGAAAGAGGAAAAAATATACGAGAGTTTTTTTGAAAAAGAATTTTTTTGTTATATGACAGGTTTTATCGCAGGAATGCCTTTTCTTGGAGATTTAGATGAAAATCTTAGAGCAAAACGTCTTGATACCCCGAGGGTTAAAGTGCCAAAGGGTTCAATTGGTTTGACTGAACAATTTGCCAATATCTACACTTTTGAAAGCCCTGGGGGATGGAATATCATTGGAAATACCCCATTAAATATTTTTGATAGCACTAAAGAAAAAGAACCCAATTTAATTAATCCAGGTGATTTAGTTACATTTAAGAGAATTACTAAAGAAAAATATCAAAATTATCATGAATAAAAATTATTTTGAAATTATAAGGGCAGGTATTAATTCAACTTTCCAAGATCTTGGAAGAAATAATCTTTATCATATGGGTATCCCATTCAGTGGAGCTATGGATAATAGAAATTATTTATTGGCAAATAAACTTACTGGTAACAATCATAATGATCCAGTGATAGAATTTGCTTATCAAGGCCCTCATTTGAAATATCATGGAGATAAGATTAATATTGCTATCACTGGTGATGTCAGCTTCAAAATTAAAAAAGGTGATAATCCAATTGATGGAGAATGTTATCAATCATTCATTTTAGAAAATGGTGACGAGTTAGATATTATATCAACTAATAAATCTGTTTATGGATATCTATCAATCAGTGGTACATTTGATTTAAAATTTCAATGGTCTAGTTGTTCAACTAATACTAAAGCAAAGATAGGATCTAACAATGGAGAAAAATTATCTGATAATCAAAAAATTAATGTTAAAGAAATTAATAATAACTTCGTAAATAGAAAATTAAATTATGTTAATACAAAAATAGAAAATATTAGAGTAATTAAAGGAACAAATTTTAATTATTTTTCTGAAGAGGGTAAGAAAATTTTTTTTAAAAATGAGTTTAAAGTCTCTAAATTATCCGATCGTATGGGAATGAGATTAGAGGGAAAAAAAATAGAAAATATAGTTGATACTAATATTAGATCTGAAGGCTTAATTAAGGGCGTGATACAAGTGCCGGCTGATGGCAATCCAATCATCATGCTCTCAGATCATGGTACTATAGGGGGGTATCCTAAAATAGGCGTCGTTGTGAGTGCCGATTATGACAAATTGGTTCAATTAACTCCTGGCTCAAAAGTCAAATTTCAGGAGGTCGATTTAAATAGTGCAGAAAATCTTTTTAAATTGTATGACTTAGAGACTCAAAATTTAATTTCACAAATATAATGAATATTTTAAAAAGTTTACCTGGCCCATTACTGATATTTTTTGGTGCTCTTAGTTTAAGCTTTGGTGGACTTATAGTAAAATCTTTTGAGGGAGCAACACTGTGGCAGATATTATTTTGGAGATCCTTATTCTTCTCTCTTACCGTTTTAACTTTTTTGATAATCACCTACAAAAGCAAAGTTTTAAAGTCGTTTCATGACTCTGGATTACCAGGTTTTATTGGTGGATTAATATTATCTATTGGTTTTTGTGGTTACGTTTTTGCTATGTATAATACTACTGTTGCTAATACTAATTTCATCATATCACTTCAAATCTTATTTTTAGCTATATTTGGTTTCTTTTTCTTAAAAGAAAAAATTAATCTAATTACTTTAATCTCAATTATTTTAGCAATGTCTGGAGTGCTGTTAATGGTTGGAAATTCATTATCTCCAGGAGAATTATCTGGAAATTTAGCAGCTTTCACAATGCCAATTACTTTTGCAGTTTTAATAATGATCGTTAGAAAATTTCCGTCAGTTGACATGGTCCCAGCACAGTTTGTTGCAGGTATAAGTTCATGTCTTATTGGTTTATCACTTTCACCTACAATAATGATTTCACCTCATGATATTTTTTTAGGTTTTTTAGCAGGATTTTTTCAAATAGGTTTCGGTTTTATATTTATAACAATTGGTGCAAGAACAACTCCTTCTGCGATGGTTGGAATAATCATGCTATCCGAATCCGTTCTTGGTCCTATTTGGGCTTTTCTTTTTGTAAACGAAATACCTTCATTGTATGGATTGATAGGAGGAGCAATAATACTTTTTGCTGTATTACTACAGTTTTACACGCTTTTAAAAAAGCCTAAGGCAATCGTTTCCAATTGACATTTTATGTCACTTATAGGACTATTGTCTCACGGGAGAGACTACAGATTATCGTAGCGCCGAAGGAGCAACCGCCCAGGAATCTCTCAGGCAAAAAGGACCGTAACATATTAACTCTGGAAAGAGATTTAATTCTCGCCGAAGGAGCAAAACTCTCAGGCAAATATACAGATGGGTATAATGAGTTAATATGGGAACAAAAAAAACATCGCTTTACCAATTACATCAAGATTGTAACGCAAAATTTGTTGAATTTGCTGGTTATCATATGCCAATCCAATATTCTGAAGGTATTGTAGAGGAGCATAAATTCACAAGAAATCACTCTGGTATTTTTGATGTTTCACATATGGGTCAATTATTTATTTATGGTGGTGAAGAATTAATTAAAGATTTAGAAAAAATTTTTCCATTAGATTTGAAAAATTTGAAACTAAATCATTCTAAATACAGCTTCCTAATGGATAAAGATGCTGGGATACAAGATGATTTAATCATTACAAAAATTGATGAAGGTTTTTTAATAATTCTTAATGCAGCGTGTAAAGACAATGATTTTAAAATTTTAAAGGAACTTTTAAATGAAAAGTACAAAATGGTTTTGGATGAAAATAGATCTTTAATAGCAATTCAGGGACCTAAATCATCACAAATCTTAAATGAAGCTGTTGATGGGGTAAAAGATTTAAATTTTATGTCTGGAAACTGGTTCTTATTTGATAATCAGAAAGTATACATTACTCGATCTGGGTATACAGGTGAAGATGGTTTTGAAATATCAATTCTAAATAATTATGCGGATAAATTGACCAGAGAATTAATTAATAAAGGGTCTAAATTGGCAGGCTTAGGAGCAAGAGATACTCTAAGATTAGAAGCTGGCTTATGCTTGTATGGTCATGACCTTGATAAAGATAAAACTCCAGTTGAAGCGAATTTGAAATGGGCAATTTCAAAAGAAAGAATTTCCAAAGGTGACTTTATTGGCTCGGACATAATTATTAAACAATTAAATGATGGTGTCACCAAAATAAGAGTTGGGATTAAACCTGAGGGAAAAATAATTGCCAGAGAAAAAACAAAAATATTCAACCAATCAGATGTTCATATTGGAGAAATTACTAGTGGTACATTTGGGCCAAGTGTAAACGGACCTGTAGCAATGGGCTATGTGGAAAATGAATTTTCAAAAAAAAACACTAAAGTATTCTTAGAGGTGCGAGGTAAAAAATATGCAGCAAACATTTGCAGTTTACCATTTTATAAAAAAAGTTACGTAAAGGGAGTAAATTAATGAGTGAAGTAAAATATTCTAAAGAGCATGAATGGATTAA
Source organism: uncultured Pelagibacteraceae bacterium (assembly GCA_902595405.1). Lineage (GTDB taxonomy): Bacteria > Pseudomonadota > Alphaproteobacteria > Pelagibacterales > Pelagibacteraceae > Pelagibacter. The sequence goes on from CACJPX010000001.1 coordinate 83,858, forward strand.
ATTAGAAGGCGATGTTGCAACAATCGGGATAACAAAGCATGCAACGGAAATGCTAGGAGATATTGTGTTTGCAGAGCTTCCAGAAAAAGGTTCTAGTGTAGAAAAAGATGGAACAGCAGGAGTTGTAGAGTCTACTAAAGCTGCAAGCGATGTTTATACTCCAGTGAGTGGTGAAGTTGTTGATACAAACCAAGAGATTGTGGATGATCCATCAAAAATAAATCAAGATCCTGAAAATTCTGCTTGGTTCTTCAAATTAAAAATAAAAGATAAATCTGAAATGGACTCTTTAATGAACAAAGATGACTATGATAAATTTGCAAAGGAGAATAATACCTAATGTTACATAATTCTGAAAAAGATTTTATAAAAAGACACATTGGTCCATCTGAAGATGATCAATCTAAAATGTTAAAAAAATTAAATTATAAATCATTAGATGATTTAATTAATAATACTGTTCCAGAAAAAATACAGTTTAAGGGAGAACTTAATATTGGTGAGTCTAATTCAGAATACGAAGCATTAAGAAAATTAAAAGCAATTTCTAAAAAAAATGAAATTTACTCAAATTTTATTGGCATGGGCTATTATGGTACATACACACCTTACGTAATTTTAAGAAATATATTGGAAAATCCAGGCTGGTACACATCATATACGCCTTATCAACCAGAAGTGGCTCAAGGAAGACTGGAGATGCTTTTAAACTTTCAACAAATGATTGTTGATTTTACAGGAATGGATATTGCAAATGCATCTTTATTGGATGAGGGTACAGCTGCAGCAGAAGCTATGGGTTTAAGTTATAGACTTGATAAAAGTGATAGTAATTTAGTTTTTGTCTCTGAAAATTGCCACCCTCAAACTATTGAGGTTATTAGAACTAGAGCAGAGCCTATGGGTCTTAAAGTTCTTGTTGGAAATGAAGATAAAGTTTTAGAACAATTAAAAGAGGATATTGTTTGTGGAATATTACAATATCCAGGAACTTTGGGAGATATTAAAGACCCAAGCGAGGCAATAAGCAAAATTCATAAGAAAAATGGTAAAGCTATTTTAGCTTGCGATCTTCTTGCGCTTGCAAAGCTTAAAACACCGAGGGAACTTGGAGCTGATATTGCAGTTGGTAGCTCACAAAGATTTGGTATTCCAATGGGTTATGGAGGACCACATGCAGCATTTTTTGCAACAAAAGATGAATACAAAAGATCTATGCCAGGTAGAATAGTTGGCGTTTCAGTAGATAGGCATGGAAACAAGGCTTATAGATTGTCACTACAGACTAGAGAGCAGCACATCAGAAGAGACAAAGCTACAAGTAATATTTGTACCGCCCAAGCATTGTTAGCTATAGTATCAGCAGCCTATGCCATTTATCATGGTCCAGAAGGAATTAAGAAAATTTCTGAGAGAGTTTCTCAATTAGCAAAAAATTTTGCTGATAAGATAAAACAATCTGGATATGAAATATATTCTGATTACTTTTTTGATACTGTCACTATTATTACCAAAGAAAAGACTGATCAAATTTATGAAAATGCTTTAAATCAAAAAGTTAATATTCGAAAAGTAAACTCTGAGATGCTTGCCGTTTCTTTTGATGAGAAGAAAAATGTATATAGAGTAAATCAACTATTAAAAATTTTTAATGCAGCGGAATCCATAAAAAAAGAAGATCCAACAGTAAGTTTACCCAATTTACCAAAAAGTTTACTGAGAACTTCTAAATATTTAGAACATCCTGTTTTTAACTCATATCGTTCTGAGACAGAAATGCTCAGATACCTTAAAAAGTTAGAGGATAAGGATATAGCTCTTAACAGAACCATGATAGCGTTAGGCTCTTGCACTATGAAATTAAATGCCACTGCAGAAATGATACCTATCTCCTGGAGAGAATTAGCTGAGCCCCATCCATTTGTACCTATTGAGCAGATGGAGGGATATAGAACATTATTCACAGATTTAAAAAACTGGTTAAGATCAATTACTGGTTTTTCGGGAGTTTCACTTCAACCAAATGCAGGCGCCCAAGGCGAATATGCAGGACTAATGGTAATTAGAAAATATCATTTAGATAGAGGTGAAAAAAATAGAAACATATGTTTAATACCAAGCTCTGCACACGGAACCAATCCTGCTAGTGCACAAATGGTTGGAATGAAAGTGGTTGTAGTTAATTGTGATAAAGAAGGTAATGTTGATTTTGATGATTTAAAGAAAAAAGCAGAGCTTCATTCAGAAAATTTAGGAGCCTTGATGGTCACATATCCATCTACTCATGGAGTATTTGAAGAAAAAATTATGGATATATGTGAACTAATTCATAAACATGGTGGGCAAGTTTATATGGACGGGGCAAACTTGAATGCATTAGTTGGTATCGCTAAACCTGGAAATTTTGGTCCGGATGTTTGTCATATAAATTTACATAAAACATTTTGTATCCCTCATGGTGGGGGTGGACCAGGTATGGGACCTATTGCATGTAAAAAACATCTACAAGTTTATTTGCCTAATCATCCAGTTGTGAAAGATTGTGGTCCAGCAACGGGAATTGGAGCTGTGTCTGCTGCTCCATGGGGAAGCTCAAGTATTTTGTCAATTTCTTGGATGTATATAAAAATGATGGGATCAGAGGGATTAAAACTAGCTTCTAAAGTTGCGATACTAAATGCAAATTATATTGCTGAAAGACTGAAAGATCATTATCCAATCTTATACAAAGGTTCAAAAGGTAATGTTGCTCATGAATGTATAATTGATATTAGGTCAATCAAATCAGAAACGGGTGTCACTGAGGAAGATATCGCAAAAAGATTAATTGATTTTGGTTTTCATGCACCAACAATGTCTTGGCCTGTGGCTGGAACAATGATGATTGAACCTACAGAAAGTGAGACCTTGTCAGAGCTAGATAGGTTTTGTGACACCTTAATTAAGATTAAACAAGAAATTAATCTAATTAAAACTGGTAAATTTGATAAAGTTGATAATCCAATTAAAAACGCTCCTCATACTGATACTGAGTTAGCTTCAGATAATTGGACACACAAGTATTCTAGAGAAGAGGCCGCTTATCCAGCTAAATTTTTAAAAGTAAATAAATTTTGGCCACCAGTTGCAAGAGTAGACAATGTTTATGGTGATAAAAATATTTTTTGCACATGTCCTAGCATGGATGAATTTAAAGAAGATGCAGCATAATTATTGATGAAAATTGCTGTAGTTGGTTCAGGCATTTCGGGATTAAGTGCTGCTTATTATCTCTCAAAAAAGAATCACGTAGATCTATTTGAAAAAGAAGATCACTTTGGTGGTCATTCTCATACAATTGACCTTATGATTGGAACTAAAAAAGTTCCAGTAGATATAGGCTTTATAGTGTTTAACTTTGAAACTTACCCAAATTTAATTAATTTTTTTAATGAAAATAAAATTGAAATTGAAAAAAGCAACATGTCTTTTTCTGTATCAGTACAAGACTCAAACTTTGAATACTGTGGAAAAGGATTAAGTGGAATTTTTTCCAATAAGGTAAATTTATTTAATATTAAATTTCTAAAAATGTTTTTTGATATTATAAAATTTTATAAAAAATCTGATAAACTTGATAATTTAAATGAGAAAATCACATTGGGTGATTATTTAATTAAAAACAATCTTTCAAAAGAATTTATCAATTATCATTTAATACCTATGGTGTCAGCAATCTGGTCGATGCCACCATATGCTGTGAATAAGATGCCCTTAAAATTCTTTTTAAAATTTTTTCAAAATCATGGATTATTTAAACTTAAAAATAGACCACAATGGTACACAGTCTCAAATAGAAGTAGGTCATATGTAAAAACTATTCTATCAAAAATTAGTGGAGAATATTTTAAGAATTATAAAGTCAATAAAATCATTAGTAAATCAAATGGTATTGATTTGTATTATGGTGGAAAAAATGAATTTTTTGATTACGACAAAGTAATTATTGCAACACATGCGGACGAAGCATTATCAATGATTGAAAATCCAACTGATCAAGAGAAAGAAGTTTTGTCAAATTTCAGTTATAAAGAAAATTTGGCTTACATACACACAGATGAGACAGTTATGCCAAAAAACAAGAATGCCTGGTGTGCTTGGAACTCTTCTATGAAGAAAAATGAAATTGAAAAAAATTCAATCACTTATTGGTTAAATTTACTTCAAAATTTAGAATGTGAGAAAAATATATTTCTTACACTAAATCCATACCTCGATATTGATGAAACAAAAATTTTGAAAAAAGTTAAATTCACTCACCCGTATTTTGATCAATCTGCTTTAGATTATCAAAGTAAGCTTAAAAATTTACAAAATAAAAGAAATATTCTTTTTTGTGGTAGTTATTTTGGTTACGGTTTTCATGAAGATGGAATAAAATCATCAATTGAAATGCTAAAAAACCTTGATGACTAGCTCAATCTATAATGGAACGGTAATACACAAAAGATTTAAACCAAAAAAACATTATTTTAAGTACAGTGTATTTTCATTATTAATTGATTTATCTGATCTAAATAATCTGAATAAAAATATAAGTTTTTTCTCATATAATCGGTTTAATCTAATTAGTTTTTTTGACAAAGATCATGGTCAAAGAGATGGCTCATCTTTGACTGAATGGGTGAAAAAAAATTTAGAGGAAAATAATATCTTTTCAAAAGATATAAGAATAAAGCTTTTGTGCTATCCAAGAATTTTTGGTTATGTGTTTAATCCTCTTAGTGTTTTCTTTGTTTATGATCATAATGAAAATTTAATTTCAATATTATATGAGGTAAAAAATACTTTTGGAGAACAACATACTTATATTTTTAGAGTAGAGAAAAATAACATGTTACAACACAACTGTTTCAAAAAATTTCATGTGTCTCCGTTTATTGAAATGAATTGTAATTATTTTTTTAGAATCTTAAAACCCTCTGAAAAGATTTCAGTCATAATTGATCAATATCAGCAAAATGAAAAAATCTTATTTGCATCACAAGAAGGAAAAAGGGTAGATTTTACAACCATAGAACTACTTAAATCATACATAAAACATCCTTTAATGACATTTAAAATTATATTGGCGATACATTTTGAAGCCTTTAAATTATGGCTGAAAGGAATAAAATTTGTAAAAAAAAAACTTAAAATTAAAAATAATATTACTTTTGAGAATTAATGGGCTTATATAACTTTTCAGATCAAATCGTCTTTAAAATTTTAAGAGATATTGAGCATGGGTATTTAGAGATCACAAAATATGATGGTGAATTATTAAAATTTGGAAACCCTAATAGTCCTTTAAAATCAGTTTTAAAGATAAAAAAACCAAATTTTACTTTTAACTTAATAAAAGGCGGAAGTGTTGGTTTTGCAGAATCTTATATGAGGGATGAATTTGAAACTGATAATCTTTCAAATTTGATAGAAATCACTGCAAGAAATATTAAAACAATTTATAAATTTTCAGGTCTATTAGACTTTCCAATGGTCAATTACGTAAAAAATATATTTATTAAAAACACCAGAGGTCGAAGTAAAGATAATATTTCAAAACATTACGACTTAGGCAATGAGTTTTTTGCACTATGGCTTGATAAAACCTTAACATATTCAAGTGCAATATTTGATGAGAGAAATAAAGATTTGTCTAATGCACAAAATAATAAATATCAAAAATTAATCGATTTAATAAAACCAAATAACGGCGACAAAATTTTAGAGATCGGATGTGGTTGGGGTGGTTTTGCTGAATATTTAGGAAAAAAATATGATGTTAAATTAGATTGTATTACTATATCGAAAAAACAATTTGAATATGCAAAAAAAAGAATTCACCAATGTGGCTTAAACGAAAAAGTAAATATTGAAATTAAAGATTATAGAGATTTAAAAAATAAATATAATTCAATAGCTTCAATAGAAATGATAGAGGCTGTTGGACAAAATTACCTAGAGAGTTATTTTAAAACTATTAAAGATAATCTATCAGATGATGGAAGAGCTGCTATTCAGGCTATTACAATAGATGATAATATGTTTGACCGATATAAAAACAAGACAGACTTTATCCAAAAATATATTTTTCCTGGAGGTTTTTTACCAAGTAAGAATATTATTAATAAATATGTTTCGGAAAATGGTCTAGCTATCAAGTCATATGACTCCTATGCAGATCATTATTCTGATACATTAGCAATATGGAGAAATGAATTTAATAAGAAGTGGGATTTAATAAAGAAACAAGGATTTGATTTAACTTTCAAAAGAATGTGGGAATTTTACCTTTCTTATTGTGAGGCAGGTTTTAAATCAAAAAATATAGATTTAATTCAATTTTCACTTCAAAATAAATGATCTTTAAAGGAAACGAATGATTAAACTTAGAAATAGCAAATCAATTTTATTGATAATTTTTCTTTTCTTAATTACAAACTGCTCAAAAAATAGCGCTATGAAACCAGAAGATTTTAAAAATAAAGAACCTAGATTGATTATTGAAAATTATTTGTCCGGCAATGTAAAAGCTTGGGGTGTGCTTCAAAATAGATCTGGAAAAGTCACAAGACAATTTTCTGCAGATTTAAACGGAAAATGGGATGGTAAACAACTGATACTCGACGAAAAATTTAACTGGAATGATGGGGAAATTCAAACCAGACAATGGCAGATCACTAAAATTGATGAAAATAATTATGAGGGTACGGCAGGAGATGTTGTTGGTAAAGCTAAAGGATATTCGTATGGTCCAGCTTTTAAATTTGAATATGTTTTGTTAGTCCCAGTCAAAGGTAAAGAAATGAAAATTACTTTTGATGATTGGATTTTTAAACAAGATGAACGTGTAGCAATTAACAGGGCTACAATGACTAAGTTTGGTTTCAAAGTCGCTGAATTAACTGTTGTTTTTGTAAAAGATTAATTTTTTTTTTGATATTTTGTAAGTTTTCCAATTAATCCAAAATAAATTTTGTTTGGTAAGAAACTTAATACTTTCAATATAGTTGTTAAAGATTTTGGAAAATGAATTTCAAAAGAATTTTTGTTTATTAAACCATCATAAATTTTTTCTGCAGCATATTCAGAAGTTTTTAAGAAAGGCATTTTAAAATCATTTTTGTCAGTCATTGGTGTTTTAATAAAACCTGGTGAGACAAGACACACCCGAACATTTGATCTACCAAAATCGAAATATAAGCTTTCAGCTAAATTATTTAAAGCTGATTTCGATGGCCCATATCCAGTTGAATTAGGTAATCCTCGGTAACCAGCGATTGAGGAGACTATAGTTATTGTCCCACTTTTTCTATCTTTAAAATATTTCTCTACAGCTTTAATACTATTTAATGTTCCAAAAAAATTTACTTTAAATACATTTTCAATTTGCTCAACATCAATATCTTTTTCTTTCTTGGGATCCCATGTACCAGTTGAAAAAAAACAAATATCAACACTCTGAAAAGTATCTACTATATTCTGAAAAACTTCTTTACATTTATTCTTATCGGTTACGTCTAATGGAAAAGAACTAATATTTTCATGCTCTCCACATGTTTCTTTTAGTAAATTTTCACGTCTTGCAGATATTGCAACATTCCAACCTTCTTTGGCAAATTTTATTGCTAAAGCTTTACCAATTCCTGTGCTACCACCTGTGATCCAAATAGTTTTTTTATTCATATTATAAAGATGTATAATACTAATATGCTAAAAAATAAATTTTATTCATTAATTCTTTTTTTAATTGTCACTTTTTCTGCATCATTTACTGGAGGTTTAGTCTCAATTAGCTTCAAAGAGCCCTGGTATTCTAGTCTTGTGAAATCGAATTATAATCCACCAGATTGGATATTTGCACCTGTTTGGACAATACTTTACATAATGATGACATTAGCTATTTGGTTTTTTTGGCATAGTAAAAAAAGAGATGTAAATACAATTTACATTTATTTTATTCATATAGTTTTTAATGCAACTTGGAGTATTGTTTTTTTTGGACTACATCAAATATTTTTTGCATTAGTTGTTCTTGTGATTTTGATAACTTTGATAATAATTTTGATTATTAGATTTAAACGTGTCAATTTTGTAAGTTATTACTTAATGATTCCATATTTACTTTGGTGTTTCTATGCTTTATTTCTTAACTATAACTTAATGGTGCTAAATTAAATGGATGATGTTGTAATAGTTGGTGGGGGAATAATTGGTGCAGCAACTGCCTATTTCCTATCTAAAGAGGGAAGAAAAGTTAAAGTAATTGAGAGAGACCCAACTTATAAATCAGCTTCCTTTCCGTTATCTCTTGGCGGTTTTAGAAGACAATTTTTTCAAACGGAAAATATTTTATTGGGTAAATTTGCAAGAGAATTTATTTTTCAAATACCAGAGTTGCTCAAAACTGAAAAAAATCCTAATCCTACTGCAAGCATGGTACCAAATGGATATTTATTAATGTTTGGCCCAGAACATGCAGATGAACAATATAGGGCTCTTGAAAATCATAAAGCATGTGATGCTGGAACAAAGAACATCAAAGGTTCCGAGTTAGATAAGTTTTTTCCTTATATAAACAAAGAAGGAATAGAAACGGCTACATTTACTGACAATAAAAGTGAAGGATGGATTGATCCTTTCCTTTTTCACACAGCTTTAAAAAGTAAAGCGATTGAGCAAGGTGCAGAATTTGTTAAAGGTGAAGTTAAATCTTTATCGGAAATAAATGCTAAAACTATAGTATCTGCCGCTGGATGTTGGACAAAAGAATTATTGGAAGATATTCCAGTTGAGCCTCAAAAACACACAGTCTTTAGAGTTAAGTGTCCAAAACATATTCCTGAAATGCCATTAACTGGAGATTTAACAACAGGAGTTTATTGGAGGCCTGAAGGTAAAGAATATTTAGCTGGTTCACCAAAATCAGTTTTTGATGCCACAGATCTCGAACCAGCTTGGGACGATTTTGAAGAATTGGTTTGGCCTGCTTTAGCTAAAAGAATTCCTGCATTTGAAGAATTAAAGTTAACGGGTGGTTGGGCAGGTTATTATGATTGTAATCGATTAGATAATAATGCAGTTGTAGGAAAACATCCTAAATTTGAAAACGTATACTTAGCAACTGGTTTTACTGGAAGAGGATTAATGCAAGCACCAGGAATCGGAAGAGCTTTAACAGAACTAATTACAACAGGCTCTTATCAATCGATTGATATTTCAAATATGGCAGTAGAGAGAGTACTAGGTGCAAAAGCAAGACCGGAACCTTACGTTTTATAATTTACTTTTAAATGCAAAAAATTTTTAATTTTTTTCCACTGACAGTTTATAAGTCAACACTTTCACTTTCAGAAAATGAAAAAAATGAAATGATTGAAGAAGTCAGATTGATGGAAAAAAAAAGTAAAAATTTAGATTATAAATCTGCAACGAAAGCTTGGACAGGAGATACTCAAGGATTTGAATATTTGCACAATAATCCAAAATTTAAAAATTTGTTTATTCAAATTAACAATTGTATTTTGGAATATTTAGAAAGTTTATCAGTGAACCATACAAAGCTTGATCTTTATTTTCAGAGATCGTGGGCAACAATTTCAAAAAAAACTGAACATATTGATAATCATTCACATGATCAGTCACATCTTTCCATCGCATTTTATTTAAAGAAACAAAAAGACGATGCTAAGATCATGTTTTTTGATACTTCTAAGCATAATGAATTTATTCCTCAATTATTTGATTCAAGATCATTAGCAAAAGAAAATATTTTTAAAAAACGAGATATTTTGAATTCAAGTAAAGTTGTATTTGATACTAAAGAAGATGATCTGTTGATATTTCCCTCTAAAACAATTCATGGCACAGAACAAGGCAAATCTAATTCTGAAAGGATATCAATTTCAGCAGATATAGTATTTTTAGCAAAAGATTCATCAACACTTGAACATTTAGTTCCCCCAATTGAAAATTGGAAAAAATTTTCTAATTAATTAATAAAGTTAAGTACCACAAAAAGTTTTGTAATCTTTAAAAGAGGTGTCCATTTTTAGATAATGCGAAATATTTTCTTGCAGGTTATATGGTGCTTTTAAAATTTCTAAAAGTTCATTGAATGGCTCGAGATTACTATCTTTGGCTTTTTCTAATGCACTTTCAATTATGTGATTTCTAGGAATCACAAGAGGATTAACACTTCTCATTAATTTTGTATAATTTTCTTGAGTATTATTATTTATTTTTAATCTCTCTAGCCAATTTTTTTTCCATTTTTGAAAATTATCATCTTTATATAAAACATCATCATAGTCTTTTAGATTCATTAAATGACAAAAAGTATTTGTATAGTCTACTTTATTTTGATGCATCCAAGTGAGCAAATCAACAATCAAAAATTTATCTTTGTTATCTTCACCTAATAATCCAAGTTTTTTTCTCATCATCTTCAACCATTTTTCCTCATATTTTTTGCCGAAAGTTTCAATCAACTCTGTTGCACTTTTAATTGCCTTATTCTCATCTTGATCAATTAATGGAATTAAACACTCAGCAAATCTTGAAAGATTCCATTTTGTTATAGCTGGTTGATTGCAATAAGCATATCTTCCCATCTTATCAATTGAGCTAAAAACAGTTTTTGGGTCATAGGTATCCATGAATGCACACGGACCATAGTCGATTGTTTCACCAGAAATTGTCATGTTATCAGTATTCATAACACCATGAATAAATCCAACACGCATCCAATTAACTACAAGATCAATTTGTTTATCTATAAGTACGTTCAAAAGGTCTAAAGCTTTATTTTTTGAATTTATTATTTTCGGATAATGTCTTTTAATTACATAATTTAGTAAAATTTCTAACTCATCTTTTTTATTACGTGCTGCAACATATTGAAAAGTTCCAACTCTAATATGACTTGAAGCCACTCTAGTTAAGATTGCACCTTGCAACGGAGTCTCGCGTATTATTTCCTCACCTGTTTTAGCTACTGCTAAACTTCTCGTTGATGGAATATTCAGGTGATGCATCGCTTCACTAATTATATATTCCCTTAACATTGGACCCAGTGCAGCTCTGCCGTCACCATTTCTTGAAAATGCTGTTTTACCTGATCCTTTAAATTGAATATCGTATCTCCCATTATTTTTCGTTAAATGCTCTCCTATTAAAACTGCTCTTCCATCTCCCAACATTGTGAAATGTCCAAATTGGTGACCAGCATAAGCTTGAGCAATAGCATTACTCCCCTCTGGAAGAATATTACCGGTGAATAAAGCTGCTAATTCTTTTTTATCAATTTTGGAAAAGTCCAGATCTAATTCTTCAGCCAAATCTTGATTTATCAAAACTAATTCTGGATTTTTTACAGCAATAGGTTCAATATGTTCTTTAAATACATCAGACAATCTTGAATAAGAGTTATCGAAATTCCAATTCATATTATTCTTCATAAATTTTATTGACTCCAGATTCTTTTTAACAATTCTTCTCTTCCACACGCTTTTTTATATCTAAGATATCTTTCTAATTTAATCTTATAAAAATCTTGATGGTATTCCTCCGCCTTATAAAATTTTTCAAAATTCCTGATATATGTCACAACTTTTTTGTTAAATTTATTTTGTAAATCTTTTATGTCTTTTTCTATTAATTTTTTTTCTTCATCATTTTGATAAAATGCAACTGATCTATAACTATATCCTTTGTCACAAAATTGACCATAAGCATCAAATGGATCAATATTAACCCAAAAATTTTTTAGTAACTCCTTAAATGAAATAACTTTTTTATCATAGATTATTTCTACAACTTCAAAGTGACCAGTATTTCCGTATGTAACTTCTTTGTAAGTTGGGTTTTCAGTAATACCTCCAGAATAACCAGAAATTACCTCTTCCACACCTTTTAATTTTTCAAATGACTCCTCAACACACCAAAAACATCCCCCAGCGAAATATGCTTTATCTTTTTGAGCAGAATGTGAAAAGTTTATATTAATTAAAAAAAAGAAAATTATGAAAAAATACTTCATTAATTATCATAAACAAATTCGTTATGATAAGTCCAGATTTTAAAGGTAGCTACTTATAAGTAGCCACCTTTATTAATTATATACAGAATTATTTTTTCTGATATTTTGCTGCTTCTTCTGATCCACCAGTTGCTGAACCTTTACTGTATGAGTGAGCACCCATACCAGCTAACTGACCATCTTTTACAATCAAATATTGATTTCTAATTTCTTTACCTTCAAAGAAACATTCCAATATTTCTCTTACACCATCAGCATATCTTGATTGTGCAGTCAAAGATGTTCCAGAAGTGTGAGGTGTCATACCATGATGTGGCATGCTTCTCCACACGTGATCATTGGGTGCTGGTTGAGGAAACCATACGTCTCCAGCGTATCCACTTAACTGACCACTTTTTAATGCTTTTGCAATAGCATCTCGATTGCAAATTTTACCTCTTGCGGTATTAACAATATAAGCACCTTTTTTCATTTTACTTATCATTGCTTCATCAAATAAGTTTTCAGTTTCAGGGTGAAGAGGACAATTAATTGTCACTACATCACAAACTTTCACCATAGACTCAACCGATTCATGAAACGTAAGATTCAATTCTTTTTCAACCGAGTCAGGTAGTTTATGTCTATCAAAATAGTGCAAATGAACATCAAATGGTTTCATTTTTCTTAATGCATCTAAACCAATACGTCCAGCAGCAACTGTTCCAATATGCATACCCTCAACATCATATGATCTTTGAACTGCATCAGCGATATTCCAACCACCTTCATTAACAATTTTATGTTGATTATGGTAATCCCTCACCATTGAAACAATCATCATAACGATATGTTCAGCTACAGATCTTGAATTACAATAAGTAACTTCTACAACATCAATTTTATTATCCATCGCAGCTTGTAAATCAACATGGTCTGAACCAATTCCTGCTGTGATTGCCATTTTTAAATTTTTAGCTTTAGCAATTCTCTCTTTTGTTAAATAATATGGAAAGAACGGTTGAGAAATTACAATGTCGGCATCAACAATATGTTTGTCAGCTTCACATCCATCTCCATCTTTACTATTAGTTACTACTAACTCATGACCATTGCTCTCTAAAAATTTCCTTAATCCTAACTCACCAGACACACATCCTAGTAATTGTCCTGGAGTGTAGTCTCTTCCTTTAGGGGATGGCAAAGTCATTCCATCTGGGTATTTTTCTATTTTAGGTAATTCTGAAAGTGCATATGATTTAGGCATTCCACCTTTTGGATCATCATATAATACGCATAATATCTTCATTTAAACTCCTGTATATTTTTAAATTTATTTAAGGCATCTAACATTATTTTAGGATCTCAAGCAATGAATTATTTTTGACATGGATGTGTCTCTTTAAAAATAAATTTATGAATATTCATTCTAAAAATAATAATTATTAAATGACTTACCAAGTAATCAAAGGAGACACTTTCATTATTAAAATGATTGAATCATTAAGTAGACTTTTCAGCTTCCGCTATAAAAAGAATTAATTATTAAAAGATAAAATAATTTTAATAAATACAATTTTTTTCAACCAACAGTTTAATTCATCTTAAGGTTGTAATGCGACATTTGATTGCGAACTGGAATGATTAAAATTTGCACAAACTTGAAGCATGTGGTTAAATTGACCTTTAACTTAATTAAGAGGGATAGAAATGCTAACAAAAATGTTAAAAAAGCTAGCATCTACTTTAACAGTGGTAGTAGCTTTATTTTCTTCACTCGCTTTACCTCAAAAAGTATTTGGAGCAGAAACTCAATACTTTCCTGTAGCTAGTAGCCGTGTTGGACCTTATTCAGCAATGGGGACTGGTTACTATGGGGCTCAGATTGACTACATGAATTATGTCAATATGACAGGCGGAGTGAACGGAGTCATGCTTACATGGCAAGAATGTGAAACTGAGTACAACGCTGTAAAAACAGTTGAGTGTTATCAAAGACTACTTGAAAAAGATGGTCAAAGAATAGTTGTGTTTGATACTTTAGGAACACCAGGAGCATATGCAGTTATTAACCGTATGGCAAAAGACAATGTCGTTTTAGCTCAATATGGTTACGGAAGAACTGACGGTGCTGATGGAAGAGTATGGCCTTGGGTATTTAATGCTGCAAGTCACTACTGGTCACAAATAGCTGTTAAATTAAAATTTATGGCTGAGATCGAAGGCGGAATTGATAAGATGAAAGGTAAAAAGATCGTTCACTTACACATTGACTCTGCTTACGGAAGAGAACCATTACCGGCAATGAGAAAAATAACTTCTGACTGGGGAATGAAATTAGTTGAAATTTCAATTCCACCTCCAGGTCTTGAGCAACAATCTCAGTGGCTGCAAATCAGAAGAGAAAATCCTGATTGGGTTACTTTCTGGGGAGCAGGTTCTGGAATGAATTCAACAGCAATGACTAATGCTGCTAGAATTAATTTCCCAAGAGATAGAATGATGTACGTAACATTCGGTGCTGCTGAAGAGGATATGTATCCAGCAGGTGATGCTGCAATAGGAACTTACGCAGTTGCTAATGCTTTACCAGGCGAATATCCGTTAGTTAAAGACATCAAAGACAAAGTATATGGTTCTGGAAAAGGTAACTTAGCTGATCCAAATAGAATTGGTTCAGTTTACTGGAATAGAGGACTAGGTGCTGCAGTTATGTGGATTGAGGCTTTGAAAAATGCTCAAAAGATGCATAACAAAGTTGGTAAAGCAGTAACTGGTGCCGAGTTTAGAGATGGTTATGAGGCTTTAAACATGACCGAAGCTAGACTTACTGAACTTGGAGTTGGAGGAATGTTAGCTCCATTTGCTATTTCATGTGCAAACCATGAAGGTGCCGGTAAATTTGCTGTAATGCAGTGGGATGGAAAAAAATTCAATCAGGTAACTGGTTGGGAAGCTCCATTAGACCCTAAATTTATTAGAGGTTTAGTTGAAGACTCTGCAGCAAAATTTGCTAAAGAAAACAACATTACACCAAAAAAATGTGGATAATTAATTAATTTAATTAATTAATGTTCACAATAATGGGAAGTTTAAACAATTTTAATTGTTTCAAACTTCCCATTTAAACAAAATTAAAGTAGATAAAAAACTAATGAGCGATAATTCTGTAAACATTCTTGATATAAAAAATATTGAGGTAATGTATGACAACGTTATTTTAGCTTTACATGATGTTTCTTTAAAAGTTCCCAAAGGAAAAGTAGTCGCGTTATTAGGTGCAAATGGAGCGGGTAAAAGCACTACACTAAAAGCAGTTTCAACTATGTTAGCCTCCGAAAGAGGTAAAGTTACAAAAGGATCAATCGATTATGATGGAAACTCAATAGAAAAACAAAACCCATCTCAAATGGTTGGACTTGGAATGGTTCAAGTATTAGAGGGCAGAAGATGTTTTGGTCATTTAACTGTTGAGGAAAATATTATCTCTGGAGCTTATTCAAGAAAATTATCCAAAGGTGATATTGATCAAGAATTAGAGAAAATTTATGGTTATTTTTTAAGATTAAAAGAAAGAAGAAAAAGTCAAGCAGCATTTACATCAGGTGGAGAACAACAAATGATTGCAGTTGCAAGAGCAATGATGGCAAAACCTAAAATGTTGTTACTAGACGAGCCAACAATGGGTCTAGCGCCTCAATTAGTTGCTGAGATTTTTAATATTGTAAAAGAGTTAAATCAAAAAGAGGGAGTAAGTATTTTGCTTGCTGAACAGAATACTAATATTGCATTAAAAAATTCTGATTATGGTTACATCATTGAAACTGGAAAAGTGATGCTCGAGGGGACTGCGGAAAGTTTATTAAACAATGATAAAGTAAAAGAATTATACTTAGGCATATCAAAAAAAGGTAGAAAAAACTTTAGAGATGTTCTTAAAGAGGAAAGTTTAAACAAAAAAATTAATTAAAGATGGCATACGAAAGAAAGTTTAAAATAGGAAAGCCAATATTAGAGGTAAATAATATTTCACTCGCTTTTGGGGGTGTTAAGGCTATTACTGACACTTCATTTAACGTTCTCGAGCACGAGGTTAGAGCGATAATTGGACCTAACGGAGCTGGAAAAAGCTCAATGTTAAACTGTATTAATGGAATTTATAAGCCCCAAAAAGGAACTGTATCTTTTAGAGGACAAGTAGTACCTAATATAACCCCGAATATTATGGCTCAAATGGGTCTATCTAGAACATTTCAAAACTTAGCTCTATTTAAAAGAATGTCAGTACTGGATAATATTCTAGTAGGTAGAAAACTTCACACAAAAACAAATTTCCTTGAGGTAGCTTTACAACTTCCAAAAGTAAAAAAAGAGGAAAAATTAAATAGAGAGCGATCAGAAGAAATAATAAGTTTTTTAGAGATAGAAGACATTAAAGACACTCCTGTTGGAAAACTTCCTTATGGATTACAAAAAAAAGTTGAATTAGGTAGAGCCCTTGCGACTGACTCGTCAATAATTCTATTGGATGAGCCGATGGCAGGGATGAATGTCGAAGAAAAAAGAGATATGTGTCGATTTATTTTAAAGGTAAATGATGAACTTGGCACAACAATGGTTTTAATCGAGCATGATATGGGAGTGGTAATGGATATATCTGATAGAGTGGTTGTACTTGATTATGGCAAGGTTATTGGTGATGGAACACCAGATGAAATAATGGCAAACCAAAAAGTAATAGATGCTTACTTAGGAGTAGAACACTAGGATTATAATATGGCAAATGAATTACTATTTTTTATGGAAGTTTTGGTTGGCGGTTTACTTGCTGGTACCATGTATTCTTTAGTTGCTCTAGGCTTTGTTCTCATTTTTAAAGCGTCAGCAACATTTAACTTTTCACAAGGAGCCATGGTTTTTTTCTCAGTTCTTGCTTTCTGTGGTTTCATGCAAGATTTCAATATACCTTTTGTACTCGCTTTTATTTTAGCAGCCCTTTTGATGGTAGTGGTTGGTCTTTGCACTGAAAGATTGGTTTTAAGACCTTTAATGAATGCTAGTGAAGATACAGTGTTGATGGCCACGATTGGCTTGGGATATGTTTTAGAGGGACTTGCTCAAGCAGCATGGGGAGTAGAAGTAAGAAGATTAGATTTAGGCATAGGAGATTTTCCAGTGCCATGGATCGCAGACAATTTAAAATTATTTATTAGTGCACTTGATATCACAGCTGGATTAGTTGCTGCTATAATGATTATCGGTCTATTTTTATTATTCAAATACACAAAAATTGGATTAGGTTTGAGAGCTGTTGCAGATGATGCAGGAGCAGCGAGTTCAATAGGAATTCCTTTAAAACATATAATGTTATTAGTTTGGTCTGCTGCAGGTGTTGTAGCTTTAGTAGCGGGAATGATGTGGGGAGCGAGAGCTGGAGTGCAATTTGCTCTTGTTGATCTTGCATTAAAAGCTTTGCCAGTTTTAATTATAGGTGGTTTTTCATCAATTCCAGGCGCAATTATTGGAGGTTTAATTATTGGGGCAGTAGAAAAAATATTAGAGGTTTATATTGGACCGTTTTTTGGAGGCGCCATTGAAGGATGGGCTCCATATGTATTAGCGATATTCTTTTTATTATATAGACCAGAAGGTTTATTTGGAGAAAAAATTATTAGGAGAGTTTAATTTATGAAACCAATTTTTATGACTTACACAAAAAAAGACCTAATCAACTTAGCTGTTTGTATGGTTTTAAGTGTATTAATAATACCGACATTTATTAAAACAGAATATTGGTACACCTCTATATTAATTCCTTGGCTTTGCTTAGCTTTAGCTACTATAGGACAACAAATTGTAATGGGTTATACGGGTCAATTAGCTTTGGGTGCAGCTGGATTTATGGCTGCAGGTGCTTTTGCTATGTTTAACCTTATTTTACGAGTGCCTGATCTTGGTTTCGTTGGCTCACTAATAGTGTCAGGTTTAATAGCTGCAGCTTTTGGAATTTTGTTTGGTTTACCAAGTTTAAAGGTAAGAGGAATTTATCTTATGGTAGCAACATTAGCCTCACAGTTTTTTATTATTTGGATGATAGATAAATTTGGATGGTTTAAAAACTATGACTCTTCAGGGATTATAACTGCGCAAGATATAGTCATCTTAGGAAAACCATTTACAACACCATTAGCTATGTATTTTGTATGTTTAGCTGTGACCACTATTTTAACTTTATTAGCTATGAATATGGCAAGAGGAAGTACAGGCAGAAATTGGATGGCAGTTAGAGATATGGATATTGCTGCTGAGTCTATGGGGGTTTCACTATTAAGAACTAAAGTTCAAGCATTTGCTATTAGTGCATTTTATTGTGGTGTAGCTGGTGCTCTTTTTGCATTTTGTTATCTAAAATCTTTAGAACCAGTTGCTTTTGATATTAAGTTATCTTTTAAAATCTTATTCATGTGCATTCTTGGCGGACTTGGGACTATTAATGGTGCTTTTATAGGGGCAGCATTTATTTTGCTTTTTCCAGTTCTTTTAAATGCTATAGGAAACAACGTATTTCACGGAGCTATTGATGCTACAATCATTTCATCAATCGAACAGGTAATATTTGGTCTATTGATGATAATATTTATGATTTATGAACCTTTAGGAATGGCTAAGCTTTGGGAAAATCTTAAGCAAAGTATGAGATCAAAATTATCTTCATCAGGTATTAAAGGTGTTAAATCTCCAATACTAAAAAAGTGAATAAGAAGAAATTAATTATAGCATTAGCAATAGGAATATTAATAGGTCTACTTATTGAAAATAATTTTATAATTTCTTAAAAAATTATTTTCCGCTAGGAAAAGATTTTTTCAAAATAAATTTGTTAACAATTATTGCAAAAATAATAATTATAACTGATCCTGATATTACAGGACTTAGCAAGTAATCAAAAGAGACACTACCAATAATAACTATTATTGGATTACCACCCGCGGGTGGGTGAGTAACATTTAATAGGATCATTAATCCAACCCCAACTCCTACTGCTAATGGTATAGTTAAAAAGATTGGTAATGGAACAAAGTTTAAAAAAAGCAAACCTACGATGGCGGTAACTAAATGACCGAAAAAAACATTTTTTGGTTGGGCAAATGGACTTTCAGGATATCCATAAAGTAAAACCATAGATGATCCAAATGAGGCTAACAGAAAGATCCCAAATTCTGTTCTGTAAGTTAAGAAAGTTAAAATTCCAATTGTAATTATTGAAAATAAACCAGCTAAAAGAGATTGTTTAAGATTACCCATAATTTAATTTGATACTATTTTTTTTAAAGTTTTGAAAGGTAACAATATACATTCTTTTTTATTGATATTTTTCTTCTTTATCAATTTTTTCAAAGAATTCCATTTTTTATCTATAATTTTTACATCATCATTAAAATATAATTCAGCTTTATCACATAAATCGTTAATTTTTTCTTTTTGGTTATTTATAGAAATTTTCGATAATAAACTGGCTGATGCCTGGCAGTATACACAAGATTTACCTTGATACCCAAAGTCTAAAATTTTTTCATTTTTTAATATAAGCTCTATTTGCATTTCATCCCCACACACTGAATTTTTTAACTTTGAGACATGTGTCCGGTTCTCAATATTTCGATTGTTATCTGTGTTTGCAGCAATACTTAGCACCTCTAAATCCATATTAATTTTTAATTACATGACAAATAAAAACCAATCAAGAATAGAAATAGGCTGAACACAACTTTAAATGGAAAAGTTAATTTAAGATCAAAGCTATCTCATTTTTGTTGTAGTTATAAATTTTTAGATTTAATCTTCCCAGATGCTTGAATTAAAAAATCCAAAAATTGCAGTTCCAGTAGTTTTGTTTGCAGGTATTTTATGGTCTTTTGGCCCTCTTGTTGTGAGATATATGGATAACCCTAACCAGGTGCCATGGCAGTATATTTTTGGCAGAGGATTAACAATTTTTATTCTTTTAAATCTTTATCTTTATTTTGAAGAGGGGATCAAATTTTATAAAAATTATTTAAAAATGGGATACTCAGGAATTATTGGTGGAACTGGATTAGGAATTGCGATGATAAGTTTTATTTACTCAATTACCAATACGTCAGCTGCAATCACTTTGCTTTGCTTGGCAGCAATGCCTTTTTTTACTGCACTTCTTGCTTTTTTATTTCTCAAAGAGAGAATTTCATTAAATGTTTGGATATCTATTTTTATTGCAACTATTGGAATTATAATTATGGCGTTTGGAAGTACTGGATCAAATTCTATCGTTGGTTTTATTTTTGGAATGCTTTCATCAATTGGATTTTCTATTTTTTCTGTAACTCTTAGGTGGAGAACACAAACTCCAAAGTTTACAACTGTTGCTTTTTCAGGTTTTTTTTGTTTTGTTTTTGCAGCTATAATGCTTTTAAGCACTAAACAAGTGTTCTTTTCAACAAGTTATAATGGAGCATTATTTTCTCTGCATGGAACATTAGTTTGTTTAGGGTTAATTTTATATTCTATTGGCTCGAAAGCTATTCCTGCTGCGGAATTAACATTATTATCATTGACTGAAGTTATTGGTGGAATTTTTTGGGTTTGGTTACCTATCTTAGGCATAAATGAGGTGCCGGATACTTACACTATAGTTGGAGGATTTTTTCTATTTATTTCGTTAACTTATTACAGTTTGTTAATGCGATGGAATAAAAGATTTATAGCTTTAAATTAATCTTGAAACATGAGTAAGGACAAAGTTATTGTAAATAGTTGGAACGAATGGGATCCACTTAAACATGTTATAGTTGGAAAAGCAGACGGTTGCTGTATACCTGCACCAGAACCTGCTTTAGATGCTAAAGTACCCGAAGATTCAGAAATGAAAGGTTCTCATGGACCTCGTACTAAAGATACAGTTGATAAAGCAAATGAGTTATTAAATAATTTTGCTTCAATCTTAGAAAAAAGAGGCATTAAAGTTGACCGACCAGTTCCACTTAATCATAATCAAAAAATTTCTACTCCCGATTGGAAGGTTGATAGTATGTTCGGATGTATGCCAGCTAGAGATATTATACTTACAGTTGGAAATGAAATACTTGAAGCAACAATGAGCTATAGATGTAGATGGTTTGAATATCTAAATTATAGACCATTGATTAAAAAATATTTTGAACTAGACAAAAACATGCGTCATGAAACTGCACCAAAGCCAAGATTAACAGACGCAGATTACCGTGAAGATTATTTGTCAGACAAGATTGGTATTCAAAAAAGACTTAAATGGACTGAAGAAAAATTCTTTGTAACAACAGAAGAGGAACCTTTATTTGATGCTGCAGATGTTTTGAGGTTCGGGAAGGACTTAATTGTACAACATGGTTTTACAACAAATTTAAAAGGAATTGATTGGTTAAGAAGACATTTTAAAGATCATAGAGTTCATGCTGTTAATTTTCCAGGTGATCCATATCCAATTCATATTGATGCAACTTTTACACCCATTAAAGAAGGTTTAATTATAAATAATCCTCAAAGAAGACTACCAAAAGAACAAAGAAAATTATTTGAGGACAATGGATGGAAAATAATTGATAGCGCTCAACCAGCACATAATGAACCACCACCACTTTGTTATTCATCAGTATGGTTATCTATGAATGTTTTAGTTCTTGATCCAAAAACAGTTTGTGTTGAAAAAAGTGAAGTCTACCAAGCTGAACAATTAGATAAATTAGGAATGGAAGTTGTTCCTGTCGAATTAAGAGATGCTTATGCCTTTGGTGGTGGTATTCATTGTTGTACAGCTGATGTTTATAGGGAAGGTGATTTAAAAGATTATTTTCCTATTCAGAAAAATTAATTTTCTTTTGTAATATCTACTTCAAATTTTTCTAATCCTGATGAAAGATTTTTGTCAACAGGATTTTCAGTTTTTTCGAATGATTTAAGTTTTTCTAATTCTCTTTGTCTTAATCTCTCTTCTCTTAAATTTTCTCTATGTTCTTTTGCTTTTTGTTCTCTATCAAATTTTTCTTCCCATTCTTTTATTTTAATATACTCAAGTTCTTTTTGTTTTTCTTCTTCTTCTTTAATCATTTTTAAGGCTCTTTCTTTTCTTCTTTTTTCTTTAAGTTCAAAGTTTTTTTGCTCTTCTTCTCGAACCTTTAAATCAATATCTTTTCTATTTTGAGACTCTTCTCTTAATTTTAGTTCTTTCTCTTTAGCTCTTAATTCTTTACTTATGAGTACTAACTCTTCATCTTTTTTCATTAATCGAGTTGACTCTAACTTTTGAGCGTCCTCTTTAATTTTAATTTCTTTTTCTTTTAATCTTAATTCATCTTCATTAAATTTTAATTTATTGCTTTCTTTAATGAGTCTTTCTTCCCAAATTTTAAGATCTTTTCTCTCTTTAAGGATTTGATTTTTTTCTTGTAGTTTTTCTAATTTAATAGCTTTGATTTTATTAAGTTCTTTATTTTTTTTGTAATTAGAAATTGCATTACTTAAAAAGGATTTAGTAGAAAAATTAGCGATCTTTGCAACCCCAATTTTTTTTTTTATTTTTTTTTGTTTAATTTTTTTCTTAGGCATTTTTTTATTAGTGTATAAGAACAAATATTTTATATATTTTCAATATTTCAATTTTCACTTTTGCTCTTTAGTGCTTATTTTGAGTTTCAACCTGTAAGTGATTAATACTTGTTAAAAATAACAAAATTCATAATCTTTTTGCATAAATCGAACGTAAATATTATTAAAGTCGCATGAAAAAATTTAAAAAATTAATAATTGCCTGTGACGGGGAGTCAGCAAGTGGAAAAAGTACTGCAGCAAAGCTCATCTCGAGAAAATATAAATTGTTGCTTATTAATTCAGGATTATTGTATAGATATGCAAGTAAAGAAATAATTAAGAATAATCCCAAAGATATTGTTAACTTCTTAAAAAAAAGATTTAAAAGTATTTCCTATAAAAAAATAGTTAAATTAAATTTACACTCACAACAAATTAGTAACCATGTTGCTATTTTAGCTAAAAATAGAAATATCCGGAAAATAATAAATACATTTCAAAAGACATTGATCAAAAAAAATAAAAAGATTTGTATAGAGGGTAGGGATATAGCAAGTAAAATATTGGCCAAAAATCCAAAATACGACCTAGCTTTTTATTTCAAATGTAATTTAAGTGTTTCTAGTTACAGAAGATGGTTAGATTTAAAAAAAACAGTGCCCTTAAAAGAAGTTAAAAAATCTTTAAAAAATAGAACAAAAATGGATAAAACAAGAAAAAATAGTCCGCTTGTTAAAGTCAAAGATGCAATTTTAATTAGAACTGACAAACTTTCGAAAAGAGGTGTTTTAAAAAAAATGTCTAAATACATTGAAAACTTAAACTAAGTTTTCATTTCATCCTCTTCTTTTTTATATTTAACACCTTTTCTCTCTAATATTTCTTTCACCTTGTCTGAGTAGGGTTCCTCAATATGTTCCGTTGTTGGATTTAACTCTATTCCGGCTGGAGTAATTGTTTGCGGCATAGCAACAAATTGAGAATCAGGGTTATCAACACTCTGTCTTACTTTCATTCGATAAATACCAAAAAAACCTATAATGCAATGAAAGAAAAATAAAAATACAAAAAACCCATTCGATCCAACTAAGTCCATAAATATTGAGCACAAAAATGGCCCACTCATAGCACCTAATCCAAATGCAAACTGCAGTCCTGCACCAGCAGCAACAAATTTATCTTTTGATATGTAGTCATTTGTATGAGCTAAAATTAATGAAAACATAGGCAAGCTACAAAAAGAAAATAAAATAAAAAAAATATAAAACCATGTTTTGCTAGTTGCAAGGCTTCCAGGTAAATACATTTGTCTTGATACCAATATTGCAAAAATTGAAAAAATTGCAGCACCAAACGTGCTAAAAACAATAACTTTTCTTCTATCATACATATCGGATATTTTTCCTATTGGAAATTGAGCTATTGCTCCTGAGACTGCTAAAAGGAAAGTCACAATTGAAATTTCTAGTATAGTAAAATTCATTGAGGTTGCATAAACAGCCAATAAAGTAAATAATGCAGATTGAATAGTCCCATAAAAAAGAGAACTTACCATACCAAATGGAGATGCATGATAAAGTTCTTTAAGTTTCATAGCTTTAATACTTTTAAAAGTAGGTGGTTTTTTTTTAGTTAGCAAAATAGGAATTAGTGCAGCTGAAGTAATTACAGAAACTAAAATAAACGGTTGAAAATTTTTAGGACTACTAAAGTTAAGCAAGAACATTCCAATTCCCATTGTTCCATAAAGAACGATCATATAAACAGATAAGACACTTCCTCTATTTTTGTTGCTTGATCTATCGTTTAGCCAACTCTCTGCAACAGTGTAAATACAAACCATACTTATTCCAGTAAGCACTCTGAGTAAAAACCATATAAATGGATTTATTAATATTGAATGAACTAAAATTATCAATGATGCTAAAGAAGCAAATGCAGCAAAAACTCTTATATGTCCAACTCTGGAAATAATTTTTGGTATAGTTGCAGCTCCTATGAAATAACCAACAAAATATCCTGACATCATAAAGCCGGTGGAAGTAAGACTAAATTCTTCTTGGACAGCTCTAACTCCAAGTAAAGATCCTTGAAAGCCATAGGCCATCATTATGCATCCCATGCCCAAAAATAGAGCCCACGAATTTTTTAAAACTTTATCCATAAAATCAGCCGTAAGTATTCGCGATGTATTATTAAATCAAGTCTTAATTGTGACAAGCTTAAGAATTTTTAAGCTTTAAAAATGAGTGAATTGCAATGGTCGTTATAATAACAACCCCACCATAAAGAGTTTCAATACTTGGTTGTTCTTTAATAATCAACCAAACCCAAATAGGACCTATTATGGTTTCTAGCAAAAAAAACAAGTTAACCTCTGCAGCTGGGATAAACCTTGGAGCAATAGTCACTAAAACAAAAGGTATAGCAACACATAAAATACACATTAAAGGCACTATAATCAGGTCTTTTTCTAAAAGAACAAAACTCTCAATAAAGAATAAAGCGAAAGTGGCAACAAATAGTTTGCCTACTACCGCTGCTG
Source organism: uncultured Pelagibacteraceae bacterium (assembly GCA_902595405.1). GTDB lineage: Bacteria > Pseudomonadota > Alphaproteobacteria > Pelagibacterales > Pelagibacteraceae > Pelagibacter. Next base: position 109,045 of record CACJPX010000001.1, read on the forward strand.
GAACTAAATTTTTGGATTTTGCAGATCTGATTGTAATAGCACCTACGGCAAGACCAATTGCGGTGATAAATCCTAAGACATCTCCATAAAAGTTACCTAATTTAAGAGAATCAAAAAAAATATAGATAATTGCAAAAAAAGTAACAATTATTGAAAGCCAAGTTTTTTTGTCAGGGGGCTCCTTTAAAACGATGGCACCAAGTATTGCTGATAGCATTGGTGCGGTTGCTATCATTACTAAAGTATTTGCTACATTTGTATTTTGAATAGAGACTACAAATGTAATGTTTGTAATACTAAAAGTAGCTACGTAAATTATACCATGATAACCACTTGTAAAAAGTATTTTAAAAAAATTTAATTTATAAATTAATAGCATTCCAAAAAAAACTGTTAAGAATGGAATTATTCCACGATAAAAAACAAGACCCCAAGTATCGATATTAGAAAGCCTGATAAATAAAGAGTCAGGTGTAATAAACATTACAGCTACGAAAGCAAGCAGTGATCCTTTTTGCTGATCTGTTAAATTTTTCATGCTTTTAAATCTTTCCAAAAAATTTTGGCAAGATTAATCTTAGATATATCGAATAAAGTTTTTAATCCAGTCGGAGATGTAACATTGATATCACCATTCAGTTTTTGATCTATAAAATCGATCCCAGCAAAATAAATTTTTTCTTTCTTCAAATCTTTTGCAATTATGTTTGATATTCTTTTTTCTAATTTTGTTAATTGAATATTTATTGGTGCTGCTCCTTTACTCATATTACTTAGAAATGATCCTTTTTTAGGTACTCTAGAAATCACACCACATATTTTTCCATTAATTAAAAATACTCTCTTATCCCCTTTGCTAATTTTAGGTAAATATTTTTGACACATTATATGATCATGTTTTTTAATAAATTTTTTTATAAAGTTTGATTTAAATTTATTCAGTAAATGAATATCGTTTCCACTAAAGCTGTGAATAGGTTTTAAAATTACACTATTATTCTTTTTAAAAAAATTTTTAATTTCATGAATATTTTGAGTAAAAATTGTATTTGGCATAAATCTTAGATATTTGACTGAATAAAGTTTTTCAGAAATATTTCTGATTGAAGTGGGATTGTTTATAATTTTTACTTTGTCCTTAATTGTCTCAAGAATAAAAGTTGTAGATATATATTCTAGATTAAAAGGAGGATCCTGTCTTATTAAGATATATTTACATTTGATAAGATTTAACTTTTGTTTTTTTAAGATTTTGTAAAATTTTTTATCATTATAATTAAACCTAATAAAAAAACCTTTTGCTATAACTTTTGAATCTACAATAGATAAATCTTTAGGGTCATAATAAAAAATTCTATATCTTTTTTTTTGAATTTCATTTGCTAAAAAAACACTTGTATCTGTTTTTGGATTTAGTTTAGAAGGGTGATTTCCTTGTATAGCAACAATTTTATTTGTCATACAAATCTTTTAAATCTTCATTTTTAGAAAATTTATCAATCATATGATCTGCATTCGTAGTTTTATTATCAATAACTTTTTGCAAATGATTTAAAAACAAAGTTTCATTTTTTCCGCTTTTATTTAGTATATCTCTATTATCCAATCCTTTTCTTGAGATTTCCAACAAAGTTGAAGCCCAGTAAAAAAGGTCTTTACCCATCAATTGAGTATTAAAACCCTTTTGAGGAGCATCTAGATAAGCATTAATTATTTTATCTTTATCCCATGAGGAAATTAAATTATAAACTTCTTCTAAATTCCCATATAACAAACCAATAAAAAATGCAGGCCCAGCACAAAGACAATCCCATCCACATGTATCCATTGACCTTAATTCAATATATTTTTTCAATCTATTTTCAGTAAATATTGTGCTTAAGTGTAATGATAAATCACTCTCAGTTGGAAGACGATTTTTTATTTCACCTATCTTACCATTCATAAAATCTCTAAAAGTGTATTTATTTCCTGACAAATAATTTTGTTTATCTTGTATAAATAATATTGGGAAATCGATTATAAAATCGGCATATTTTTCAAAATTTAAATTTTCAAAAAATAATTTTGGAAGCCCTCCACGCGATGTATTTTGCCATACTTTGGATCTATAAGATAAATAATTACTCTTTTTTTTTTCAACAATTGAGGAATTAGCAAATAAAGCAATAGAGATTGGAACTAATGAATTTACTATTTTAAATTTTTTGAAAAAATCTTCCTCTGAAAAATAATCAATATTTAATTGAGTTCCACAAGTCCTATACATCATATCTAAACTTAACTTTCCTCCTAATGGCATATCTTTTGTCATTAGTTCATATCTCTGTTTGGGATTATTAGGAATTTCGTCAAGCGTTGAAATAGGATCAAAACCTGTGCTTACAATCTTTATATTAAGTTTTTTTGTGACTTGTTTAAGTTCGAACAAATAATCATAAGACTCTGCACATGCCTCGTGAATGTTGTTAAGTTTCTCTCCAGATAATTCAATTTGGTTACCTGGCTCGAGAGTAATGTTTTTACCCCCTTTATTTAAACCAACAATATTTTTACCTTCTTTAATTGGACTCCAACCAAATTCATTAAGTGCTGAAAACATATCTTTTACTTTTGAGTAATCAATTCTTTTGTTGTTTTTACTATCAAATAAAAATTTCTCATGTTCAATACCAATTTTGAAATCTTTTTTTTCTTTTATTCCAGATTTAAAGTATTCAATTATTTGTTCTTTAGAAATAGTCATATTTAAGAATATAGCCTATAAAATTTTACAATGAAGAGTAAGGTTTTCTTGAAAAAACTTTTTTTACAAAGGGTTTAAAGAAATCTAATGGTAACGATTTATAATTTGGATCAAATGAGTTTTGATCATATTTTTCACAAAAATCTACTGTGTCCTGATAATATTTATGATTTTTATATTCGTCTCTTTTATTTTTGTTTCCTCCTAAATGGTGAGCATAATAATACATCTGAAACTCTCCATGTTTTTGAACAATCCAATGAGTTTTTTCTGAAACATATGGTTTAAGAACTGCTGCAGCATATTCTGAATGGTTCATTGGAGCTAGCTCGTCACCAATATCATGCAATAAAGCAGCTACAACCATTTCATCACTTTCTCCATTTCTATAAGCTCTAGTTGCGCTTTGAAGTGAATGTTCCAATCTTGAAACTTGATAACCTTCTAAAGTTTCAGTAAGTCCAGACATAAATTTTAATATCCTGTCAGCTGTTTTACTCGCGAAATCTTTTTCATGTTTATCAAGAAAAAGGTAATCTTCTTTAGTTCCATTTTTCATTTCTGTAAAACTTACTTTTTTCATAAATTAATTATTTGATGCTGTGCTTAGTAAAGAAAGCTGAGTTATCTTGCTGTCACCTAATTCATCTACAGGTTTTACTGGATAATCTCCAGTGAAATAATGATCCGTCAATTGTGGATAATTTTCATTTCTTTTATCAAATCCAATAGCTTTATACATACCTTGAATAGATAAAAATTTTAATGATTTAGCACCAATGTAATCACAGATTTCATCATTATTTTTATTTGCAGCTAACAATTCTTTTTTTGTTGGTGTATCAACTCCATAGAAATCTGGGTGTTTAATTTCAGGACAAGCAATTCTAACATGAACCTCTTTTGCTCCCGCATCATAAAGCATTTTTACAATTTTATGAGATGTCGTTCCTCTTACTAAAGAATCATCAACAAGAATAATCTTTTTATTTTCAATCGTTGTTTGATTTGCATTTAATTTAAGCTTAACCCCCAAACTTCTTATTTTTTGACTTGGTTCAATAAAGGTTCTCCCAACATAATGATTTCTAATTAATCCATGTTCATAATTTTTATTTAAGTGCTGTGCAAAACCCAAAGCTGCAGCGTTTCCAGAGTCTGGAACTGGAACAATAATATCAGCATTAATATCGTTTTCTTTTGCTAATTCTTTACCTAAATTTTTACGGTGTTCATATGCAGTTTTTCCACCAAGAATGCTATCCGGTCTTGCAAAATAAATATATTCAAAAACACAAGGTCTGATTTTTTTAATTGGAAAAGGTTTTATACTTTTTAACTTATCATTTTCAATTAAAACAATTTCACCATTATCAACCTCTCGAATAAATTTTGCGCCAATAATATCTAGCGCACAGGTCTCAGATGCTAGAACGTAACTATTTTTTAATTTTCCTATAACTAGAGGTCTAATCCCATAAGGATCTCTAACTCCTACCAGTAAATTTTGAGTTAACATTACAAGAGCATATCCACCTTGAATTTGAAATATTGCATCTATTATTTTATCAATAGTTTTTAATCTTTTTGATTTTGCAATAAGTTGAACAATTGTTTCAGTGTCTGAGGTTGTGTAGAAAATTGCTCCCTCTTCAACAAGTTTATTTCTTAAATAAATTGAATTTGTTAAGTTTCCATTGTGAGCAACCCCAATCCCACCAGCATTGGTATCTGCAAAGAAAGGCTGAATGTTTCTCAAAGTATTATTTCCAGTGGTGCTATATCGGTTATGACCTATTGCAAAATTTCCCTTAAGATTATCAAGGACTTTTTCTTTATTAAAGTTGTCACCAACTAATCCAAATCTTTTCTCCGAATAATATCTTTCTCCGTCAAATGTTACTATTCCACAACCCTCTTGTCCTCTATGTTGTAGAGAATGTAATCCAAGAGCGGTTAAAGCCGAAGCATCTTTTACGTTGGCAATCCCAAATACACCGCATTCCTCATTTAATTTTGGATTATAAGTCTTCAATTTTTTCTTTAGAATCTTTATATGTTTTTTCATTTGGAAAAACTTTCAACAAGTAATTACTACCTTTTTCAAGATATGGAAAGGTGTATGATTTATTTAAATTTAATGGCCATTTGTCATAATTATATACGATATGCACTCCTGAAAATATACATATGGAGATAATATATGCTCTAATAAATCCAAAAAAGAATCCAAAAATAGTATCTAAACTTCCTATTCCAGTATATTTGATTGCTCTACTAATCCCTTTATTAATCAATAATATTAAAAAGATAACTATAATAAAGATTGTTATTCCAAGTCCTACATCAAGCAAATATTCATTATCAATAATATTTTTGACGTATGGTTTTAATCTTGGAAATAATATCAAAGTTGCAATATATGCTAATAACCACTTTGACATTGAAAGTATACTCAAGACAAACCCTTTTCTGTAACACTTTATTAGTGAAAGAATAGTTATCAATATATAGATTAAATCAATCGCAGAAATTAAATTAAAAATTTCTCCAAAAAATTCTAGAGTTATTTCAAACATATATTCTTATTTTCCAAATGGCTTAAAAACTAATATTAAAGATGGAAGTAAAGTTAAAACCGAAATCATTGCAAATAACATTGCTAATCCTGTGAAAATTCCAAAATAGATTGTAGGTATGAATTTAGATAAAACTAAAATAGAAAAACCAAAGACTATCGTTATAGAAGTATTTAGGATTGCAACACCAACTGTTGAATGACAAGTTTTTAACGTTTTTTTATAGTCATTAATTTTATTGAACTCCTCTTTGAATCTGTAGATATAGTGTATACTGTTGTCAACGGCTATACCTATCGTAATAGCAGCAATTGTGATAGTCATCATATCTAAAGGTATCTCTAGCATACCTATTATTCCTAAAATAAAGAATGCTGCGATAAAGTTTGGAACAACTCCAATTAAAGATAATTTGATATTTTTAAATAAAATAACAAACATTCCAAAAATGCCCAGCATGACAAGTCCTAAAGTAAGAATTTGAGATTTAAATAAGCTTTGTAATAAATTATTAAATAAGATCATCACCCCAGCTAATTTGTATCGATCTTCGTTTAATCCAAATTCATTTTGTAAGTCATGATTTATTTTTTTGATTAGTTCATTTCTTTTAAGATCTTTTTGAGAGTCGAGTATTCTCAAGCTAATTCGAGCTTCGTTATCTTTTATTGAAATATAAGGATCAATTATCTCAGTTTTGATATTTTCAGGAATTTTAGTGTACAAAACACCCATTTCTAAAGTTCCAAGAGGTTTATTATTATTTAACTGGGTTGCAACATCAACTATCGATGAAAACGATAAAACTTTTCCTATCTCTGGAAGATTATCAAGATAATTATGTATATTGGAAATTGTCTCTATTTTATCTTTTGTAAACCAATACTTTTCATCATTTTTTTCTTCATCACCCCAATCTTCAAATTCGTCATCTTCCTCTAATTTTTCCTCTTTTTTTTCTGGAAATTTTAAAATTACTTCTAAAGGTGTTGTTCCACCCAGTTTTTCATCAATCAATTTCATACCTTTATAAATTTCTGTATTTTTACTAAAATAATTTATAAAACTATTTTCAACTTCTAATTTGCTTATTCCAATTATACTAAAAAAAATTACTATCGCAGTTACCACGAAAACTTGATTCTTAAAATTAATAGAAACTTTTCCCAAAGAAGAAGTTATTTTAGACTCAGTATTCTCTTTTATAAACGTTTTATCGTCTTTTAAAAAACTTAATAAACTTGGAAGTAATGTAAAAGTAATAATAAATGATGTTATTAATCCTAAAGTCATCATCAAACCAAAATCTATGACTGGTTTAATTTCACTAAATATTAAAGACAAAAAAGCAATAATAGTCGTTAAAGCTGTATAAAGAATTGGCAAGAACATTTTTTTTGTAGTTAAAGAGATTATTTCATGATTATTTTTGTTATTATAAAACTTTCTTAATTGTATAAATCTAGTGCTCATATGAATATTCATTGCCATTGTTAAAATTAACATTAGTGCAATAAAGTTTGAGGAAATTACAGTAACTTTCCATCCAATAAGGCCTAGTAAACCCATCATAATGATAACCGAAAAGAAACAACTACTAATTGGAACAGCTACCCAAATTAAATTTCTAAAAATAAACCATAAGGTTATTATAATAAATGCAAGCACGCCCAAGCCAAAAACTATAATATCACTTTTAATAAAAGACATCATATCGTCAGCTATCATTGGTATACCACCTAAATAAATTTTACCTATGTCATCATAACTTTTGATTACTTCTCTTATTTCTAAAATGTTATTGTGATTCTTTTTTTTAATTTGATCTTTAAATGTTTGTATTTCTTTATCAGACTTATTTTCAAAATCTTTTAATTTTTCAGTTTCTTTAATATTAACAATAATTCCACTTGTCTTACCATCCTCACTAATAACAAAATTTCTAAAAACTGGACTTGCTAAAATTTCTCTAAAGCCTCTCTCTTTATCAACATCCTCATCTTTAAGTGTTTTAAAATTTAAAAGTCTTTCCTGAAGAGGAGCATCAGAGTTATCCAATAAAGGTATATCTAAAAGAGTAATAACACTATGTACCCAATCTAAACTTTGGAGTTTATATTTTAAACTAAGAAGATTATTAATCGCACTGTCGGTTACCATTCCATCATTAGGTGTATGTGTTAAAACAAGAAATTCTTTTGAACCATATCTATTTGTTACTTCTTTTAAGTATTTAAGATCAGGATCGCCTTCAATTAACAATGTTTCAGAAGATGCATCAAGCCTAAAATCTTTAGAGTAATATCCAAAACTAATTAAAGAGATTAATAAAATAATTAGGATAGATTTAGGATTTTTTAAGATTGTATTTTGGTACAAATGATCAATCATTTATCCAATATATTGTAAATTAATTATTTTGAGTATCTTTAAATTTTGTAAATCTTTCCTCAAACTCAAGAGTTACTTTACCAATGGGGCCGTGTCGTTGTTTCCCAATGATAATTTCAGCCAAATGTGCAACTTCATTCATTTTTGCCTGCCACTCTGCATGCTCTACTGTTGCTTCCCTTGGCTCTTTTCTTTGTAGATAATAGCCTTCTCTGTAAACAAACATAACTACATCTGCATCTTGCTCTATTGAGCCAGATTCTCTTAAGTCTGCTAGTTGTGGTTTATGATCATCTCTCTGTTCAACCTGTCGAGATAACTGAGATAATGCAAGAACAGGTACACCTAATTCTTTAGCGATAGCTTTTAAACCTTGTGTAATTTGAGATATTTCTTGAACTCTTCCATCCTTATTATTAAATGAACCCTTCATTAATTGAATGTAATCAACAACAATTAAATCTAATCCATGTAATCTTTTTATTCTTCTAGCTCTATTGCTCATAGCAGCAATACTTATTGCTGGTGTTTCATCAATGAATAAGGGTAGTTCAGATATATTTTTAGAGGTTTCTAAAAATTGATCGAATTGTTCGTCTGAAATTCTACCTCTTCTTATATCATTTGAACCTATTCTTGCTTGTTCTGAAATAATTCTAGTTGAAAGTTGTTCTGAAGACATTTCCAATGAAAAAAAGGCAACTGATGACTTAGTGCCACTCTCTTGAATTTTTTGTGCTGCATTAAAAGCTATATTAGTTGCAAGAGATGTTTTACCCATTGAAGGTCTTCCAGCTATAATGATCAAATCTGATTGGTGAAGTCCACCTAATCTATCATCTAAATCTCTCAAACCAGTTGGGACACCAACAATTCCACCTTCATTCTTATATGCTGCCGAAGCCATTTCAATAGTTTGCTTCATAGCGTCATCAAATTTTATTAATGAGGAGCTAAATGATCCTTTTTCAGCCAAATCGTAAAGTAGTTTTTCTGAATTCTCAATAATGTTTTGACCATTGGACTCAAGATTATTTTCTTTTGCATCATCAATAATTTTTTCTGAAATCTTAATTAATTCTCTTCTTACATACATATCATATATAATTTTTGAGTACTCAATTGCTTGTCTTACAGAGGTAGAGAATTTTGTGATTTTAACCAAGTATTCTGGCACATTTAATTCATCTTTTTCATTTTCAAAATAATTTTTTAGTGTTATAGGATTTGCAAGCATGCCTTTATAGATCATATTTTCGATAGCATCAAAAATTTTTTGGTGCATTGGATCAAAGAAATTAATATTTGAAACGATGGTATTGACTTCATCAAATATTTCATTGGTTACTAAAATCGATCCTATGACCGCTTGTTCTGCTTCGATATTATTTGGTAATTCTTTATAGGTCTCTTTGACTAAACTTAAATTATTATCCATTTAAACTTATAATACAGTAAATGCTAAATTTTTAAATTTTGAAAAAAACCTGTGGATGATTTTGTATAATTATTGAATAGTCTCAGCAGAATTTACAATTACGATCATCTCAGCCTCAACTTCTGAGTGCAAAAAAATCTTTACTTTAAATTTTCCAAGAGACTTGATTTCTTTCACTGGCTGTATCATTGAAGGTTTAATTTCAATTTTACTTGCTTCATAAATTATTTTTGAAATTTCTGTTGGTTTTACTGAACCATACAATTCTTTATTTTCAGTACATAGTTTATTTACGGTATATTCTTTTTTATTTATCTTTTCAGAAATTTTTTTAGCATTTTGTTTTTTTTCATTATCTTTTTTGGAGAGATCAGATTTAATTTTCTCAACCTGCTTTATATTTTCTCTGGAAGCGTATAAAGCTTTTTTGTTGGCAATTAAAAAATTTCTAGCAAAGCCTCTTTTAACATCTATCACTTCTCCAATAGATCCAATTCTTTTTAGGTTTTCTAACAATATTACTTTCATTAAATTAATGCTAAATTTCTTGCTCTTTTGACAGATATAGCCAGCTCTCTTTGTTTTTTTTGTGAAACGTTTGTAATTCTAGATGGAAGAATTTTACCATTTTCTGAAACATATTTTTTAAGCAATTTTATATTTTTATAATCTATTTTTGGAGCACCTTTTATTGAAAGAGGACAACTTTTTTTAAATTTATACTTATTTGGTTGAAATATACTAAGTTTAGCAAAATTACTTTGTTTACTCTTTCTGTTTCCACTTTGTTTTTTTGACATAATTAGTTTTTAGTTTTTTCTTTTTCGTCTTTTTTTGAGAAGTAATTAGTCTCGAGATCAAATTTTTTTACTTTTACAGTTAAATGTCTTAACAATTTTTTATCTATCGCTTCATTTTTTTCCAATTGCTCAATCACTTTTCCATTTCCCTTAATTTTAAAGTGTATGTAGCTCCCTTTTCTATTTTTTTTTATAAGATAAGATAAATTTAGAAGACCCCAATTTTCAGTTTTTACAATTTCACCCTCATTTTTTTCAACAATTTTAGAATATTTCTCAGTCAGTTGTTTCAGTTCAGCTGGTGAAGTATCTTGTCTTGCTATAATAGTATGCTCGTATAAATTCATATTTAATCTTTAATAAAAAGTGAGGATATACTATTATAAACTCATAATTACAATAGTTAAATAAACAATGATTAAATAATTTTTTTAAATGTTTTCAGTAATTTTTCCTGGTCAAGGGTCACAAGTAGTAGGGATGGGAAAAGAGTTTTTTGAGAAACATGAAATTGTGAAAAAATTGTTTAAAGAAGCAGATGAAATATTAGAATTTAGTCTTTCAAAACTTATTTTAGAAGGCTCTAAAGATGAATTAGATCTTACAGTTAATACTCAGCCAGCAATTTTTTTGATAAGTTATTCAATATTTCAAGTAGTTAAAGAAAACTTCAATATTAATTTAAATGAGGCAAAATACTTTGCAGGGCATTCATTAGGTGAATACTCAGCTCTATCATGCGCTGGATATCTAAACTTCGGTCAAACAATAAAGATATTAAGAGTTAGAGGGGATGCTATGCAAAATTCTGTGCCAAAAGGTGAAGGTGGCATGTTAGCAGTTTTGGGATCGAAAATAGAAGATGTTGAAAAAATTTTAAGTGATAATCAAAATAATTTTGTAGCATATGTTGCAAACGATAATTCAAATGGCCAAATAGTTATGAGTGGTAAAACAAAAGATTTACAAATTTTAAGTGAATTTTTGAAAGATAATAAAATAAAGAATATCAAGCTACCAGTGAGCGCACCTTTTCATTGCAGTTTAATGAGTAAGGCTACTATGGTGATGACTGAGGAATTACAGAAAATTAATTTCAAACAATCTAAAAATATTTTAATTTCAAATGTCACTGCAGAGGAAATTTCTAACACTGAAGATTTAAAGAATCTACTTATAAAGCAAATCGAAAAAAGGGTTCGATGGAGAGAAAGTATACTTAATATGATTAATAAAGGTGTTAATCAATTTATTGAAATTGGCCCTGGTAAAGTACTTTCTGGTCTAGTCAAAAGAATCAATAAAGATGTAAAAATTTCTTCAATTAATAGTCAATCAGATATAGAAAGTTTGAATATATGAATGATTTAAAAGAAAATAATATAATTTTAACTGGCGCTACTGGTGGAATTGGAAATTCTATAATAAAAAAATTATATGATGCTGGAGCTAATATTTTAGCAACAGGAACAAAAAATGAAAAGTTGAATGAACTAAAAAAAAAATTTGAAAATATCAAAGTATTGAAATTTGATATCTCACAAACTGATAATTTAGAAAATTTTATTGATGATGCCACAAAACAACTTGGAGGTAAACTTGATTGTTTAGTTAATAATGCAGGCGTTACCCAAGATAACTTAGCTATACGAATGAATATAGATGAATGGAAAAAAGTAATAGATATTAATCTTACATCGACATTTTTGATTAGCAAGTTTGCAATTAAAAAAATGCTTAAGAATAAAAAAGGTAAAATCATAAATATTACATCTGTAGTTGGACATACTGGAAATTTAGGACAAACAAACTATACGGCCTCAAAAGCAGGAATTGTTGCAATGTCTAAAAGTTTAGCAATAGAGTATGCAAAAAAAAATATAAACATTAATTGTATATCACCAGGTTTTATTAAAACAGCTATGACAGATAAAATTGATGAAAAATTTAAAGAGGTTATTATCTCTAAGATTCCTTCTGCAAGATTGGGAGAACCTGAGGATGTTGCTAATGCAGTTATTTTTTTAGCGTCTTCACACTCTGATTACATAAATGGAGAAACATTACATGTAAATGGGGGCATGTATATGGCTTGACAATCTAGGTAATTAAACTATTAACGATTTATAACAATAAAAGGATCAATATGTCAGAAGATGTTTCAAGTAAAGTTAAAAAAATTGTAGCTGATCATTTAGGGATTGATGAGTCGAAAGTTACTGAAGAGTCAAGTTTCATCGACGACTTAGGTGCCGACAGTTTAGACACCGTCGAGTTAGTCATGGCTTTTGAAGAAGAATTTGGCTCTGAGATTTCTGATAGTGAAGCAGAGAAAATTTTAACAGTAGGTGATGCAGTCAAATTTATTGAAGGCAAAGCTAACTAACATTTTTTAAATGCCCTCATCAAAAGATGGGATAATGGTTATTTTGTCCTCTCCATCAGGAGCAGGTAAAACTACACTTGTAAATTTGCTCTCAAAACAAGATAATTTTGAAATTTCTATTTCTCATACGACAAGACAACCTAGACCAGGGGAAGTTCCAAATAAAGATTATTTTTTTGTCAATGATTTTGAATTTAAAAGATTAATTAACAATGAAGAATTTTTAGAGTACGCAAAAGTCTTTAATAATTATTATGGGACTACAAGAACTCCAATTATTGATAATTTAAATAAAGGAAAAAACGTTTTATTTGATATTGATTGGCAAGGCGCTGATCAAATTAAGAACAAGAAACTAGATTATAAATTAATTACTTTTTTTATTTTGCCTCCTAGTAGAGAGATATTATTTGAAAGACTTTCAAATAGAGATATGAAAGATAAACTTATAGTTGAGGAACGTATGCAACAATTTGAGAGAGATGTGCTTCATTGGATAAACTATGATTATGTAGTTATTAATGATGAATTAAATAATTGTTATATGAAAATAAAAAGTTTGATAGATGCTGAAATTAAAAATGGATCAAAAGATTATGATTCTAACTTTATAAGAAATCATGTCGAAAAATTAACTTCATAAGTTCTCATACTCTCTTGTTAATTTAAAATATGTCTCCAAGTTTAAATTTTGAGGCCTTAGTTTAAGGTCAATTCCAATTTTTGAGGCAATACTAATATTTCCATTAAATAACTGATAGTAAGGTTTCTTAATCATCTTCCTTCTGTGCATAAAAAATATTCTCGTTATTTTTTCTAAATTTTTTGAATCTTTAAATGAAAAAAATTCCTTTTTGGGTTTAAAAAATAACACTGTACTGTCTATTTTCGGTTTAGGTAGAAAGCTTGTTGGAGTTATGTCACAAATTTTTTTTATATCTAATCTCCAATTAGCTAGAATTGTCAATCTTCCATAACTTTTGGTATTAAAGTCAGATATTATTCTATCAGCAACTTCTTTTTGAAACATTAGTATTAGGCAATCAAACCAAATTCTTTCTTTTAAATTTAATATCCACTTACATAAGATTTCAGTTGAAATATTATAAGGTAGATTACCAAAAACCGTTAAAGTTTTATCACTTAATAAGTTTTCGTCTATCTTTAAGATATCACTATTAATAATTTCTATCTTATTTTTAAACTTTACTTTGAGTAAGTTTGTTAAATCATCATCTTTCTCAACAACTAAAACTTTTTTTGGTTTTTTTTTTAAAATTCCTTCTGTTAAACTACCTGTGCCAGGACCTATTTCTAGGATACTTCTGTTTTTTAACTCTAAAATATTTACTATCTTATCAATTATGTTTTGATCAATAAGAAAGTTTTGTCCCAGGCTTTTTTTAGCCTTAATCATTTTTTATCTAAAAATTCCAATGATCTTATTAAACTAATTGGATTTGAGATATTTTTTCCAATCATTTTTTCGTTCGGACCATGATCTGGTGTTACTCTTAAAAAAGGTAGCCCTATAGTAATATTAATTGCGTCATATTCAAAAAGTGTCTTAATTGGTGTCAGAACTTGGTCATGATACATTCCAATAATAATATCAAATTTTTTTCTATTATTTTTTAAAAATATTGTATCTGCTGAAAAAGGACCTTTAATATTAATTTTATTTCTAAAAGCTTTAATCAACGGACTTATTATCTTAGTGTCCTCATTAAATTTTAACACGCTTTCGCAATGAGGATTTAATCCTACCACAGCTATCTTTGGTTTAAATCCTAAATATTTCTTATAAAAATCATTAACAACTATAATTTTTTCTCTAATATTTTTTTTCGAGATTTTCTTTACAACTAATTTGATAGGAAGATGTGTTGTTACAGGGCAAACTGCTAATTTTTTATTATAGATTAACATTGCAAATTTTTTTTGATTAAATTGTTTGGCAACATATTCTGTAATACCCAAATATTTTTTTTTTAAAGTTTTAGTTTTATTAATTGGTCCATTAATTAATTTATGAGAAAAACCCTCTTTAATTAATTTAAAAGCAACTTCAAAACAATCATGGACATAAAAATTATTTTTTTGTTTTTTTACATCAATTAAATAAATTTTTTTTTTAAAGACATATTTATTATGGATATCTTTCAAAAAAATTTGATTAATTTTTTTGTTAAATTTATATTTCTTTTTCTCTTTGTTCAAAGTGCTTTTGTCACAAATAAGAATCAAAGGACTTAAATAGGTTTTTAATTTCATAGATTTAAAAAAAATTTCAAAAAATACACTTTTCGTTTCTCCAGGAACTATTAGGATTGGCTTAAAATTCACTTATTTTACTATTTAATTTAATCTTATTATAAAAAATATTTGAAAATTTATCTAATTGTTTTGAAGTTTCAATCATTATCATTTTTTCTAATTCCCTTTTTTTATCAATCTTAACAGGTGTTTCTTTAATTTCATTTATTTTTAGAATTAAATAATTATTTCCAATCTCAATTACAGGACTATTAGAATTTTGTTTCAAATTTTTTAATTTCTCAACTACTTCTGCTGACAAATTATCTTTTCTTATCCAACCTATTTTACCTCCAACTTTTGCACTGTCGGAGATGCTATATAAATTTGCGGTATTCTCAAAACCAATTTCATTTATACTTTCAAATATCTTTTTCTCTACCTCTTTCAAATTATTGTTATTTTGTTTTGAAAAAATAATTTCAGACAAATTATATTCGATCAAAAATTCTTTTTCACTTATATTATCTATTTTACTTTGCAGACTTGCTTTATCTATATTTATACTCTTCGAATATTTTGCATAGATAAGGTTTTTCCACTCATTTTCAATTTCAATTTTTCCTCTAATTTCGTCAATAGAAACACTGTAACTCATTAAGTAATTTTGAAACTGTTGTAGATTTGAAAAATTTAAATCATTAATCATTTTTTCTAAAACTGTGTTAATTTGAGAATTCTGTAAATTTAGTTCCTTATATTTAAGGATTTCATTTTTTCTTATCACTTCTTTTACAATTGATTTTTTTGCAATATCTAACAATGTTTTTTCATCAACTTCATTCAATCTTGGATTCAATGCTAAAAGATAGTTACGTTCTTGTTCTAAATCGTAGGTTGTGACAATTTGATTATCTATTTTTAATATAATTCGAAAATTGATTGAGGAAATACTAAGACTTGTTAATAAAAAGAAAATCAAAATTATTGTTATTTTTTGCTTTAAAATTATCATTTTAGGTTTGGAGTATTAAATCCGCCAAAAGGTAAAATTGAAATTTTAAAGAATAAATTTTCTGAAGGTTCTAAATCTCTATCATTATAAAATTCTTTGTTATATTCTATAGCTGCAGTTAAACAATCATTTTGGAATTGATAAATAAAATTATAATACTCAGTAAAGCTTTTTTCTTTATTTTCTCTTGTCTCAAAAATTAATTTATTTTGATCGTTAAATGCGTACTGTGTTTCATTTTTCAAATATGAAGTTTTTGAAGAGCTGTTATTTTCATTTAGATACTCAAATTTT
This sequence comes from uncultured Pelagibacteraceae bacterium, assembly GCA_902595405.1. Lineage (GTDB taxonomy): Bacteria > Pseudomonadota > Alphaproteobacteria > Pelagibacterales > Pelagibacteraceae > Pelagibacter. The sequence goes on from CACJPX010000001.1 coordinate 124,950, forward strand.
GTAGTTAAATTTTTTAAGAAGTATTCAAAACCAAATAGCTCATAATTTTGATCAACTAAATTATTTTTCAAAGAAAAATTATAATCAAATTTTAAATTTTCATTAGGATTATATTCAATCAACCCAACAAAATCTGAAACTTTATCTCCTAAATTGGTGTTTGCTGGTAAATCCTTATTTTCTTCAAATCGAAGATTATTTGCAAAACCAAATTTTAGTTGTTGATTAAAATTTAATCTATCTGTTTTAGTATATTCATAGCCATATGTAACTGATATTCCTCCTTCATTTATTTCGTTTAAGCCTAATCTGTCGAGATCATAAATATTATCATAATTTATGTAAGCATTTTCTTTATGTACATCCTTTGTATGAGGTGTGCTTAGATTTAAAGTAAATTTAGGTGTAAGTATGTAATTAAATTTTTCAGTTTGTTTCTGAAGTGGGTATGTATAATTAGTCTGAAATGAAGGAGCAAAGCTAATTGTATCTTTATTTTTAAATTTTTCTGAATTTTTTGCTTCAGAGCTGACGTTTTTAATTTGGAATTTTTTATTACTTATGACTCCGTTATTAAAGTATTTTGAATTTGAGCTAAAGTCCAAATCATTTATTACAACTTTTTCAGTTATATTTGTGTTATAATTTTTGTAATATCCACTTGATCTAAAAGAATAATTATCATTTATAATTTTTGAAAAATTGAAATTTGGAACGTATTCGTACCTATCACTATTTGATTTACCCAAATCCTCATAAATATTTAAATTAGTATTAATTGTTTGATTCTCTTTGTATAAATTAAAGTTAATTGAATTAGTTAGAGTTGATGTATCATTTATGACTGGACTTTTAATTTTATAGGCTTTTAAATATGTGTCATCTGAGACTTGTTCTAGCTTAACATTTAACTCTATATCATCGAAATCTTTACCCTTATAGCTCTTATTAAAATTATAAAACAAATGTCCCTTTGAGCTTTCATTGGAGGAAACGAATTGACTAAGATCTGCAATATGATCAGATTTTTTGTTCTTTTGCCTTAATTCAGATTGTAACAAGAATTTATCATCATTAAAAAATCTTGGACTAAATGTTATGTCTTTATTTTCTGCTACCGCTAAAAAATAAGGTAATTTCAAAGATAACCCTGTAGTGCTATTGTCTTGAAATCTTGGAATAAGAAAACCTGTTTGTCTTTTAACAGTAGGATCAGGGTGAAAAAATCTCGGAAAGTAAAATACTTTCTTATCATAAATTTTTAGATTAGCATTTTTGTAATAAATAATCTTTCTTTGCTTGTCGTGCCTTATTTCTTCTGCACCCATTTCCCATGGAGGACATTTGTCTCTTTTTTTACAAAATGTAAAAGTTCCTTTTTTAACAATTGTATTTTTATCGTTACTTATAAGACTTCTCCCTTTTAATCTAGGTTCATTTTCTGAATTTTCTATGGGTTTAAAATTCAAACCAATATCTTTTGCCAACAACTCTTTTTTTTCTAAATCAAGGTATGCAATCTCTGTATCAAATTTATTTTTTCTATTATCTAAAATTTTTACATTTTGTAATTTTACAATCTTTTCAATGATTGAGTATTCAAATTTATTTACACTATAAATATTATCTTGATTATCTAAAATTTCCGAGTCATTTTGACTCGAAATTATTTGTCTATTTACGTCATAAATTATTTTATTGGATCTAATTATTAAATTATTTAAATTCTCTTTAATTTTAACATTGTCACTAAAAGCTATTTTTGAATTTTTGATATCGTATTCAATAATATCAGAATTAATTTTAATACTATTGTTTATTTTTGAAATATTTCCTTTTTCTACTTTAATTAAAGATTGATCTTTAAAATACTCGATTTTTACACCTTTAATAATTATTTCATCCTCTTTAATTGTAGCGACCCCATTATTTGCAATTATACGATTATCCTCATTAATAATTTCAATATCAGATGAATTAAACTCAATTTCTTTTGATAAAGTCTTATTAAACAAACTGATCTGAAGTAAAATTATAAAAAAAATTATTAATTTATTTTTCATTTATTCTTATTAATCCTATAATTGAGACAATACCTAGAAAAATAATTGGAAAAAATATTGATAAGGATACAGGAATTGTATTTGTTAATCCAAAAATATTGAAAATATTATTTATGTAATAAATTATTACAGATAGGGTTATCCCCAATAAAACATGAAATATGTAAGGTTGGTCTCTTTTTATATTCAGCATTATTATTGAAGAAATAGTTACTATAATACTTAGATAGATAGGTAATGTTAAAATTTTAAGGTAATGCAAGTCAATGTCTTGAGATGAATATCCTAAAAGCATGTTTTCTTTTTTTATATCAATTAATTGAAACAAGTTAAATGAATTGAGGTCTCTAAAAGTGCTATTTATTTTCTCAATATTGAAATGACTATTAATAATAATATTTTCATCAAGCTTTGTTTGTTGATTATCCTTGAATAGTGTTGGTTTTTCAATTATCCACTCATTTGAGCTTATATCTATTTTTTTTGCAAAAATATTTTCAATCAAATTGAAATCACTATCAAATTTCGATAAAAATACATCATTCAGAAAATTCTCTTCTTTCGACTGACCATTTATAATAAAGATTTCGTTGTTAATTTCATCTTTAATCCAAATACCATTTTCATTAAAATGTTTTAGAAACTTTCCATCATCAGAATATACATTCTTTATATCAAAATAGATAAATTTCAGTTTTGAAGATATAGGGTAATAAACTGTAATTATTAATATTCCTAAAGTAAATGAACAAATTGTAAGTAACTTTATTAAATATAAATTGTTAAGATTATTCACTTTGATTAATTCATTTTCTTTTTTTTTTGTTATTTCAACAAAAAAGATTTGTGCAGATATTAAAATTACAAAGGGAAAAATTTCAAGAAGAGTTGTTGGTACATTTAATATCGCTATTAAAAATGGAAGATAAAATGCAGATTGAGTGTCACCAAAAAAAGTTATTTCTTCAAAAATTGTTAGAACGAATATTAATGAAAAAAATATTAAGGATATCATTAATACTTTTTTTAAAAATAAGTTAATAAAGTATCTATCTAATTTTTTAATCATTTTTTTATTTTTGCAATTAAATTTTTATAAATAAAATAGTAAATTAAAATTGGCAAAGATATTAAAACAATCAAAAATTTTGATTCTTCCACATACCTCATTAACGTCTCTGATAACACTAATATCAGAAAAATGTATAAAAAAACTTTTATTGTTTTCAATACAAAATTTGGGTGAACTTTTGAAAAAGTAATTAAAAAACAACATATCAAAGTCAGTAATGGTAAATAGAAAGGTTTGACGAATCTTTTATAAAGTTCTTGATTTAAATTTTTTAATCTTTCAATATCACAATCAAATTTTTCATCTATATATATTTTATTTGTCATCAAGCTAATCGAGCATTTGATTATACTGAGAGATGGCAATTCTTGTATCTTTGCTCTAGTGATAGTTTTAGAGGTGAATTTTGATAAATTATAATCGATTTTATCAAATTCAAAACTTATCAATTTGTTATTATTAGTGCTTATAATTTTCCCTTCTAATAATCTAAAAATTTTTTTATTTCCATTATCTAGAAAACCTTCTTTAGCATAAATTATTTGATTTTCATTAGAATTAAAATCGGATAAATCACCCTCCTGGATATAAATATTTCTAAAAGAATTCAGATCAGTTTTTTCGTTAATATAAATAGTTAAACCTGATACCGTATCTATAAATTTTCCTTGTTTTATTAAATTTGGTAAAAAATCCATATTAGAACTTTTTAAAAAATCTCTTGCCTTAAGTTGACTTGAGGGTGATATAAAGCTTCCCATAATTATTTGCAAAAACATTACGACTAAAGAAAAATTTATTAGAGCAGATATAAACTCCTTTTTTGTAATACCATTAGTCCAAAATATTAATAATTCATTATTTTTTTCATATTTTATCAACTCAAAAAAAACAGAAATACCAAATACAAAAGGAAGAATTCTGTGAATTATTTTTGGAAAATTGAATAAATTATAATAAAAATAGATTGTAAAGTTGTGCCCATCATCAATTACATAATCAAGGTAGTTAGCAGCCTGAATTATCCAAACTATTAAACCTATTGTAAATGCGATAATCAAAGCCCTAAGAGAGATGTCTAAAATTAATTTTCTAAAAAGTATTTTTTCCATTGAAATATAATTGTTTTACTCATATATAGCATTATCTCGTACAGATTGTATTTAATTTTTATGAATATTAAAGTTAATTTTAAAAAACAGGTATCAAGTAAATCCAACGCAAATTTAATATTATTTGCTGATGAAAAATTCAATATCACTGATTTAAAAAAACACATCTCTAATTCAGAATATTCTTACATTTCAGATATTCTTAAAAAAAAAGATACTAAAAAAAAGATTGTAACTTTTGACATTAGCTCAAAAAAAAAAATAATTTTAGTTTCACTCAAAAAAAATCTTTCTGACTCTGATGCAGAAAATTTAGGTGCCAAATGCTATGTTATTTTAGATGAGTTAAAAGAAACACAATATATCGTAAATTCAGATACACTTCCAAATGGATTAAAAAATATTCTTGGATATTTTTTACACGGATTAAAATTAAAATCCTACAAATTTGAAAAATATAAAACAAAAAAAGACAAAGGTGACATTTCTATTAATACCGTAGGCAAGAATATTCCTAACAATAAAGATCAATTAAAATTTAGTTCCATAGAACAAGGAACTTTTTATACAAGAGATTTAGTATCAGAACCTGGAAATATTTTACATCCAGATGAATATGCTAAACGAATAAAAACTTTAAGTAAATTTGGTTTAAAAATTAAAATTTATAATGAAAAAGAGTTAAAAAAATTAGGCATGAATACCTTGCTGGGTGTTGGCCAAGGAAGTATTAGAGGATCTTATCTTGTAACAATGGAATGGAATGGATCTAAAGATAAATCCAAACCTTTAGCTTTTGTTGGCAAAGGTGTTTGTTTTGATACTGGTGGTATATCATTAAAGCCAGCTAAGTTTATGGAAGATATGACTTATGACATGGCAGGTTCTGCAGTAGTAGTTGGATTGCTAAAGAGCTTAGCTGTGAGAAAAGCAAAAATTAATGCAGTGGGAGTAGTTGGACTAGTTGAAAATATGCCTGGGGGCAACGCACAAAGACCTGGTGATATCGTTAAGTCTTATAGTGGTAAAACAGTTGAGATTTTAAATACCGATGCAGAAGGAAGATTGGTACTTGCAGATGCACTTACTTTTACTGAGGAAAAATTTAAACCAAAGTTTATTGTAGATCTAGCAACTTTGACAGGCGCAATTATTGTTTCACTAGGCTCTGAATATGCAGGTTTATTTTCTAATGATGACAAATTATCTCAACAATTGATAGAGTCGGGTAAGCATGTTGAAGAAAAGGTCTGGAGGATGCCTTTAAATAAAAACTACGATAAATTGATAGACTCAAAAAATGCAGATATGCAAAATATTAATTATGTTGGTGGAGCTGGTTCAACTACTGCTGCACAATTTTTACAAAGATTTATCTTAAACAAAACACCTTGGGCTCATTTAGATATAGCTGGAATGGCTTTTTCTAAGTATGGCGGCGCCTTAAATTCAGGTGGTGCAACAGGTTATGGAGTTAGATTATTAAATAAACTCATAGAGGATCATTATGAGTAATATTGAACAAACCTTATCTATTATTAAACCAGATGCTGTAGAAAGAAATCTTGAGGGCGAAATTAAAGAAATGTTCAAAAGTAATGGTTTCCAAATTCTTAAAGAAAAAAAAATTCAAATTGAAAAGGCTGAGGCTGAAAAATTTTATAAGGTTCACGAAACAAAGCCATTTTATAATGATTTATGTGAATATCTTTCTTCGGGTCCAATAGTTGTTATGATACTTCAAAAAGAGAATGCAGTTAAAGGGAACAGAGAACTTATGGGAGCTACAAATCCAAAAGATGCTGAGGAAGGAACTATTCGAAAAAAATATGGAGTTTCGATTGATAAAAATTCTGTGCATGGATCTGATAGTATTGATAATGCCAAAATAGAAATAGATTTCTTTTTTAAAGACTAAAAATTTTTAATATAGATCTTGGATAAAGCTTATGTTCTTGAATAAGTACTTTTCTGGTTAGAGAGTTTTTAGTATCATTTTTTGATATTTTTACTTTTTTTTGTAAAATAATTTTTCCAGAGTCTAACTTCGAATTAACAAAATGAACAGTACACCCTGAATATTTTTCATTATTGTTCAAGGCTCTTTGATGAGTATTCAATCCTTTATATTTAGGAAGTAATGAAGGATGAATATTTAAAATTTTACCTTTAAATTTAGTGATAAAATTTCTGGATAAAATCTCCATAAATCCCGCCAAACATATCATTTTGACTTTATGCTCCTTTAAATCAGAAAGTATCTGATTTTCAATTTTATATTTTCTTTTAAAATTATACACTTTTCTTTTTATTTTATTAATTTTACCAAGTCTTAAACCTTTAGCTTTAGGATTATTTGATATAATTAAATCAATAGAAATTGGTGATTTTTTCTTTTTAGAAAATTTTATTAAAGATTTTAAGTTACTTCCAGTGCCAGAAATAAAAACTGCAACTTTAACTTTTTTATAGCCAGTTAACTTTACCATTAAGACTTACTTTGTTTCTATTTTTAGAAATTTTACCAATAACATAAGGTTTATATTCCTTTGAAAAAAATTTATTTATCTTTTTTATATGCTTAGGGTTTATTATTAAACAAAATCCAACTCCACAGTTAAAAGTTTTAAGCATTTCTTTATCACTGATTTTGTATGTTTTAAGCCAGTTAAAAATCTTGAGAGGTTTAATTTTATTTAAATTTATTTCTACAGATAAGTTGTTGGGAACAACTCTACTAATATTGTCAGCTAATCCACCACCAGTAATATTAGCACAACCATTTAATAAATTTCTTTTCACAAGGTTTAATATTTCTTTTACATAAATTTTTGTTGGCTTAATAAGTTCTTTTTTGAGAAATAAATTTTTTTTTATATTTATTTTTTTAATTTTTAATAAATGCCTAACAAGTGAAAAACCATTTGAATGTAAGCCACTAGATGGAATAGCTAAAATTAAATCTCCCTTTTTAATCTTATCTTTATAAAGTATTTTTTTTTTATCTGTAATTCCAACAGCGAAACCAGCTATATCAAATTTACCTTTCGCATAAGTATCTGGCATTTCGGCAGTCTCACCACCAACCAAACTACATTCTGCAATATCACACCCTTTAATTATTCCACGAATTATTGATTTCATCTTTTTTAAATCAATTTTATTAATTGAAATGTAATCTAAAAAAAATAAAGGTTTTGCTCCTTGTACAATTAAATCATTTACACTCATAGCAACTAGATCTATTCCTATAGTGTCATATTTATTTAGTAAGTTTGCGATCTCTATTTTGGTTCCCACTCCGTCAGTACAAGCCACTATTTTTGGATTTTTTATATCTTTTGGCAAATCTGTGACTGAACCAAATCCACCAATATTAGCATTCTTTTTATTGCCTCTTTTTTTTGATGAAATACTAGATATGAAACTTACAAATTTATCTGCAGCATTAATATTGACCCCACTTTTTTTATAGGTAAAGAGATTTTTATTCATTAATATAGGTTTTAAATTTAAGTATGTATTATATCAAACGTTTATATATTTTTTTTTCTTTTCTAGCTTTAATAATATTTTTTTTTTCCACAGAGGTTGTTAAAGCAAAATCTTTTGAAATCAATGATATTGAAATTTCCCAGCCATTTGAAATTAATTTTGATAAAAATAAAGCTATCGATTTAGGGTTTAAGAAAGCTTTTTTTGAATTAGTCTATTCATTAATCAAATCGCAAGATTTCAAAAAAATTGACAATATAGAGTTAAATGAAATCAAAAGTATGATTGAAACATTCTCGATTAAAGAAGAAAAATTTATTGATCAAAAATATTATGTAAATCTTGGTGTTTCATTTAATAAAAAAAAAATTTTTAGATATTTAGAAAAAAAGAGCATTTTTCCATCACGAATACTTAAAGAGCAATTTTTATTTATCCCAGTTATAATAAGTGAGAAGGGGAATGATATTTCAATTTTTTCAAATAATCCAATTTATGCTGATTGGAATAAAACAAATAAAAGATATCAATTAATAAAATACTTACTTCCCTCAGAGGACCTTGAAGATTTAAATCTTATCAAAGAAAAATTAGATGTAATAGAAACTTACGATTTTAACGACATTACAAAAAAATATTTTTTAAAGAATTCTATCATTTCTCTGATTTTTAAAGATAAAAACGAATTAAGAATTTTAACAAAAATTTATAACGATAAAAATGAGATAATAAAGAATGATACTTTTAAGAATATTAATTTAGATAACGAAACAGACCTTAATTTTTTAATCGAGAATTTGAAAAATCTATTTGAAGATACTTGGAAAAAATTGAATGAAATAAATACTTCAATAAAAGTTCCGATTACCATTAAAATTAAAAATAACGATTTAAAAAAATCAAATAATTTTGAATTATTTTTAAATGAAATAGATATGGTTAGTGACTATTCTATTGAAAAATTTGATCAAGAATTCATATTTTATGAAGTTTTATTTAATGGCACAGTCCAAAATTTTATTAATATAATGAAAAATGAAAAATATGATTTAAATACGCAAAAAAAAGTTTGGATGATTGAATGAGAGACATAGATCAAACAATAATCAAATTTGATTATGACAAAAATTTTAAAAATGATGATTTTTATCTTTCCAAAAGTAATAAACATATTTTTGATTTTTTAAACATATGGCCAAAATGGGAGAGAAATTTTGTCAATGTCATAGGGGAAAAGTTTTCTGGAAAAACTCATTTAATGAATATTTTTTTAAATAAAAACAAAGGCATAAAGCTTGAGGGTAAATCTTTAGAAAATGATGATTTAAAAAAAATAAAGATTTATGAAAATATTGTAATTGAAAATTTGTCTTCAGATGTTGATGAAAAATTACTTTACAGTCTCTTTAATTTAATTGAGCAAGATAATAAATTTATAATTGTTACATCTGTAAAACCAATTGTTAATATCACTTTTGATTTAAAGGATTTAAAATCTAGAGCAAAAAACTTTATCTTATTAAATATCGAAAAACCTGATGATGAGTTAATATTTGCTATTATATTAAAAAATTTATCTGATCGACAAATCTCTTTGGATGATAAATTTATTGAGTTTATTGTCAAAAGAATTGAGAGATCATATAGTAAAATATATGATTTCATATATAAGATCGATCAACTAAGTTTAAAAAAAAAAAAATCAATTGACTTTAAAATTATTAAAGAAGTCTTAGGAGAATAATTGAACAAATTTAGAACTCATAAATGTAACGAATTAAGAAAAGAAAAAGTTGGAGATGAGGTAACTTTATCTGGTTGGATTAATAAAAAAAGAGACCACGGAAATCTTTTGTTCGTAGATTTAAGAGATAATTACGGAATAACACAGTGTATTATAGATAAAGAAAATTCTAATTTTAAAGTATTGGAAAAAACACAATTAGAAACTGTAATTAAAATTGTCGGAAAAGTTGTTGAAAGGTCAAAAGAGTCAGTCAATAATGATATTGAAACAGGTGAAATTGAAGTAGTAATCAAACATTTTCAAGTTCTTGGTGAATGTAAAGAACTTCCTTTACCAGTTTTTACTGATCGAGAGTATGCGGAAGAAATAAGACTTAAGTATCGTTTTTTAGATTTAAGAAGAAAAAAAATTCATGAGAATATTATATTAAGATCAAAAGTAATTTCATTTATTAGAAATGAAATGAATAAGTTAGGTTTTTTAGAATTTCAAACACCAATTTTGACATCATCAAGTCCAGAGGGGGCAAGAGATTTTTTAGTACCAAGTAGATTAAATCCTGGCAAATTTTATGCACTTCCCCAAGCACCTCAACAATTTAAACAGTTAGTGATGGTCTCTGGCTTTGATAAGTATTTTCAGATTGCCCCTTGTTTTAGAGATGAAGATGCTAGAGCAGATAGAAGTCCTGGAGAGTTCTATCAATTAGATTTGGAAATGTCTTTTGTTGAGCAAGAAGATGTATTTAATGTAGTAGAGAAGTTATTTGTTAATACGTTCAAAAAGTTTTCAAATAAAAAATTATTGTTTAGTCAGTTTCCAAGAATTTCATTTAAAGAATCAATGATTAAATATGGAACAGATAAACCAGACTTAAGAAATCCATTAGTTATTAATGACATCACTGAAATTTTTTTAAGAGAAGATGTTTCTTTTGAAATATTTAAAAAACTAGTTAAATCTGGATCTAAAGTTAGATGTATTGTTACAAAAAGTACAAAAGATAAACCACGAAGTTTTTTTGATAATATTGATAAATGGGCTAAAGAACAAGGCGCTTCAGGACTCGCTTACTTCACCATTGAAAAAGAAAAAGAAATTTCAGCGAAAGGGCCGGTAGGCAAATTTTTTTCGAAAGATTCACTTAATGAAATAATGATTAAAACTAAAGCGAAAGTAGGTGACAGTATTTTTCTTGCATGTGGTAAATTAGAGGAGATAGAAAAGATAACTGCATTAGCTAGAGATAAAATTGGAAAAGATTTAGGTTTAATCGATGAAAATGTTTTCGCATTCTGCTGGATTGTAGACTATCCAATGTATGAAATAGATAATCAAACAAACAAAATTAAATTCAGTCATAATCCTTTTTCTATGCCGCAAGGAGACATAAACAAAATTAATTTTGAAAAACCATTGGAAATACTGGCATATCAATATGATATTGTATGTAACGGAATAGAATTATCTTCAGGTGCGATTAGAAATCATATACCAGATCTAATGTATAAATTATTTGATGTTGCAGGTTACTCTAGATCTGAGGTTGATCAAAAATTTAGTGGAATGATTAATGCTTTAAGTTATGGTGCTCCACCTCATGGAGGCATTGCCCCAGGTATTGATAGAATAATTATGTTACTAGCAAATGAAAAAAATATTCGAGAAGTTACAATGTTTCCAATGAATCAAAATGCACAGGATTTGATGATGAATGCACCTTCTAGTGTAAGTGAAAATCAACTTAAAGAGTTAAATTTATCTATAAAAAGTAAAAAATAATTATTTTTTACCTTTAAGACTAATTTTAACATCCGATAAATCTACTAGATTTTTTTTGTAATTATTTCTAACAAATCCTTTACTCGTTATATCTTTTACTATTTTTAGTAATTGATTTTGTTCATCAGAGCCTTTTTCATCTGTAGATGTGACATCCAAATTACCTATTGAAGGGGTATGTGCTAAATCTTCTCTGTTTAGATATGAAATCGCCAGTTCCCTAAATATATAATCTAGAATTGAGGAGGCACTTAAAATTCTGTCGTTTCCATTTACTTTACCAGATGGCTCAAATTTAGTTCCTATAAATGCACTTACAAACTCGTCTAATGGTACTCCATATTGAAGACCAAGCGAAACAGCGATAGCAAAATTGTTCATTAGAGCTTTAACTAGCTCTCCCTCTTTACTTGTATCAATAAAGATTTCTCCAATTTTACCATCCTCATATTCACCAGTATGTAAATAAACTTTATGGTCACCAATTGTTGCTTTTTGAATATAACCTTTCCTTCTATCTGGCATACTAAATCTTTTTCCAGAATTATCAGATTTTGCAAAAGATTGAGAAACTATTTTTTCAACATTTGTAGTTTTATTTTCATTTTGAGTTGCAACTAAATCAATTTTTTTATTTTGATCACCTTTTTTACTATTAGGATCAAGACTTTTTGTCTTTCTATTATCTAACTTTACATCTAGAACTTCAAATTTCCCATCATCTCTTTTTTCGAGATTCTTTAGCTCAGTTTCATTGATGTTATCAAGATAATGATTAACCTTGAAAGTGCATGTATAATAAGTTTCTACAAGATATTTTGCCATTTTTAAAAATCCTCAAATTAAATTTGAAATTTGAATCTTTTTACTTATATACATTTACACATTTTAGTCTAATTTAAATTATACAATTTAAAATTGAAATTATTAAGTTTTACATGTTGACATTCTTAAAAAAAATTTTCACTTGGTGGAATCAAGATACATTGGGTACTAGGATCAAAACTATATTATTTGGTAAATTGATTGGATCAGATGAATATGGGAATAGATATTATCAAAGCAAAAAAGGGAAAAGGTGGGTAATTTATGCAAATGAAATTGATGCATCAAAAATTCCAGTTGAATGGTATTCTTGGATTCATTTTATGCCAAATAAAATTGAAAATATTCATGAATTAGAAAAATATGATTGGCAAAAACCTCACCAAGCTAATTTGACCGGTACTGACTCAGCTTATTATCCAAATAAGAACAACAAAAATGCAACTGAAAAAAAATATAAAAGCTGGAAATAGTTTAAACTTATTTTTATTTGTATATTTATTTACTATTATAATAATTTTTAAGGGCAGTGCCGAAATTAATCTTGATGGAAGTAACACTGATATAAAGATATTGGATAAGATTAGTTCTAAAAATGAGTTAATTAGATTAGTCAATAACCAGGAATACATTTACAAAGATTTAGCGATTAAAAGTATTAAATGTACAGACTCGAAATATGATGATAATCCTGAGGTTAAAGCATATATTCAAGTAAGAGATTTAACAAAAAAAGATAGAAATAATGTTTTTGTTTTTAATGGATGGATGTTTTCATCAAGCCCTTCAATAGCACCTTTTGATCATCCAGTTTATGATATCTGGCTTGTTAATTGTTACTAAAGTATTTTCTCTTTATCCAACCAACTGACATTAAAATCAGACTCAATAAATTTTTTATGATTTAGTAATTTTTTATGTAATGGGATTGTTGTTGTTATTCCTTCTATTACAAACTCATCCAAAGATCTATTCATTCTCTGTATTGCCTCTGATCTATTTCTTCCATGACAGATTAATTTACAAATCATACTGTCATAATATGGAGTGACTTTATAACCCTGATATATTGCACCATCAACTCTGGTTCTGAAGCCTGATGGCTGGTGACACATTCCAATTAACCCTGGTGAAGGTTGGAAATTTTTACTTGCATCCTCTGCATTTATTCTACATTCTATAGCATGTCCTCTTGGATTTATATCGCTCTGGTTTAAAGCTGTCTCTCCTGAAAATGCTATCCAAATTTGTTCTTTAATAATATCTATACCCGTTACCATTTCAGTGACTGGATGTTCAACTTGGACTCTTGTATTCATCTCAAGAAAATAAAATTTTCCATCTTCATAAATGAATTCAACAGTCCCAGCACCCATATAACCAATTTTTGATACCATATTTACTGTTTTCTCAAAAAGATCTTTTCTTATCTCATCAGTTAAAATAGGACTTGGTGTTTCTTCTATAAGCTTTTGATGTCTTCTTTGAACAGAACAGTCTCTTTCATGAAGATGAACAGTTCTATTTTTTCCAGCTAAAATTTGAACTTCAATGTGTCTTGGGTTTTGAAAAAACTTTTCTATGTACACTTCATCATTGCCAAAATATTTTTGAGCTTCAGATTTTGCAGTTGAAAATAATGTTTCAAATTCTTCCTCTTTATAAACAATTTTCATACCTTTTCCACCACCGCCACCAGAAGCCTTAATTAAAACTGGAAAACCAATTTCTTTACACAATTTTTTAGCTTCCTTAACATCACTAACTCCACCTTCAGATCCTTCAATAACTGGCAAACCATTTTCTTTAGCAATTTTTTTTGCCTGAATTTTGTCTCCCATCATCTCTATCAATTCTGATGATGCGCCAATAAATTTAATATTATTATTTTCAAGCATTTTTGCAAAATTAGCATTTTCTGAGAGAAAACCATAACCAGGATGTACAGCTTCAGCATTGGTGATTTCTATTGCAGATAATAAGGCTGGAATATTTAAATAACTATTTGCTGGTTGGTGAGTGCCTATACAAACACTCTCATCTGCCATTTTTACGTGCATACTCTCTTTGTCTACATCTGAATGAACTGCTACAGTCGAAATTCCCCATTCTTTACAGGCCCTTATAATTCTAACCGCAATCTCTCCACGATTAGCTATCAAAATTTTTTTAAACATTAATCAAGAATTAATAAATTTTGACCAAATTCTACAGGCTGGCCATCTTCAACACAAATTTCTTTTACAACACCATCTGCAGTCGATGGCACATGGTTCATAGTTTTCATGGCCTCTACGATCATTACCGTATCACCCTTTTTAATTTTTTTTCCAACCTCAACGAATTTTTTTGCACCTGGTTCGGGTGCATGATATGCAGTTCCTATAATTGGTGATTTAACTTCAATTCCTGTAATAATTTTTTCTGATAAATTATTATTTAAATTATTTATATTAGTTTTTGTACTTGGAATATTTTGATTGTTTACTGAGATATTATTTTTAGAAACCTTAATCTTAGTGTCTTTCTCAGTATATTCTAACTCAGTAAGATTAAATTCTTCTAAATAGTCACTAAGTTCTTTAATAATTTTTTTGTTAATTTTCATTTTGTAAAAGCTTTTGCATTGAAATTATGGCTAAAATATAACCATCAGTGCCTAAACCAAAAATACCTCCACTAACTACGTCACTTATCAAAGATTTATGTCTAAATTCCTCACGTTTATATATATTTGAAATATGCAACTCAATAATTGGTTTTTTAAAAATACTTAATGCATCTCTAATAGCCACAGAGGTGTGAGTAAAACCTGCAGCATTGATTATTATTCCATCAAAATTTTTTCTAGAGTTTTGTATCAAGCTAACTATTTCACCTTCAATATTTGATTGAGAAAAAACAGCCTCTAAACCTAATTCTTTCGACTTATTTAAACAAATTTCTTTTAATTTTTCAAATGAAGTAGATCCATATTGTGATTGTTCTCTTTCACCTAATAGATTAAGATTTGGACCATTAATTATAATTATCTTATTATTCATTAAACATTTATATACGATGAAAAAAAAAATAAAAATAAAAATAAACGGTAAAATAAATAAAATTGATGATAAAACTAAATTATCTGAATTAATTAAAAATTTAAAAGTCCCTTTGCAAAAAGTTGCCATTGAATTAAATAAAGAAATAGTAAATAAAAAAAATCTAAATAAAATCAATTTAAAGGTAAATGATAAAATTGAAATTGTTCACTTTATTGGAGGTGGTTAGTTTTGAAAAAAGATAATCTTATAATCTCAAAAAAAAAATTTAATTCGAGATTGATCGTAGGTACTGGTAAATATAAAAGCATGAGTGAATGTGCTAAGGCAATAAAGATATCCGGTGCTGATATTGTAACTGTTGCTGTTAGAAGAGTAAATATTACTGATAAAAAGAAAGCTTTATTAATGGATTACATAGATCCAAAAAAAATAACTTATTTACCTAATACTGCTGGCTGTTTTAATTCAGATGATGCTTTAAGAACACTCAGGCTTGCAAGAGAAATTGGAGGATGGAAATTGGTAAAGCTCGAGGTTTTAGGTGATAAACAGAATCTATTTCCCGAGATGATAGAGACACTTAAATCTACAGAAATATTAACAAAAGAGGGTTTTGAAGTTATGGTTTATTGTAACGATGATCCTTTAATGGCAAAAAGATTAGAAAATGCTGGGGCTGTATCTATAATGCCACTTGCAGCACCGATAGGATCTGGTTTAGGTATTTTGAACAAAGTAAATATCAAAATAATAAGAACTCAAACTAAGTTACCTCTTATAATTGATGCTGGTTTGGGAACTGCATCGGATGCAACAATTGCTATGGAATTGGGATGTGATGGAGTTTTAGTCAATACAGCTATTGCAAAAGCAAAGAAACCTTTTGAAATGGCAAATGCATTTAAGAATGCTGTAATTGCTGGAAGGCAATCTTTTTTATCTGGAAGAATTGAAAAGAAAATAATGGGAAGTCCATCATCTCCAAAAAAAGGAATTATTTAGATTTTTTGTAAAATTTTCTTTTTCTGTAAGTTTTTTTTCTTGTTTTGATATTAGTGACCTTTTTATTTATATTTTTTTCAGATTGAATTTTAATTTTTTCAAAGTATTCAATAAGTTCAATAGTTTTTTTGGATTTATTTTTTAAATCAATAATATATTCAGGTATTGTTAAATTATTATCAGAAACTATATCAATTTTTATCTTATTTTTTTTCTCAAAAAAAGTTAAGTCTTCTATAAAGTTTTCTTTTAAGAATTCAGAAATTTTTTCACATACTTTCAATTCAACGAACTTGGCTTTATTTAAAATTGCTTTTAATTCAACTAATTTTAATATCTTCTGTGCAAAAGATTCATCAGTTAGTTTAATTTTCCATCTCACAGAGCTTTCTCTTAGCCTTTGTCTTGACATCTCCAATAATCCGAAACTGCTAATTCTACCAATTTGAATTCTTGCTCTATCTGATCTGCATTTTTCTTTCAATTTTCTCTCCACCATTTTTCTATTGCCATAACTAAGCATATCAATAAAATCTATAATAATTAGTCCTGATAAGTCTCTAATTTTAATTTGTCTTGCGATTTCTTCAGCGGCTTCAAGATTTGTATCCAATGCAGTGCTCTCAATATTTTTTTGTTTGATTGAACTTCCAGAGTTTATATCTATAGAGACAAGTGCCTCAGTTGGATTTATAACAAGGTACCCTCCTGAACTTAATTTGATTTCAGTATCAAAAATTTGATTTAGTTTTTGTTCTATACCTTGTTCAATAAATAGTGGAATTTTCCCCCTATATTTCTTTATTCTTTTTACATGAGAAGGCATTAGCATTTTCATAAAGTTTTGTGCTTTTTTGTATCCATCATTTCCCTCAATTACAATATTCTTTGTATTTTCATCATACATGTCTCTTAAAGTTCGATTAATTATTTCACTTTCTTCATGAATCAATGCGGGTGCGATGGAATTAAGAGCAGTATCCTTTATTTGATTCCATGATTTAATTAAAGTTTCCAAATCATGATTAATCTCATTTTTTGTTTTATTACTTCCCGCAGTTCTTACAATCAAACCCATCTCTTTAGGTATCTCAATTTCGTTTAAAATTGATCTTATTTTTTTTCTATCTGCTGGATTAAATATTTTTCTAGATATTCCACCCCCTTTTGGTGTGTTAGGCATCAAAACAATATATTTACCAGCAATAGAAATAAAAGTACTGAGAGCAGCTCCTTTTTGACCTCGTTCATCCTTTATTACTTGAACTAGTATAACTTGATTAGGCTTTATAACTTCTTGAATTTTATACCTTTTAAATTTATTTCTGCTCTGAAATTTTTTTTCTTTTTCCTCTATTTCTTTTTCTTTTTCATCTGTATCTTTCTTTTCTATTTCAATTGGATCATCAATTTCTAATTTTCCCTCAGCTAAATTTTCTTCCTCTTTCTTTTCAACTTTTTTTGATAATTCCTCCCTTATTTTTTCCTCTTCTTTTTTTATTATTTCTAGATCACTTTTAGGTATCTGATAGTAGTCTGATTGAATGTCATTAAATGGTAAAAAACCATGTCGTTCCCTTCCAAAATCTACAAAAGCTGCCTGTAATGATGGTTCAATTCTACTGACTTTACCTAGATAAATGTTATTTTTAATGAGACTATTTTTTAAGCCCTCGTATTCATAATCTTCAATCTTATCATTTGAGGTAAGAACAACTCTAGTTTCATTTGGATGCGATGCATCAATATATAAATTTTTTTCCATAATGTTATGATTACTTGTTTCATTTAAATTTTAAATTTTGTTTATTATAATGCCTTATCTTTAACAAATTCCCATATATAATGGAATTAAAATGACTAAGTTTTTAAAAAATATTTTTATTTTGTTCTTAAGCGCCTCTTTGATAACATTTATAGGTATATTTGGGATTTTATGGTCATTTTCTAATAATATTCCAGATTATAAATTTCTTAAAAACTATAAACCACCAGTATCAAGCAAAATGTACTCAGGGGATGGAGAACTAGTTGCTGATTTTTCAAAAGAAAAAAGGATTTTTGTTCCTTATAGTGCTATTCCATCGAATGTAATTAATGCATTTTTATCAGCTGAAGATAAAAACTTTTTTACTCATCCTGGTGTTGATGCAAAAGGTGTTCTCAGAGCAACATTTAATAATATAACCAATATATTGACCTCGAAAAGACTTGAGGGAGCCTCTACAATCACCCAGCAGGTTGCAAAAAATTTTTTATTAACTAATGAAGTTAGTATTAATCGAAAAATTAAAGAGGCAATCTTAGCATTTAGAATTGAAAGAGCTTTAAATAAAGAGAGAATATTAGAATTATATCTTAATCAAATATATTTAGGGAGTGGGGCTTACGGTGTTGCTGCTGCGAGTTTAGAATATTTTGATAAGTCAATCAAAGAACTTAATTATGCTGAGGCAGCATTATTAGCAGCTTTACCAAAAGCTCCTAGCAGATATAATCCTTATAACAATATCGACTTAGCAAAATTTAGAAGAGATTTAGTTTTAAAAAATTTAAATCAAAATGGATTTTTAAATTTTGAGAAATATAATGACTATAAAAGTCAAAATATTGAATTAAAAAAAAAGAAAAAAATTTATTTGGAAGATGCTCAATATTATATTGAAGACGTTAGAAAAAATATAATAGATAAACTTACTTATGAAAAAGTGTATAAACAAGGTTACAATATAAATACACCAATTAATTTAAATTTACAGAAAATCGCAACTGAGTCTTTAAGAAATGGTTTAATTGCTTATGATCAAAGAAAAGGATGGCGCGGACCAATTACAAATATCAATTATGATAATAATTGGTACAATAATATAGATAAAAAATATAAATTAGAAAATTCTATTAATTGGGAGATAGCAATCGTTAAAAAAATTGGTCAATTTCAGGCCAAAATTGAAACTATTAATAATTTGAGTGGTTTAATAAGATATAATGAAATCTCATGGACTAAAAAGGAGTTTGGAGATTTACTTAAAGTTGGAGATTTAATTTATGTTAAGAAAGTTAAAGATAATTTTTATAGTCTAAAACAACTTCCAAAAATAAATGGTGGTATTGTTGTAATGGATCCCTACACAGGACGAGTTTTAGCTTTAAGTGGAGGATTTAGTTTTAGATCAAGTGAATTTAACAGAGCTACGCAAGCACTAAGACAACCTGGTTCAGCATTTAAACCATTTGTATATGCATTAGCATTGGAAAATAAGTATACACCCTCATCTTTAGTGCTTGATGCACCTCTAGTCTTAGATCAAGGTGTTGATTTAAAAAAATGGAAGCCAGAAAATTATGGTAAAAAGTTTTACGGACCCTCTACACTTAGAGTTGGGCTTGAAAAATCAAGAAATTTAATGACTGTGAGAATTGCTCAAAACTTGGGCGTAGATAAAGTAGCTAAATTTTCTAAAGAATTAAAAATTTATGATAACCCTGAAGAATTATTATCAATTTCCTTAGGATCTGCTGAAACAACTCTTTTAAATTTAACCTCAGCTTACTCATCATTTGTGAATGGTGGAAAACTAATAAGTCCTATTTTAATAGATAGAATTCAAGATAGTGAAGGAAACACAATAATTAATAATGAAAATAGAAAGTGTAAAAATTGTGATAAAATTTCATTCACTGGTAAAGATTACCCCCAAATAGAAGATAATTATTCTCAAGTAATTTCAGAACAAACTGCATACCAAGTGACTTCAATTTTAGAGGGAGTTATTAAAAGAGGAACTGGTAAAAAATTAAGAGATTTAAAATTAAACTTAGCTGGTAAAACAGGAACTACAAATGAAAATACTGATGCATGGTTTATTGGCTTTACATCAAACTTAGTGATAGGAGTTTATGTTGGAATGGATAGCCCAAAACCATTAGGTAAATTTGAAACAGGATCAAAAGCTGCATTACCTATCTTCAGAGAATTCATTGAAAAGTCGGTTAAAAAATCTGATGCAAGGCCTTTCAAGGTGCCCGAAAAAATGACACTTATGGTTGTTGATCCGTTGACTGGAGAAAAAGCTAAATTTAATTCAAAAAATACAATCATTGAGGCTTACAAAAGTAAAAATGTTTTAAATGGAAAAGTATTGTATTCTGAGAATGATAGAATCGATAAAAATAATATATTAAAGTTTTATTAATGGATGATAAATATTTAGATCTTAAAAAAGAAATCGAAAAAATTAATCAAAGAGTTAAGGAGTATCTTTGAAAAAAATAAGATTTACTCAAAACTGGAAGATATAGATAAAAAAATGCTAAGTGCCAATTTTTGGCAAGATAAGTCAGATTCTCAAAAAACTATTAAAGAAAAAAAACTTTTTGAAGATTTAGTAAATTCATTCAAAGATACGGCTAATCATCTTAAAGATTTAGATGATCTTTATACTTTGGCCACAGACGAAAATAATCTTAATGTAAAAAAAGAAATCATAGAAAGTATAAGAGAATTAAGATCAAAAATTAAGAAAAATGAAATAAAATGTTTTTTATCAAATGAAGCTGACTCATTTGATTGTTATGTAGAAATTCATGCTGGCGCTGGAGGAACAGAAAGTCAAGATTGGGCCAACATGTTAAGAAGAATGTATATGAAATGGTCAGATAATAAGAATTATAAATGTAATTTAATAAGTGAGCACAAAGGTGAGGAGGCAGGAATAAAATCTTCCACTATAAAAATTGAGGGGGATTATGTGTTTGGATGGCTTAAAAAGGAGTCTGGCATTCACCGTCTTGTAAGAATATCTCCTTTTGATTCTGGAGCAAGAAGACACACGAGCTTTGCAAGTATTTGGGTTTATCCTGTCGTCGATGAAAATTTGAATATAGAAATACTAGATAAGGACTTAAGAATTGACACCTATCGCTCAAGTGGCGCCGGTGGACAACATGTTAATACAACCGATAGTGCTGTGAGAATAACTCATATCCCATCCAAAATAGTCGTTCAATGTCAAAATGAAAGATCCCAACACAAAAATAAAGAAACCTGCATGAATATGTTAAGAGCAAGACTTTATGATTTTGAAATGAAAAAAAAAGATGAAGAAAATCAAAATAACGAAGCTTCGAAATCTGACATAGGGTGGGGTCATCAAATTAGATCATATGTGCTTCAACCTTATAGATTAGTTAAAGATAATAGGACAAATTTTGAGAGCACAAGCCCTGATAAAGTTTTAGATGGCGATATTGATGCTTTTTTAGAGAAATCTTTGTATCAAATTAAATGAAAAAAATAATTTTTAGATTTTTAATCTTAATATTATTATCAATCTTTTGTTTTATTACTTACCTAAGCACCATAGGCATAAAAACGAATGCTTTTAATGATCAAATAGCTAAAGAAGTTAAAAAAATAAACAATCAATTAGAATTAGAGTTAGATAAAATTAGTATTATTTTGGACCCTTTTAAATTTAAATTAGTTTTAAAAACAATTGGGGCAAATCTTAAGAATAAAAATAAATTAATTAAACTAGAAAGTGTTAAATCTAATATTGATATAAAGACATTCATAAATAAAAAATTTTCCTTATCTGAATTAGATATCAATACTAGAACTATAGAAATAAAAAACTTAATTTCATTTGTGAGATCAATTGAAGATAATACGCAAATATTCATATTAGAAAAGTTTGTGAAAAAGGGATATTTGATAGCAGATATAAATCTTAAATTTGATCAAAAAGGTAATATCAAAGATGATTTTATTATAAAAGGATTTGTAAAAGATGGCGAAGTAAAACCTTTTAAAAAGATAGACTTATCAAAAATAAATTTTATTTTTACTATTCAAAATAATGAATTTGAATTTAAAGATATTAATTTATCATATGATAAAAATGATTTGAAGTTTCCAGAGTTAATTTTAATTAAACAAAAAAATGAATTTCTAATATCAGGTAAAAACAAGAATAAAAATTTATTTTTAGATGATAAAAAAATTAATAAATTATTTAATAACGACCTTTCCAATATAAAGTTTGAGTCTGCTGAGTTCGATTTAGAAAATACCTTTTCATTTAAAATAAATGATAAATACAAGATAGATGATTTAAAGATAAATTCTTTAATGAACTTAAAAAGTTCTAAAATTGTAAGCTCAAAAAATTTGAAAGAGTTTTTTCCAGAATTAAATGAGATAATTGAGTTATCAGATCACCAAATACAAATTGAATATAAAAAAGATCTACTAAGTATTACTGGTAATGGAAATATTTTAATCCAAAAAGAAGAAGATAATATTAATTATAATTTTTCGAAATCAAAAACAAACCTAAAATTTGACACTTCATTAGAAATCAAAAAAAATCCGTTTCATCTAAATTTTTTAAATTATAAAAAAGATCAAGATGATAAATTAAAAATTGTTATTTTAGGAGTTAAAAATCTTTTATCCAATGAAATCAATTTAAAAGATATCTCAATAAAAGAAAAAAATAATAAATTTGAATTCAAAAATTTATTTCTATCAAATAAATATAAAATTAAATCTATAAGCAAGGTAAATTTGGACTATTTTGATAATGACTTATTAAAAAATGAGTTATCTATCAAAAAAAAAGATAAAGATTATTTATTAGACTCTAAGAGTTTTAATGCTACTAAAATTATAGATGATTTATTGAAAGATGATAAAAATTCAGAGGGTGAAAAAATTTTTTCTAAAAATTTTAGACTAAATATTAAAATTAAAGAAGCGTTTCTTGATAAAAATCATCTAATAGAAAATTTAAATGGATATCTAAAATTCAATGAAAGTGAAGTAATTGATGCTAATTTACTAGGAGATTTTTCCAATAATAAGAGGATTAATTTCACCATTAGATCTACTTCAAACGAAAAAATTACTACTCTGTATTCTGATTTAGCTAAGCCTTTTGTGAATAGATACAAATTTATAAAAGGTTTTGAAGAAGGAAATTTAAATTTTCATTCTATTAAACAAAACAATGTTTCTAATTCAAAATTAATAATAGACAATTTTAAAGTACAAGAGGTGCCAGCTTTAGCAAAATTGTTAACATTAGCATCTCTTCAAGGTATCGCTGACCTATTAACTGGTGAGGGAATAAGATTTACAGATTTTGAGATGAAATTTTCAAACAAGGATGATTTGATGAAAATAGAAGAACTATATGCCATTGGCCCAGCAATTTCTTTATTAATTGAAGGGTACGTCGAAAGTGATGATTTAATTAGTCTCAGAGGAACATTGGTACCAGCAACGACAATTAATAGAACTATATCATCAATCCCTCTTCTTGGAGATATTTTAGTTGGAAAGAAAGTTGGAGAGGGTGTTTTTGGCGTAAGCTTTAAAATTAAAGGTCCACCAAAAAAATTAAAAACAACTGTAAATCCTGTTAAAACGCTTACACCAAGATTCATTACTAGAACTCTTGAAAAAATAAAAAAAAATTAGCTTATCTCAACTTTGATATGTCTTTTTTTCCCCAAGGATAGTTTAATTGTGTTATTTTCAAATAATTTTTCACTGATTATTAGTTTTTCATCATTGATAACTTGATTATTAATTTTTACACCACTACCTTTAATTAATCTTCTTATCTCGCTTTTAGATTTTTCTAACTTTGAAAGAATTATTAGATCAACGATATTTAACTTGTCATTCAATTGATTTTTTTTAATCGCAATAGAAGGTAATGCAGAGCCAATTGAATTTTCTGAAAAAGTTTTTTTTGCTGTTTCTTCACTTTTTTTTGCTTCTTGTTCACCATGAAGCATAGAAGTGGTTTGATTTGCTAAAACAATTTTTTGTTCATTGATATTTTTTTCTTCAATTTTTTCTATTTCATCAATACTTAAATCTGTGAAAAATTTCATGAATTTCGATACGTCTCTATCATCTATATTTCTCCAAAATTGCCAATAATCGTATGGTGAGAAAAATTTTTCATCTAACCAT
The DNA here is from genome assembly GCA_902595405.1 of uncultured Pelagibacteraceae bacterium. Classification (GTDB taxonomy): domain Bacteria; phylum Pseudomonadota; class Alphaproteobacteria; order Pelagibacterales; family Pelagibacteraceae; genus Pelagibacter. The sequence goes on from CACJPX010000001.1 coordinate 149,085, forward strand.
ATTGCTCCATTTTCAGTTTTTCCCATTTTAGCACCTGTCGCTAACGTGATTAAAGGAGTAGTTAAACCATATGTTTGTTGATTAGAATATCTTTTTACTAAATCTACACCATTCACGATATTACCCCATTGATCAGATCCACCGATTTGCAATGCACAATTTTCTTTTTTATTAAGTTCTAAAAAATCGTAAGCTTGTAAAATCATATAATTAAATTCCATGTAACTCAGAGATTGTTCTCTATCCAATCTTGTTTTTACACTTTCAAATGTTAACATTTTATTTATCGTAAAATGTTTTCCAATATCTCTCAAAAAAGAGATATAATTTAAATCTTTTAGCCACTCATAATTATTAACAAATATTGGTTTTACATTTTTATCACTTGTATCTAAAAATTTTTTTAAAATTTTTTCAATATTTTTAGAATTTTTTTCAATTTCATCTTCACTTAAAATTTTTCGTGTTTTATCTTTACCAGATGGGTCTCCGATTCTTGTGGTTCCTCCGCCTAACAATACAATTGGTTGGTGTCCATGTTTTTGGAGCATTCGTAAACACATAATTTGTAGAAGACTTCCAACATGTAAACTTTCAGCTGTACAATCAAAACCAATGTAGGCTTTAATCTTTTTTTTATCTAATAAAGAAGATAACTCATTTTCATCAGTACATTGATAAAAGTAGCCTCTGTCTTTAAATTCTTTTAAAAATTTATTCATAAGCGTATAATTCTACAATATACAAATTTTGTTAAAAAAAAATAATAATGAAAAGAAAGATATTCACCTCAATAGGTTTGATGAGCGGTACATCAATGGATGGAGTGGATTTGTCTGTTATAAAATCTGATGGTAATGATCAATTTTCCAGTATTTATGATATTTATAAAGAGTTTGATGATGGACTTTACAAGCAATTAATTAGTTTAAGAGATAAAATTAGTAATTTTAAAGATTTAAAAACTCATTCTAAAGAGATTAATGATGTAGAAAAAAAATTTACATTATTCAACAGTCATTTAATTAACGAAGTGATTGGAGATATTAATGAGGATATTGATTTAATAGGTTTCCACGGTCAAACAGTGTTTCATGACCCAAAAATTCAAATTTCAAAGCAATTAGGTGATGGAAGACTTTTATCTAGTTTATTTAAAAAAATTGTTATTAATAATTTTAGACAAAATGATTTGAATCACGGAGGCCAGGGTGCTCCACTTACACCAATATTTCATAGCTTGATTTCAAAAATTATCCAAAAAAATTTTAAACTTAAATTGCCAATTAACATTATTAATATTGGAGGTATTACAAATATTACTCAAATCAAGGAGGATCCCAATAACTCTATAAACTTTTTTGCTTATGATATAGGACCTGGAAACTGTTTGATAGATGACTGGGTAAGAAATAATAAAAATCTAAAATTTGATAAAGATGGAAAGTATGCAAATATCGGAAAAGTTGATGATCTAATTTTAAATCAAGCAATAGATAACTTTGAGTTTAAATCTTACGAAACTTCGTTGGATGTAAAAGATTTTGATACATCATTTGTAAAAGGTCTGTCATTTGAGGACGGGTGCGCGACTTTAACAAAATTTACTGCATATTTGATTGCTGATGGTTTGAGAAAAATAGATAAACAAAATAATATTAATCCACATCATTATATAATTTGTGGAGGAGGAAGAAAAAATAAATGTTTGATGCAATCGATTGAAAATTATTTGGTGAACAAGAATATAATTATAAATGATATAGATGATTATAATTTTGATGGTAATTTTATCGAGTCCCAAGCATTTGCATATCTAGCTATAAGATCATATTTAAAATTACCAATCTCATTTCCAAGCACTACAAGAAGTAAAAAAGCTATTTCAGGTGGTGATATTTTACAAAACTTTTAATAAAGCGCCGTTTCTTTTTTAATATACTTATTCAAACATTTATTTAATTCAGACTCACTTTTTGTAAAAAAATGATTTGCTTCAGAAATAGTTTGAAATTCTACTTTTATTCCTTTTTGTGCGCTAAGTTTATTATCTAAATCTTTAATAAATTCAAAAGGCACCAATTCATCTTTTTTTCCATAAATCATTAAACCAGATGATGGACAAGGTGATAAAAAAGAAAAATCATAAACATTTGGTTGTGGTGAAATTGCAATAAATCTATTTATCTCAGGTCTTCTCATTAATAACTGCATTGCAATTAAAGAACCAAAAGAAAATCCTGACACCCAACATTGTGAATTGTCAAAATTTTCTCTTTCTAACCAATCTAGTGCAGCTGCAGCATCTGCTAATTCTCCTTGTCCATTATCAAATTCTCCGTCACTTTTACCAACACCTCTAAAGTTTACTCGACATACAGAAAAATCATTCTCCATAAAAGCATGAAAAGTTTCTACAACAACTTTATTATTCATTGTTCCTCCATATTGAGGATGAGGTTGTAATACTAAAGCTATAGGTGAAGTACTTTTTTTACTTTTAAAATATTTTGCTTCGAGTCTCCCCGCAGGACCAGGAATGAATATTTCTAAAATTTTATTATCCATAATTGATATTGATAATTATTCTCAAAAAAAAATTACGTTTAACACATGTACGTGACAAAATGTTAGTGTTTTTTTTTGTTAGATACTTGACTATTTTAGTCGGGTTTATATATACCCCTGTAAAATAAAGGTTTTATGAAATTAACATCTAAAGGCAGATATGCGGTAATGGCTTTGGTGGATCTGGCAAGATTTAACAATATTAACCCAGTATCTCTAAGAGACATTTCGCTTAGACAAGGTATTTCGCTTGATTACTTAGAGCAAATTTTTTCTAAACTTAAAAAAAAAGAGATTGTTCAAAGTGTTAGAGGAAATCAAGGTGGCTACGTTTTAAATAAAAAAGCTAGAGAGATCAAACTTACAAATATTTTTGATGCTGTTGATGAAAAAGTTAAAACTGTTCAATGTAAAAAAGAGTCCAAAAAAGGCTGTAACGGTAAATCTACAAAATGTTTAACTCATAACTTATGGGATGAACTTGAAAATCATATTAATGATTTTTTTGAAAAAAAGAGTCTAGAAGATCTTGTTCAAGATAACACCGAGAGAAGAATTTAAAAATGGATACTAGAGAAAAAGATATAGAAAAATTAAAAGATTATAAATACGGTTTCACTACTGATATTGAAAATATTAAAGCCCCAAAAGGCTTAAATGAGGATGTGATCAAGTTTATTTCTAATATTAAAAAAGAACCAAAATGGATGTTAGAATTTAGATTAAAGGCTTATGAACGATTAAAACTTTTAAAAGAGCCTAACTGGCAAAAACCAAAATATCCAAAAATTGATTATCAAGATTTATATTATTATTCAGCACCAAAAAGCATGAAGGATAAGCCAAAAAGTTTAGATGAACTTGATCCTAAACTCTTGGAGACATATAAAAAACTTGGAATTCCATTACAAGAGCAAGCAAGATTAAATGGGATTGCTGTAGATGCCGTATTCGACTCTGTTTCAGTTGCTACTACTTTTAAAGGTGAGCTGACTAAACATGGAATAATTTTTTGTTCAATGTCAGAGGCAATTCAAAAACACCCTGATCTTGTAAAAAAATATTTAGGTACAGTTATACCAGTAACTGATCATTTTTTTGCCACGCTAAACTCTGCTGTTTTTACAGATGGTTCATTCGTCTATATTCCTGAGGGTGTTAAGTGTCCTATGGAACTATCAACTTATTTCAGAATTAATGCATCAGAGACAGGACAGTTTGAAAGAACATTAATTATTGCTGATAAAGGAAGTTACGTGAGCTACCTTGAAGGATGCACCGCTCCCATGAGAGATGAAAATCAATTACACGCTGCAAATGTTGAATTGATTGCTTTAGAAGATGCGGAAATAAAATATTCAACAGTACAAAATTGGTATCCTGGTGATGAAAATGGCAAAGGAGGAATTTATAACTTTGTAACTAAAAGAGGATTGTGCAAAGGAAATAATTCTAAGATTTCTTGGACTCAAGTTGAAACAGGTTCAGCTATAACTTGGAAATACCCAAGCTGTATTTTAAAAGGTGATAATTCAATTGGTGAGTTTTATTCTATAGCAATTACCAATAATCATCAAAAGGCAGACACTGGAACAAAGATGATTCATTTAGGAAAAAATACTAAAAGTAAAATTATTTCAAAAGGGATAAGTGCTGGATTTTCTGATATGACTTATAGAGGTTTAGTAGATATTAATTCAAAAGCTAAAAACTCTAGTAATTATACACAATGTGACTCTTTATTAATGGGAAATAAATGTGGTGCACATACAGTTCCATATATCAAAAATAAAAATTTTGACTCAAATATTGCTCATGAAGCTACGACATCAAAAATAAGTGAGGCACAATTACATTATTGCCAACAAAGAGGACTTAACCCTGAGGAGGCTGTGGGATTAATTGTTAATGGTTTTTGTAAAGAAGTATTACAACAATTACCAATGGAGTTTGCAGTTGAAGCCCAGAAACTTGTAGGTATTAGCTTAGAGGGGAGTGTTGGTTAATGCTTAAAATAAGTAATTTAAATGCAAATGTTGAAAATAAATCAATTTTAAAGGGTTTTTCATTGAATATAAATCCTGGTGAAGTTCACGCAATTATGGGCCCAAATGGATCAGGAAAAAGTACATTATCTAATATTCTGTCAGGAAAAAAAGGATACCAGGTATCAGGCGAAATCTTATTTGAAAATAAAAATTTATTTGATCTTGAAACCGAAGAAAGAGCGCACAAAGGAATATTTTTGGCTTTCCAATATCCGTTAGAAATTCCAGGAGTTAATACAAATATCTTTTTAAAAACATCTTTAAATGCAATTAGAAAAGCACGAGGCGAAAAAGAATTAGATGCGATTGAATTTTTAAAACTTGTTAAAGAAAAAGCTAAAGAATTAAAATTTGATGAAGAAAAACTTAATAGACAATTAAATGTTGGATTTTCAGGTGGAGAAAAAAAGAAGAATGAAATTCTGCAAATGTCTATGTTAGCCCCAAAATTATCCATTTTAGATGAGACAGACTCAGGCCTAGACATAGATGCGCTTAAAATAGTAGCAGATGGAGTTAATACTTTAAGAAATAAGGATAATTCTTTTTTAATAATAACTCATTATCAAAGATTATTAGATTACATTAAACCTGATTTTGTTCACGTCTTGATGAATGGAAAGATAATAAGATCTGGTGGTCCAGAATTAGCAATCGAATTAGAAAAAAAAGGATACGAAAGTTTTAATTAAATGAGCGAGCAATTACAGTCGGACTTTGATAAATTAGTAAAAACTTCAAAATTTTCTAATGAAGAAATCCAGTTTAAAAAAAATTTTTTAAATAATTTCATAAAAAAGGGTTTTCCAAATAGAAAGCAAGAAGATTGGAAATTTTTAGATATTAGCCAGATCATTAAAAAGAATATTAGCAATTTAAGTTATTTCAATGATTATTCACAATCTAATAAAATTGATCCATCAATTTTTGTTGATGGTTTGGAGCATAATAAAATCATTTTTATAAATGGAAGGATCGAAAAGATTGATTTTAACTTTGAAGACCAAAATAAAATTGAAATAATTGATGAAACTAAAAAAGATATATCATTTGATTATGAAAATTCATTAATTGATTTGAATAGTGCATTTACTGATAAAGTTTTTAAAATTTTAATTAAAAAAAATTATTCTCTAAAAAAACCTTTGATAATTTATCATTCAATAAATGATGAAATAAAGTCAACTAATATCAATTTGAGATTAGATTTTGAATTAGGTGAAAATAGTTGTTTAAAGCTTATTGATTATTTTTCTAATAACACAGCGAAAAACTTTATTAATATTTTTTACAACTTCAATTTAGAAAAAGACTCAATACTTAAAAACTATAAAATTGATAAATTTATTAATAATAATTTAAAATACTCTTTTAATAATATTGAACAGGACAATAACAGTGTTTCAGAAACATTTATATTATCTGCTGGATCAGATTATTTTAAAAATGAGATTAATTGTAATTTAAATGGTGAGTATTCATCAGCATTTATTAATGGTATTTTTTCCTTAAAGGAAAATCAACAACACGAAATTAGAACTACAATTAATCATTTAGTGGAAAACACAAAAAGTTATCAGCTTATTAAAAGTGTTCTTGGAAAAAATACAAAATCTGCATATCAAGGAAGAATATTTGTAAATTCAAAAGCTCAAAAAACCGATGGATATCAATTGAGTAAAGCAATACTACTCGATGAGACATCAGAGTTTAATGCAAAACCAGAATTAGAAATTTATGCTGATGATGTAAAATGTTCTCACGGATCAGCATCTGGTAGCTTAGATGAAAATTCAATTTTTTACTTAATGTCTCGTGGTTTGAATTATCAACAGTCAAAAGAACTTTTGATTAATGGGTTTTTAATGGATGTTGTTGAAAAGATTACTGACGTAGAAATAAAAAACTTAATTACAAATATTATTGGATTAAAACAATGAATATAAATAACATTAGAAAAGAGTTTCCGATTTTTGATGAAAAAATTCAGAATAACGATTTAGTTTACCTAGATAGCGCGAACTCCTCTCAAAAACCTAAGGTAGTTCTAGATAGAATAAATGATTTTTATTCTAAACAATTTTCAAATGTAGGTAGAAGCATACATTATTTAGCTGTTGCAGCTACTAATTTGTATGAAAATACAAGAACTTCTGTCCAAAAATATATAAATGCGAAAGATAAAAATGAAATTGTATTTACCAAAGGTGCTACAGAAGCTTTAAATTTGGTTGCTAACACTTTAGGTCAAGCGATCTTGGAGCCAAATGACGAAATTTTAATCACAGAGCTAGAACATCACTCAAATTATGTCCCATGGCATTTTTTAAGAAAATCCAAAAATATAAAAATAAAGTTTGCAGAGATAAATGAAGACGGAGATATTCCAATTGAAAATATAGAAAAAGAAATTACAGATAAAACTAAAGTAATAGCAATAACTCATTTATCCAATGTCACTGGTGCAGTTTTACCAATTAAAGAGATAACCCAATTAGCACATTCTAAGGGCATAGTTGTTGTAGTAGATGGATGTCAGGGAGGACCACATTTAAAATTAGATATGCAAGACCTGGATTGTGATTTTTATGCAATATCATGTCACAAAATGTATGGCCCGACAGGACTTGGAGTTTTGTATGGAAAAAAGAAATGGTTAGAGCAACTTCCACCGTACCAAGGAGGTGGGGGAATGATAAATGAAGTTAAAAAAGATAGAATTTCTTATGGCGAACTTCCAAATAAGTATGAAGCTGGAACAATGGCTACAGCTCAAGTCATCGCGTTTGATCAATCAATAAAATTTTTAGAAAGTATTGGAATTGATAATATTATTAAACATGAAAAAGAATTAATAGAATACGGTCAAGAAATTTTAAAAAAGAATAATTCTGTGAAACTAATTGGAAATCCAAAAGAGCGAGGTGGAGTTCTATCTTTTACGGTAGAAGGAGTTCATCCACATGACATTGCAACTATTCTGGATGAAACTGGAGTTGCTATAAGAGCGGGTCATCATTGTTGTCAAATACTTCATGACAAATTAGGTATACCCGCAAGTGCACGAGCCTCATTAGGAGTTTACAATACTAAAGACGATTTAGATAAACTAAATGAAGGTATTAATAATTGTAAAAAAATTTTTGATTTAAAATGAACTTAAAAGAATTATATCAAGAAATAATTTTAGAGCATGGTAAGAACCCTCGAAATTTAGGGAAAACAAAAAACTTTAATAAAGATGCGAAAGGCAATAATCCATTGTGTGGAGATAATGTACATGTGTATCTTAAATTGAATGATCAAAGAAAAGTAGAGGATATTTCTTTCGAAGGAAGTGGATGTGCAATATCAATGGCATCAGCTTCAATAATGACTGATTTGATTAAAGGCAAAAGTGATAATGAAGCTAAAGAAATAATTGAGGATTTTTTAGGAATGATTAAAGAAAATCCTGAACTTAAAAATAATATTTTAAAAGAGGATGATAAAACGAAATTAATGTGTTTATCAGGTGTTAAACAATATCCAATGAGAGTTAAATGTGCTACCTTATCATGGCACACTTTAGTATCTGCAATGGAAAATGATGGGAAAGAAATAACCACAGAAAATTAATTATGGATGTAAAAAACAAAATAATTGAGGAAATTAGAAAAATTTATGATCCAGAATTACCAGTGAACATATATGAACTTGGTTTAATTTATGATATACAGGTAAATGGTCGTAAGGCTGAAATTAAGATGACATTAACTACACCAAATTGTCCCGTTGCAGAAAGTTTACCGAAAGAGGTAAAAGAGGGTACAATGCAAGTAGAGGGAATAGATGATGTAAATCTTGAATTGGTTTGGGATCCTCCTTGGAATAAAGATATGATGTCAGATGCAGCGAAATTGGAGTTAAACTTATAATGAACCCTATTATTAAACTAAGTGATAATGCAGCCTTAAGAATTAAAGAAATAATGTCTAACGCTGAAAAAAATGCGATAGGTGTAAGAGTTTCTGTAAAATCAGGTGGTTGTGCAGGTATGTCATACGTAATGGAATATTCAAAAGAGGTAAATCCTAATGATGAGTTGATCGAGGATAAAGGAGTAAAAGTTTATATTGATTCGGCGGCAGTTATGTATCTTCTAGGCACTGAGATGGATTATAAGAAAGAGGATTTTTCATCATCATTTGTCTTCAATAATCCCAATGAAACCGAGCGTTGTGGCTGCGGAGAGTCTTTTAAAGTATAATCCCATTTTGAACATACCAGAGTTGCAATAAACGCATAGATTGATAATATCTATTTATGAACGTCTTTGAAATCAGAAATTTGCAAAACAGCGAGGACAGAAAAGAAAAGAGAAAAACTTTTTTAAGATCTCTTATAAAATCTGTTGATACTGGAGCAAATGGAACACTTGATTACATTGTTAAAAAAGGGTCTGGCAAAAATAAAATTGCTAAAACCAGACAATAAAAATTAACAACTGTAATACATCTCAAACTCTATCGGATGAGGTGTGTGTTCAAAATTGTGTATTTCTTCAAACTTTAATGCAATATAAGCATCTATTTGATCATCAGTAAATACATTACCTTGTTTTAAGAAATCTCTATCTTTATCAAGACTTTCCATTGCTTCTCTTAAAGATCCACAAACAGTTGGAATTTTCTTAACTTCATCTTCCGATAAAGCATAAAGATCTTTATCAAATGATTTACCTGGATCAATTTTATTCTTAATTCCATCTAAACCAGCCATTAACATTGCAGAGAATGTTAAATATGGATTACCAGCAGCATCACCAAATCTAATTTCACATCTAGCTGCTTTTTTACTTAGAGTAATAGGAATTCTACAAGATGCTGATCTGTTTCTAGCCGAATAAGCTAATAAAACTGGAGCCTCAAATCCTGGAATTAGTCTTTTGTAACTATTCGTCGTAGCGTTTGAAAAAGCATTAATTGCTTTTGCATGTTTTAAAATACCACCTATGTAGTGTAAAGCTGTATCAGATAAGCCCGCATATTTATCACCTGAAAATAATGCAGTATCACCTTTCCAAATGGATTGGTGAACGTGCATACCTGAACCATTATCACCTTTAACAGGTTTAGGCATAAAGGTAGCTGTCTTACCAAACGAGTTAGAAACCATGTGAACAGCATATTTATAAAGCTGTAAGTTATCAGCTTGATCAACAAGAGTTCCAAAATACATTCCAAGTTCGTGTTGGCTAGGTGCAACTTCATGGTGGTGTTTTTCAACCTTAATTCCCATTTCTTTCATAGCTTTTAGATATTCACTTCTCATATCTTGTTCACTATCCACAGGTGGAACCGGGAAATAACCACCTTTAATTCCTGGTCTGTGACCCATGTTACCGTTTTCGTATTCTCTTCCTGAATTGTAAGGACCTTCCTTACTATCAATTTTAAATCCGGTTTCATTCATGTCATTTTTGAATCTTACATCATCAAAAACAAAAAATTCAGCTTCAGGACCAAAAAATGCTTTATCTCCAATTCCTGAACTTTTTAAGTAAGCCTCAGCTTTTTTAGCTGTTCCTCTAGGATCTCTTTCATAAGGATCCTTTTTAATTGCATCTAAAACATCGCAAAAAAGATTTAATGTATTATGAGATGTGAATGGATCTACGATCGCTCTAGAATTATCTGGCTTAAGGATCATGTCAGACTCATTTATAGCTTTCCAGCCAGCTATAGAGGAACCGTCAAAAAAAATTCCTTCGTTCAACATATCTTCATCCACCATTTTGGCATCCATGGTTACATGTTGAAGTTTACCTCTAGGATCAGTAAACCTTAGATCTACGTATTCAATATCTTTATCTTTAATAGTCTTTAATACATCACTTGAACTCATAATCTCTCCTTTATAATACTGGGCGTTGTAATAACAAAAAAAGACTGATAGATAATGCTCTTTTAATTGATATCACCTATGCATTTTTTACATAAGTTTAATAGTTAATGTGCAAATTGACTAACAATTAAAAGTTGAATAATGAGTTTATTAGACAAAGAGCCAGTTCAAAGAGTTGAAAAAATCCTTAAGGATTATGATGAATCTCAAAATATAATAGTTCTTGAAACCTCTGCCAGGACTGCCCTTGAGGCAGCTTCATCTTTAGGTTGTGAGGTTGGAGCAATTGTAAAAAGCTTACTTTTTAAAACTGAGAATAGTTTCATTTTATGCTTAGTTGCAGGTGATAAAAGGGCATCATTAAACAGGATTAAGAAGGCACTTAAAATAAAGGATGCATCTATGGCTTCAGCCGAAGATGTAAAAAATATCACAGGTTACACAATTGGAGGAGTTTCACCTATTGGTCATTTAAAAAAGATTGAAATTTTAATAGATAAATCTTTAAGTAGATTTAACTTATTGTTTGCTGCTGCTGGTCATCCAAACTGTGTATTTAAAATAGATTTTACAAATTTAAAAAAAATTACAAATGGAGTTACTGAGGAGATTACTGAATGAGACAAGCTAAAATTACAGATTACCTTTTGTTAATTTTGCTTGCATTAATTTGGGCTTCTGCCTTTTTTAATATTAAAATTGCAACATACTCATATGGTCCAGTTACCATCGCATTTTTAAGAGTTTTTTTTGGAGCCATTCCAGTTTTATTACTTTGTTATTATAAAAATATAAAAATAGAAGCATTCTCAAAAGACTGGCATTGGTTTGCTATGATTGGATTTATAAACTTAGTAGCACCTTTTTATTTGATAGCTTATGGAGTTCAATCAGTTCAAAGTAACTTAGCAGCAATTTTAATGTCAACAACACCTTTAAGCTCAACTATTCTAGGTCATTTTTATACGACAAATGAAAAGTTTAATTTTATTAAAACATTTGGAATTTTAATAGGGTTTTCAGGAATACTTTATTTATTTTCAGATAATTTATTGATTGATGAAAATAATTTTATATCCGCTTTATTAATTCTTTTAGGCTCAACCTGTTATGTGATTGGCGGTGTATTAACTTTAAAAATCAGTAAGAAAAAAAATGAAAATGTAACTGGATCTATATTAATTTGGGCTACAATTATTTTAATACCTCTTGTCAGTTTTATAGAACAGCCTTGGAACCTAACACCAAGATTAGACTCAACTATTTCTGTTATTTATTTAGGTCTAGTGTCAACAGGTATTGCTTGGTTGTTACGATTTAGAATTTTAGTTAATAATGGTTTAATTTTCCAATCACAAGTATCATATCTAATTCCAATTTTTGGAACAATTTTAAGTTATATATTTTTAAAAGAATTAATTACTACAAAAGTATTAATTTCTTTAATTGCTGTTTCAGTTGGAATTTATTTTGTAAGAAAAGCTGATTACAAAAAAACTACTTAAGCTTAGAAAAAGCTTTAATATGTAAAGGTGTAGTTTCACAACAACCACCAATAATTGTAGCTCCTGCATCTTTGAATTTTTTTGCAAATTCTAGCATTTTCTCAGGGGTCAAATCTTTTCTTACACCAAGAAATTCATTTGGATTTCCGGTCTTATGTTTTTTATATGCATCATTATAATTTGGTTTTAAATTTGTTTTTATAAAAGCATTTAATTTAAATCCGAAGGGGACTCCTAAATTTTTAATTTCTTCAAGATTGAGTTCAAAATTTTCAGGCGAAACACAAGATAATATAATTCCCATTAATTTATTATGTTCTATATCGTTAATAATTTTTGTGATTTTTTCACCACTTGGTAAAGTGTTTCCTTCAGAGATATGTGCACCTAATAGATAGGGTTTGTTAAATTCTTTTATACTTTCTATTGCAATCTTAAATTCTCTAATACTGCTTAAGACGTCAAAATAAAAAAAATCAATATAAGGATTTAATAGTTTTGCTTGACTATTAAAATTTTCTTTCATCTCATCATCAGCACTGTTATCTGCTTCATAAGTTAAATTTTGTGGAGGCAAACCACCAGCTACTAAAACATTAGGATAATTTTCTTTTGCTTTTTGAGCAATTTCTCCAGCTTTTTTATTGAGATATTCATATTTATCAAAAACATTGTTATCCCTTAAACGGGATTTTCTTGTTGTAAAAGTTGTAGTGACAATTACTTCTGCACCTGCTTTAATAAAATCTAGATGAGTATCTAATAAAAGCTGGTGGTATTTTTCTTGAAGTAAAGCGTTAGCACTCCATAATGTACCATTTGGCTCCATACCCCTAGCAAGTAGTTCCTGGCCCATACCACCATCTAAAATTCTAACTTTATTAAAGAAATTTTGATCCATATGTAAGGTCTACTTATAGAAAAAAAAATATTAATCACTCAAAATTTAACCACTAGATGTTGTGTTGCTTCAATTATAGGTAGTAAATAAGATTTTAAGAAATAGACATGTGTTAATATTAGGAGTTTAATTAGTTATGGCTACTAAAAGAAAGAAAAAAGCTAAGCCAAAAACCAATAAAAAAAAAACTAAATTGGTTAAATCTTCTAGAAAAAAAATAAGAACGAAAAAAAAAGTTAGGACAAAAAAGTCTGCGACTAAGAAGCGTTCTAAAATATCTAGAAAAAATAATAAGCTTAAATCAATAAAAAAAACAAGAGGAGTAAAAAAAATGAGTGCAGAAGCTATGAAAGTGTCATCTGTATTAGATACTTCTCATTTGAAAGTAAAATTCCCGTTCAAAGCAAAATACGGGAACTACATTAACGGTAAGTTTGTAGAACCAAAATCTGGAAAGTATTTTGATAATACATCTCCGATTTCAAATGAAGTAATCTGTTCAGTTGCACGATCAAATGAAAAAGACGTAGATGCAGCATTAGATGCTGCTCACGCAGCTTTCCCAACTTGGGGTAAAACTTCAATTACGGAAAGATCAAACATTCTTCTTAAAATTGCAGATGTCATTGAGAAAAATCTTAATGTATTAGCAACAGCTGAATGTTTAGATAATGGTAAGCCAATTAGAGAATGTATGGCTGCTGATTTACCACTAGTAATAGATCATTGGAGATATTTTGCTGGAGTAATCAGAGCGGAGGAAGGTTCAGTTGCTGAAATTAGTAACAGTGAATATTCTTATCACATTCCAGAACCACTAGGTGTAGTTGGACAAATTATACCATGGAACTTTCCATTACTAATGGCAACTTGGAAACTTGCTCCAGCTTTAGCAGCAGGAAACTGTGTAGTACTAAAACCAGCTGAGCAAACACCAGCATCAATCATGTTACTTATGGAGCTAATTGGAGATTTATTACCTCCAGGAGTAGTAAACGTAGTAAGTGGCTTTGGCTTAGAGGCTGGAAAACCACTAGCATCATCAAAAAGAATCAAAAAGATTGCTTTCACTGGTGAAACAACAACTGGTAGATTGATTATGCAATATGCATCACAAAACTTGATACCAATTACGTTGGAGCTAGGTGGAAAATCTCCTAACATTTTCTTTGAAGACGTCATGGCAAAAGATGATGACTTTTTTGATAAATGTTTAGAGGGTTTTGCAATGTTCACATTAAACCAAGGTGAAGTTTGTACTTGTCCAAGCAGGGTACTAGTTCAAGAGTCTATCTATGATAAGTTCATGGAGAAAGCTATTGCTAGAACAAAAGCTGTAAAACAAGACAATCCTTTGAAAATGGAAACAATGATTGGAGCACAAGCATCATTAGAACAAATGGAAAAAATCAAATCTTATCTAGATTTAGGTAAGAAAGAAGGTGCCAAAGTTCTATGTGGTGGAAATGTTGCAAAAATCAATAGTGGTTTAGAAAAAGGAAATTACATCGAACCAACTATTTTTGAGGGTAAAAACTCAATGCGTATCTTCCAAGAAGAAATTTTTGGACCAGTTGTATCAGTAACTAAGTTTAAAGATGAGGCAGAAGCATTACAAATTGCTAATGACACTCTTTATGGTTTAGGTGCTGGTGTTTGGACTAGAAATGGAAATATCGCTTACAGAATGGGTAGAGAAATACAAGCTGGTAGAGTATGGACTAACTGTTACCACGCTTATCCTGCACATGCTGCATTCGGCGGATACAAACAATCTGGTATCGGAAGAGAAACTCATAAAATGATGCTTAACCACTACAGACAAGTGAAGAATCTTCACGTGTCTTACAGTGAGAAGAAATTAGGCTTCTTTTAAAAACAATCTAATATATAATGGCTCGTGAGGAATCACGGGCCATATTTTTTATGAAAGTAAAAGCAACAAGTTCAGCACTAAAATTGATTGAAGAGCTTAAAGCTCAACATGGTGAAGAACTATTATTCCACCAGTCTGGTGGATGTTGTGATGGAAGTGCACCAATGTGTTATCCTAGAAATGAGTATATGGTTGGTTCTAGCGATGTGAAGCTTGGAGAAATTGGTGGAGTGCCTTTTTACATGAACGATGACCAATATGAAAAATGGAAACATACTGATTTAACAATAGATGCCGTTAATGGTATTGGTGGAATGTTTTCATTAGATAATGGTACTGGAAAAAGATTTTTGACAAAATCTGAGATTTGTCTGGTTGTGGATAACGACCCAAAGAAAAATTAATTATTCATTAATTTTTTATGTCTGTTTACTTAAGTTCTCAAAAAATCATTAAAGATTGGATAGATTATAACGATCATATGAACGTATCATATTATCTTTTGATCTTTGATAAATATGGAGCAGACACTTTAAATAATATATTTAAAATGGGAGAGCACTCAGCAAAAACAACTGGAAAAAGCACTATGATAGTAGAGTCAAATATTACCTATAATCAAGAGCTCAAAGTTGATGATGAGGTTGATGTTAATCTAATTTATTTTGATCACGATAAAAAAAGACTGCAATATAAAATGGAAATGGTTCATAAAGAAAAAAAGTTTCTCGCATCAACTATAGAAATTCTCGCTTTATATGTTGATCTAAATAGTAGAAAAGTTTCTGAATTTGAAGATGGAAAAGTAAAAATTATGGATGATTTTATCCAAAAACATTCTTCAAAATTTAATAATGAAAATCTTAAATTTTCTTCAAAATTAAAAAAAAATTAATATAACTTCCAGTCCGCAGCCGGAAGTTATACCAAAAGATTATTGACCTGGGGCTTTGTAACCAATTTTACTAGCTTTTGTTGTAGCTTTTGTAAAATCAATTGCCTCAAGCATTGTTAAGTTTTTTACAGCTCCTGATGCTTCAACAACCAATTTAATTGCTGCAAAATCATCAAAACTTGGAACTTCAGTAACAACTACAAAATCATAAGAACCTCTAACAATATCCATGCTATGCATTGTTCCACCCATAGCTTTTGTTAATTGTTCTACAACAGCTTTTCTATCACTCGTTGGATCTTTTAAAAAACCCTGAAAAGCTTTTTCAGTGTAATTACCCATTATGTATGCTTTCATCTTAAACTCCTTTTTTTGATAAGAGTATCATCTAATCAAAGATAATTAATGTGTAAAAATTACATAGTAGACACAACTTATAGTAATGCTAAATTGAATTTATGTACGAAAAATTTGGACAATTTATCGATGGTAAGTGGCAAAAATCATCAGATGGAGGAACTTACGAAGTAATTAATCCAGCAAATGAAGAAGTTTTGGGAAAAGCCTCTAAAGCTACACCCGAGGATGTTGATAGAGCATTAAAGTCTGCTGCAAAAGGATTAGAAGTTTGGAAAAAAACTGCTCCTTGGCAAAGATCTTATATCATCAGAAGAATAGCAGACAAAATGAGAGAGAAACAAGATATGCTTGCAAAATGGATGACACTAGAAGTTGGAAAACCTTTTGCAGAGGCCAAAGGTGAAGTAGGAGGTGCTGCAGATATTTTTGAATGGAATGCCGAAGAAACAAAAAGAATTTATGGACAAACTGTTGAAAGTAGATTTGAGGATACAAGAGTACATGTTTACTATCAACCAGTTGGTGTTGTTGCAGCATTAACACCTTGGAATTTTCCTGCAGTATTATCTGCTAGAAAAATTTCAACTGCATTAGCGGCTGGGTGTTCTGTTATAGTTAAACCCGATGTAATAACTCCAGGAATTGTAATGGAGATGGTTGATATATGTAGAGAATGTGGTGTCCCACCAGGCGTAGTGAATCTTTTATCAGGTGATCCACCAAGTATCGCTCAACAATTGATAGCTTCAGATATAGTCAAAAAAATTTCTATAACTGGATCATCGAGAGTTGGAAAGCTAATATTAAAACAAGCTGCAGATAAAGTTCAAAGAGTAACGATGGAGTTATCAGGTCATTCACCTTTTATTGTGTTTGATGATGCTGATATTAAAAAGGCAGCTGATATGGCAATTGCTGCTAAATTTAGAAACAATGGTCAAGTTTGTATATCGCCTAACAGATTTTATATTCACGAGAGAAAAAAGGACGAATTTGTAAATTTATTTATTGAGAAAACAAAAAAATTGAAAATAGGTGACGGTATGGATCCTTCAACTCAATTAGGTCCATTAACCACAAAAAAGAGGCTAAACGAAATAGAGGAATTAGTTGAAAAAACTAAACAAGAGGGTGCAAAAGTTTTACTTGGTGGAAAAAGACCCTCTGGGTTTAATAAAGGTTTTTATTATGAACCTACAATATTTGATAACGTAAAAGATGATTTTACGATAATGAAACAAGAGCCTTTTGGGCCATTGGTTCCAATGTTATCATTCAAATCTTTTGATGATGTAATTAAAAGAGCTAATAATCATGAGCTTGGTTTGTGTAGTTATGTATGCACCAACTCAATGGAGACAGCACATCTTGCGTCAGAACAATTAGAAACAGGTTCAGTCGCTGTTAACACACCTATGGTAGCTATTGCAGAAGCACCTTTTGGGGGAATTAAACAAAGTGGTTATGGACGTGAAGGTGGGTCAATGGCAATAAAAGATTATCTAAACATTAAATATACTCATCTTGGTATTAAAGGTTAATTGATGAAACTTTTAAGGGTTGGTGAGCATGGCAAGGAAATACCTGCAATTATTGACAATCAAAACAATTTTCGAAATTTATCAAATATTTTAAAAGATTTTACACCAGAAAATTTGAATTTTGAAAATTTAGATAAAATAAAAAAGCTAGATTTAAATTCTCTTCCATTAATTGAAAGCACCAAGAGAATTGGACCTTGTGTGATAAAACCAGCAAATTTTATCGCAATAGGATTAAATTATAAGGCACATGCTGAGGAAACAAATTCTGATGCTCCAAAAGAGCCAATTGTTTTTAATAAATCTCCAAATTGTATTGTCGGACCAAATGATAATATTGTAATACCGAAAAATTCAAAGTCTTTAGATCACGAAGTAGAAATTGCAATGGTTATTGGAAGTAAAGCTAAATATGTTAAAGAGGATGATGCTCAGAAACATGTATTAGGTTATTGTATTTGTAATGATATAAGTGAGAGAGAATGGCAAAAAGATAGAGGTGGTCAATGGGTAAAAGGAAAATCTGGAGACACCTTTGGTCCATTGGGTCCGTATTTGATAACAAAGGATGAAATTGACGATTTATTTAATTTAAATTTATCTTTAGATCTTAATGGAAAAAGAAGACAAACTGGAAATACCAGTTTAATGATATTTAATTTTAATTTTTTAATTTCACATATCAGTCAATTTATAACTTTAATGCCAGGTGATATTATCACAACAGGCACACCTGCAGGAGTGGGGATGGGAATGAATCCACCAAATTATTTAAAAGATGGTGATGAAATGATTTTAAAAGTAGACAATCTTGGGGAACAAAAATTGAAAGTTGTTAAAGAAAAGTAATGGTTGAATTAATTATTGCACTTGGAGCTGGATTGATAAGTTTTTTATCACCATGCGTTTTACCACTCATACCTGGTTATATTTCTTATATTTCTGGAAGTTCTATAGATGAACTTGTTAATAAAAAGAACATCAATTTATTTCCAATTATTCTATTTACAGTTGGCTTTTCTTTAGTCTTTATAACTTTTGGAGCGGCTTCAACTTTTCTTGGACAAATTTTTCTGGAAAATTCTAATGAATTAAGAATAGCTGCAGGATTAATAATAATTGTTTTATCCCTCCATATAATTGGAATAATAAATTTAAAATTTTTAAATTATGAAAAGAGAATTCAAACAAATATTAACAAAAGTATATTTAGCCCAATATTAATAGGAATGGCATTTGCATTTGGCTGGACACCATGTATTGGACCTATTTTAGGATCTATTTTAGTTTTAGCTGCAACTGAGGAAAGTTTAAGCCAAGGAATATTATTGTTATCTTTTTATTCTATTGGATTAGCTATTCCGTTTATTTTGTCAGGTTATTTAATACAAAGGTTCCTTATTTTTTCAAAAAATTTTAGAAAAAATATTAATTTAGTGTCAAAAATAGGTGGAATAATTCTATTAATTACTGGTATTTTGATATTAACTAATCAATTACAAGCCTTGGGATATTATTTATTAAATATTTTTCCATTCTTACAAAATTTTGGGTAAATTAAATTATGAAAATTTATCAAATAGACTCTAGTGCTAGAAAAGATGGTTCAACTTCAAGAGCTTTAGCAAAAAAACTTTTAGATAAAATAAAAAAACCTGATGATGAAGTTATTTATAGAGATCTAAATGATGAAATGGTTTTTGTGTCTAATTTAACAGAGTCAGGTATGAAAATAGATCCAAAAGATCAAACAGAGACACATAAAAAAATGTTCAAACTTTCAGATACTCTTGTAAAAGAATTGAAAGAGAGTGACATTATAATCATTTCTGCTCCAATTTATAATTATGGACCTCCAGCAACTTTAAAAGCCTGGTCGGATCTTGCAGCAAGAGTTGGGGAAACTTTTAGATTTAAACCTAATGGAAGAAGGGAAGGGTTACTAAAAAATAAGAAAGCTTATCTAGTAATTACTTCGGGTGGGACAAAGCTAAATAGCAATGAAGATTTTCTTACTCCTTGGTTGAAGTTTATTTTAAATTTTTTTGGCATAGAAAAGGTAGAGGTAGTAAGTGCTGATCAAATGTCCTTAGATTATGAAAAATCAATAAAAGAGGCTGAAAAACAGATAGAAAATTTATCCTAATAATTAAATTTTCTTTTTAAATGTTTAAGCCTGCCCTCGGTACTATCATAATCAATGTAACATCCTTGAAGAAAACGATTTCCCTCGTTTGCATCATAAGTGGTTCTGCCATGCAACAACCTATAGTTATCCATCATTAACAGATCCCCTGTAAGAAGTTTAAATTCTATTCTATAATTTTCTGAATTATAGAGTTCAGATATTTTTTTTCTTGCAGAATAAAATAAATCTAATTTTTCTTTTTCAATTAATGGGACAAAATCTAATCTTGGACTAAAACGTACTTGTTTGAAATTGCTGTTTTCATCTAACTGAATCATTTCAGCCCAATCCTCTAAAATCACACTTTCATCAATAAATTGAAAACGTATTTTTACCTTAGTTAAAATTTTATAATATTCTGGAAAATCTTTTTTAAGTTTTTCAGAAACAGTATATCCATCAACTAGAGTTGATAAACCTCCCGTAACTTCATTTTCTATACAATGAAGCATTTGAATACATGGCACAGGATTTCTATATGGATTATCAGTATGAGGAGCCAAAGGCAAAGAAGTGTAAGCTAAGTCATTTGGATTTGGTTTTGATTTTACATTAAAGAATTCACCAAAGTTTGTACGTCTCACACTTCCTATAGAATTTGCAAAGTTTATAATAAAATTATTTTTTGTTGGCACATTTTTAAAAATTACAAAGCCATATTGATAAAAATTAATCAAGGCTTTGTACATTTCATCAGTTTCAAATAGATTATCTTTAAATTCAAAAGTATTTTGATTTTTAAATGAGGAGTCCCATTTTATTTTTTTGATTTGTTTAACATCATTAATATTTGAGAATTCCTTAAAAATATCAATTATAGAGATCTTTGTTGAAGCTCCATCATTGAATTTAATTTCTAAAAAATTACTTTTTAAGCTTAAATCTTTGATTTGAATATTTTCTGGTAATTGAGTTGGGTCAAATAATCTTTGTTGAGTAGACTTATCAACAAAATTTTCTCCGTTAATTCTTTCTCTAAGCCAAAATGGGTGGATCTCTTTTTTATGACCTTTATTTTCAAAAAATACTTTGTTATCTTTTAACTCTAATTTCATGTATTTTTAAATCATTATTTAAAATTTTGCTTTAATCAATAGTAATAAAATAGTATTAGAGCGTTGTGCAAATTTTAAAATCTTCAGATTATAAACTTTATTCTAAGTTCATTGAAAGTTTAGCTAAGAAATTAACTAGATTTTATTACTCTAAATTAAACAAACCCTTTAAAGTATCGAATAAACTTAGAAGCGGTTATGACCCTGTAACAACTGCTGACAAGGCTTTTGAACGATTCATCAGAAATGAGATTAAAAAGAAGTTTCCAAATCACCAAATTATAGGTGAAGAATTCGGCTATAAAAAAACTAAAAGTGATTATTCATGGGTTATAGATCCCATAGATGGAACTCGATCATTTGTGATAGGAAATCCAACTTGGAGTAATTTGATATCTTTAAATTATAAAGGTAAACCAGTCGTAGGCCTTGCAAATTTTCCAATTCTTAAAAAGTTTTATTTTAATACCTCATTTAATTCTGCGTATGTTTCAGAAAATGGAAAGAAAAAGAAAATACTTGTTAACCAAAAAGCAACTTATTCTAAAATGAAATTGTCTGCAGCTTTTCATGGCAGCCTGTCATTAAATAAACAAAAACAAATTCCGCAAATTTTAAGAAGAATGCAATTTCCCTGCTCGGATGCTTTAAGTTATTCTCATTTTGCTGAGGGTAAACTTGATGTTGTTATTCAATGTGGAAATAAAATTTGGGATATTCATGCCTTAATACCAATTATTGAGGCTGCAAAAGGAATTGTCTCGACTTGGAAAAATGATGATGCCAAGAAAGCTGGAAATATTATTTGCTCAGCTAATAACAATTTACATAAAAAAATGCTTAAAATTTTGAAACCAGTTTCTAGCTAGTTTTACCCAAAGTATTTAAAAGAATTACACCAATAATTATTAAACTTATTCCAATAATCCCATAAAGGTTTGGAATTTGCTGATATTTAAAAACACCAAACAGTGTTACTGCAGTAATCGTTAAACCTCCATATGTTGCGTATGTAAAACCAACTGGGATAATATTCATTGCTTTAGATAAACAAAAAATACAAGCTACTATAGATATGATACAAAAAATAGTTGGCCCAATTATTGTAAATCCATTAGTTGATTTTAAAAAACCATTTGAAGTTATTCCAAGAAGGATCGCTAAAGCTAAAAAGATATAACCAGATAAATTTGCCATAAATTATCCTGTTTTACCCAGCAGATTAACAATTAAAACTCCTGATATAATTAATATCAAACCAATGATTGTGAATAGATCAGGTACTTGATTGAATTTATATATTCCAACAATTGAAGTCGCTACTATGCATAAACCAGCAAAAGATGCGTAGGTGATACCAACAGGTATAGTTTTCATCACTATTGAAAGAGTAAACATGCAACCAATTATTGTGATTGCAGTAATTAAACTAGGAACTAACAATGTAAAACCATTTGCACTTTTTGCAAAACTATTTGCTGCAGTTCCTAATATGACAGCAAGGATAAGAATTAGAAAAGCTATAACGTTACTCACAAATAAAAGATATTCTTATTTGGTAATTTTATCTACAAATTTTTTAATTGGGGGACCTACAAGAAGAGCAGCAATTATTGCAATTGGAAGACTTACTGACCATGCTTTAAAAAAACGGTCGACATACTCATTATCCATTCCAGTATTTATATAAGTAATTATTAGTGTCATTAAAAGACTCATCCCAAATCCCATAACTAATATAAATAAAAGGTTAGAATATTTTTTTGGAAACATTTTTAAATACTTTGTTTCTGCAATTCAATTTGAAGCTTTTCCATCATAATCATAGGAGACTTCAAAAACGGATGAACTTTATGAGCTTCAATGTAACTATCAATAGCTTTTTCGTAGTTTTTTAAAGCTGTTTGAACTAAACCTTGGCCTGTTAGTGCACCGAAATGTCTTTTTTCTATCTTAAGTACCTTGTCAATATCAGCTTGTGATAGCTCGTATTTACCCATTAAATATAATACTGTTGCTCTTTTATTCCAAGCCTCTGCCCAATTAGGATCAAGCTCAATTACTTCAGTAAATTTATCATATGCAGCATCAAGTTTATTATCCATCATTGCAGACGACCCATCAGCTAATAACTTTGTTAAATTATTTTTAGTTGGGTGAGTAGTCCAAAGATCCCAAATTTTATCCTCTATTTTTTTTGAATTTTCAAAATTTAAAGCACTTTTTAATTGAATAAATAATTTATCAATTTCTTTTTTATTATCATCAGCCAATAAAGACGATGAAAAAAAGAAAAAAATAAAAATGAATGAAATTTTTTTCACTTACTTAGACATTGGAGTAGCGCCAGTTTCTAAACTAACAATTTTTCCGTCTTTATATCTATAAACCGCCATTACAGCTTCAACATTTCCGTCATTAAATGTAACAAAAGAATGGTGTACACCCACTTCATCATTTTCATATACAACCCTAGTTTTATCTTGATTGATATCTCCACTCATTGCCCATTTTATAACATCAGCTTTTCCTAAAGAATTTCCAGATTTATGCATTGTGAATTTAAAATCATCATGCAAAAGTTCATTCATAGTTGCCTCATCTTTTTTATCTATTGCATCAGTATATCTTTTTAATATCGACATTTTATACTCCTTTGATTATTATTCCGTTACCAATTGAGTTTTCTAAACGGATTTGTTTAATTGGTTTGTATTCATCAGAGTTGTACCACTCTAAAGCTTTTTCATAACTTGGAAACTTAATAACAACTGTTCTAGGATATGCCCAAGTTCCTTCTAATACTTTTGTCTCACCACCTCTAACAATATATTCTCCACCAAATTTTTCAGCAATCGGTTTCACTTTTTCTACGTACTCTTTATATTCCTCAGGTTTTTTTACATCTATGTTGAATATCGCAAACCCAGACATTAAGTGTAAATTTTATCAGCTAAACCGTAGCATAAAATTGCACTCATAATCGTAAATACGAACGGTGCAATAACACCCTCGTTTGTAGTTTTTTCATTCACACCTGTTTTATTTATTTTAATAGAATAAAAATTACATAAAAAAATACATAGATTATTTATAAAAACTAAATTTAAGAATCCCCATGTATTTTCCAAACCTCCAGGTCTTATAAAACCTACATAGATTGACATTAAAAATACAGCAAGCATAAACGCTCCTGCCATTCTAATCATTATTGCGCCACTTGGATCAATACCAAATCTTTCCATGAAGCTTTTAGTGCCAAAAATAGTTTGAAATGCATAAACACCAACTCCAATAAAATGAACTAAGTAAATTATTAAATAAAATATCCCATTAAATTTTTCTAACATTATTTATTCTCCTTCACTAAATATCGGTCTTATCTCGTCCTTAATAGTTCCTTCTATGGCGACTTCTTTTAATTGCTCTAAAAGTTTCATATATTCAGGATCTGCAGACATGTTAGCGTCAGCTTCTCTATCACCCTCAAACATAGTTCCAATTAAAGTTTCTCTTATTGTTCTTGGGTCCCCACCCATTTGAAAAGAGAAATAAACATCATGATTGGGGTAATGTTTTTTTCTGACTGCAGCTAAACCTTTCCCAATCTCCATTGCTTTTCCTAGGCCATCGTCTTTTACTCTCATTGTTCTTGTGTAAATTACTTTCATTTTTTTCCTCTTAAATTTAATTAAATAAAGTTTTGGCCTATTCTAGGTGTTGTAATCCATTACTTCATCTGTGCACTCAGTAAATTTATGAGGTTCAAAAAAGTCATTCATAGATGCTAATTGTTTATTAATAGCTTCTGGATTTTTACCTTTCCACCAACAAAACATTTGCATTGTATCTCCTGGAGTATTCCAAGTCATTTGACATGCTGCATCTTCACTAGTCATAGATTTTACAATATCTTCCATCTTCATTGATGCAACTGTCTCTGAAAATTTATCTTTCATCTCCTTTGATTTGAAAGTGTGAGTTACCATGTAGTTTTTCATATTTTCTCCTTTATAGATTTATTTTAGATAGTTCAAATAACTGAGCACTCTCTACACACTCGGCATAGATCGCTTTTGCAGTAGGGTTATTACCGGTTACAAATTCTTTCATTCCAGCTTCATTATGAACATTAACTTTAAATAACATCCCACTCTTATCTGGTATCATAGCCCCAATAGTTTTTTCAGGATAAGCAACACTTTTTCTGACACTCATACCTTCATCTGATTGCATCCAACCCATGAAAGTTTCTAATTTACCTTCTTTAAGTTTAAGATGTACTAACATTTCTTTTTCCATTTTCCTCCTTTTTTAATTTTATCTTATTGAATGATATATTTCTCCACCCAAGCTTCGAGCAACACCATATTTTTCCATTATTTCACCAAATTTTGGAAAGTAATCGTTTTTCATTGCATTTTCCACGTGACGTTTAACACTATCCATTGAGGTAAATCTTTCGTTAATTGTAAAAACAACATTTCCAGTCAATCCTTGGCTTGGGTCTGCAGGATTTACAAATTCATCTGCTTTTGTGAAAAATGAGCTTATCAAATACTTAGATCCATCATTTGAGTCTGAGTAAAATTCTTGCATCCATGCGGCATGTGTTTTGAATAATTCTAGAACCTCATCAGCCTTATCTTTTGGAACAACGTAGCCCAGATTTATACATTTAATTTCTGACATAATACTTCTTTATTAATATAAAGTTTGAATTACTTTTTTTACCCTCTCGGCTCCATTTGGTACTAAAGCCTCAACATATGTATGACATTTTTCAGTTTTAGCTTTGTCGTATTTTGAACCGTAATGTTTATCTACTGCTTTATTTACTCCAGCATCCCAATCTTTTTCTTGAATACCTATTTCAAGAGCATATGTTTTAAGAACTTTTACGGTTGAAATAGACTTTTCTTTCATACCGTATTCAAATTTTTCACCAGATGGAAGAAAGTAGTTGGCCATATAAATACCAACACAATCCCATGCTTTTGATTTATCTTTATCACTCATTCCTGCATTAGCAGATGTAAAGATGAAAAAAGATAAAATTATAATAATTTTTTTCATAATCTATCGACGTTAAATAATATTAATATAAAAATGTAACTGTTTTGTTACATGCCTGGTATGCGTTATTATAACCAGCTAGGAATAGGGAGGTTTTTTTCCTTTAAAAAGGATTTATTAAACATCTTTGAGTTGTATTTATCTGATCTATCACAGAGAATTGTTACAATTGTTTTTCCTGGACCTAGCTCTTTTCCTAATCTAATTGCACCTGCAATATTTACTCCACAACTAGTTCCTAAACTTAACCCCTCATGCTGTATTAAATCATAAAGCACGGGTAAAGACTCTAGATCACTGATTGAAAAAGCACCATCAATTTTAGCTTCAGCAAAGTTTTTAGTTATTCTGCTTGAACCAATACCTTCAGTTATTGATCCACCCTCAGCTTTAAGTTCACCATTCATGATATGATTATAGAGTGCAGAGCCTGTTGGATCTGATAAATAAATTTTTATATTTTTATTTTTTTCTTTTAAAAATTTACTCACACCACCGATGGTGCCTCCAGTTCCTGATGCGCAGACAAAGCCATCTACTTTACCACCAGTTTGTTCCCAAATTTCTGGCCCAGTCGTTTCGTAATGACCTTTTGCATTAGCAGTGTTATCAAATTGGTTTGCCCAAACTACACCCTTGTTATTTGTACTTTTTAATTCTTCAGCAAGACGACCCGCAACTTTTACATAGTTACCATCATCTTTATAAGGCTTGGGCGGCACCAGTCTAAGATCTGCACCGATATTTTTTAAAGTATCTTTTTTTTCTTGGGTTTGGTTGTCATTCATTACGATTATTGTCTTATAACCTAAGGAATTTCCCAAAAGACATAAACCTATCCCAGTGTTACCTGCAGTACCTTCAACAACGATTCCACCTTCCGAAATTAATTTCTTTTCTTGTGCATCTTTTATTAGCGCAAGAGCAGCTCTATCTTTAACGGATCCACCTGGATTTAGGTACTCCGCTTTCCCATAAATATTACATCCAGTAATCTCAGAGGCTGCTTTTAATTTTATTAAAGGTGTATTTCCAACCGACTCAATAAAGTTATTTTTTATTTGTGACATTAATTTTTATCTTTATCAGTAACAGCGTAAGGTTGAAATCCTTTTGTAGCATCACCAACTCTTGTAGCTGGAATTCCTACCATTATTGATTTCTCAGGAACATTTTTAGTAACCACTGCGTTTGCACCGATTAAAGAATTTTTACCAATTGTTATTGGTCCTAAAATTTGAGCACCAGATCCGACAACAACATTATCTTCTAAAGTTGGGTGTCTTTTAGTATTTCTTTGATCATTAGTATTTATACTTGGAGCAATTCCACCTAATGTAACATTATGATAAATGGTGACGTTATTTCCAATCTCAGATGTCTCGCCGATCACAACTCCCATACCGTGATCAATAAATAAATTTTTTCCAATCTTTGCCTTTGGATGAATTTCTATTCCTGTTAAAAATCTTGAAAATTGAGAAATGATTCTTGCAACTAAATCAAATTTTGCTATTGCAAAAAAATTTGCGATTTTATGAAAAAAAATAGCCTTAACCCCTGGGTAAGTTAAGATAAGACTTAACTTAGATTTTGCCGCAGGATCTCTGTCTATTATAGATTGTAAAAAATCAGTCATCTAATTTTGTCAGCTTGATAAAAATAATTAATGTCTATATAGTGTTTTTAAACAGTATTTAAAGGAGTAATTATGTACAAAAATACTAATTGTTTTCATCTAGCAATCCCATGCGGAGATCTAGAAACAGCAAAAAAGTTTTATAGCGAAACTTTGGGCTGCCGACTTGATAATTCAGCACAAGAGTGGGCTGATGTTGACTTTTGGGGAAATGAATTAACTCTCCATGCAAGTGAACATAAACTAGATAACGAAAGACACGATGTAGATATGGGTAACGTTTCTGTTCCACACTTTGGAGTTCATTTATCAAGAAAAGATTTTGATACTTTAAAAAATAGATTGAAAGAAAAAGGTGCAAAGTATTATGATGAACCTTATCTAAGATTTAAAGGAACAAAATACGAGCAAGAAACATTTTTTGTAAAAGACCCTAACGAAAATATTCTAGAGATTAAAACTTTAACAGCTAATCCAGAATAATTTTAATTTAGATGGAATACCTGGTATTAGGTTTTATTACCGGGCTTAGTTTAATCCTAGCAATTGGTGCTCAAAATATCTTTGTAATAGAGCAAGGGCTTAAAAAACAGTATGTTTTTTTAGTCTGTTTAATTTGTTCTTGTTCAGACTTAATTTTAATATTTTCAGGCATTCTTTTATTCCATTTTTTTCATCAATATTTTAACATATTTGTAGAGCTAACTTTAAACATCTGTTTAATAATTTTTTTAATCTATTTCATATATTTAAAAATTAAATCTTTTAGTGTTAGTGCTAATTTCAATGTTGAAAAAAAAGAGATTACAAGTGCTAAGATTATATTAAAGACACTTGGTTTCACTTACCTAAATGCTCATGTTTATTCTGACACAGTTTTCTTTTTAGGAAATTTCTCAAAAAATTTTTTATTTGATGAAAAAATTTATTTTGGTATTGGCGCTTCTGTAGCATCTTTCATATTTTTCTTTTTACTGGGTTATTCATCAGTATATTTTTCAAGATATGCTCAAAGTGATAAAACGTGGAAATATATTAATGGTTTCATTATCAGCTTCATGTCTTTGCTGACAATTTATATAATTAAAGAAACTGCATATTTTCTTTAATTAAAAGCATTTTGAGTGACAACTATAGCACATGTTAAAATCTCAATTTCAAACTAATCTTATCTAATATGCTTTTAAGAAGAAAAATTTTAAAATTATTCGGACTCTCTATACTTTTTGTATCATTACCTTATCAATTCTTAAGATCAGCTACAAAAAAAATTATTAATCCTGATCTGACTAAAACCCAAAAAGATATAATGTTTAATGAGGGCACTGAGAGACCATTTACCAGTAAACTACTTGAAGAAAAAAGAGATGGATTTTATCATTGTGCAAATTGTGGAGCAAAATTATTTTCATCAAAAGCAAAATTCGATAGTGGCACGGGTTGGCCTTCTTTTTCTGAAGCTTTGCCAGGAGCTTTTAAAACTAAGATTGATTATTCTTTTGGAATAAAGAGAATTGAATATCATTGTGCAAATTGCGGTGCACATCACGGCCACGTTTTTTTAGATGGACCTACTGCTACAGGAAAAAGATTTTGTAATAATGGATTGTGTTTAATTTTTGTACCAGAGAATTAATTAGAAAAACCATATTTTCTAAGTCTTACATCTCCTGTTCTTGCATGAGCTTCCATTCCCTCATATCTGGAAATTCTAGCTGCAGCAGCACCAACTAATTTAGTAGACTCTTTAGTCATTCTTTGAAAGCTCAAAGTTTTAATAAATTTTCCAACAAATAATCCGCCAGTGTATCTTCCAGCACCTTTAGTTGGTAAAATATGATTTGTACCAGAACATTTATCGCCGTATGCAACAGTTGTTTCTTCACCCACAAACAAAGAACCATAATTTGTTAATCTTTCATGAAACCATTCTAAGTTTTCGGTCTGGACTTCTAAATGTTCAGGTGCATATTCGTCACTAATTTTCACTATTTCTTCATCAGTGTCACAAAGAATTACTTCACCATAATCTCTCCACGCTGCTTCAGCACTTGTTCTTGGAACTTCTGGAAGTTCTGCAATTAATTCTGGAACTCTATTCATTACTTTTTCGGCTAATTCTTTACTAGTTGTATAAAGCCAACATGGTGAGTTATATCCATGCTCAGCTTGTCCTACTAAATCTACAGCAACAATTTCTGGATCAGCTTTAGCATCAGCTATAATTCCAATTTCAGTTGGTCCTGCGAATAAATCAATACCAACTTTTCCATACAAAATTCTTTTAGCCTCAGCTACAAATTGATTTCCTGGCCCTACAATTATATCTGCAGGGGGGTTTTTGAATAATCCATTGGTCATTGCTGCAATTGCAGGAACCCCTCCTAAATTTAAAATAACATCTGCACCGCAAAGATCAGCTGTGTATACAATTGTAGGGTGGGCACCAACACCTTCTTTAGGAGGACTACACGCAATAATATTTTTTACTCCAGCAACTTTTGCTGTAGTTACACTCATTACAGCAGATGCAATGTGAGCATATCTTCCACCTGGGATGTAGCAACCTGCTGTATTAACAGGCACTAATTTTTGACCTGCATACAAACCATCAGAAAGTTCTACCTCAAAATCTTGTCCATAATTTTTAAGTTGTGCTTCAGCAAATTTTCTGACCCTTTCAAATGAAAATTGAATATCATCTTTGGTTTTTTGATCTAACGTTTTTTTAATTTCCTCAATTTTATCTTTTGATACTATGATGTCCCCATCATACTTGTCGAATTTTTTAGTTAAATCGATGCAGCCTTGTTCTTTTGTTGTTTCGATATTTTTTAATAAATCTTGAACTATACCAGTTGTCTTATTATCGTCAGTGGACGAAGTTTTTGGAGACTTTTTTAAATAAGTAATAGCCATTAATACATTTTTATAATTGATGAATTATTTAAGACAAATTTAATTTTATTGCAATCAAACATTTAATCTAGTGCAACAACAGCTGCAGCTATTGATGCTAGTCTGGCAGGTGCTTCATCAGAGCGGCTAGTAATTACCACAGGTACTTTACCACCTACAACTACTCCTGCAGCACATGCACCACTAAAATATATTAACATCTTAACCAATGCATTACCTGTCTCAACACTGGGCACTAATAAAACATCAGCAGTTCCCGCAACATCATTTTTAATGCCTTTAATATTTGCAGATTTTTTTGATATACTATTATCAAAAGCCAAAGGCCCGAATACATCGGCATTCAAATTTTCTTTTTTTGCAAGATTTGTAATTTCTTCAGCTTCTTTAGAACTTGGCACACTATCCAAAACTTCTTCTGTGGCAGACAATACTGCAATTTTTGGTCTTTTAATTCCAATTCTATGAGAAAAATTAATTACATTTTTTAAGATATGCATTTTGGTTTTTACATTTGGTAACACATTTAAAGCACCATCAGTAATAATAAGAGGTTTATCATCTTTTTTTAAAGTCATATGCCAGATATGACTTAACCTTGTTTTTCCCAACAAGTTGTATTCTCTTTTTAAAACCTCTTTCATTAAAATATCTGTATGAATATGTCCTTTGACTATAATTCTTATTTTTCCTTCACTAGCGAGTTTTGCAGCTATACCAGCGGTATTATTTTCAACTGGTTCATTAATAATTTCATATTTGGAAATATCCCACTTTAAATCTTCTGCACACTTTAAAATTTCTTTTTCATCTCCTATAAAAATTGGATCAATTAAATTTTCTTTGACTGCATCTTGAACAGATAACATTGGCAATGGTTTCCCAGCATTAACAATTCCAGCTTTCACTCCTTTATTTTTTAGAGCAGCATTTAATAGATTATTTGGAACAATAATTTCTTTATTTGAAAGCATGATTAGTTTTTTAGAATTTCAAATTCTCTTTGAATAATTTTAGACATTTTAATTTCTTTTTTTAAGTTCATTTTATATCTTTTATATTTATTTTGCCCTGGATACATTATTTCTTTTATTCCTTTAACTTTAGGTAGTCGTTTTACTCTTTTGATATTATCTTTAATTCTTTGATTATAATCTTTTACAAATAAATTTGTTTTAAATGTGATAAATAAATGCCCTATATTTTGTGGTCCGGTAAAATCTTCAAAAGGATCTTTAACTCTACCAGCATGATTACCACCAGTTATAACACCACTCAATATATCAACCATCCATGCCAATCCTGAACCTCTAAATCCTGCAATAGGTAACTGAACACCTTTAAGAGCTTTATTCGCATCGGTTGTTGGTTTACCAAACTTATCTAAGGCAACACCGACTGGAAGTTTCTGATTACTTTTTGATGCAAATCTGATCTTTCCTCTATTTATCATTGAGATTGATGAGTCAAAAATAAAAGGTGTTTTTGAACCACTAGGAGCTCCAAAACAAATTGGATTAGTACCAAATAAACTTTTAAAAGCACCATGTGGAGCCACAGCTGGTGGACCGTTGGTATATATCATGGTAACCAAATTTTTTTTTACTGCTTGTTCTGCGTAATAACCAGACAGACCGTAATGACCACTATTTCTAACAGCCACCAAACCTATTCCTGTTTTTTTTGCGTTAGAAATTGCTTTTTTAATAGCTATATCAGCAGCAACAAACCCTATACTATTATCGGCATCAATATGTGAAATTGATTGTGATATCTTTTTAATCTTTATTTTGGGTTTTGGATTAATTACTTTTTTTGATATTCGATCACAATACATTTTTAATCTTGAAATACCATGACCGAAAGCACCGACTAGCTCTGCGTTGATCAAAGCATTAGCAGAAATCTTTGCGTGGTCTTGACTTAGACCATATTTTTTAAATATTTTGATAACTTCTTTTTTTAGTATTGGAGCTTTCAACTTAACCTTTTCCACGCCATGGAATTGTTTTATCAATTATTTTTCTAAGAGTTATATCAAATAATAATCCAAGCATTCCCATGATAAAAATTGTTATCCAAATCACCTCATATTGAAAATATTTCTTGGCTACATTTTCAACAAAACCAATACCAGTAGTACCAGCTAAAAATTCTGCAGCTACCAAGGTTCCCCAACACATACCTACCGCAACTCTTATACCAGTAAGTATCTCTGGTAATGAGTTTGGAAAAATAACATGTCTTAATATTTGTCTTTTTGATGCTCCTAATGAGTGAGCTGCATGAATTTTTGATAATTGCGTTCCTGATGCACCTGCTCTTGCAGAAATAATCATTATAGATAAAGAAACCATAAAAAGTAAGAAAACTTTTCCAGTATTATCAATTCCTAAAACCGAAATTATAAGTGGAGCCCATGCAAGAGGAGGGACAGGTCTATAAAGCTCAATCAAAGGATCAAAAAAACCTTTTGCAAATCTATTTAAACCCATAAATAGACCAAGAGGGACACCAATTAATATGCCAAAAACTAAACCAAGAAAAACTCTTAAAAAAGAGTCCCAAATATGTCCATACGGAACAGGCACTTTAAATAAATTAAAATCACCAGTTACAATTTTTAATACTCCACCTTTGAAGTTTTGTTTTACTATTCCATCTTTACTATGAACAGGATACTCACCTGGTAAAATATCTGCAATCCAGTCTGGCAAAATAAAGCCAATCATTTTGCTCACATCAACCATTTGTATCCACAATAAAGGAATATCTTTATACCCTACACTAGGTTTTGACATTAAAATAAATTTATTGAATGTATCGGATGGTTTAGGCAACCACCTACCTGAACCCTGTTCTGAACAACTTGGACCACTGGCAACAATAGTTCCTGCAGGAAATAAAAAAATATCAATTAATCTCAATCCACCTTGTTCTTTTTTTTGAGCATTATCAAATTTAACAATTGCTGTCTGCATTTTATCTAATGCATTTGGAGGGTAGATACTTGCAAATTCTATTCTTCTAGCGATCTTAACAATATTTTTTGCGTATGTTGAAGCTACTTCCTCACTATCACTTAAATTTTTTCTATATGATTTAATTTCCTCTTTAAGCTCTTTAATCTTATTTTTGAATTGAGGATTATGATTTCTTAACTTAAAAAATTCATCACTTATTAAATTTAATTCTTGAGCGGCAGTGTGAAACTTTAAACCTCTATACGTTGCAGGCACTAAAGGCACTTCTAATGTATTTTCAATTGAGCCTGAGCCTGCATCTACTTTAGTAATACCCCAACCACCTTCTTCTTCTACTGCCTTAAGTCGCTCATTGAGTTCTTGCTCACTTTCAAATGGATAATCAGGTTTTTGGAAATTTTCAGTTAATAGATTAATTTTTCCAGTGATATCATCTATTTTTTGTTGAGTCTCAATCTCCAACAAATCCTCATTTGTAAGTAAAGGGATTAGTTGATTAGTTTTACTTATATAACTAATTAGTATCGTTTTTTGTTGGCTATTTAGTTCCTCAGAATTTTGAATTTCACTTTGTATTATCTTTAAGTTTTTATTCTCTTTTTTGATTTGTGAAGTACTTTTGAACTCTCTTTCTTCAATTGGAAATTGATATTTTAATCCAAGCAAAGAGTCATTAACTTTCGCAACTTGGCATAACTCGTTGGCAGATTTTGGATAAAATCCTTTAGCAATATCCCAAGAATAATAGAGCCAAATTAAAAGTAAAAAACTACTTCCAACAATTACCCAGTGAGTACCCCCTAATGCTCTCTCTGGATTTCCAAATACAGCATCTACTTTTTCAGTCTTTATCAATCTTCTTCCGTAAAGAATACAGCCGACTACGGCAAAGAATATTAGAAAAGTTAATATTTGAGTTAACATTTAATTATCTTTCCCCATTATTTCCTCTTCCATGTTCCAGATCATTTCAAGGATTTCCTCTCGTTTTTGTGAAAACTCTTTATTTTTTTTGATTTCTCTTAAATCTTCTTTTAAACCCATTGAAGCGAATGGCAGATTATATTCTTTATGTATTCTTCCTGGTCTTGGAGCCATCACATATAATCTTTCACCTAGAAGTAAGGCTTCTTCAACTGAGTGAGTAATAAGAATAATTGTTTTACCGGTTTCTTTCCAAATTTTTAAAACAAGGGACTGCATTTTTTCTCTTGTAAGAGCATCAAGGGCTCCTAGTGGTTCATCCATTAAAATCAAATCTGGGTTGTTGATTAGACATCTTGCAAGGGCAACTCTCTGCTGCATTCCTCCAGATAATTGATAAGTTGGAGTGTTTCCAAAACCTTTTAATCCAACAATCTCTAACCATTCATCAACTTTTTTTTGAGTTTCAATTGGATCTTCTTTTTTCATTCTTAATCCAAAGTTGACATTCTCAGCAACTGTTAGCCATTCAAATAAAGCACCTTGTTGAAAAACCATTCCCCGTTCAACTCCTGGTCCATCTATTTCTTTATTATTAAGAGTAATACTTCCTGAAGTTGGTCTAATAAATCCTGCAGTAATGTTAAGCAATGTGGTCTTTCCACAACCAGACGGCCCAAGAACTGTGAGAAGCTCTCCTTTTTTGAGAGTAAAATTTAAATCTTTTAAGGCGTGAACAGTTTCTCCTTTAGGAGTTTTAAAAATCATGTTTAGATTTTGTGAAACTAAATCACTCATAAAGAGACTTTATATTTGAATTTTTAATAAAAAAATAGGCACCAATTTATTACAATTGGCGCCTATTAAAATTTAAACTACCCTTAGATTATAAAGGTAAGAAACTAGTATCTACGTTTCCTCTTGGTGTTCCCATTCCTTTTAAGAATGCATCAAGATTTCCACTTTCCATAGATTGTTTAGTTTCCTCAGGTGTTAGAAATTTAAAGCCACTTAAAGTTTCTTTCATATCAGCAACTTTCATTTCAGAAGCTTTTGACATTGAGTTCATATCGCTTTTACCAGCTCTATATCTCGCATTAGCCTCATGAGTTACTTCAATAAAAGTTCTTAGCATACCTGGATTTTCCTTCATAAACTTAGTAGTTACTGAAGTTATATCAATACCTAAGATACCTGCGTCTCTAGCTTCTTGAACTGTAAGTAGTCTAGATCCAACTGCAGTTGCAGCTTTAATTGAGTTACCACCAAATAAACATGCCATTACAACATCACCACTTACCAAAGCAGCTGCGCCTTCTTCAGGGTCCATTTGAATGATATCCATTTTTTTTCTGTCTGCACCAACAACTTTCATACTTTCATCAAAAACGTATTCAGCCATTGTACCTAGTGGAACAGCAACTTTTTTACCTTCAAGTTCTGTAGCGTTAGCTTTTGTTATACCTGAAGCATTAGATGTTACACATGTTGTACCACCCATTCCGTATTCCATAGCAATATCTACAAGTTTGATAGGAGCTTTAGATTTAACAGCATTAATGAATGGAACTAAACCTTGAGAGTAAGAGATATCAATATCTCCTGCTAACATAGCATCAGTCATTGCACCACCGTTAGTAAAGTTTGTCCACTTAACAGGAACCCCTAGAGCTTTAGCGAAGTTTTTCTTCATCATATCCTCTAGATTTGGGCTTGGCCACTCTAAGAAGTATGCAACTCTAACTTCATTAGCTGCAGAATTAGCAACTGAAATTGAAAGATTAAGAGCTACAAAACATCCAAGAATAAAACTAATTATTTTTTTCATTTTTCCTCTTCCTTGTTTATTTATATGTTTCAATTTTAAGATTAAATTGACCTATATGTAAAACAAAAAAATGCTTATTCTAGTTACACAACTTTAAGTTGTGACAATTATTTTGGTGGTTTATTGGACTTAATTAGTCTAAGGATTCATTATTTAACCAATTATAAAATTTTAATATGAGCTCAGAAAAAAGAACATCTGTACCTAATTCTTTAAATGAACATTGGATGCCATTTACATCTAATAAAGATTTTAAAGAAAATCCAAAACTTATAGTGGAGGCAAAAGGTGTATATTTAAAAAATCACCAAGGTAAAACTCAAATTGATGCTAGCTCAGGATTATTCTGCAATCCTTTGGGACATGGTAGAAAAGAAATCATAGAAGCAATAACAAATCAATTACAAACTTTAGATTATTGTCAACCCTTCCAACAAGGATTTGGAGGATCTTTTGAATTAGCAACTAGAATTTCAAAACATACACCAGGAAATTTAAACAAAATTTTTTATACAATCTGTGGGTCTACTGCAGTTGAAACAGCGATCAAGATTAGTATTGCTTACCATAAAGCAAGAGGTGAAGGACAAAGATTTAGATTTGTTGGGAGAGAACGTGCTTACCATGGGATGAATATTGGAGCAACATCAGTAGGTGGTATGATTAATAATGTCAAAGCTTATGCAAGTGTATTGATGCCAGGTGTTGTTCATATGAGACATACACATTTGGATGAACATAAATTTATATCAGGTCAACCTGAAACAGGCGCTGAAATTGCTAATGACCTAGAAAGAATTTGTACTAATTTTGGTTCAGAAAATATTGCAGCCTGCATTGTTGAGCCGATTGCTGGTTCAACAGGTACTTTAGTTCCACCAGTTGGATATTTACAAAGATTACGAGAACTCTGTGACAAACATAAAATACTTTTGATTTTTGATGAAGTTATTACTGGATGGGGAAGAACTGGTTCAGCTTTTGGAGCTCAAGAGTTTGGCGTAACACCTGACATAATGACTATGGCTAAAGCAACAACTAATGGAATAGTTCCATTTGGTGTAGTTGCTTGTAAAGAAGAAATTTATGATGCAGTTATGGATAATTCTCCAAAAGGAGCGATAGAATTATTTCATGGTTACACTTATTCAGGAATACCAGTTTCTGTTGCAGCAGCATTAGCTGTTCAAGATATTTTTGAAAAAGAGGATATTTTCAATAGAGCGAAAGAACTTGCTCCATACTTCCAAGAAGGACTATTTTCTCTAAAAGATATTGATGTAGTCGATAACATTAGAGGCTATGGAATGATGGGCGGTATAGATATTAAAACTGATGGTAGACCTGGTAAGGCAGGCTTAGCTACTTTTAAACATTGTTATGATGCTGGAGTAAATTTCAAAGCTACAGGTGATTGTTTAATAATTGCACCAATGTTTATTTGTGAAAAAAAACATATTGATGAAATTATAGAAAAACTTAGAACCGGAATAACTAATTACGCAAAAAGTAAAAAGAATTAAGTTTCGTTAATGAGAATTGGCGTACCTAAAGAAATAAAACCTCAAGAAAATAGAATAGGCTTAACACCGGATAGTGTAAGAACTCTTGTCTCTGAAGGACATGAGGTATTAGTCGAAAATAATGGAGGCTTTGAAGCGGGTTTTGACAATGATCAGTACAAAAATGCCGGTGCAAAAATTATTGAAAAAGCTACTGATATTTTTAATGACGCTGAAATAATTGTTAAAGTTAAAGAACCTCAAAAAGTTGAGGTTGAAATGATTAAAGAAAATCAAATCGTATACACTTATTTACATCTGGCTGCTGCAAAAGAATTGACTGAGGGTTTGGTAAAATCAAAAAGTATAAATATAGCTTATGAAACCATTACTGATGATAATGGAAGGCTTCCTTTACTTGCACCAATGAGTGCTGTAGCAGGACGTATGTCAGTTCAAGCAGGAGCACATTGTTTAGAAAAAAACCAAAAAGGTAGAGGAGTATTATTGGGTGGAGCTCCCGGTGGTGAACCAGCGAATGTTTTAATTTTAGGCGGAGGAGTGGTGGGAGAAAATGCTGCAACTATAGCAACAGGCATGCGTGCTAAAGTTCATGTTGTAGATAAATCAGAAGCAAGACTAAAACAATTAGTTGAAATGTTTGGAGATAAAATTATCCCAGAACAAAGTGATAAGATAGATTTAAAAAAGTTAGTAGCTGAAGCAGATTTAATAGTAGGAGGAGTTTTAATCCCAGGAGCAGAGGCGCCTAAATTAGTCACTAAAGATATGTTAAAATTGATGAAAAGAGGCTCTGTTATTGTTGACGTTGCAATTGATCAAGGCGGTTGTGTAGAAACAAGTAAACCGACAACTTTTAATGATCCAACTTTTATAGTTGATAATGTAGTTCATTATTGTGTGGCTAACATGCCAGGAGGAGTTCCTAGAACATCAACTATCGCATTAAACAAAGCAACACTTCCTTATTTAGTCAAATTAGCCAATAGAGGTTATCAAAAAGCTCTTAGTGAAGATAAAAATTTTTTAGCAGGATTAAATGTTCATAAGGGTCATGTGACTTATAAAGCTGTTGCAGATGCATTTGGACATGAATATGTTAACCCAGGAGATGCGATCAAAAACTAATTAAATGGAAAAAAAACTTCCAAGTAGCACTAAAGTTGTTGTCATCGGAGGTGGAGTAGTTGGTTGTTCAGTTGCTTACCATTTAGCTAAATTTGGTTGGAAAGATACTATCCTTTTAGAAAGAGATCAGTTAACATCAGGTACGACTTGGCATGCGGCAGGATTAGTAAGTCAATTAGGTCCCTCAGCAACAATTACCAAAATTAGAAAATATACTTTAGACCTATATAAAGAACTTGAAAAGAAAGTTGATCATTCAGCAGGATTAAGGTTAAACGGTGCACTTTCAATTGCTGAGA
The DNA here is from genome assembly GCA_902595405.1 of uncultured Pelagibacteraceae bacterium. Taxonomy (GTDB): domain Bacteria; phylum Pseudomonadota; class Alphaproteobacteria; order Pelagibacterales; family Pelagibacteraceae; genus Pelagibacter. Next base: position 188,228 of record CACJPX010000001.1, read on the forward strand.
ATAAAGGTAGATGGCAAGAGCTTCAAAGACAAGCAACAACTGCACAACTTTTTGATGTTGATGTTAGAATTTTAGATAAAGAACAAATTAAAAAAGATTATCCAATTGTAAATACTGATGAAGTTTTAGGAGGAATTTTAATGCCAGGCGACGGTGCTGCAGATCCATCTGGAGTAACACATATGTTAGCAAAAGCAGCAAGAATGGAAGGGGCAAAGATTTTTGAAAAATCTCCCGTTGATGAAATCATAACTAAAAATGGAAAAATTTCTGGTGTAAAAGTAAATGGGGAAAAAGTTGATTGTGAGTATATAGTTTTAGCATCAGGAATGTGGTCCCGCCAAATTGGAGAAAAAGCTGGAGTGAGCATTCCTCTTTATCCAGCAGAACACTTCTATATTATCACTGAGCCGATTGAAAATCTTTCTAAAACCTTACCAGTAATAAGAGACTTTGATAACCGAACTTATATTAAAGAAGATGCTGGAAAAATATTAGTTGGAATATTTGAGTCTCAATCAATCCCGGCATGGGATAAAATGAATAAAGTTCCAGAAGATTTTTCCTTTGGAGAATTTCAAGAAAATTTTGAGCATTTTGAGCCTTATTTAGCTTCAGCAATTAAAAGATTTCCAGTTTTAGAAACAGTAGGAATTAGAAAATTTTTTTCAGGTCCAGAGTCATTTACCCCAGATACAAATACATTACTTGGAGAAGTGCCGGAAGTAAAAAACTTTTTTGTATGCTGTGGTTTAAATAGTATTGGAATTGGAAGTGGTGGAGGCGTTGGTAAAGTTACAGCCGAATGGTTGATTAATGGACATATTAATCAAGATATTTTTTGCTATGACATTAAAAGATTTCAAAAATTTCACTCTGACTTGGGTTTTATTAAAAAAAGAATTACAGAATCGTTAGGAGATTTATATGGAATGCACTGGCCATTTAAACAACATAAAACTTCAAGGAATGTAAAAACACTTCCATATCACGATGAATTAAAAAGTTTCGGTGCGTGTTTTGGTGTTTCTGGTGGATACGAAAGACCAATGTGGTTTGCTTTAGATGGAGAAAAAACGGAATATGAATACAGTTATAACTACCAAAATTGGTACCCTTCAGCAGAATATGAAACAAATAATACTATTAAAAATGTTGGTTTATTTGATTTAACCCCTTTTTCAAAATTTGAGATAAAATCTAATCAGGCTCACAGGGAATTACAAAAAATTTGTACATCTAATATTAAAAATGAGGCTGGAAAATGTGTTTATACACATATGTTAAATCCCGATGGTGGTATTGAAACAGATTTAACAGTCGTTTGTATTGAAAAAGATCACTTTAGAATAATAAGCTCTGCAGCTACGCGCGAAAGAGATAAATTTCATATAAATAAACACCTTGCAAAAGATGTTGAGTTAAAAGACGTTACTGATGATTATTGTGTTTTCGGAGTTTTTGGACCAAAAAGTAGAGCTTTAATGAAATCAATTTCAAAAGATGATTTTGAAAATGATAATTTTAGATTTAGTACAGCAAAATATATCACTATTGAAGGAATTAAAATTTGGACTCAAAGATTGTCATATGTTGGAGAATTAGGTTACGAATTATATGTTAAATCGAAAGACGCTAAAAAAATTTATGAATTACTTATAAATAATGGTAAGGATTTTAACCTCTCAAATTGTGGTATGCATGCCATGGATATTATGCGAATGGAAAGTGGATTTTTACATTGGGGACACGACATTTCACCAGAGGAAAATCAATATCAAGCAGGTTTATCTTTCACAATAAGCTCTAAAAAAGAGGATGAATTTATTGGCAAAAAAGCTTTAGAAAAAATCAAAAAGGAAAAAATTAAAAGTAGATTTGCAATGTTCACTCTAAAAGATAGCAAACCAGGTGAGCCATTATTGCTCCATGATGAGCCTATTTATTTAGAAAATAAAATTATAGGTAGATCAACATCTGGTAATTATTCTTTTAATTTTAGGAAAAATTTAACATTTAGTTATATCAATAACGATATTTCAAATGATGAACTTCACAAAAAAGATTTATTTATTGAAATAGAGAAAAAAAAATATCCTATTGAATTAATCAACAAACCTTTAAAACAAACTAATTTTAAAAATAATTAAGTTTTTCTTCTTAAGAAAAAAACAAAAAGAACAGAGGTCATCATCATTATCAAAGCATATGCTGCAGTTGGAACCATATAAGTCATATTTTGACCAAACAATTGAGTTCCTACAAAAACAGATAATGTCCCATTTTGTAATCCGCATTCGAGAGATATACATCTCTGTTGAGCAACACCTGATGCGAAAAATTTAGCAACATAGAAACCTATAATCATCATGGAAATATTTAGAACTAAAGCAATAGTTCCTGCTGTAGAAAGAAACATTATAATACTATCCCATTCTTGAATATAGATAGCAATAAAAACAATTGAAAATAATCCTATAGATATTTTCTCAATAATTTTCATATTATTTTCTATAAAATCACTAAAAAATTTTCTAATAATCATTCCAATTATTACTGGCACAGTAACTACAAAAAACATTTTCAATGATATACCAAGCATTGAAACTTCTTTTTCAACATAAGTAATGTCAAATATATCAATTGATAAAAAAACTATATAAGGAACTGAAACAATACTTATTAAACTAGTAAAAGCAGTAAGAGAAATAGAAAGTGCAACATCGCCATCTGCAAATTTAGTTAGTACATTTGAAGTTACACCACCAGGCGCAGCTGCAATCAACATTACCCCTAACGCTAACTCTACGGGAGTCTTAAAAATAATTATCAATACATAACTTATGATTGGAAGAACAACTAATTGACAAATTAAACCAACAAAAAATTCTTTTGGATGCTGAAAAACTCTTGTGAAATCTTTTACTGTTAATGACGCACCAAGCCCTAACATAATTAATGCTAACGCAAATGGTGCAATTGTTGTTACTATACCCATGACCCCTCTAAGTACTTCCGCAACAATATACTAGAACATAATTTTTAAGATATTACAAGGAGATTTAAAACTTTACGAATAAATTTAGCTTTATATTTAAAAACTTCTGTTTGATATGGTAAAATTTTTCTAAAATTTATATTAGTTAACACATATTGTTTTTTTTCATTTAATTTTATTAAATCTTCTTTAATTAAGTATTTACACTTTCTAATTATCGTTGCTCGAGGAATTTTTGTCATGTCAGAAATTGACATTGCGCTTATACCTGTATTTGCCCCTAGATTTCCTATGAGAATGTTATTAGTAGCAAAAAAATCTAATGATGATTTTTCATTACTTGAATTTAATTGGTTTGACACATTTAAAACCTGATTCATACAAATTGTTCCCCAAATATGGAATGTTGACAGATCTTTAAAAAATTTTTGGTATCCTATAATTAAAGGTATTTGCATTCTGTAAAACCATCTCCAACACAAGCTAAATTTTTTTTTTATAATATTTTCAATCATTTTTTGATCAAGTTTTTTTAAATAAGTTTTGTCTTTATTTAAAGCTTGTGAAACTAAGTAAATATATTTTGCTGAAAATTTTATTTGATTTTCAGGTTTGATGAAGTTGTATGCTTTTCCATTAATAATTATTTTTTTTTTATTACGCGTTATAACTCCTTCTTTTTCAAGTTCTAAAACTTTTCTTCTAACCGTTTCTTTGGGTAAATCTAATTTTTCACAAAGTTCAGTAATACTAAATTTTTCTATTTGAAGATATGATTTCGAATAATATTCATCATAAGAATACTGAATATTCATCTGGTCATAAAATTGAAGAGTTTTTTCAACCAAAGAAATTACTATCATATATTTATAATGATCATTAAATGATGCATAAACATTATTCATCCAATTCCATTGGTGAGATATCCAATCTTTGCTTAGAGTAGAATAATGAGACATAATTGACTCATAGACTTGATCATCAGTGAGGGTTTTAGAAAAATCTATTTCTTGAATGCTCATAAATTATAAAGGGAGCAGTAAAGACCCAAATTGGACATGTGTCAATTTATTATTGACCCAGTTTGAACTTTCAAAAAAATTGTTTTTTTTAAATATTATGGTTTAATAAGCTCATGACATCTAAAGGCTTTGCAGAAAATACTAATAATATCGAGACCCCAAATGATATTAAAGTAACTGAAAAGCCTTTAAATTCAAACAAAATTAGCTCAGGTAGAGTCGACATCAATGTTTTAAAATCAAAATTAGAAGCTGAGCAAAGCAAAGAGTTTAGGAAGAATATTTTTATTTTTTCATTTTGTGTTCTTCTGCTAGGTTCAATTGGAATATTTCTCTCTTTGTAATTTTATTTGCTAATAATTCGAAAGGATGTTTTATTACGTTAAATGAAAAATCTAACCAACTCTCTTAAGCAAAAGCTTACTTCGAAATATACAGTTCCTGATAGTCAAGAAACTTCTCCCAGAAGAACTGACATAAACGTTCTCTTAAACAGGGTAAAATCAGACAAAAAACAAGAAATCAAAAATAAGTTTTATTTCTCTGCCGCAGCCTCTACAGGTTTAATCTTATTTGGGCTAATAATTTTTAGCTAAAATCACAAAATTACTTAAAATTCATCTAAATTTTAGAGTTAATTATTATTGAATCAAATTTAATAGATATTATAAATCAACAAAGTTAAAAGGCGGGGTAGCTCAGTTGGTTAGAGCGCGGGACTCATAAGCCCGAGGTCAGTGGTTCGATCCCACTTCCCGCTACCAATTATCTATCAATCTTTATTCTTTTTTTAAATTCTTTGAAAGATAAATTATTCTTGTCTTTTTTAGATATAATTGGTTTCTTTATTGGCCATATAATTTTAAGATCTTTATCATTATATTTGATACCAACTTCGTATTTTTTTTCTCTATATTTTGTACAACTATAAACAACGTAATTTTCATCAGATAAAGTGCAAAACCCATGAGCAAATCCTGGTGGTATAAAAATCGATTTTGAATTTTTCTCACTAATTATAGTCGAAATATGCATGCCAAATGTTTTTGAATTTTTTCTTAAATCAACTACTACATCAAATATTCTCCCCTTAATTACACTAACAAATTTTCCCTGAGAATTTTTTGTTTGAAGATGCAATCCCCTAATTACGTTTTTCTTTGAAAATGACATAACTAAAAAAGGAAATTTTTTCTTAAAATTTTTTTCTTTAAGTAATTCTTTAAAATAACCTCTACTATCCTTGAAAGATGTATTTCTAAAAAAAATAACATCTTTAATTTTTTTTGATTTAGAAATCATAGTATCAGTTTTTTTAGATAAGATGAATATTCACAATTACCATAAAATTTAATAGATTTAATAATATCTTTTTTTTTAATCCATTTATTTAAGAAAGCTATTTCCTCAATACATGCAATTTTAAATCCCTGACGGTTTTCTATTGCTTGAACAAAAGCAGAAGTTTTATAATAATCACTTATAGATCCAGTATCTAACCAGGCACCTCCACGACCAATAAATTCAGCTGAAAGCTTACGTTTTTTTTTATAATGTTCTATTAAATCTATAATCTCTAGTTCACCCCTTTTTGAAGGTTTAAGTTTTTTTGCATATTCGATAACTTTTTTATCAAAAAAATAAAGACCTGTGATTGCATAATTCGAAATAAATTTTTTTGGTTTTTCTGAAATTTTTAAAATTTTTTTATTTTTAGGATTTATTTTTGCAACACCAAACATTTCTGGATTTTTAACACTATGTAATACAATTTTCGCTCCTTGTTTTAGTTTTACACAATTAGATAAGAATCCAGATAAATTTTGACCATAAAAAAAATTGTCTCCTAAGATCATTGCTACTTTAGAGTTATTTATAAATTTTTCTCCAATTATAAAAGCATCAGGCAAACCAACAGGCTTGTTCTGTTCTTTAAAAGATAAATTCAATCCAAGATTTTTTGAATTATTAAAAAGTTTTTTATATTGGTTAAGTTGTCCTTTATTTACAATAATCAGTATATCTCTAATTTTTGCAAGCATCAAAATTGAAAGTGGATAATAAATTAGTGGTTTATCATAAATTGGAAGCAATTGTTTATTTACAGCTTTTGTAAGCGGGCTCATTCGAGTTCCAAGACCTCCAGCTAAAATAATTCCTTTTTTAATCATTTTTTCCTAATCGTTGAGTAATATCTTTCATATTTAAAGATTTATAGTACATCTTATTTTTATTATACCATTCAAATGTAAGTTTAATACCGTTGCTAAAATTAGTTTTGGGTTTCCATTTTAATTCTTTCATAATTTTTTTGCTATTTAAAGCATATCTCTTATCGTGTCCTGGTCGATCTGCAATAAGTTTAATTTTTACTTTTTTTCCAACGTTAATAGTTTTTTTGGCTACTTTTAAAAGTTCTTTAGAGACCTGAATGTTGGTTAAATTCTTATTTGAACCAATATTATAGAAATTTCCAATTTTTCCATTGAGATATATTTTGTATAAGGCTTCACAATGATCTTTAACGTATATCCATTCTCTAGAATTAAGTCCTTTCCCATAAATTGGTAAATATTTATTGTTAAGAATATTAAAAATTAACTTTGGAATTAATTTTTCTGGATGTTGTTTTGGTCCATAGTTATTTGAGCAGTTTGTAACTATCGCAGGAATCTTATAAGTTCTAATATACGAGTTGACTAAATGATCAGACGCTGCCTTACTTGCTGCATAAGGCGAACTGGGATTATATGGAAATTTTTCAGTTGTGCGGCCTTTTAAAATATCACCGTATACTTCATCAGTAGAAATATGGATGAGTTTACACTTATGATTTTTAATAAATTTTTTGAAAGATTCTAGTAATCTATATACATCTAAAATATTACTTTTTATAAACTTCTCAGGATTATCAATAGATCTATCCACATGAGTTTCAGCCGCTAGATTAAATATGCATGTGGGCTTATATTTATTTAAAATTTTATGAATCTTTTTATTTCCGATATTACATTTGATAAACTTATAATTTTTTGAAGATTTAAATTCATTGATATTGTAGAAATTTGATGAATAAGTAACTTTGTCAATATTTATAATAAAATAATTTTTTTTAATTAACAACTCAATTAAATTACTTCCTATAAAACCCAATCCACCTGTTACAACTATTTTTTTCATTGATTAATTTATTTTTACATTAGTAAAAAGTATTAGTATAGTTGATTACACTTATCATATGTCAATATCTAGGCAAAATTTATCAGTGATTATTGTGAGCTTTATGAGCGAAAAAGTGATTCATGACTGTATTAGCTCAATACCTAGGGACATTCAAATTCTTATAGTTGATAACTCTAATAATAAATCTTTTAAAAACGAAATTGAAAAAAAATATAAAAATGTTCGTTGTATATTGTCTAAAAACAATATTGGTATGGGTGCAGGAAATAATTATGGTCTAAATGAAATTGATACAGATTATGGATTTATTCTTAATCCAGATGTTGTATTAAGGGGTGATACGATCGAAGAAATAATTATTGCATCTAAAAAAGTTGATACATTTTCTATTATCGCTCCAATTATGGAAGAAGAGGACTATCCAAATTATAAATTGGGTAACAAAAAAAATTTTAAAAATTTAAATGATGAACCTTTTAAAGTAGATAGTGTTGATGGTTTTGCAATGTTATTAAATCTCTCTAGATTAAATAAGCTAGAAAATTTTAATAATAAAGAATATTTTGATGAAAATTTTTTCCTATATTTAGAAAATGATGATTTATGTAAAAGAGTAAGTGAAAGTGGTGAAAATATTTACATTGTGCCAAAATCAAAGATTAAGCATCTTGGGGCAAAAGCTGTTGATGAAAAATATAAATATGAGATAGAGTTATCTAGAAATTGGCATTGGGTTTGGTCGAAATTTTATTTCAATAAAAAACACGGTAGTTATTTAATTGCATTCATAAAAGTATGTCCCATATTTATTTCGGCCTCTTTAAAAATGCTGCTATATTTTTTTATTAATCATAGAAAAAAAAATATATATTTTTATAGAGTTTTAGGATTTTTAAATGCTGCTTTAGGAAAAAAATCTTTCTATAGGCCTAATATAAATGATTAGTGACCAGGAAATTCTATCAAATTTTCGACTTTGTAGTTTTTTGAGATTAGATTATCAGAACCTTTAAGGTCAAATAAATTTATCACGAAAATAAATCCAGCGACTTCGCCTTTTGATATTTTTATTAATTTAGCTGCAGCCTCAGCAGTTCCGCCTGTTGCAATTAAATCATCAATAATCAAGACTTTATCTTTTTCATTTATAGAGTCTTTATGCATTTCGATGGTTGCAGACCCATATTCTAATTCAAAGTCTACAGAATATACTTCAGATGGTAACTTATTTTTTTTTCGTAACATTATGAATGGTTTATTTAGTAAGTAAGAAACAGCAGATGCAAATACAAAACCTCTTGATTCTATAGCTGCTACTTTTGTAAAATCGAATTTTTTTGTTCTCTCTACAATTTGATCAATAGTTTCTCTAAAAGCTTTCTCGTCTTTTATTAAAGTAGTTATATCCCTAAAAAGAATTCCTTTTTTTGGATAGTCAGGTATTGATCTTATATATTCTTTTAGGTCCATAAAATTTAAACTTTAATAAATAAAATTTCTATTAAAATATTATTCTACCTAGTTTTATACACTCTTTTTTAAGTTGAGCGATATTAATATTAATTTTTATCTTTTTTTTTATCTTTGAATTATTTAAATAAAAAGACTGTTTTTTTTTATTATCTTTGATTTTAATAATTTTAAGTTTTCTTTTATTTTTAATTGAACTTAAAAGCCAATTATTTATTTCTTTTAAGTAAACTTTTCTTCCAATAGAAATATTATATATTCCGAATACTTTTTTTTTGATAATTAAATCTATTATTTTTGAGAATGAAGTTATATCAAGAAAATCTTTGAACTCATTTTGATTTAAAATTAATTCTCCTTTTTTGATGCTACTAACTAAATGATCAAGATAAGTATCATGTATTTTTCTTGGATTGTATTTTTTAAATCCAATTATATTGGAAACTCTCAGAATGATGCTCTTATCTTTTTTTATTTTTAAAATTTTTTTCTCTGTTATGAACTTATTTTTTTCATAATTATTCGAACATTTCACCTTTGAATCTTCATAGATATTAGCTTTAGGTTCATATATTTTCCTGGAGCTTAAAAAAATAAAATGAGTATCCTCATTAAGTTTATTAACTATCTTTAAATCGAAGTCATTAGTTTTAGAATAGTTATTATTAATATATTTTTTATTTATTGAGCAATTAATTACATAGTCAAATTTATTAAGATTTTTTAATGATTTCGAGTTGAAACTCTTAATTTTTACAAAGTGTTTATTTTTCAAAAATGTATATAAATTAGATCCAATGAAACTATTTTTACCGAAAATTAAAATTTTTTTTTTCAAATACAGCAATTTAAAAATTAATATTATCTAATTTATAATATTTATGATCAAATTGTCTATAATAATACCTGTTTATAATAGCTCAAAAATTTTAAAAAAACTGATTGCCGAAATTAATTCAAATTTGTACCTAAAATTAAAAAATAATTATGAGATAATTTTTGTAAATGATTTTAGCAAAGATAATAGTTGGGAAATAATAAAAAAAATTTCAAAAGAATTTAATTTTGTTAAAGGGATTGATTTAGGTCATAATGTAGGACAACACGGAGCTATTTTTGTTGGATTAAAATATTCGATCGGAAATAAAATAATAATGATGGATGACGATCTACAACATCCGCCAAAAAGTCTAATGTCAATTTATGAGAAATTAGACGTTTATGACGCTTGTTACACTCTTTATTTAAAAAGAAAGCATGTTCATTGGAAAATAATCGTTAGCACTGTAAATAATTTTTTTTCAAGCTTTATTTTTAATAAACCTTTTAGAATTTACACTTCTTCAATGAAAGGGATAAAAGATAGTGTCAAAAATAGATTTATAGAAAATAATCCAAAGATACCAAATCTTGATAGTTTAATTTTAAGAGCATCAAAGACAGTAACTAATGTTAAAGTAAATCATCAAGAAAGATTTGAGGGAAAAAGCAATTATGATATTAAAAAATTATTTACTTTATGGTTTGATATGATTGAAAATTTTCATTTTTATCCATTAAGGTTTGGATCATTGATTGGTTTGATTTCGTTTTTTGTAGTTAGAATTTTCAGATTTGCTAAAACTAGACAGAGTTTTTCTTACAAAATAAAGGAAAAAACTTTTTAATTGATTTTTTTTAGTTGGTATAATTCTAAGTGATTAAATGTTTTAATGGAACCAATCTTGTAATCCTCTAGCTCAAATGGTTTAGTAAATTTTTCCTCTGTAATATCAGTTATGTAAATTAGCCAAAAATTATCTGGCATTTTAGAGCTATTTTCATAATTAAAGAACACTAAATCTTTATTGATTTTTTCTGAATATCTCTCGAGATAATTTTCATATACAAAATTAATATTGTTAGGATTGTTTTTAACAAAAACAAATGAATAATCTAGATCATCATGTTTCGCAATATACTTTAAGGATTTTCCTACCTCAGGTTTGGATGGATATATATTTGTATAAAATTGTTTGAAAGTATTTTCTGAAAAGTGATTTAAAAAACTCGGAACTACTAATAAAAAAATAATAATATATTTCTTGTAAGTATTTTTAAAATCAAAAGTTAAACCACTAATTAAATATAATATTGGTATCAAAACAAAAAATATATATCTATCTACCAGAATAGGTTCAAAAATTAAGCTGTAAGTAATTGGAATTATATATGTTAAAAGTAAAAGAATAGTTAGAAATAATTCCATATCAAATTTCTTCACAACTTTATTAAATTGACTGAAGATTAGATAAGATAAGATTAATAAATGTAACAAACCTAAAATTCGCGAGCCAAAAAAAGAGGAAAAATAATAATTAGTGAAAAAAGAATTTTTCAACTCAGGTATCCATGAGGGTGTATGTGAAATGTTATTTATATACAACAAAACAAATAAAAGAGATGATATTGAACAGGACAAAAATAAAAAAGTATTATTTTTTGTAAAATCTTTCTTTATTAACCAAATCAAAAAAATGTAAAAATTAATAGATATAATAACAATGATTGAATATGCATGACTAAAAAGCATTAAAAGAGAAACTGTAAAAATTAATAAGTAACTAAAAAAACTTCTAAACTCTCTAATTTTTCCTTGATGAAAAATAAGGTTAAGTAAAATTATTATCAATAAAAAAGTGAGCATATAAGATCGTAGCTCAACGCTATATCGAATATGATAGATATTAATTGATAGTAGTATAATTCCTAAAATTGCACTGGGGTATGATTTATTAATTTTAATTAATCTATAAAAATAAAAAATTGAAATAATACTTAATAATAAAGTTAGATATCTTGAATACTCAAAATTATATCCAAAAATCTTATGAAAAAATTTTAGTATAATTTCAAAAGTAACTGTTAGATTTGAAGCAAAGACCAACTTAATTGTTTCTAAAAATTCTAAATTTGGATTTGACAAATAAAAACTTACCATTTCATCTGACCAAAAATCATTAAAATTTATGTTAAAACCCCGTAACAATAATCCAAATGAAATAATTAAAGTTATAAAAACAGATTCGTATTTATAGGGATTTGTTTTCATGATTTAATATTGTAACTATAATATATTAAACTAAATTAATTATATCATGTTAAATAAATTAGCAATAATTGGCGGGAGTGGACTTTATGATGTTGAGGAGTTTACTAACAGAGAATTAATTGATTTAAAAACCCCTTGGGGAAAACCCTCAGACCAAATTTTAAAAACAAACTATAATAAAAAAGAAGTTTATTTCTTACCAAGACACGGAAGAGGTCATTTTGTTTCTCCTTCTAAAATAAATTTCAGGGCAAATATTGATGCTCTTAAACAATTAGGGGTTACAGATATTGTATCAGTTTCTGCTGTTGGATCTTTAAAAGAAGATTTGCCACCAGGAAAATTTGTAATTGTTGATCAGTTTATTGATAGAACATTTGCAAGAGAAAAAACATTTTTCGATGATGAAATTGTTGCTCATGTCTCTATGGCCTATCCAACATCTAATGGTTTAATGAATGCATGTGAGGAAGCAATTAAAAAAGAAAAAATTGAATATCAAAGAAATGGAACTTATGTTGTCATGGAGGGACCACAATTTTCAACATTAGCGGAGTCAAATCTATATAGATCTTGGAAAGCAGATGTAATCGGAATGACAAACATGCCAGAAGCAAAACTAGCAAGGGAGGCAGAAATAAGATACGCATCTGTTTCAATGGTCACAGATTATGATTGTTGGCATCCAGATCATGAAAATGTTGATGTTCAACAAGTGATAAAAGTTTTATTAGATAATGCTGCGAAAGCAAAAAATATGATTAAAAACTTAATAGAAAATTTCGAAAATCATATCGATCCTAACGACCCAACCAATAATTGTTTAGATGTTGCAATTATAACAGCACCTGAAAAAAGATCAAAAAAAACAATAGAAAAACTTAAAACTATTGCTGGCAGAGTCTTAAATCAATGAGAATAGAAGGAAAAGAATATCGTACTATTTGGTTTGAAAAAAATGTTGTAAAAATAATTGATCAAACAAAACTTCCACATCAATTTATTATTAAAGATCTTAAAACTGTGGAGGACTCAATAAATGCAATTAAGGTAATGGAGGTAAGAGGCGCACCTCTAATAGGAGCTACAGCTGCTTATGGAATGGTTTTAGCTATTATTGAAAATAATGACCAATCATTTTTAAAGAAATCTGCAGGAGATTTAATTAGTTCAAGACCAACAGCAATCAATTTAAAGTGGGCTGTTGATAGAATGATGAATAAATTATCTAGTGTTAATAGCGATAAAATTTTAGAAATAGCTTTAAATGAAGCAAAAGATATATGTGAAGAAGATGTGAAATTTTGTCAAAACATAGGATTAAATGGACTAAAAATTATTGAAGAAATTTATAATAAAAAAAAAGATACAGTTAATATATTAACTCATTGTAATGCAGGATGGCTTGCAACAATAAATTGGGGGACCGCAACTTCTCCGATTTATCATGCACATAAAAAAGGAATTCCTGTTCATGTGTGGGCAGATGAAACTAGACCAAGAAATCAAGGAGCTAATCTTACATCTTATGAATTAAATGAGGAGGGAATTAAAAATACAATCATCGCAGATAATACAGGTGGAATTTTAATGCAAAGAGGTGAGGTTGACATGTGTATTGTTGGAACGGATAGAACTCTAGCCAATGGAGATGTTTGTAATAAAGTTGGAACTTATCTTAAAGCACTAGCAGCTCATGATAACAAGATTCCTTTTTATGTTGCATTACCAAGCTCAACAATTGATTGGAATATAAAAGATCATAAAGATATTCCTATTGAGGAGAGAAATGCAGAAGAATTATCTCACATGGAAGGTTTAGATGAAAAAGGAGATATAAAAAAAATACAAATTTATCCAAAAAAAAGCAAGGCTATGAATTTAGCTTTTGATGTAACACCTGCAAAATATGTAACGGGCTTAATCACTGAAAAAGGTGTGTGTGAAGCATCGGAAAAAGGACTTAAGGATTTATTTAAATGAGGAATTTAGATCAAAGAAATCAAATTATTGAATATTCATTAAAATTAAATTCTACAAATCTTTCACCACTTAGATCTGGCAATATATCCTTAAGAGGAAAGGAGGGCGATAAAGAGGGATACTTAATTACCCCATCAGGAAAAAAATATGAAACATTAAAACCTGAAGACATTGTTTTTATGGGTTTAAATGAGGATGAAAAAAACGACCCAACTAACAAACCATCATCTGAATGGAGATTTCATCGAGATATTTATACAAATAAAAAAGAGGCACATGCCATTGTTCATGCTCATTCCCCACACGCAACGGCTGTATCTTCACATGGAAAACCCATTCCACCTTTTCATTACATGATTGCTCTTGCAGGCGGAGAAGACATTAAATGTGCAGAATACGCTACTTTTGGAACTGAGGAGTTATCTAAAAATGTTATCAAAGCTTTGGAGAATAGAAGCGCATGTTTAATGTCTAATCATGGTCAGGTTGCTTTTGGAAAAAATTTAGAGGATACATTTGAACTCGCACAAGAGATAGAAAATATTTGTCATCAATACACTATTGCTTTAAGATTAGGTCAACCTAAGATTCTTTCATTTGAAGAAATGAAAAAAGTTTTAGATAAAGCTAAAAACTATAAAAAAGGGTAAAATGATTAAAGTAGGGGAGCATATTACTTTAGATATTATTGGCACTACAAAAGAGTACGATCCCTCAGTTTTTGAAAAAGTCATAGATAAAATCGCTAAAGAGGCAAATGTAACTATCCTTAATATTTCTAAATATAAATTTGAACCTCAGGGCTTTACAATTTTAGCTTTATTAGCCGAAAGTCACATCAGCTTTCATACATTTCCAGAAAAAGGAATAATTAGTTTTGATTTTTTTACCTGTGGAAAAATAAGTCCATCAGTGGCAATTAATATTGTTAAAAAAGAATTTGAACATAGGCGTATAGTAAAAAAAGAATTTAATAGAGATACTAGATCTCTTTACCACGATATCTATAGTTCACCGGGATTACAAAAATCGTATGTTGTAAATGAAGTTTTAGAAGACTTTAAATCAAAAGTTGGTCAACACATTGAAATTTTAGAATTAGAACAATTTGGAAAATCTTTATTTATTGATGGTGAAATTCAAGTAGCTGCTTCAGACGAACATTTGTATAGCTCAACTTTTGTTGGTGCTGGTTTAAAATTAAACAAAAAAAATGAGAGAGCTGCAATAATTGGTGGTGGTGATGGCGGTGTTGCAAGAGAATGCATTTCAAAAAAGTTTAATTTTATAGATTGGTATGAATTAGATCCAGAAGTTGTTGAAGTTTGTAACAAACATCTTGGTGATATAGGAAAAAAAGCTACAGAAAAAAATTCTGTAAAATGTGTCTGGGGTGATGCTTTTGAAAGCATAAAGACAGTGAACGAAGATACTTATGATCATATTTTTGTTGATCTAAATGATGACCAGTTTTGCATAGACCTTGCTGCTAAAAATATGGACTCTTTAGTAAGAATACTTAAACCTAAAGGAGTTATTACTGCTCAAGTTGGTAGCCAAGATAAAAAACCTCTTCAAGTTGAAAATTGGTTAAACGTTTTTAATCACCATTTTGGAAACACTAATTTATCTAGAGTTTACATACCTAGTTTTGATTGTTCTTGGAATTTCTCATCATCAATAAATCATTAATTTTTTCTTTTTAATACATCCAATCTGTGAAATACTATTTCTTTTATTAAAGGAGATAACAATGAATATATTCAAGAAAACTATTTTTTCAGTTTTACTTTCTCTATTGGTAATGGGAAATGTTAATGCTGATAAAATAAGAATTGGAACAGAGGGTGCTTATCCTCCATGGAACTCAAAAAATGAAGCAGGTAAGTTAATAGGTTTTGAGGTTGAATTAGCTTATACACTTTGTAGATACATTGGACAGCAATGTATAATAGTTGAGCAAGACTGGGATGGGATGATACCAGCGTTAATTATGAGAAAGTTTGATGCAATAATGGCAGGTATGTCAATTACTGCAGAAAGACAAAAGGCTATTAGTTTTTCTCAAGGATATGCTGATGAAGTTGCATCTTTAGCAGTCATGAAAGGTTCTAGCCTAGAAGGTTTAGATACCTCTGCTGGGATAAATCTTACTAAACCAAATGCTGCAGCTAAAAAAGATCTTAAAACACTTACTGCTGCATTAGCAGGTAAAACTGTTTGTGTACAAACTGCTACAATTCACCAAAACTTTTTAGACTCTGGTGATGTTGGAAAAGTAAATGTAAGAACTTATAAAACACAAGATGAAGTTAACCTTGATTTAGCATCAGGTAGATGTGATGCTGCATTAGCTGCTGCTGTCGCATTCAGTGATTACGCAGAAAAATCTGGTAAGCCAGTTGTCTTAACTGGACCAACTTTCTCAGGTGGTGCATTTGGAAACGGTGTTGGAGTAGGTATTAGAAAAGATGATACTGAACTTTTGAAAAAGTTTAACGCCGCTATCAATAAAGCGAGAAAAAACGGAGACATTAGTAGAATTGCTACTAAGTGGTTTGGTTTCGACGCTTCTATGTAATTAAATTTTAGATTAGGCGACTATCATGTATAGTCGCCAATCTGTATGGAACTTCTAGCATTTGGAGATACTGGTTGGGGTGATGAACTGTTTTACGCAACCCTGATGACAATAGCTGTTTCAATAACAGCAATGTTTATAGGTTTTCTTTTTGCATTAATCTTTACTCCATTAAAATTATCTAAAAACAAGTTTTTAAATTTTATAGCAAATTCCTACACCACAATAATAAGAGGGGTCCCAGAGCTATTAGTAATTTACCTTTTCTTTTTTGGTGGAACTGGCGCAGTTATGTTTGTTGCTTCAATATTTGGATATAATGAATATATTGAAATAAACGCATTTATCACAGGTGCATTTGCAATTGGAATAATTTCTGGTGCTTATTCAACTGAAGTTTTTAGGGGAGCAATACAATCAATCGACAAAGGTCAGTTTGAAGCTGCCAATGTATTAGGTCTAAATAAATTTGGAAAATTTTTTAAGATTATTTTACCTCAAACATTAAGATTAGCTATTCCAAATCTAAGTAATGTTTGGCAAATAACGCTCAAAGATACTTCGTTAATTTCAGTTACAGGTTTAGTTGAAATTATGAGGCAATCGTATATTGCTGCTGGATCAACAAGAGATCCATTATTCTTTTATTCATTCGCTGCAGTTTTATATTTATTTCTTACTTTTGTAAGTATGAAATTAATTAACAGATTAGAAGTCAAATATAGTAGGGGTTACTAATGGATCTTGAATTAATGATAAGTAGTTTTCCAAAGTTACTTAATGCTGCTGTAATAACTCTAAAACTTCTTTCGGTTTCTTTAATAATAGGATTATTCATCGGACTATTTTTTGCAATTCTAAGATTAAATAAAAATATATTCATAAATAGATTTGCTTATGGATATTCATATATTTTTAGAGGCACACCACTTTTAGTACAGATATTTATTATTTATTTTGGCTTAGGTCAGATTGAATATTTAAGATCGACAGTCTTATGGGTAATTTTGAAAGAACCATATTGGTGTGCAATTATTGCTTTTGCTCTAAACACGGGCGCTTACACTTCAGAGATATTAAGATCAGCATTTCAAACAATTAAACCTGGAATAATTGAGGCAGGTAAAAGTTTGGGCATCTCAAACAAAGTAATTTTTTATAAAATTCAGATACCTATCGCCATCAGACAATCTTTACCAGCTTATGGGAATGAAATTATCTTAATGATGAAAGGAACTTCTTTAGCAAGCACTGTCACCATAATGGACCTTACGGGTGTTGCAAAATATATAATTTCAACAACTTTTAAACCAATTGAAGTATTTATAGTTGCTGGTGGAATTTATCTATTTATGACTTTTATTATTCACAACTTAATTAAATTTTTAGAGAAAAAATATAGTTTTAATTAAAGTATTACTAAATCTAACTTTTGTTTACCGAGTCTTTCATTGCCATTTCCTGTAACTAAATAAGTTTCTCCTAAGTTCATGGCTAATTGGTTTTCAGAGTCCATTAATATCATATGCATAAAAAATATATTTCCAGGTTGAATTACATAAGGATTATTAGTGTAAAGCATTGGCCAATCCATCCAGTTTGGAGAAAAAGTATTTCCTAAAGAGTAACCACAAGCGTTCATTCGAGCCTTTTCAAATCCAAGATCATCAAATGTTTTTGCATGAATATCAAAAACTTCTCCAACTTTATTCCCAGGTTTTAATTTATTTTCACAATTTTTGAGTGCCTCAACACATGCTTCATGCATTTTATAATGTTTAGGATCTGCTTTACCTATAGGAATAGTTCTAAACATTGCAGAATGGTAATGTCTATAAGTACCAGCCCATTCAATAGTTAATTGATCTTGTTTGTCTAAAATTTGTTTTTCTGCTTGATAACGACAAAGTAGTGCATTTTTACCAGAACCAATTATAAATTCATTTGCAGGATAATCTCCACCACCTTCAAATATAACTCTGCTCATTTCCGCCAATATCTTAGACTCACTAACACCAGCTTTTGCATATCTCCATACTTCGTCTAAGGCTTTATCTGCAAGCTCTGCAGCTTTTTTGACATAAACAATTTCTTCCTTAGATTTTACAACTCGTAATTTTGTTATTAAGTCTGATTTATCTTCAAGAGAACAATAATTTTCTAAAGATTTGTTTAATCTAAGAGCATTACGTCCAGTTAAACCATAAGCATCATATTCAATTCCTAATTTTTTTCCTTTAAGATTTAACTCATTTAAAATAACTTTAAGATCATCCGTTGGATTTGATCTATCTTTATCAACCCATATCCTAATATCTTCTATGTTGGATGTATTTTGAGCTTGTCTTAAATCAGGAGCTCTTGTGAGTAGTATTACATTCCCGCTTTTATCTAAAACCAATGTCTGAAAAAAAACATAACCAAAGGTATCGTATCCAGTTAACCAATACATAGACTCTTGTCTAAACATCAAAAGAGCATCAAGGTTTTGCTCTTGCATTAAATTTAAAACTTTATTTTTTCTGCTAGAAAACTCTTCTTTTGAAAAATGAAGCGCCATTAGAATTATTTAGTAACTAGTATATTCTTTTATCTCTTTTATAACTGAACCTGTGTGATTATTAATTTCTAATTTTATTTTTGCGCGATCATCATTAAGAAAATGGACGTCTCTTGAAAGTTTAATAAATTTTTCGCCAAAATCTTTATCTTTTTCACATTGTCTTTTATCATCCTCAATAACCCATAGTTTAGAATTTATTTCTTTTAATGACTGATAAAGATCATCAAGTTTATCATCAGATTTTACATTCTTTTCCAACTGATTTTTTAAAATAGAGTGTTCATTTTTGATAAATTTTAGTTTTTCTGAGTCTTTAATTTTTCCTTGCTTGATTTCTAAAATTGAAATTTTATCTAAAAGTTCTCCTATCGAAACTTCAACTATAATTTTATTCATAAAATTTAATACTGTGTTATCTTGTTATAAATATGTCTAATATTTTAATTATTAAACACGGATCATTAGGAGATATAGCTCAAGCAAGTGGTGCAATTCAAGACATATCTGAAAATCATAAAAATGATCGAATTTATTTGCTAACTACAAAAGCTTATTTAGAAGTTTTTAAAAAAAATCCATTTATTCATGAAGTAATTCTAGATAAAAGGTTACCTAGATATAATCTGATATACTTATACTTCTTAATGAAAGAACTTAAGAAACATAGTTTTTCAAAAGTTTTCGATCTTCAAAATTCTTCAAGAACAAATTTTTATAAAAATATTCTTTTTCCTAAAGCAAAAAAAGAAACTTGGTCTAGCTCAATTACAACTTTGCCAGAAGTAATAGATAAAAAGGAATTTGATAAACATTCTGTTCTAGACAGATTTAATCATCAATTACAAACCTCAGGACTAAAAACATCTCATACTTTAAATCCTAATTTTAGTTGGGCTGGCTCTGATATTAATGAAATAAAAAATAACTTTGAATTAGATAAATTTATTTTATTATTTCCTTTTTGCTCGCCTCACTTACACATTAAGAAATGGCCTTATTATAATGATCTTATAAAACTTATTTTAGATAAATTTGGTAACGAATATAAAATTGTTATAGCTCCAGGTCCGTCCGAAATAAATAATGCAAAAGAAATAAATGCTAAAGTTTTACTAGATAATGGAAAAGCGCTTGATATTTCTCAACTAACTTCTTTAATTAAAGAAAGCACTTTTGTTATTGCTAATGATACTGGACCTGCTCATATTGCAGCTCATGTTGGAGCTAAAGGGTTAACTTTATTTGGAAAACATACTACTGCTTACAAAGTAAGCATTGAAAGAGATAATTTTAAAGCCATTGAAGTAACAGACTTGAATAATTTAAGTGCAGAAAAAGTTTTTGAAAGATTAATTAATTTTTTAAATTAATTAATAATTTTTTTGTATTCTTCAAAGGTTTTTTCCCATTGAAATTTTGAAACATACTCTTTGGCATTTTTTCCAAATTCAATATATTTTTTATTTTCAATCATTGAATTCAATGATGAATAAATGTCATCTAGATTGTTACCATCACAAATTAATCCAGTTCTATCGTGGTCAATTGCATCGGATGCACCACCATCTTTTCCTCCTAACGAAGGAACTCCATATTGTGCGGCTTCTACATAAGCTATCCCAAAACCTTCTACAGAAGTTTTATGTATTATAGATGGCATGACAAAGATATTAGATTTAGCTACTAATGCATTTTTTAAATCAGAGCTTATATCTTTAAAAAACATTACTTGTGAAGTTAGATCTAATTCTTTAACTAATTTTTTTATATTCTCCTCTTCATCACCATAACCAACACAAATATAAACAATATCAGGGTATAGTTGTTTTAAATTCCTTAATGCCATAATTACTTTTTCATGGTTTTTTCTCTTATCAAATCTAGAAACTGTAATTAGTCTTGGTGTTTTGACTTTTAATAAACTTTCAACTTTCTCAAGAGATTTTTTATTTAATTCCTGAACTGGATCAGCTCCAGGATTTATGACTATAATTCTATCTTGGTCTACACCATTTTTAATTGCTAAATTCTTAGTATATTCAGAATTCGCAATTACTTTTCCTACATTATTAAGAACTTTTACAACTCTTTTATTTAATGAACTTCCTACAGGATGGTTGATTTCTTTACCATGAATTAAACAATATTTTTTTTTATTAGTTTTAATTAATTCTAAACTTTTCCAGTGATCAGCAAAGATCCCCTCAACTTTATTTTCTTTTAAAAATTCATTTATTAATTGAGCTTTTCTTATTTTTCTTAATAATTTTATTCCACCAACTCTTTCAATTGAAAAACTTGCTTGTTCATCAAAATTTTTATGATTTTCATAATAATCTGCAAAAACTTTGATCATAAAATTTTTGGACATTTCACGGGATAAACCCCACATCAAACTTTGCATTCCACCCAATTCTGGTGGAAAAGTTCTTGTAACAATAATATACATTAATTAGTTTTCCACTTAATACCACATCCAGCACTAGGAATTTGGTTCTCAGGTCCTTTATTAGTTTCAGCAATTTGTATCATTGCTTTTAATAGATCACTGTCCCCATCTCTTACCGGTACCAATTTTTTTAGTTCTCTCACTCTTCCTCTATATTGAAGTTCCAAATCTTTATTATAACCAAAAAAATCTGGTGTACACACTGCATCATAAGTTTTTGCAATTTCTTGAGTTTCATCAACTAAATAAGGGAAACCAAATTGGTTTTCTTTTGAAAATTTAATCATATTTTCAAATGAGTCTTCAGGATAATTTTCAGCATCATTAGCACAAATAGCTACTGAATTGATACCGACATCTTTTAATTTTTTACAATCTTCAACAATGTCTTTCGTTACTGCTTTAACATATGGACAGTGATTACAGATAAACATAATAAGTGTTCCTTTTTCACCTTTGATATCTGCTAAGGAGAGAATTTTACCCTCTGTTGATTTAAGCTTAAAGTCATGAGCTTTTTGACCAAAATCACATATTGGAGTTTGTATGGGCATAATGTAATAATATATAAATTATGTTTTACGATTTAAAAGATAAAAAACCAAAAAACTCTGGCGAAAATTGGGTAGCACCTAATGCAACTATAATAGGTGATGTTACTTTAGAAAAAAATTCTAGCATTTGGTTCAATGCAACTTTAAGAGGTGATGTAGAAAATATTCATATTGGTGAAGGTTCTAATATTCAAGACGGAAGTGTTTTACATACAGATCCTGGTTATCCATTAAAAGTTGGAAAGAATGTAACCGTTGGACATATGGTTATGCTTCACGGCTGTACCATAGGAGATAATAGTTTAATCGGTATTGGAGCAGTAATTTTAAATAACGCAAAGATTGGAAAAAACTGTCTTATTGGAGCAAAAGCTTTAATCACAGAAAACAAAGAAATTCCAGACAACTCTTTAGTGATTGGCTCACCTGGAAAAGTTGTAAGAGAAATTACTGAGGAAGAAAAAAAAGCAATTAATGAGAATACGAAACACTATCAAGACAATTGGAAAAAATATTCTAAATCAATTTTTTAAAAATTTATGAAAAATTTTACATTGATCTTAATATTACTCTTTTTTCAAAACAATATTACTTTTGCATCAGATTACTCAAACAGCATGTTGAGTTTTAATCTTTGGTTAAAAAATAATGGTTATAGCTATAGAGTTGGATGCGATAATAAAAAAACGAGAAATGCTCTATGTTACGATGAGAATGGAAATCCATTATGGGAAGATAAAGAAAATAATTTGAAAGTTAACGCTTACAAAGGAAGGTGGAGCGTACCTTTTAACAAAAATCCTAACAGAGATACATTAGTATATTACAATTACAAAAATTTATTTAGTCATGAAACAGGTGATGGTAGCACTATTCAATGGAAGAAATATTTAATTCAAGCTTCCAAAGATCCTTATGAATTTAAATTCAATAAAATAGAAAATGAATTTATAAAAAAACAATTTATGAAACAAGCAATCCTTAGTTACCTTTATTTTCAAGATGGTCAAATTATAATAGATGAATTATCACCGATTGATCGATTCGGTGAATTTGTAAATAATGATACAAAATTAAGATCAAATTCAATGGGAAAAAGTTTGGCATCGTACGTATTGGGCCACGCAATTTGTGCAGGATACATTAAGGATGTAAATCAGAGAATTAGTGATTGGCCTTTAGTGAAAGATACAATTTACCAAGATGATAAACTAATAGATTTGTTAAATATGAATGCTGGCGATCAAAAGTATGTTTATGACAGCGTTATTTTAGAAATGGGAGATGTAGAATATCAAACAGTAGAGGGTGAGGCGGACACTAATACTATTGCTTTTTACATGGGTAATTATTTTAAAAATAAAAAAAAATCTGATCGCAAATATAATTACAACGTTATTAATACGCACTTAATATTAAATTATGCAATGTTTAAATCTGGAGATAATTGGCAAAAACTTTTAAATAATATTTTTCAGGTTAAAGCTAAAGTAAAAAATAGTGTATATTTTTTTAAGGTTCCAAATAAATTTGCTGAAAATGGTGACGCTCAAAGTATGTTTTATGCAACAAGATATGATTATTTACGAGTAGCTAAGACAATTATGGATGATTGGCAAAATGATACATGTGTTGGAAAATATTTAAAAACTATTTACAATAATAGAATTGAAAAGAAATTAACTAATCCAAAGAGAAGTTTATTTCGTGTTGAGGAAGCCACATATAGTTATGGTGGTCAATTTCATTTAGATATTAAAGGAATGAAAGATAGGAAAATTCTTGGCATGGGAGGACACGGAGGTCAGCAAATTTTGATTGACGTAGAAAACTCAAGAATTGTAGTTTTAAATACAATTCACGTTAACAGAAAAAAGTATAATTATAATTGGAAAAAAATGGTTTATAATATCATAAAAGATGGTGTTCAGATTCCATAACAAATCAATTTTTTAATAATCCATGAAAAAACTTTTAGGGATCGTTATCCTAAGTTTAACTTCTATTTTATTAATAAGTTGCGGTGAAAAAAAATCACAAATTAAATTAGAAAAAGTATTATTATTTGGTGACAGCCTTATGTCAGGCTATGGCTTACCTGAGGAGGATCATTTATCTGTAATTTTAGAAAAAAGTTTAAAATCTGAAGGATATGAAATTCAAGTTTTTAATGGCAGTGTCTCTGGTAACACCTCTTTAGATGGTTTAGATAGAATAGAAGATGAATTATTAGATGAAAGTTATGATTTGATAATTATTGGTCTTGGAGCAAATGACATGTTAAGAAGAGTTAACCCAAATCAAATAAAGCAAAACTTAGACAAGATTATTAACATTATACTAGATAATAACATTAAGGTAATTCTTGCAGGTATGGTTGCTTCACCTACAAATGGATTAAATTATAAAAAAAAATTTGATAAAATTTATCCTGACTTATCAAAAAAATTTGAATTGGAATTAATTCCATTTCTATTAAAAGGTGTTGCTCTTAATCCAAAATTTAATCAGGATGATGGATTACACCCAAATGAAAAAGGGGTGTTAATTATTGCCGAAACAATAAAAAGAAGTATTACGAATTTTTCAAAGAAATAGTTATAAAATTGTATTAAATTTGTTAGCATTAAATCATGAAATTTTTAGAAAATTTAATGTTTAAAAAAATATCCTTATGGATGTTTTTATTATCTTTTATTACTTTTGTTTTAATTTCATTAATTTTGATTTGGAGCATGTATTATATTTATAATGCACCATACCCACATGGTCTCAAATCTAGATTTGGTAACAAAGTAAATACTGTTGCTAAATTTACAGATGATGGTTTAAGACTTATTAACAGTTTTACAACAACAATTGAGCCAAGAAAAATTAAGTTCGAAAAATTTCAAGGAATAATTTATTATGATAAAAATTTTGAGGATAAAGGGTTTATCTTATATTCATCCATTGATAATGATACTAATCCAATCACGGTGTTATTTGATATAGAGAAGAGAGAAAAAGTATTTGTCTGGAAATGGCCTATTAAAAGTATTCTTGAAAATTCAACTATAGGTAAAAAAGTTACCAAATGTTGTTTTAGGGGACAACATCCAATTATAATGAAAAATGGTGACTTGATATCAAATTCTTCACAAGGTCCACTTGTAAGAATAAATAAAAACTCAGAATTAGTTTGGTTAGTTGATAGACAAACACATCACTCAATCAGTTTAGATCATAACGGAAATATTGTGGTACCTGTTGTTTCGCAATCTCCACCTGATAAGAATATAAATCCTACAAGAGAAGATAGTTATATTGTTGTAGATTCAAACACAGGTAAAATTATATTTGAGGAAAATTTAAGAGATATACTGGAAATTAACTCATACTTTGGACTTTTATATGGAATAGGAACTCCAGAACAGGACTTAATTCATTTAAATGACGTTGAGACGATATTAGAAAATGACAACTTTGTAAAAAAGGGTGATCTAGTTTTTAGTCTGAGAAATTTATCAACAGTTTTTTTTTACAGACCATCATCTAAAAAAATTCTTTGGCTAAAAAATGGGCCATGGCTAAAACAACATGATGTTGATTATATTGGAGATGGTAATTTTACAATTTTTGATAATGGTGTCGTTGATGACACTAATTTTTCAGAAATAAAAGAAAATCAACCTGCACATAGGTATAAAATAAATAACAATTCAATTAAAAATTATAACATGAAAAATGATATCATAACTGAAATATTTTCTTTAACAGAAAAGAATGGGATATTTACTCCAACTCAAGGTTTACACAGAATCTTAAGAAACAAAGATGTTTTTATAGAAGAGAGTGATACAGCTATTATTCATAGAGTGTCTAAAGATCAAAAATTAATCTGGAGTTATGTACACAGTATTTCAAAAGAATTTATAGGATCTCAACATTGGAGTAGATATTACTATGAAGATGAACTAAATTTAGATTTTATTAATGAATAATATTTCATGATTACTAAAAAAACTTACTTTTTGTTTACTTTTATCGTCTTATTTAATTCTCCCGCATATGCGTATTTAGGCCCTGGCATGGGAGGGGGTTTAATCGCCGGTATATTAGGTTTCTTAATAGCTATATTTGCTCTTATATTTGGAATACTCTGGTTTCCTCTAAAAAGGTTAATAAAAAATATCAAAGAAAAAAAAAATCAATTAGATAAAAAAGAAATTGATAAATAATATAATTTTAGCAATTATCTTCATAATAATTTATGAGTTTTTTTTATATTTTAATATTTTAGACTCATTTAAATCATCTTTTAAGATTTATAAAAAGTTTTTTTTATTGTTAACAAAAAAAAAATTAAGCGATATTCAAAAAGAAAAATTAATAATAATTTATTCAAAAAGTCTTTTACAAAAATCCTCAAAAATTTTACTTTTTTTTATAACAGCAGGCATAAGTCTTTTTTTGATAAACTATTATTTAGATATTTTTATGATATTATTTAGTTTAATTGGAATTATTAAAATCACATTAATATTTTCGATTTATTTTATTATTAGATCTAAACTTAGATGTTAAATTACAGTAGATTAGATATATTATTACATGATATTTTTTTAGGTAAAAAACTAATTCTTAAATCTATTTATGAAATTGAAAAATTATTTTTTTTAAAAAAAAAAGATTATCACAAAAATAAACATGTTTTCATAACTGGTTTACCAAGATCTGGAACAACTGCTTTACTAAATTTTTTAAACAAATTTGATGAACTATGCTCGCTTAAATATAAAAATATGCCTTTAATTTTATCACCAAATCTTTCCAAAATGTTTAATAAAAAGAGGTGGCAATCACAAGAAAGATTTCATAAAGACAAAATCTTTATTAATTTGGATAGTCCCGAGTCTTTTGATGAAGTTTTTTTTAAAAATTTTAGTCAAAAAGAAATTGAAAATGAATTGTTAAATTTTCTAAATCTTTTTTTAAATTCAAATAATTCTAATAGATATTTAAGTAAAAATAATCTTAATTATAAAAGGATTGATTTAATTTTAAAAATATTACCTAATTCTTTGTTTTTAATACCTATTAGAAATCCCATCCAGCACGCTTACTCACTTTTAAACCAACATAATAATTTTAAAAAACTACATTCGTTGAACAATTTTTCTAAGAGATATATGAAATATTTAGGTCATGAGGAATTTGGTGATATTCACAAGTATTGGAATTATCCAGAAAAATTTAAAGATACTAATTCATTAAATTATTGGTTAGAGCAATGGAAATTTTTTTATTTAGATATTTATAAGAATTATAAAGATAAAAAAAATTGTAAATTTATTATCTACGAAAATCTTAAAAACTCAGAGTACGTAAAAAAAATTGAAAACTTTTTGAATCTTAAAAATACTACAAGTAGTACATTTGAGTTAAGTAAAAAAAAGACAATTGAGAATTATGATAGAGATCTTTTTCATCAAACAGATTTAATTTATTCAAAATTTTTGAAAGCCAATTAATTAAAAACCCATATTTGACCAGTTATCTTTATCATTATACCTATCCAATTCTTTTTTAGTGATAGGTCTAAAAAGTATAAATCCTACGATAAGCACCAAAATAACTAAAATAAATATTTCCATAATGCATACATAATTCATATAATTTATATTACTCTGCGTTATTTAGACTTTATAATTCTTTATAAAGTCTTTGTTAAGGAACTAACCAAGAAATATTGTTAGCCTCTATATCAAACTTGGCTCTTCGGTGACCTTTCGCTGCAAGATACAGCCACTCAATTGATTTTATTTTACATTTTATAACTGTAAAATTTTTATAACCTTCCTCACTTTGTTCCATAGTGTAGTCAAAATCTTCTAATTCAGATATCATTCCAGAAGTTGGACTATCTGATGAAGTTCCAGGAGGGCTATCAGTTAAATAACAACGTCTACTGATACGTTGAGTTTTTTTCCAGGATTCCTCTGTTATGGAATTTTGATTATTAACCTCACATTCTACTTTAACTCTTAACTGTATCTTTTCTTCTTTGTCATAAAAAACTAAAGATGCATTTTTATTTTTTTTAAGAATATCCACTTTTGAAGATCTTAAATCAGTATGAAACTGTAACAGATTCTTTTCTCTATCAGACTTACGTAAGACAACTATTCTACCATCAACTTCATTTTGATGAGCGCAAATAAAAACTGGAATTCTAAATGGTGAGCTTCTATTGGTTACAGCATCATCTAACATCGACCAATACTTATTTTGAATTTCTGTAAAATCTTCATAGTATGCTGGTTGCATACTTTACTTTCTAAATCTTTTTATTAAACTTGAAGTATCCCAACGATTACCACCCATTTCTTGTACTTCACCGTAAAACTTATCCACTAGTTCAGTAACAGGTAATAATGAGCCATTATTTTTAGCTTCTTCCATTGCAATCTTTAAGTCTTTTCTCATCCAATCCACTGCAAAACCAAAATCAAACTTATCATCAATCATTGTTTTATATCTATTTTCCATTTGCCAAGACTGAGCTGCTCCTTTTGAAATAACCTCAATTACGTCTTCCATGTTCAATCCAGCTTTTATTCCAAAATTAATAGCTTCAGATAATCCTTGAACAAGTCCTGCTATACAAATTTGATTTACCATCTTAGCAAGTTGGCCACAACCAGCTTTACCAAGTAATTTCATTTTTTTACTGTAACAATCAATTACATCTTTTGCTTTATCAAAGTCAGTTTGATCACCACCAATCATCACGGTTAAAGCACCGTTTTCGGCACCGGCTTGTCCACCTGAAACTGGTGCATCTAAAAATCCCCAACCATGTGCTTTAGAACTTGCGTAAAGTTTTCTTGCAATTGCAGCTGATGCAGTAGTATTGTCGATATGCACCGCACCTTTTTTTATAGTGTTATAAATACCTTCTTTTCCAATTGCTACTTCTGACAAGTCATTATCATTACCAACACATGTAAAAACATAATCAGCATTTTTTGCAGCCTCGGCTGGAGTATCAGCCATATTCCCTTTGTATTCTTTTATCCATTTTTCAGCTTTGGATTTCGTCCTGTTAAAAACAGTTACATTGTGTCCGCCTTTTGATATATAACCAGCCATTGGATAACCCATGACACCAAGACCTATGAAAGCAACATTATAACTCATAATTTTTTAATATGTTTAAAAGTTTAAGTTTAAAAGTAATCATATTTGGTTTCATATTTACATTTTTTTCTAGTTTTGGACAGAGTTTTTTTCTTGGTCTTTTTAATTCTAGCATACGAGATACATTATCAATTACTCAGGGACAATTTGGAACAATTTATGCATCCGCAACTTTGTTGAGTAGTTTTTTATTAATATGGGTTGGAAAAAAAATAGATGATATCAATATATTTAAATTTGCATTTTTTGTAACAATACTTTTATCTTTTTCGTGTTTTTTCTTTTCAAAGATTTCTTCGATAACTTTTTTATTTTTAGCAATTTTTCTAATGAGATTCTCAGGTCAGGGTATGATGTCTCATACTGCAACAACGACAATTTCAAGATATTTTACAAAATCTAGAGGAAAAGCTTTAAGTACAAGTTGGTTCGGTCTTTCAACCGCTGAATTTATATTACCTGTTTTAATTGTATATTTGCTTACCATTACCTCTTGGCAAAATTTATGGATATATATATCAATATTAGTATTAACATTTCTTCCAATTACTTCTTTTATTCTAGTTAAAAATTTAAACTTTGAATCTAGGGAAGAAACTCAACAACAAGAATTAAATCAGAAAATAAAACAATGGAAAAGAATTGAAGTTCTTAAAGACTATCGATTTTATATAGTTTGTCTGAATATGTTAGCAATGCCGTGGATCGCAACAGGTGTATTTGTTTACCAATCTTTTATTACAGAGTCTAAAGGGTGGGGTGCTTATGTAATTGCCCAATCATTTATGGTTTATTCTGTTTTATCAGTAATAACTTTACTAGTTGCAGGTTTCTTGATTGATAAATTCACTAGCAGAAAATTACTTATTTTTATGAATATTCCATTATTAATTTCAACAATAATTTTAATGTATTTTGATATTTCATTTTCAGCTTTCTTGTTTTTAGGTTTAATTGGGATATCCAATGGACTTGCAAACGTTTTAGGATCCTCAACATGGGCAGAAATTTATGGTGTGAGACACATCGGCTCTATAAAAGCTTTAACAACTGCTTTGATGGTTTTTTCTACTGCTTTTGGTACTGCATTATTCGGCCTTTTAATTGACTCAGGATTTTCAATAGAACAGGTTGCTTTGGTGTCATTCATCTATATTTCCATAGCCGCTGTCTTATTATTTTTTGTAAGAAATAAGCTGAATCCTCAGTATTTATAAAATTCTCCTTGATTTTTTAAAGATCACTGTATAGATACTCCGCATGGCTAGAGTAACTGTAGAAGATTGTATCGATAAAGTAGAAAGTCCTTATGAATTGGTATTAGTTGCAAAAGAAAGAGCCACTCAACTTAATACAGGTATAGAACCAACTTTAGAAAGAGATAATGATAAGAATACCGTTATTGCCTTAAGAGAAATTGCTGAGGAAAATATTAAGGTAAATGAACTTACCGATAGTGCAGTTCACAAATTAAGAAAGCATGTAGAACAGGTTGATGATGGTGCAGAAGATGATGAAGATGTAGGTGATGACTTTGAAAGTTTATATAAAGGTGAAATCTCAAAAAGTGGTACACCTATTTTACCATCTAAGAGAGCAAGAAAAACTCCAGAAAAAATTCAAGTTTCTAATGAAGATTTAGCAGAACTATCTCAAACCGCTAAACCAGACATTGATACAGCAGCAACAGATGAAACAGGTGATGAGCAAGGGGATGTTTCATTAGATGAAGTAACTGAAACAGAAAATCAAGCCTCAGAGCAAGAAGCTACTAACGATACTGAAAACAATCAGTAATTAAGAAAATTCTTTTAAAATTTTTTCCCTATGTTCGTCTAAATCAGGGATATCACCCCTAGTTTTTTCATCTTTATAAGTAGACATTTTAATTGGATTACCAGCTAATTTGAAATTCCCAATTTCTTTATGAAAAGCTTTAACAATCATATTTCTTGCATCTACTTGAGGATTTTCTACTGCTTCTTTAATATTGAATATTGGACCACATGGAATTTTTTCTTTCTCCATATCTTTAACCCATTCACTGGTCGATCTAGAAACTAATTTTTTTTCAAGTATATTTTTAAGTTCATCCATATTTTTAGATCTAGACGAATTGTCAGAAAATTTTGGGTCTTTACTCATTTCAGGCATTGCTAAAAGTTCACAAAGTTTTTCAAATAATCTATCATTTCCAGCTGCTATAATAATGTAACTATCTTTTGTTTTAAAAGCTTCAAACGGTGCAATTGATGGATGACGTGAACCCATTGGTTTTGGAATTTCATTTTTTGCTAAGTAACGAGCTATAGCATTTTCTAAAATTGCTATTTGACAATCAAGCATTGAAACATCTATGTACATTCCTTTACCTGTTTTTTGTCTATCATAAAGTGCTGCGTTAATTCCAATTGCTGTAAATAAACCGGCAGTAATATCACCAATTGATGTTCCGACTCTAGTTGGTTCGGAATTAGGTTGACCAGTTACACTCATTAATCCGCCCATGCCTTGTACAACCATATCGTATGCAGGCAATTCTTTAAGAGGACCGGTTTGTCCAAATCCAGAGGCAGAAGCATAAATTAATTTAGGATATTTTTTATTTATATCTTTCCAACCGTAACCCCACTTTTCCAAAGTACCTGGTTTAAAATTTTCAACTAAGATATCTGCCTTAGATAAAATTTTATCAAAAATTTTTTTATCCTCACTGTTCTTTAAATTCAGCGCAATACTTTCTTTACCTCTATTCAAAGACATAAAATAAGCTGAGTAATCTTTAATAAATGGTCCAAACTTTCTAGAGTCATCTCCAATTTCTGGGGCTTCAACTTTAATTACTCTTGCACCAAGGTCTGATAGTATCATTGTGCAGTAAGGACCGACTAATACCCTTGTTAAATCAACTACTAGTAGGTTTTTTAACGGTCCATCCATATAATTATATAAATCATGAGTTTTTGACGACTTGACTCTTATTAATAAGTTCACTTTAATTCAATTATTAAAAATAACAATAGAGGGAAAAAATAATGTTAAAAAAGATATCTTTATATTTAACTTCATTAGTTTTTGTTTTTACTACTATTGGTTCTGCTTATGCAGTTACGCTGAAAGCAAGTCACCAATGGCCAGGTACACCAAGAGCTGATGGATCTTATGACCCACGTCATGAAATGGTTCAAATCATTGCTGACGAGGTTAAAAAAGCAAACGTTGGAGTAGATATTAGAATTTACCCAGCTAAATCATTATACAAACCAAAAGAACAGTGGAAACCAATGACAACTGGTCAATTAGATATTTCTGCTTTTCCATTAGCATATGCTTCTAAATTCCATCCAGAATTTGATGCAACTTTAATGCCTGGAACAGTAAAAAATCATGACCACGCATTAAGATTTAATAAAGGTCCAATGATGACTGAAATAAAAAAGATCATTAATGATGCAGGTGTTGTAGTTTTATCTGATGCTTGGTTAGGTGGTGGTTTTGCTTCAAAAACAAAATGTATCAAAAATCCTAGCGATGCTAAAGGTCAAGTTATGAGAGCTGCAGGAAAAGCATTTAACCAAATGTTAGAAGCTGCAGGAGCTGGTATACAAAGTATGCCTTCATCTGAAATTTACACAGGTTTACAAACTGGTGTATTAACAGGTGCTAACACAAGTTCAGGAAGTTTTGTAAGTTACAAAATTTATGAACAAGTTTCATGTGCTACTCCTCCAGGAAAATTTGGTCTATGGTTTATGTATGAGCCAATTTTGATGTCAAAAAAGTCTTTTGATGCTTTAAACTCTAAGCAGCAAAAAGCTTTAATGAAGGCTGGAAAAGTTGCTGAAAAATACATGACAGCTCAAGTAGAAAACTTAGATAAAAAGTTTGAAGATGCTTATAAAGCTGCAGGTGTAAAATTAGTATACATGGATGCAAAAGACCATGCCGCATGGGTAGAGATTGCGAAAAAATCTTCTCATAAGGCATTTGCTGATAAAGTTCCAGGTGGCGATAAGCTAATGGAAATGGCTTTAGCAGTTAAATAAAATAATATATAAAGAACCCCTATTTATTCTTATTAAATAGGGGTTTTTTTTATGAAAAAAAAGTATCTTCAATTTTGCGATTTAATCGCTAAAGCATGTGGTGCTTTCGCTGTATTAGCATTACTCTTATCAATCTTAGTAATCGTTGAACTTGTTTTTGAGAGATATTTTTTTCAAAGAGCAATTACATGGCAAACAGAACTTGTAACTATGCTGTTAGTTGCTTCAACTTTTATAGGAAGTGTATACGTTCTAAGTGAGAAAGCTCATGTGAGCATGGAATGGATTTATGATTTTTTATCCAAAAAAAATATAATTAGATTAAAAATTTTTACATCTTCTATAAGTTTATTATTTTTCCTAATTTTATTTTATTTTGGTTTCTTAATGTTCGAGGAAGCATTTACCAAAAATTATTCAACAGGAACAGTGTGGGATCCACCACTATGGATACCATATTCATCAATGATGTTAGGGGCTTTATTGATGATATTACAGTATATTGCAGAAATTATAAAATTAACTGATGAAAAGGATTTTAAATAAATGGATCCACTGATTATAGCATTAATTGTTGCAGTTTTTACTTTATTGGTACTTTTTTCTGGAATTCCAATTGCATTTGGTTTGAGTTTTGTTTCGATAGCTCTTTTGGTTACATTTGAAGGTTTTCAAATGCTTGATGTATTTGCTGAAACATTTTTTGCAGGATTAAATTCATTTGTTTTGCTTTCTATACCAATGTTTATTTTAATGGGAATGGCTGTTGCCAACTCTCCCGCTGGAAAAGATTTATATACAGGATTAGATAGATGGCTTTGGAGAGTACCAGGTGGATTGGTAATTTCAAATATTGGCGCTTGTTCAATTTTTGCAGCTTTAAGTGGATCTAGTCCTGCAACTTGTGCTGCGATTGGGACAATGGGAATACCTGAAATGAGAAAAAGAGGTTATTCCGATCAAATCGCAACAGGAACCATTGCTGCAGGTGGAACTTTAGGAGTTTTAATTCCACCTAGTATTGTTTTAATAGTTTATGGAATTGCAACGGGTACATCTATTGGACGATTATTTTTATGTGGTCTTGTACCTGGTTTTATGTTGGCAGGTATGTTTGCGATATGGGCTTTAATACACAGTTATTTTATTGATAAAGATGCAGCAAAAGCTTTAAGAAATAGAGTAAGACCAACTCTAAAAGAAAAACTTGAAGTTTTACCAAGAATTCTTCCTTTTTTAGCAATTATAGCAGGAGTTCTGTATGTACTTTATGGAGGAGTTGCAACACCATCCGAGGCATCTGGAGTAGGGGCATTCTTAGTTTTTGTATTAATAGCTGTTGTGTACAAAATTTATCAGCCAAAAAAGATTTGGAACATTGTTAAAGTTTCTATGAAAGAAAGTGTAATGATAATGTTCATCATCGCTGCCTCATATCTTTTTGCATTCACTCTATCACAACTGTATGTAACCCAGTCATTAGCACAGAGCATGGTCGAGTTAAGCTCTAACAAATGGGTTGTGTTCATTCTAATAAACATATTTCTTTTAATAGCTGGTTTCTTTTTACCTCCAGTTGCAGTTATTGTAATGACTTCAGCAATATTATTGCCAGTCATTACTACTTTAGGTTTTGACCCATATTGGTTTGCAATAGTATTTACAATCAATATGGAGATTGGCTTAATTACACCACCAGTTGGATTAAATCTTTATATTATAAAAGGAATTACCCCAGACGTTAGTTTGTCAGAAATTTTAAAAGGATCTATACCGTTTATGATAATTATGGCTTTAGCTATAGTAATTTTATGTATTTTTCCTGAGATTGTTACATGGTTACCTGATAAAATAATGGGTAAAGACCTTGGATTCTAAAAAAAAAATAAACAGAAAAATATCAGTTGCCCCAATGATGGATTGTACTGATAGGCATGATCGTTTCTTTTTAAGACTAATGAGCAAAAATGTAATGCTCTATACTGAGATGGTTGCAACAAAATCTGCAATTCATGGCGATAGAAAAAAAATTTTATCTTTTAGTCCTGAAGAAAAACCATTAGCTCTACAAGTGGGTGGATCTAATAAAGAGGAGTTAGCAAAAGTAGCTAAAATTGCAGAGGATATGGGTTATGATGAAATTAATATTAATCTTGGTTGTCCTAGCAAAAAAGTTCAAAAAAATAAATTTGGTGCATGTTTAATTAAAGAACCCGATTTAGTTGCTGAATGTATTAATTCAATGGTTAATGCATGTAAAATTCCTGTTACAGCTAAGACAAGAATTGGTTTCGATGACACAGAGGAATTTGATTATTTAAATAATTTTATTCATAAGATGAGAGATGCTGGTTCAAAAACATTTATATTGCATGCAAGGAAAGCAATCTTGACAGGTTTATCCCCCAAACAAAATTTAAACATTCCAAAATTAAATTATAAAATGGTTTATGATATTAAAAAAGATAATCCTAATTTAGAAATAATTATAAATGGTGGAATCACAAAAGTTGAGGAAATAAATAATCATTTAAAGCTTTGTGATGGTGTAATGATAGGAAGATCAATATATCAAAATCCGTATTCTTTAATTGAAATTGAAAAAGAAATATTCAAAACAAAGATTAGTCCTACAAGGGAACAAGTTGTAGAAAAACTTTTAGAGTATGCTGATAGAGAAGTAAAATTAGGAACAAAAATAAATCATATCATGAGACATACAGTAGGTTTATATCACGGACAAGTTGGCTCAAAAGAATGGAAAAGATATTTAAGTGATAACATGATGGCAAGAGACTCTGATTTTCAAAAAGCAAAACATATTATGACTATTGTTCAGAATAATGAAAAGGCAATTCAGGCCAACTCATAATGGAAACTTTAGACATAAATGAAATTATAAATCTTTTATTTGTTTTATCTTTAGCAGCATCTGTTGCTGGTTTTATGGCAGGTTTATTAGGAGTTGGTGGTGGTATAATAATAGTGCCTGCTCTTTATTATGCTTTTACTGTTTTAGATTTTGATATTGCTACAAGAATGCATCTTTCAGTTGGAACTTCATTAGCAATTATAATTCCAACTTCTATCATATCAACGAAAACTCATATGGAGTATGATGCGGTTGATTTTAAACTCATAAAATCCTTTGGCATATTTATTTTATTTGGAGTTATTGGGGGAACATTTTTAGCAGTAAACTTAAAAACACCAGCTTTCGTTTTATTCTTTTCCATTATGGCTTTTATAGTTGGTTTATTCTTTATCTTTTTTAGAGAACAGCTTTTAAAAAATCCAAAAATGATTTCTGACTCAGCTAAAAATATTTCAGGAATTATCATAGGTTTTATATCTGTGTTACTGGGGATTGGTGGTGGTTCATTAATGGTTCCTTTTATGAGAACTTTTGGATACGATATTAGGAGATCAATAGGAACTGCAGCAGGAGTTGGATTTCTGATCGCTGTATTTGGTACAATTACAATGATTACTGGAGGTAAAATTGTGGATAATATTAATACGCCCTACAGCCTTGGATATGTGAATTTACTCGGATTTCTAGTTTTCGTGCCAGTGACAATGATAATGGCTAGAGTGGGCGCCAAAGCAGTTTATAAAATAGATAAAAATATTTTGAGCAAGATCTTTGGGATATTTTTAATTATTGTATCGATTAGATCTTTTTTTGAATACTTATCAATAAATTAATATTAACCAGTTCCCCATTTAACCTTGTTCCAAATTCTCTCATGAAAATAGTAAAAAAAAAGTGGAACTATTGATCCAACACCAAGTATCCCTGCACCTGTAAATGTTCCAGTGTAAATGTATCCAAAAATTACCCAATAAACAAAAATGATAAATCTCCAAGAAAAAGTTTTAGCTATTGATCTAATTTTTTTGTCTGCCATAAAAAAAAAGAGGTGACTTCAGTCTCCCTCCATCACCTCACGGATTTAGAATAAATGATTCTTTACAGTTTTATGAACACTTTTTAGTTGAATCTTTCCCTTATTAAATTTTTTGATCGTACTCACCAATCTTGCCAGTTTTCATTAATGTTTTATCAATGAATTTAAAAATATTTAATTTTCTTTCATCAGAAGTAGGGCTTTCAGTTACTACAACTAATGATGGTTTATTAGAGGATGCTCGAATTAAACCCCAAGAACCATCTTCAAAAGAAAATCTAACTCCATTAACAGTTATAATTTCTTTTATTTCTTGATTATCTATTTTTATTTTTTGGTCTTTAATTTTTTTAAATTCCCTTACCATTTCGTCAACTACTTTGTATTTCTCCTCATCTTTACAAAAAGGTGCCATTGTTGGGGATTGGTAAGTGGTTGGAAGTTCTTTAATTATTTCACTCATTTTTTTATCTTGATTATTTAATAAGTGACAAACTTGAATTGCTGAATTAATGCCATCGTCGTAACCGTAACCTAATGGTTGATTGAAAAAAAAGTGTCCACTTTTCTCAAATCCAGCTAAGGCTTTTTCATTATGTACTTTTCTTTTGATGTGAGAATGACCTGTTTTCCAATATAAAGTTTCACAATGATTTTTATTCAAAATTTTGTCAGTTGAGTAAAGACCAGTAGATTTTACATCGACAATAAACTTTGAATTTTTATGCGAATTAGATAAATTTCTAGCGATCAACAAGCCTATTTTATCAGAAAAAATTTCGTTTCCCTCGTTATCAATTACACCTACACGATCACCATCTCCATCAAAACCAAAACCAATATCAGCATTGTTTTCTTTTACTGATTTAACAATTGCATGGAGCATTTCTAAATCTTCAGGATTTGGATTATATTTCGGGAAATTCCAATCTAAATTACAGTCTAATTCTACTACTTCACATCCAATTCCTCTTAATATATCTGGAGCAAAAATCCCTGCCGTACCATTACCACAAGCAACAACAGCTTTTATTTTCTTTTTTAACTTATTCTTATTTATTAAATCTTCTTTATAAACTTTATCAAAATCTTTAATTTGTTTTTCATCACCGTTACCTTTAGTAAAATTTTGATTTAAGGTAATTTCTTTTAATTCTTTCATTTCCTCAGGTGCATGCGTTAATCCTTTTTTGATTCCCATTTTTACTCCTGTCCAGCCGTTTTCATTGTGACTAGCTGTTACCATAGCAACTGCGTCAGCATCTAAATTAAATTGTGCGAAATAAACCATTGGTGATAGAGATAAACCAACATCTTCAATAAAGCATCCAGTTGATAGTAAACCTTTTTTTAAGGCTGATTTTATTTTTTCGCTGTATGATCTGTAATCATGTCCAACTATTACTCTTGGGTTTTCTTTTTTAGTGTGTTCTTTAATTTGGGTACCTAAACCTTTTCCAAGATTCGTGATTCCTGGCTCATTAATATCTTTTTCGTAAATCCATCTTGCGTCATATTCTCTAAAGCCGAAGGGGTCTATTTTTATTGATTGAGACATGCTGTTAATTACTTACATTTTTTTCATTTTTATAGTTGAATTTTTTTTTCACTGTTCTATAAATGTTCTGTTGATTTACATAATATTTAGTATATCAACACCAAGCGCACACAACATATAGTTGTTTTCGCTGTATTAACAAGTTATATTAACAAAAAATGAATAAAATACTATCGCAGGCATTAAAGAAAGCTGTCTCTGAATATAGCCCCGAGGTTAAAGAAGTCCAAAAAAGCAATAGACCAGATTTATTCTCACTAAACAATGAAACTGAATTATTTCAAAATGATAAGGGTATTATAATTAAAATTGACCGATCAAAAGATGCAAATTTAACTGATTTTGGTAAGGCAACTCTAAAAGACAGATACCTTGGTCACAATGAATCTTTTCAAGATTTATTTGCGAGAGTAGCTAGTACATATGCTGACGATAATTTGCACGCGCAAAGAATTTATAATTATATAAGTAATCTCTGGTTCATGCCAGCTACACCTGTTTTGTCTAATGGTGGAACTAAAAGAGGATTACCAATTTCATGTTTTTTAAATGAGGCATCAGATAGCTTGGGTGGCATTCTAGATCTTTGGAGTGAAAATGTTTGGTTAGCCGCAAAAGGTGGAGGTATTGGAAGTTATTGGGGAAATTTGAGATCAATAGGTGAGAAGATTGGTAAAGTTGGAAAAACTTCTGGTATTATTCCGTTTATAAAAGTGATGGACTCATTAACTATGGCAATCAGCCAAGGTTCATTAAGAAGAGGATCTGCAGCATGTTATCTTCCAATTGACCATCCTGAAATAGAAGAGTTTATGGAAATGAGAAGACCAACTGGCGGTGATCCGAACAGAAAAGCATTAAATTTACACCACGGTGTTTTAGTTTCAGATGCATTTATGCGAGCTGTAGAAAATGATGAGCAATGGGCACTAAAGAGTCCTGCTGACGGAACTATTCAACAAACTATATCCGCAAGAAATTTATGGATCAGATTATTAACAGCGAGAATTGAAACAGGTGAACCTTACATTATTTACATAGACACTGTTAATAGACAAATACCGCAACATCATAAGCTTGCAAACCTTACAGTTAAAACTTCAAACCTTTGCAGTGAAATAACTTTACCTACTGGTATCGATAAAGATGGAAGAGATAGAACAGCTGTTTGTTGTTTGTCTTCATTAAATTTAGAAAAGTATGATGAGTGGAAAGATGATCCAGATATGATTGGAGATGTAATGAGATTTTTAGATAATGTTTTATCTGATTTTATTAACAAAGCCCCTGAGCAATTTAAAGATGCTAAATACTCTGCTGAGAGAGAAAGAAGTGTTGGGTTAGGAGTGATGGGTTTCCATTCTTTCTTGCAGAAAAAAAGAATTCCACTCGAGTCTGTTATGGCAAAGTCATGGAATAAAAAGATTTTTAAAAATATTCATGAAAAGGTAAATCAAGCTTCAAAAGATTTAGCTGAAGAAAGAGGTGCATGTCCAGATGCTGCAGAATATGGTTTTAAAGAGAGATTTTCAAATAAGACCGCAATAGCACCAACTGCATCTATTTCAATAATCTGCGGAGGTGCATCACCAGGAGTAGAACCTATTGCAGCTAACAGTTATACTCACAAAACTTTGTCAGGATCTTTCAATGTCAGAAATAGATATCTTGAGGAAATTTTGGAAAGTCACGGTAAGAATGATGATGAAACATGGTCAACAATAACTACTAATCAAGGTTCAGTTTCGCATCTAGATTTTTTAACTGATTTAGAAAAAGATGTTTTTAAAACTGCTTTTGAATTAAATCAAAAATGGATTATTGAGTTGAGCGGTGATAGGACACCATTTATTTCTCAAGCACAATCAGTCAATTTATTTTTACCAGCAGACGTTCACAAAAAAGAATTACATAGAATTCATTTTGATGCATGGAAAAAAGGTTTGAAAAGCCTTTATTACTGTAGATCAAAATCAATTCAAAGAGCTGAAAATATCAATAATGCTCAATCAACTGATATTACAGCCAATGTATATAAATCTAAAAATCAACAAACTAACGAAGAACAAGAATACGAGGAGTGTTTATCATGTCAGTAGCAGAGAAAATCAAAGTAGAAAAAAAAGAAATTATCCAACCTAAAAAGATGGGTCTTTTAGTAGAAAATCCAGTTTACAAACCATTTAGATATCCTTGGTGTTATGACGCTTGGTTAACACAACAAAGAATCCATTGGTTACCTGAGGAGGTGCCACTTGGCGATGATGTTAGAGATTGGCAGAAAAATTTATCACAACCTGAAAAAAATCTTTTAACTCAAATCTTTAGATTTTTTACTCAAGCTGATGTTGAAGTTAATAACTGTTATTTAAGACATTACACAACTGTTTTTAAACCAACTGAAGTTTTAATGATGATGACAGCTTTTGCTGCAATGGAAACAGTTCATGTCGCTGCTTATTCTCATTTATTAGATACTATTGGAATGCCAGAGTCAGAATATTCTGCATTTATGAAGTATAAAGAAATGAAAGACAAATATGATTACATGCAAGGATTTAATGTTAATTCAAAAGAAGACATTGCTAAAACTGTTGCAGTATTTAGTGCTTTCACTGAAGGTCTACAGTTATTTGCAAGTTTTGCGATCCTTTTAAATTTCCCAAGACATAATAAGATGAAAGGAATGGGACAAATAGTTACTTGGTCTGTAAGAGATGAAACTCTTCACTGTAATTCTATGATTAGAATTTTTAAAGAATTCATCAAAGAGAATCCAGAAATCTGGACACCAAAATTAAAAAAAGAATTATATGAAGCTTGCAGAACTATTATTGAACATGAGGATGCCTTTATAGATTTAGCTTTTGAAATGGGTCCAATGGAAGGATTAACTGCAAAAGAAGTAAAAGACTACATTAGATTTATTGGTAATAGAAGACTAGTTCAACTAGGCTTGGAACCAATTTATGATGTACAAAAAAATCCTCTTGGATGGTTAGATACAATGTTAAATGCAGTTGAGCATATGAACTTCTTTGAGGGTCGTGCAACTGAGTATTCTAAAGCATCTACACAAGGAACTTGGGTCGAAGCTTTTAGTTAATTATCTTTGATTTAATTGTAAAACTTTTCTGTGCTTGTTACCTTTGTAACTTGCAAGAGGTCTAATCAATTTATTTGCAGCATGTTGCTCCATTATATGTGCTGACCAACCAGTTATTCTTGAAATAACGAATATTGGCGTAAAGAAATCTGTATCAAAACCCATCAAGTGATAAGTCGGTCCAGTAGGATAATCCACGTTTGGATGAATGTTTTTTCTCTCAATCATTACTTTTTCAACAATGTCATAAATTTTTTCAAATTTTTTATCTTTTTTAATTTTTGCTACCTTAGCAAAATATTTTCTCATAGTAGGAACTCTTGAGTCTCCACTTTTGTAAACTCTATGGC
Organism: uncultured Pelagibacteraceae bacterium; assembly: GCA_902595405.1. Classification (GTDB taxonomy): domain Bacteria; phylum Pseudomonadota; class Alphaproteobacteria; order Pelagibacterales; family Pelagibacteraceae; genus Pelagibacter. Next base: position 230,275 of record CACJPX010000001.1, read on the forward strand.
CAAAACCCATAACAACTTCTTTGTTATCTAATGCATCATTTATCCATTTAAGAGCGTTTTTAGGATCCTTAATTTTGTTCATCATATGCATTACTTCTTCATTAGCCCCTCCATGTAATGGACCTTTTAAACTTGCTATTGCCCCAGTAATTGCACCATGAATATCAGACAAGCTGCTGGTAATAGTTCTTGCAGTAAAAGTTGAAACGTTAAAGCTATGCTCTGCATACAATATTAAAGACACATCAAAAGCTTTTACTATTTCTTTTTGAGGTACTTTTCCAAAACACATATAAAAAAAGTTTTCTGCTATATTTAAATTTTTTTTGGGTTTGATAATTTTTTTACCTTTTCTAATTCTGTAGAAAGCAGCTAATGCAGTAGGAGTTTTTGCGAGGATTCTAATTGCTTTTCGCATATTTGCTTCAGGAGAGGAATCAGTTGTTTCTTTATCTTCTAAACCCATAATACTTACGGCTGTTCTAGCCACATCCATAGGATGAGATTTCTTAGGCATTTTTTTTATAACTGAGTATAAATCTTTAGATAATTCTCTATTATTTTTCTCTTCCTTTTCAAATTTTCTAAGCTGAATAGTGTTCGGTAAATCTTTATTTAAAATAAGATAAGCTACTTCCTCAAATCTACAATATTCACAAAGATCTTGAGCAGCATAACCTCTATAAGTAAGAGAGTTAATTTCAGGCATTACTTTTGAGACTTCTGTTTCGTCTACAACAATTCCTAATAAGCCTTTTTTAATATCATCACTCATTAATCGTGACCATCGGTGTTAAAGTTATAAATTTTTTCATCCAAACTATTATATTTCTCGTATTCCACAAGATCATATAAACGTTTTCTAGTTTGCATTTTATCAATAATGTTGTTTTGGTGTCCATTTGCATAAATGTCCCTCAGTCCATCCTCAACGTTTTTCATTGCTAACCTTTGAGTTGTAACAGGATAAATAACGATGTTGTAACCCAGTTCTTCTAATTGTTTATAATTTAATAATTTAGTTTTTCCAAATTCAGTCATATTGGCTAACAAATAACAAGATAATTCTTTTCTAACTTTTTCAAAATCCTTTTCATCATGAAGCGCCTCAGGAAAAATAATTTCTGCTCCGGCATCGATATAAGCCTTACATCTCTCGATCATTTTATCAATTCCCTCTACACTTTTTGCATCAGACCTTGCAATAATCTTAAAATTTTCATCTTTTTTTGCAGAAACACATTCTTTAATTTTTTTCACCATTGCATCTGTGGATATCAATTCTTTGTTATCTAGGTGTCCACATCTTTTTCTTTCAATTTGATCTTCTAAATGAACTCCAGTAATTCCAAACTCTTCAAAAGTTTCTATAGTTTCTTTACATGATTTAAATCCTGTATCTATATCTACAATTGTAGGAAGATTTGTAACTCTAGAAATTAAGTACGACCGCGTACTAACATCTTGCAGTGTGGTTAATCCAATATCAGGAAATCCAAGATCATTTGCCATAACACCTCCTGAAACATAAACAGCATCATAACCAATCTCCTCAATTAATTTTGCTGTTAAAGGATTATAAGCACCAGGAACTCTTAATATTTTTTTAGATTTTAATTTATCTGTAAAGTCTTTTCTTTTTTGTATTGGTTCTTTTTCAACAAAATGCATTAAAAAATTCCTTTTTTTAAATTTCGTTTAATTTTGCTCTTTTTAACAACAATATTCAATCTATCTAATTGACCTGACTTTAGTTTTCTTAAGTTTTGCACTGTTTTTAAAAATCTTTCTATTTCTTTTTTATCTAAAATATTCTCGGTAAGTGTTAAAAATTTGTTTATATAGTTTTTTCTTTTGTATGGTCTTGATCCATAAGGATGAGCATCTGCAACTCCTTGTTCTTCGGTAATTTTTTTTCCATTTTTAAGGGTAATTGTGACTTTTGCACCAAAAGCTTTTTTTCTGGGGTTTGGGTCATGATATCTTTTGGTCCATTTTTTATCCTCATGTGTTTTGATTGATCTCCATATCCTAATTGTACTTTTTCTTTTTGCTCTAGCTTTCGAATAAGATTTTACATGATGCCAATTACCATCTTCTAAAGCCACAGCAAATATATACATTATTGAATGATCTAACGTTTCTCTACTTGCATTTGGATCCATTTTTTGAGGATCGTTTGCACCTGTACCAATTACATAGTGAGTATGATGACTGGTATAAATATCAATTTTTTTTATTTGATTTAGATTTGATATTTTCTTTTTAAGTTTTTTTGCAAGATCAATTAATGCTTGAGATTGATATTCGGCAGAATATTCTTTTGTGTAAGTTTCAAGAATAGCTTTCTTAGTCTCGTTTTTTTTTGGAAGTGGGACTCTATATAACGCTTTTTTTCCATCTAAAATTCGTGCAATAACACTATCCTCACCTTCATAAATTGGACTTGGAGCACCTTCACCACGCATAACTCTATCTACAGCTTCAATTGCAAGTTTACCAGCATGTGCTGGGGCATAAGCTTTCCAACTAGATATTTCACCCTTTCTAGACTGTCTTGTTGAAATAGTTGTATGTAGAGCTTGTTGGACAGCTTGATAAATTGTTTCTGTATTTAGTCTTAACATCGATCCTATTCCAGCAGCAACACTTGGTCCTAAGTGAGCGATGTGGTCTACTTTATGTTTATGTAAACAAATTCCTTTAACTAAATTAACTTGCACTTCATAGGCAGCAATTATCCCTCTTAAAAGATCTAATCCGCTTTTTTTATTTTGTTGTGCAACACTTATAAGGGGAGGAATATTATCACCAGGATGACTGTAATCAGCTGCTAAAAATGTGTCATGAAAATCAAGTTCTCTTACAGCTGTTCCGTTGCTCCATGCTGCCCATTCACAATCAAATTTTAATTTATTATCAACTCCAAATAATGTTGCACCATTTTTTCTTAAATGCTTTAGGGCCATCTCTCGAGATGAAATAACTGGACGTCTATTTAAAGAAGCTATTGCTACTGAAGCATTATCAATAATTCTATTAATCACCATCTCTATCGCCTCTTTATCTAACTTTGCATTATCACTTGCAATCTCTGCGATTTTCCAAGCCAGCTGTTTTTTTTTGGGTAAGTGAACTTTAGATGGGAAAACTTTTACGTTATGTATGATCAAAATAACTCCTAATTGAAAACTGTTCTAATAGTTAAAAAAAAATAATCAATATTAAAGATATTCTGTTACAATTTTTTCAATACCAATGAAGTCTTTTATTAAGTGATTATGGTAAATTTCAGTTGTATTTTTTTCCGTATAACCATCCTCAAGTAAAATAACTGGAATTCCAGCAGCTTTTGCGGCGTTAGCATCTGTTTCACTATCGCCAATCATTAAAGTTTTTTTAAGGTCCCCATCTAAAATTTCAACTACAGACGTTAAGTGTCTTGGATCAGGTTTACAATAATCAAATGTATTGTGACCCGCTACATATTCAAAAAAATCATAAATTCCAATTTTTTTTAAAAGATCAACTGCTAGATGTTCTTGTTTATTTGTGCAAACACCCATTGAAATTTTTTTTTCTTTTGACCATATTAAAAAATCTTTAACTCCATCAATTAATTTACTTTCATTTACAATATTATTTCCGTAATACTCTACAAATTCTTTGACCATTTCTTTTTTAATTTTTTCATCTTGGACTTTTCCAAATTCCTTTTTTGCCTGACCCCATATAGATCGACCAAGCATTGCACCAGCGCCTTGACCCACTAAGTTTCTTATTTCCTCGGTAGATTTGGTTGGATATCCAAATTTACTCATAACATGATTATGGGCTCTCATTAAGTCAGGAGCTGTATCCACTAAAGTGCCATCCAAATCAAAAAGAATTGTAAAAATTTGTTTCATAATTAAAAGTATTTTTAAGAAATATTTTGTGAATTAAGAAAGATATATACTTAATGTAAGTAATTTTCTAGATGAAACAATTAAATATAACTAAACTACAAAATTCACTGAGAATAAAATTCTTAAAATCTAAAGTAAATATGATTGCTCCAGAAACAATCTATTTTTCTAAAGATACAAAAATTGGAAAAAATGTGACAATAGAACCATATGTAGTTATTGGATCAAAAGTGAAGATTGGTAACAATGTTATTATTAAATCTTTCAGTCATTTAGAGAATTGTAAAATCGAAAATAAAGTTGAAATAGGTCCCTATGCACGAATAAGACCTGGTACCACTTTAAAGGAAGGGTCTAAAATTGGAAACTTTGTTGAAATTAAAAAAAGCACTCTTGGAAAAAAATCTAAGGTAAATCATTTAACTTATATTGGCGACACTTCAATTGGTAAATCAGTTAACGTTGGAGCGGGGACAATTACGTGCAACTACGATGGAATAAAAAAATATAAAACTAGAATTAAAGATAATGTTTTTATTGGTTCTAACTCTTCTTTAGTAGCCCCAATTACACTTGCAGAAAAAAGTATAGTTGGAGCAGGATCAGTAATTACCAGGAATGTAAGTAAAAAATCTCTAGCGCTCACTAGAAGCCAACAACTAGAGGTAAAAAATTATAAAAGAAAATCTAAATAATTATGTGTGGCATTATTGGAATAAATAGTAATAGACCTGTTTCATCAACAATTATCAGCTCTTTAAAAAAATTAGAATACAGAGGATATGATTCAGCAGGTATAGCTACGCTTTCAAACAATGAAATTAACGAAGTTAAATCTGAAGGCAGAGTTGATAATCTTGAAAATAATCTATTAGTTCAAAAAATGGAAGGAACCATTGGTATAGGACATGTTCGTTGGGCTACACATGGATTACCAAATAGTATTAATGCTCATCCTCACTCTTCACAAAATGTTTCTGTAGTTCATAATGGAATAATTGAAAATTCTACGTTATTAAAAAAATTTTTGGTAAGCAAGGGTCATAAATTTAAGTCACAAACTGATACTGAAGTGATTGTACATTTGATTACAGAAAATTTAAAAACTGAAAATATTGTAAATTCAATTAAAAAAACTCTCAAATCTCTTCATGGTAGTTTTGCGCTAGGTATAATATTTAAAGATCAACCTGATTTGATTGTTGGTGCAAGAAGAGGCTCTCCATTAGCTGTAGGGTATGGCCCAAATGAAAATTATTTAGGTTCAGACTCATATGCACTTAAAGCAATGACGAATAAGATTACTTATCTAAATGATGGTGAATTTTGTATTATAAAAAAAGATCATGTTGAATTTTTTAATGAGGATGGTGATAAGATAAATAAAAAAGTTTTAGAATTATCCCTCGAAGATGAAAAATATGACAAGGGTGATTATAAACATTTCATGGCCAAAGAAATAGAGGAACAACCGACAACATTAAAAAATGGAATTAATGAATATGTAGATACATTAAATAATGATATCAATATTTATAATTTTCCTTGGAAAACAAATGAGATTTCATCAGTAACTCTAATTGGTTGTGGAACAGCTTATCATTCTTGTCTCCTTGCAAAATACTGGTTCGAAGAATTAACTTCATTAGATGTTAATGTGGATATTGCGTCAGAGTTTAGATATAGAAAAAACAGATTTAAGAAAGAAACTTTATATATATTTGTATCTCAATCAGGTGAAACTGCAGATACTTATGCAGCATTAGATTTATGTAATCAAAATAATATGAAAACATGTGCGGTTGTTAATGTAATTGAGAGTTCGATTGCTAGGGACTCTAAATTTGTTTTACCAATACATTGTGGGACCGAGATAGGGGTTGCATCTACCAAAGCCTTTTTGGGTCAAATACTTATATTGTACATTTTAGCTTTAAAAATTGGATTATTAAGAAAAGATTTAAAAAAAGAGCTATTTAATGAAAAACTTAAAGACCTTAAATCTCTCCCAAAATTAGCAGAAAAGACTTTATTGACAGATAATAAGATACAGACAATATCTAATACTTTTAATGAGGCTAAAGGTTCAATGTTTTTAGGAAGAGGTTTTTCTTTTCCGATAGCATTAGAAGGTGCGTTAAAATTAAAAGAACTGTCTTATATCCATGCTGAAGGCTATCCAGCTGGTGAAATGAAACATGGACCGCTTGCTCTTATTGAAGAAGGAATGCCTGTTGTTGTATTAGCACCGAGAGACAATTATTATAAAAAAACTATTTCTAATATGCAGGAAGTTATTGCAAGAGGAGCAAAAGTTTTATTAGTAACCAATAAAAGTAGTGATGAAGTGGTTTCAGAAAATATTTGGGAAAAAATAGAGGTTGAGAGTGCTAATGAGGATCTTTTACCCTTTCTTTTAACAATACCTTTACAAAAATTAGCTTATTATTCAGCTCTCAAAAAAGGATTTGATATAGATAAGCCTAGAAATTTAGCTAAATCAGTAACCGTTGAATAATAGAAAAACTCTGATACAACAATCCTGAGTTGAACATGAAAAATTGGAAAGTAAATAGTTGGAGAAAGTATCCTGTCAAACACATACCAACGTATGGTGATGAGAAGGAGCTTAATGGTGTTTTAAATAAATTAAAAACATTTCCACCACTTGTATTTGCAGGTGAGACAAGACATTTAAAAGATCAATTATCTAAAGTAGTTGATGGTAAAGCTTTTTTATTGCAAGGCGGTGACTGTGCCGAGAGTTTTGCAGAATTTCATCCTGACAATATAAGAGATACTTTTAAGGTAATTCTTCAAATGGCTTTGGTGATGACATACTCGGCGTCTTTACCTATTGTAAAACTTGGAAGGATTGCTGGACAGTTTTCTAAACCAAGAAGTGCTCCAACAGAAAAACAAGGTGATGTAGAATTACCAAGTTATTTAGGTGATAACATTAATGCAATAGACTTTAACGAAAAAGCTAGAAGACCTGACCCAAAAAGAATGTACAAAGCTTATTCTCAATCAGCTTCAACGCTTAATTTACTTAGAGCATTTTCAAAAGGTGGTTTTGCAGATTTGAACAAAGTTCATTTATGGAATTTAGATTACATTAAAAAAAGTCCTCAAGCGAAAAAATTTAAAGACTTGGAGGACAAAATCGCAGATGCACTAGCTTTTATGGAGGCATGTGGAATAACTTCAGACTTTAATAACAGATTATACACTGTAAATTTCTGGACATCACATGAAGCTTTGCACTTACCCTTTGAGGAAAGTATGACTAGAGTAGACTCTACTACCGGTGAGTATCACGATACATCTGCTCATTTTGTCTGGATTGGTGATAGAACAAGACAGTTAGATGGTGGACATGTTGAATTTTGTAGAGGAATAGAAAATCCTATTGGAATAAAGTGTGGTCCTACTTCTAAACCTGAGGAGATTGCAAAAATTTGTGAAGTATTAAATCCAAAAAATGAAAAAGGTAAAATAACTTTAATCTCAAGATTTGGTCATCAAAATGTAGAAAAGTTTTTACCAAAGTTAATAAGACGAATTAAAAAAGAAGGTCTAAATGTTATTTGGTCATGTGATCCAATGCATGGGAATACAATTGTATCAACTACTGGTTTTAAAACGAGACCATTTAACAATGTAGTTAATGAGGTCAAAAATGTTTTTGGTGTCCATCAGTCTGAGGGATCATACGCAGGTGGTTTACATGTTGAAATGACTGGCCAAGATGTGACAGAGTGTACAGGTGGAGCTAGAAAAATATCTGATGCTGATTTATCGAGTAGATATCACACTCATTGTGACCCAAGATTGAATTCAGACCAGGCTTTAGAATTAGCTTTTTTAATTTCTGATGAGATTAAAAAGAATAGCAGCTATTCTAAAAACGCTATTCAAGCGGCATCTTAAGCTATTGCATAAAAATTTAAGATAGTTAGATATTTGTTATGATACCATCAGAAAAAGTAAAATTTATCTCAAACTGGATCAAAAAATATGTTGATCAAATGCCAAACAAGGCACAATCATTAGTCATTGGAATATCTGGTGGTATAGATTCATCTGTTTCAAGCACTCTGAGTGCGATGACAGGAATTAAAACTATTGTTTTAACCATGCCGATTAAACAAAAAGAAAATCAACATGATCTTAGTTTGAAACACCAACAATGGCTGGTAAAAAATTTTAAAAATGTTGAAGCGCATACTTTAAGTTTAGATAAACTTTTTGAAACATTTTCAACAACCCTAAATAAATTTGATAATGAACACGGATTCGCTAACTCTAGAGCTAGACTTAGAATGACTACTCTTTACCAAGTTGCAGCAGCAAATAAAGGTATTGTAGTTGGAACAGGAAATAAAGTTGAGGATTTTGGAGTAGGTTTTTACACAAAATATGGAGATGGTGGTGTTGATATATCTCCTATAGCAGATTGTAATAAAACTGAAGTATGGGAACTAGGCAAAGAGTTAGGTATATTAAAAGAAATTATTGATGCTCCACCAACCGATGGATTATGGGATGATGGAAGAACAGATGAAGGTCAATTAGGATTCAATTATTCAGAACTTGAAGACGCAATGGGGAACCCAAATTCGCCTCACAGAGAACAATACGAAAAAATTCGAAATCAAAACTTGCATAAAATGGAGCCAATTCCAGTTTGCAAGATTCCTAGTTAATCAATTAGATTAACAAATCATTAAATAAGGTATATTTCTTAATCTGCTGATATGGATATTTTTTTAACAAATAATTTAAGTAATAAAAAAGAACACTTTGTTCCAAAAGAAAAAAAAAATGTTGGAATGTACGTTTGTGGACCCACAGTTTATGATGATCCTCATATAGGAAACGCAAGACCCTTAGTAATTTTTGATATTTTATTTAAATTATTAAAAAACGAATATCCCGCAGTGACATATGTAAGAAATATAACTGATATTGATGATAAAATAATTAAATCCTCACAAGAGCAAAAAATTTCTACAAAAGAACTCACAGAAAAAGTAACTTCAAGTTTTTTTAAAGATTGTGAGTTTTTAAATTGTGAAAATCCTACTCATCAGCCAAAAGCAACTGAACATATTGAGCTTATGATTGAAATGATAAACGATTTAATTAAAAAAGGATTTGCGTATGAAAATAATAAGCATGTTTATTTTGAGGTTAAAAAATTTCCTGAGTATGGAAAATTATCAAATAAAAATTTAGACGATTTAATCGCTGGATCTAGAGTAGAAATCAGTGAAAATAAAAAAAATTCTGAGGACTTTGTTCTGTGGAAACCATCAAATAATGATGAACCTGCTTGGGACTCACCCTGGGGCAAAGGTAGACCAGGATGGCATTTAGAGTGTTCAGCTATGTCAAAAAAGTTCTTAGGAAATGAATTTGATATTCATGGTGGAGGTATAGATCTTATTTTTCCTCATCATGAAAATGAAATAGCTCAATCTAGATGTGCCAATGATACAAAAGTTTTTGCAAATTATTGGGTGCACAATGCTTTTATTACTATGTCTAATGAAAAAATGGCAAAGTCACAAGGTAACATTCTAAAAATAAAAGATTTTAGAAATAAGATTAGTGGTCAAATAATCAGATTAGCTTTAATGAGTGCACACTATAAGCAACCATTAGATTGGAACGATAAATTATTAAGTGATTGTGAAAGTACTTTAGATAAGTGGTATAAAGTATACTCATCTGATCTTAAATCTGTCAAAGTTTCAGACGAAATTCTAAAACCACTTTATGAGGATTTGAATACACCTGGATATATTGCGAACCTTCATAAGTTATTCGAAAAAGCTAACAAAGGTGAAAACACAGACTTATTTGTTTCGGCATGCAAATTTATTGGTTTGATGAATGAAACTAGTCAGCAATGGAATGAATTTAAAAAGAAAAGAGTATCTGTAACCGAGTCTGAAATTGAAAATATGCTTGGCTTAAGAGACAAAGCTAGAGAAAATAAGAACTATAAAGAAGCTGATAGAATTAGAGATGAGCTCTTGGACAAAGGTGTTTTAATAGAAGATAAAGATGGTAAAACACTCTGGAAATTTAAATGAGTAAAGAAAGATTATATATATTTGATACAACTTTAAGAGATGGAGCTCAAACGCAGGGAGTCGATTTTTCTTTGGAAGATAAAGAAAAAATTGCTTTAGCTTTGGATAATTTGGGTGTGGATTATATTGAGGCAGGATGGCCTGGAGCTAATCCAACCGATACAGAATTTTTTCAAAAGAAACACGATTTTAAAAATTCAAAACTAACATCTTTTGGAATGACGAAAAGGTCTGGACGAAGTGCAGAAAATGATACTGGTTTATCTTCACTTATGAACTCGAATACCTCTGCAGTATGTTTAGTTGGTAAGTCTTGGGACTTTCATGTCGATGTTGCATTAGGAATAACAAATGAAGAAAATTTAGATAATATTTCTGAGAGTGCAAAACACTTTGTTAAAGCAAAAAAAGAATTCATGTTCGATGCTGAACATTTTTTTGATGGTTATAAAGCAAATCCAAAATATGCGCTCTCATGTATTAAAGCTGCTTATGACCAAGGTGCAAGGTGGGTGATATTATGTGATACGAATGGAGGTACACTTCCACATGAAGTTACACAGATAGTTAGTGAGGTTACAAAAGTAGTACCAGGAAAAAACTTGGGAATACACGCACATAATGATACTGGTAATGCGGTTGCAAATTCATTAGCAGCGGTATTCTCTGGTGTTCGACAAATTCAAGGCACAATAAATGGATTAGGTGAAAGATGTGGAAATGCAAATTTAATGTCATTAATACCAACATTTTTTTTAAAGAAAGATTTTTCATCTCAATTTGAAATTGGAATAAAATCAAAAAATATTAAAAATCTAACTGATTGTTCAAGACTTTTAGATGAAATTTTAAATAGAAAACCTAACCAACATTTACCATATGTGGGCGCAGCAGCTTTTTCACATAAAGGGGGATTACATGTATCTGCTGTACAAAAAGATCCAAAAACCTATGAGCATATCAATCCGGAGGAAGTTGGTAACACAAGAAATATTGTTGTTTCTGACCAATCAGGAAAATCAAATATTATCTCAAGATTAAAAAGTATTAAGATTGATATTCAAGAAAATGATCCAAAAATTAAAAAATTATTAGATGAAGTAAAAGATAGAGAATTCATTGGTTATAGTTATGATGGTGCTGATGCATCATTTGAATTATTAGCTAGAAGAATTATTGGAGAAATACCAAGATATATATCTATTAATGAATATGACGTTTCAGTAAAAAAAAATAATTCTGGGGAAATAGTTTCCTCTGCAAAAGCTCAATTAGAAGTTGATGGAGAAAAAATTATGTGTGAAGGAGAAGGGAATGGTCCAGTAAATGCTTTAGATAATGCCATCAGACAAAACGTTGATAGACTAGCAAAATACTCAAAATATTTAAAAGATTTAAAACTGGTAGATTATAAAGTAAGAATTTTAAATACAGGAACTGAAGCTGTTACAAGAGTTTCAATTGAAAGCACAGACTCTCAAGGAAAAAACTGGTTTACTATTGGTGTCTCAACAAACATTATCGAAGCTTCGTTCAAAGCATTAATTGATAGTTTAGATTATAAATTATTTAAAGATAATGCGCCTGCAAGTAAATAAATGAGTAAAAATAATATCTCATTTATTCTTCATAAACCTCAATTGTCAGAAAATATTGGTGCTTGTGCCAGAGCAATAAAAAACTTTGATTTTAATAAATTGATTTTAGTAAACCCAAAACCTACTTTTCCAAATGATAAAATTTTAGCTACATCGGTTGGAGCTAAAGATATTATCAAACAAAGCAAAAATTATGATAATTTAAAAGATGCAATAACCAAAATTGATATTGTTATTGCTACTTCTGCAAGATTTAGAAACAAAAATGTCAAACATATAAACTTAAATGATTTAAAAAAAATAGATTTTAAAAAAAAAATTGCTTTTCTGTTTGGTTCGGAGGCGTCAGGTTTATCAAATGATGAAATCAGTTATGCTAACTATACTTTACAAATACCTACTAACCCTGAATTTAAATCTTTGAATTTATCCCATAGTCTGATTATTATTGCTCAATATGTATCTAGTCTTATCAAACTAAAAAATACTCCATTTAAAAGATCAAAAAAAATCAAATCAGCTAATAAAAAAGAAATTCAATCAATGTTAAGTCTTTGCATTAAAAATTTAGATGAAATAAATTTTTTTAGACCCAAGGAAAAGAAACCTAAAATGCTTGAGAACCTCAGAAATATTTTTTATAAAATGGATTTATCTGATAAAGAAACACGTATATTATCAGGTGTATTTGCTAGTTTAGGTAAAAAACGTTGATTGACAAACAATAGAGTAAGTTTATAAGACCGAATATCAAATGACAAAAAGAATTAACTCTAAACATAAAGTTGATAGAAGACTAAAGGTCAACCTGTGGGGTAGACCGAAAAGCCCATTCAATAAAAGAGCTTACGGACCAGGTCAACATGGTCAAACTAAACAAGGTAAACCTTCAGACTATGGTATTCAATTACAAGCAAAACAAAAACTTAAAGCTTATTATGGAAACATAAATGAGAGACAGTTTAGAAATATTTATAAAAAGGCTTCTATGCTTAAAGGAGATACCAGTGAAAATTTAATAGGTCTTTTAGAAAGAAGACTAGATGCAGTAATTTATAGAGCTAAGTTTGCTACAACAATTTTTTCTGCTAGACAGTTAATCAACCACGGACATGTAAAAGTTAATGGAAAAAAAGTGAATATTTCTAGTTACTTGGTTAAAGAAGAAGATAGCATTGAAATAAGAGATAAATCCAAACAACTTGCAATCATTGATATAGCTTTAGCAAGTAAAGAAAGAGAAGCGCCTGAATATATTCAATTAGATCAAAAAAACAAAAAATTTAAGTTTGTCAGAATTCCAAAATTCGAAGAAGTTCCTTATCCTGTAGTAATGGAGCCAAGTTTGGTAATTGAATATTACTCAAGATAATAATTATTTTTTAAAATTAATTCCTTTATTCGAAAAAACTTTTTTCAATTCACCACTTTCATACATTTCTTTAACAATATCACATCCACCAACAAATTCTTTTTTTACATAAAGTTGAGGAATAGTAGGCCAATCACTAAAAATTTTAATTCCTTCTCTGATTGATTGATCTTCAAGAACATTAACACTTTTAAAATTTACCTCTAAAATTTTTAGCATGTTTGAAACTGCCATTGAGAATCCACACTGTGGAGCATCTGGAGTTCCCTTCATGAATAAACATACATCGTTAGTATCAATATGATTTTGAATTATATTTTTTGTTTTATCGTCCATTATTGTTCCTTTGTTTTAATAGCTAAGGCATGTAATTCATTCCCCATTCTGCCTTTTAATGAATTATAAACCATTTTGTGTTGTTCAATTTTACTTTTTCCAGCAAATTGAGATGATGTAACAGTAGCAGAATAATGATTACCATCTCCAGCTAAATCTTGTATTTCTATTGAAGCATCTGGCATTGCTTCTTTAATAAATTTCTCAATCTCTTTTAAATCCATTGCCATAATCAAACCATGTAATCCTTAAGCCAATTAGTATTATATGATTTTAATTCGTCAATTGTTAGTTTCGTCTTTTGATCAATTATCATCTCTTTATCAATGATTTTACCTATCTCATCATAATGTACCGAATTTTTATCTAAAATCTTAGAAACTTCTTTTAAATCTTTTGGATTTATTTCAATCAAATATCTTCCTTGATCTTCAGAAAAAAAGTATTCAATTTCATTAATCAAAAATTTTGGCTTTTTAATTTGTATACCTTTATTTCCCTTTATACACATTTTGCTTATCGCTATGATTATTCCACCGAGAGATACATCATGGGCACTTTTAATGAAATTTTTCTCAATCAAACTAAGTAGAGTCAAACCATTATTTTTTTCATTAAATAAATTTACCTCAGGCGGGGGTCCATTATTTTCATTTAATATTATTCTTGATAATAAACTTTGATCTATATGACCTTCTGTTTTACCAATCACTAATACGATGTTGTCGATTTCCTTAAAATTCATTGTGATCATTTTTTTGTAATCTTTAATTAAACCGACACCTCCTATTGTAGGTGTTGGTTTAATTCCGATGTCTTTAGTCTCGTTGTAAAATGATACATTACCTGAAACAACAGGATAATCTAAATACTTACATGCTTCACTGATACCTTGAACACATTCGACAAACTCACCCATATTTTCCTCTTTCTCTGGGCTTCCAAAATTTAAACAATTCGTAACTGCTATAGGTTTAGCACCTACTGAGATTAAATTTCTCCAAGTTTCACAAACGACTTGTTTTCCTCCTGTGAGTGGATGTGCCCAACAATAAGTTGCAGATGAGTCAACTGTAGCAGCTATAGCTTTATCTGTTTTGTGAACTCTTACTACACCTGAATCTCCACCAGGTTTTTGTATAGTATCACCCATGACTGTGTGATCATACTGTTGCCAAATCCATTCTTTGCTACAAACGTTTGGACTGGATAAGATTTTTTTTAACGTATCTTTGATTTTTAGACTTTTAAATGTTGTTTTATCTATTTTATTTTTTTTTGGTAATTTTGATTTTTTCCATTTTCGATCATACATTGGAGAGTTTTCAACCAATGTGTTAACTGGAATATTAGCTACTTGTTTGTTATCAAAAAATAATTCAATATTTTTTGTATTGGTTGTTTTTCCAATTACAGCGAAATCTAAATTCCATTTATCAAATATTTTTTTGGCTATTTCTTCTTTACCACTCTCAAGAACTATAAGCATTCGTTCTTGGCTCTCAGATAACATAATTTCGTAAGGGGTCATTTTGGTTTCTCTACATGGAACTTTGTTTAAGTTAATTTCGATACCTAAATTTCCTTTTGATGCCATTTCAATACTTGAAGAGGTTAGTCCTGCAGCCCCCATATCTTGAATTGCAATAATTGAGTCTCCTGACATTAATTCTAAGCACGCCTCCAATAAAAGCTTTTCAGTAAAAGGATCTCCAACTTGCACAGTTGGTTTTTTTTCTTCGATTTTTTCATCAAAACTTGCAGAGGCCATACTTGCACCGTGAATTCCATCTCTACCCGTTTTTGACCCAACATATATAACTGGTTTATTCAAACCAGCTGCCTTGGAGTAAAATATCTTATCTTTTTTAACCAATCCTAAAGTCATCGCATTCACTAAGATATTTCCATTATATGATCGATCAAAAGATGTTTGTCCTGCTATAGTAGGTACTCCCATACAGTTTCCATATCCACCAATTCCATGAACAACACCTCTTAATAAATTTTTTGTTTTTTTGTGTTGCGTTGAACCAAAATGAATTGAATTTAAGTTAGCAATGGGTCTTGCGCCCATTGTAAAAATATCTCGCATAATTCCACCAACTCCTGTAGCGGCTCCCTGATAAGGCTCAATAAATGATGGATGATTATGACTTTCAATTTTAAAAACTATTGCATCTCCATCCTCAATATCAATAACCCCAGCATTTTCCCCTGGTCCTTGAATTACTTTTTTTCCTTTAGTGTGTAATTTTTTTAAATGAATTCTTGAAGATTTATATGAGCAATGTTCATTCCACATCGCAGAAAATATACCTAACTCAGTAATATTAGGTGTTCTTTTTAATAATTTACAAATCTTTTTATACTCATCTGATTTTAAACCATGTTCAATTGCAATTTTTTCGTTAACCAACATTATTTAATATTATTTAAAAGATTTTTAAAAAAGATGGATCCATCTTCCCCAGATAAACTTTCATCTATCATTCTCTCAGGATGAGGCATCATTCCTAAAACGTTTTTTTCTTTGTTAAAAATACCTGCAATATTTTTTATTGAACCATTAGGATTTATTTGATCATTTGTATTACCATTTTGATCACAATAATAAATTGCTATTTGATTATTATCTTCAATCTCTTTGAGTTGATCATTTGTACAAAAATAATTACCTTCATTATGGGCTATGTGAAATTCCAAAACTTTTTTATTAAGATTTTTGAAAAAGGTGTTTTCTTTATTATCTATTTTTACGTGGACATTTTTACAAATAAACTGAAGGTACTTATTTCTTAATAATACTCCGGGTACCAATTCAGCCTCAACTAAAATTTGAAAACCATTACAAATTCCCATTACTAATCCACCTGATTTTGCAAAATTAATTACTGAATTCATTATTTTTGATTTTGAGGCCATGCTGCCACAACGTAAATAGTCACCGTAAGAGAAACCACCAGGCAAAACAATTAAATCACTTTTGGGTAATTCTTGATCATTATGCCAAACCATTTTGTTTTTAAATCCAAATTTTGTAAGAGCCACATCCATGTCTCGATCACAATTTGAACCAGGGAAGGTTATAACCGATGATTTCATTAATTATTGTGTTTCAATAATTTTGTAGTTTTCAATAACAAGATTAGCTAAAAGTTTTTTACACATATCTTCCACAAGATCTTTAGCTTTTTTTGGATCGTTTTCTTTAACCTCAATTTCAAAATATTTTCCCTGTCTAACTTCATTGACAGAATTAAAACCCATACCATCTAATGTTTCATGGATTACTTTGCCTTGTGGATCTAATACATCCTTTTTAAGAGTTATTACGGCAGAAACTTTCATTTTCGCTTCTTTTTAATTGAGGATAGTTTAGTTACATTTACTGCAGAAACATTGGATTGCTCATGCAGAATTCCAAGTCTTTTGGCAACTTCGGTATACGCAGGTAATAAATCTCCTAAATCTTTTCTAAATCTATCTTTGTCAAGTTTTTTGTCAGTTGCAGAGTCCCACAATCTACAAGTATCAGGGCTTATTTCATCAGCCAAAATTATTTCTTTTCTTCCATCAATTTTAGTTCGTCCAAATTCTAATTTAAAATCAATTAATTTTATTCCAACTCCTCTAAACATTCCAATCATAAAATCATTAATTCTAAAAATAGTTTTTTTAACCTTTTCAATTTCTTTTTTATTTGCCCAATCAAACGCGTAAATATGATCCTCTGAAATTAATGGATCGCCAAGTTTGTCATCTTTCAAACAATATTCAATTAAAGGCTCTTTTAGTACAGTTCCGTCTTCTATTCCAAGTCTTTTAGTCAAAGATCCTGTCGCCACATTCCGAATAACAAATTCAATTGGAATTATTTCTACAAATTTAATTAATTGTTCTCTCATATTTAGTCGTTTGACTAAATGATTTTCAATACCAATTTGAGATAAATTTGTAAGAATATGTTCAGAAATTCTATTATTTAAAACTCCTTTACCCTCAATAGTAGTTCTCTTTTCATTATTAAATGCTGTAGCATCATCTTTAAAGTATTGGATTACTAAATTTTTATCAGAGGTTGAATAAATTATCTTGGCTTTTCCCTCGTAAAGTTTTTTACCTTTTTTCATTATTTGAAAACCCGCCTGAAAATTAAATTTACATTTTTAAAGTGTTTAGAATAACTAAAGATAGACTTTAACTTTTTAATTGAAATTTTACTCATTATTAACTTGTCAGACTGAATAACATTAATCAAATCTAAATTTTCAGCAAAACATTTTTTTGCATATCCTTGTACTAACTTATAAGATTTTTCTCTTGTGATACCAGTTTTTGTCAGTTCTAGCATCACTTCTTGTGAAAAAATTAGCCCTTTAGTAAGATTAAGATTTTCTAGCATTTTTTTTGGATAAACAATCATATTATTCAAAACACTTGCCAATCTTACCAGAGCAAAGTCTAGAGTAATATTTGCATCAGGACCAATATTTCTCTCTACACTTGAATGTGAAATATCTCTTTCATGCCAAAGTGCAATATTTTCAAGCGCTGGAACAACAGAACTTCTTACCATTCTTGCAAGTCCGGTTAAATTTTCACTTAAAATTGGATTTTTTTTATGGGGCATTGCAGATGAACCCTTTTGGCTTTTAGAAAAGTATTCTTGCAGTTCATAAACTTCTGATCTTTGTAAATGTCTTATTTCTATAGCTACTCTTTCTATACTTCCTGCGATAATTCCCAATACTGAAAAATAAAATGCATGTCGATCTCTAGGGATAATTTGAGTAGAGATTGGTTCAACTTTTAATCCAAGTTTTTTTGCAACATGTTTTTCAACACCAGGGTTTATATTTGCAAATGTTCCAACAGCTCCAGAAATTGCACAAGTTGATATTTGATCTATAGCGTAAACTAATCTTTCTCTATTTCTTTTAAACTCTTCATAAAAGGAAGCTAATTTTAATCCAAATGTTATTGGCTCAGCATGAATTCCATGACTACGACCTATGCAAGGAGTAAATTTATATTTTCTAGCTTGTTTTTTTAATACTTTTAAAATTTGATCAATGTCTTTTAAGATAATTTTTCCTGATTGAACTAATTGAATATTAAAACTTGTATCTACTACATCAGATGAAGTCATGCCAAGATGAAGGTATCTAGCTTTAATTCCTGCTTTTTCAGTTACAGAAGTTAAAAAAGCAATTACATCATGTTTAACTTTACTTTCAATTTGATGAATTCTTTTTACATTTATTCTAGCTTTTTTCCTAACTATTGACGAGACACCTTTTGGAATTTGACCAAGTTTTTCCATTGCTTGAGCTGCAGCAATTTCAACATCCAACCATATTTTGTATTTATTTTCCTCAGACCAAATATCTGTTAATTCTTTTCGAGAGTATCTTTTAATCATTAATTATAAGTATGGAGGCTTTGAATAACCTTTAGCAGATTCTGTAAATATTTCATAACCATTTTCAGTAATTCCAACAGTATGCTCAAATTGTGCAGATAAAGATTTGTCTTTTGTAACCGCAGTCCACCCATCATTAAGCATTTTTACATTAAATTTACCAGCATTAATCATTGGTTCTATTGTAAATGTCATCCCAGGTTTTAATTCCATGCCTGTATTCTTTGTTCCGTAATGTAAAATGTTTGGTGGTTCATGAAATGATGTCCCTATCCCATGACCACAAAAATCCTTAACTACAGAAAAACCTTTCTCTTCAATATAAGATTGTATTTCATGTCCTATATCTCCAAGCTTAATACCAGGTTTTAAGATTTTAATAGCTTTCATCATAGACTGATAAGTTGCATCAATTAGATTATTTAATTTTACCGAAGTTTTTCCAATACAAAACATTCTACTTGTATCTCCATAATGTTCATTAATGATAGCAGTTACATCTACATTAAGGGCATCTCCTTCAACTAAAACTCTATCCTCTGAAGGTACACCATGACACACAACATGATTAAGAGATGTACATAAAGATTTAGTAAAACCACGATAGTAAAGTGGGGCAGAGTGGCCACCATTATCTCTTATGAACTCATAGCCAAGCTTATCTATGTAAGCTGTCGAAACACCTTCTTTAATATTTTCTGTCAACATGTCTAAAGTTTGTGAAGCTAGCTTTCCAGCTATTCTCATTTTTTCAAATTTTTCAGTGTAATTACTCATCAATAATTTTTATTTTTTTATCTATATAAATTTTTTTAGAACTAATGTTACATCTATAAGCCAAAAAGTTTACCCCAGCTTTTTTAGCTATCAAATAATTTTCATAGTACTTATTATCAATATCTTTTGCTATTTTAAAGTACTCCATATTTTGTATTTGTACTAAAAATATTAAGTAAGATTTATAGCCTTTCTTTATGGCATCAATAAGGGTAAGCAGATGTTTTGATCCCCTAGTAGTAATAGCATCTGGAAACTCAGCTGTTTTTTCATCTCTGAAAAGAGTAACATTCTTCACTTCTAGAAAACTTTTTTGACCTTTTTTTTCAATTAAAAAATCAAATCTAGTCTCTTTATTAAAGAAAACCTCTGAATTAATCTTATCGTTATTTTTGAATTCCTTTATGAGGTTATTATTTAATCCGTGGTGTACAATTTTATTTGCTCTATGAGTATTTATTCCGACGAAGTTTTTTTTGGCCTTAATAATTTCTAGACCATATTTTAACTTTCTTTTTGGATCATCATGCTTGAATAAATGCACTTCATTACCTTCATCTAGTAAACCTTTCATAGATCCAGTATTTGGACAATGTGCAGTAACAATTTCTTTATTTAGATTTACATCAACAAAAAAACGCTTATATCGTTTGATTAATTTGCCTTTTAATAAAGACTTGGTAAATTCCATATTCGAATTATACATATAAAATGAACAAAAACACAAAAGTAAATGCTGCGATATTAATCATCGGTAACGAAATTCTTTCTGGTCGAACTCAAGACACTAATACGAGCACGTTGGCAACATGGTTAAATTCCATTGGTGTAAAAGTAAATGAAGTAAGAATAATTCCTGATCAGGAAGAAATAATTGTAGAGACACTAAACCTTTTGAGGAAATCAAATAATTATGTTTTCACAACTGGTGGTATTGGCCCAACACATGATGACATAACCGCTCAATCAGTAGCAAAAGCTTTTGGTCTAAAATACGAACTCCATAAAGAAGGATATAGAATATTAGAAGCTTATTACCAGCCAGGTGAGTTTAATGAAGGAAGACAAAAAATGATTTGGATGCCAGCAAATGCAGATTTAATTCTTAATCCAACAAGTGGAGCTCCTGGTTTTAGTGTAGAAAATGTTTTTTGTTTACCAGGGGTGCCATCAATTATGAAATCAATGTTGGGTGGATTAAAAAACAAGATTGTGGGGGGTGACCCTATCTTAAGTCACACTATTAGTCTAAAAACAGTAGAAAGTGAAATTGCAAACTCTTTAACAAAAGTACAAGAGGAAAATCAAGATGTTGAGATAGGAAGCTATCCATTTTTCCATGCTGGCAAACTTGGAGTTTCTATAGTGCTTCGCTCGGAGAATCAATCTAAAATCGATCAATGTAATTCTCAAATATTAAAATTTGTTAGTGATAAAAAAATAGAAGTTGTCGATAGATAAATGCTTTATTTTGCCTACGGAAGTAATCTTCATCATTTTCAAATGAAGAGAAGATGTAAAGATAGTATTTTTATTAAAAAGATTAATCTTAAGGATTTTAGATTAACTTTTAGAAGCAAGTATAGAGCCGCTGATATTGAGCCAAAAAAAAATTCTATAGTGCCAGGTGGCTTATTTGAAATTTCCAAAAGTGATGAAAAAAAATTAGATGTTTATGAAGACTTTCCTATTTTATATAAAAAATATTACTTCTTGTATTATGAAAAAAAAGTTATGACTTATACAATGGTAAAAAAAACAATTTTTAGATTTCCAACTGAAAGATATCTTAATATTGTAAAACGTGGATATAAAGATTGTAAAATTGATTTAAAATACTTAGAGCGAGCATTAGTAAGTAGATAATGAAAATATCAAGTAGACAATTAAAATTAATTGAAAGTTTAAATAATGATCAAATTAAGTCAGATAAATTATATCAACCAGGTCCTTATTGGTCTTATAAATGTAAAAAAGCTAAAGATTGGATTCTCAAAAAAGGTTTTAATGATTTTCGTGGTTTAAATTCACCAGTAGCTACAAGTTATGGAGATAATCTTATACTTGATAAAAGAAATGAATTTGGTTTAGGATTTAAATCAAAAACTTTAAAATTTATATCAAATTTACCTATAATCAATAGGTTATACCAAAATCAAGTTGAATTAACCAAAACTCATATTAAATCTTTTTTAAAATACCAGAATTACTTTTATCAACAGAGTAAAAGAGTTGAATATTTAATAGATAATTACAAACTTGATGAAACGACATTATTTGAGAGCATAAATAATTTTGAGTATAATGATAAATTTTACTCATGCTTATATTTAGACAACCTTAATATATTAGATGAAATTTCAAAAGTGATTGAACTAAAAAAAGTTAATAGCATATTTGAAATTGGTGGAGGTTTTGGATCAAATATTCATATCATTTTACAAAACTTTAAAAATATTAAAAAAGTTATCTATATGGATATTTCTCCAAACCTCTTTATCGGGACTGAGTATTTAAGATTTTTTTATAAAGATGCGGTTAAAGATTATATTGATACAAAAAATAAAGAAATAAAATTTTCAAGCAATGACGATTTAGAGATATTTTGTATACCACCATGGCAATTACCTAATATTTCCTCAAGAGTTGACTATTTTCATAATGCAAATTCTTTTCAAGAGATGACAATAGAAATTATTAAAAATTACTCAAATTACATAAATAAGATTATAGAGGACAATGGATCAATATCACTTGTATTTTATGATTATGAGAATCCAAAGACAGTAACAGTTGAAGAAATAGAAAGTATTTTTAATCAAAATTTTAGTAAATCAAAGATTCAAATATTAACGTACGCGGATGTTAAACGATCTTTACATTATATAAATAAATAATGATTTTGATTTTTAAATTAAAATATTTATATATTTGATAACCACATTGTCTCAAACGGTTTTAATATAATTGATTTTTTTAGAGAGTTAATTTCAGGATTTATTATATTTTTCCATTTGCTATACTTTTTGTTTAATTTTGGATATTGATATACTGAGGAACAATTTGTAATTGATATGATTATTTGTTTTTTATCTAGACTGGTTCTTTTAAAACAAAATAATTTAGATCCTAGATTAATATTTAATCTTTTAGCATTTGGGTGAAACGCCTTTTGTTTTCTCTTTATTTCTAATAATTTTCCAAGATTTTGATAAAAAATACTTTGTTTAGAGCTTTTATCGTTTAATTTTTTTGTAATATTTTCATAACTCCATTTATATCTATTAATGTCTCTATTATTCCCTGTAATTACATATTTTGCTTCATCATTAGATTTGCCAAATAAAGAGTTGAAATAAATAGCTGGAACACCCTCAAAAGAAATCATTATTGCATGAGCTGCAATATATCGTTCTAAAAAAAATTTCCCATTAGGATCAGCATCTGATTTTTTTAATGCATCAAAAACAGTGATATTAGCTTCATAAACTTTTTTAGATTTATTTTGAACTTTTCTATACGAAAATTTTGATCCATTTTTTTTTAGTCTTTTAAGAAAATTATTTAATGATCTTTCATTCAATATTCCTTCAGTAGGTCTCATACCAATACCATCATGTGATGCAATGAAATTTAAATAACTATTCTGAAATTTAGCATTGGGAAGTTTTTTGCTCCATTTGTTGAGGTAAGAACTATTTTCAAATAAAAAAGCATGGATTAATAAGGGCGGAAGAGAAAAATTATAAATCCAGTTAGCTTCATCATTTTTACCAAAATAACTTAAATTTTCTTTTTCTGGCAAATTTGTTTCTGTAATGATTATAGTTTCAACGTTTAAGAGATTACTGATAAGTCTCAATAGTTTTACTATTTCATGAGTTTGTTTTAAATTTATACAGCTGGTACCATTTTTTTTCCAAAGATAAGCAATAGCATCTAATCTGAAAATTGTGACTCCATTGCTAACGAGGTGAACCATGATTTTAATAAATCTAAGAAGCACTGATGGGTTCTTAAAATCTAAGTCTATTTGATCAGCACTAAAAGTACGCCATAAAAAATCCGATTTTCCAAAGATGTCTATTTTTTTTAATAATTTGTGATCTCTTGGTCTTACCACTTTAGATGTGTTAAATTTAGAATTAACAGTTAAAAAATAATCTTTACCAGGTCTTTTTTTTTTAAGAAAATTTTTGAACCACAAACCTCTAGCTGATGAGTGATTAATTACGATATCAGCCATTACATGACTAGATTTTGAAATCTTTTTTATATCAGACCAACTACCTATTCTTTTTTCAATCTTATAATGATCTTTTACAGCAAAACCACTATCACTACTGGAAGGATAGAAAGGTAAAAAATGAATAGCGTTAAAGTATTTTTTTAAATTTTTCTTAAAAAAATTTTGAAAAACTTGAATAGAGTTTTTTTGATTTGAATTAATGTTATCTCCATAACATATCACTAATGAAGTTTTTTCTGAAATAGTAAGTTTTTTTTTTGAATTATTTTGATTAAATTTTTTGATTATTTGTATTATTTGATCTTTTAAATGATCAATATCTCTTTCATTCAAAGAGGGTTTGTAAATAGTCCTTAGTATAGAACTAATCTTTTTTTGGTTTTTTTGAAATAGCATTAAGAATGTTTTTTATTATCATCATTAACTACTTTTTCAAGTCTTCCAAGAAAATCTGGTATAGCACTTTTTACTCTGCTCCAAGTTGGTATAAAAGGAGTATCCATTGGATTTTGGATAAATGCTTCTCCAGCTTTCATTATATTTATTGCAAATAACTCAACAGCTTTTTCTTCCGTGTGAGAGTCTAATTCTAGACCATTCATTGCTGCATCACTTCTATAAATATCAATTAGATCTAAGGCAGATCTGTAATATGTTGCTTTCAATGATCTAAATTTTTCTCTACTAAAGGTATTACCTTGAGTAGCTAATTTTTTAATGAATGTTTTAATTATATCTATAGACATTCTAGATAAACCTTTTGTTTCATCATCCAAAGATAGAACTTGATGTTTATGATCGTAGGTATCAGCTAAGTCAACTTGACAAATATTTTGTGGTGAAAAGCTTCTTTGCATTTCAGATAAAATTCCTACTTCAATTCCCCAATCGGAAGATATCCTTAACTCTGGTAAAACATTTCGTCTAAATGAAAACTCTCCAGCTAAAGGGTATTTAAAAGATTTCATAAAGTTTAAGTAATCACTTTTACCAATCGTTTTTTCTAAAGCAGTTAATAATGGGAAAACAAGTAATCTTGCAACTCTACCGTTCATTTTGTTATTGGCTACTCTTGGATAATATCCCTTACAAAACTCAAAGTTAAAAAGAGGATTTACAACTGGGTAAAAAAGTTTTGCAAGCATTCTTCTATCATAAGTTTTGATATCACAATCATGCAAAGCAACTGAACGAGCACTATCTCTTGCAATACACATGCCTATGCAATACCAAACATTTCGTCCTTTACCCAACTCACTAGGAGCAAGATTATTTTTTTTCAATTCTTGATCAAGTTTTTTTAATGCTGGACCATCATTCCAAAGGATAGAAAAGGGGGTTTTTAATTTTTTAAAAAATTTCCAAGCTTTTTTTGCTTGAGCTTCATTTGCTTTATCTAATCCAATAATTATGTGATCTAAATATTTAGTTTTACTAATTTCATCAATAATTTTTGGTAAGGCTTCTCCCTCCAATTCAGAATAAAGACAAGGTAAAATTAATTCCATTTTTCTTTGTTCAGAAAATTTTGACAATTCACTTTCTATGACTGATGTAGACTTAGTCCCAAAGTCATGTAAAGTTGAGATTATTCCATTTTGTGAAAAGTCACCCATGGCGGCTTTTTATCCTAATAGTCCAATTTAAGTAGTGCCGTTTTGATCACATCAGCCCAGCCTTCAGGTGATGGCTTGTTTGAAAATATAAGATTATCAATGTTTATTTGATCTTGAATAAATTGATCATTGAATACTAAACAAGGGATGTCACAACTTTTTAACATATCAAGGTCATTGTAATTGTCGCCAACTGCAATCGTCTTAATTTTATCCTCAGTTTTTTTTAAAATTTTTATAACTCTATTCATGGATTTAACTTTATTAATATTATCACAAAGGTTTAAAACACGACCACCTTCTTGAAGCGTTAATGAATTAGAATTTAAAACTTTTAATAATTTATTTTTCTCATTTTTGTCTCCTTTAAATAAAAAAGGTAAAGTATATTTTCTATCTAAAGCATCTTTAAGCTTTCTATCTTTTTGCCCCAATATATTTTCTTGTTCTTTTTTACTCATTTTTGAAACTTGGAAACATTTTACTTTTAATTCTTCTGGAACTTTATTTTCAAAAATCTTAAATAGCTCTTCTTTTTCTCTGCTGAGAATTAGTTTGTCTGGAAAATTAGAAGTGATTAGATTTAATCCATGAATAGATGAGCCATTTTCTGAAATATAAGGAAGATTTATTCCAAGCTCTTCATTGAATTTTTCAATTTCCTTTTCTGTTTTGCTAGAATTCGGAATAATAATTACACCTTTATTTATAAGACTTTTAATATAATCTTTGATGCTATCAAATTCAAAAGTATCTCTGTGCAAAAGAGATCCATCTAAATCAGTAAAAATTACGATTGTAAGTTTATTTTTCATTATTCATATTACTATAAATAATAGAAAATTTTTATCGAGTAAGAAGCAATGGTTTATTGTCTTTTTTTACTTTTTCTTTATTTTTTTGGTCACAATATTTCTTAAAAGTATAAGCTGCTGATACACCACCTATTAGTATAAATTTTAATACCTTTAATTTAATAGCTGTTTTAATCATGATTTAATATCAAATTTTTCTAATAAAAATTGGATTACTAAATTGTAGATAAATACAAAACAAAAAATATAAAATAGAAAAATTACTTCTTTAGAATTAAAGAGGTATCCAGTTGCGGTTAAAAGCACAATAAATAGGCTGATTGATAAAGCAAGCTTTGCTTGTGACTTTTTTTTTAAGTGAGATTTAACAATATTAGTTTTCATTAAATAATAATAACTATTAAAGATATTTATGCATTATGAATTTTGTCCTACCTGGACATTTGAATTGTAATGTTTTAACATTTACAACACTCATTTCTTTAATGTTTTGAAGTATTTATGATTAATAGTTGTGAAAAATATTTATAAAATTTATTACATTGCATTTTTTTTAGCTTTATTTTTTTCTAAAGCTATAGCGGGGCCTACCTTTGTGCAGAGTAAATCAATCGACGCAGCCAATAATTATTATGGATTAACGTTCAATAATGATGGAACAAAAATGTATACTTTAAGAAGTGAAGGAACAACGGATGCAGTTATCGAACATATATTAACTAGCGCATATGACATTTCAACGGCAACCGTAAATAATACTAAAATAGTACACGTAAGTGGAGGTAATGACTCTCATGTACCAACACAAGTAGTGTTCAATAACGATGGAACAAAAATGTTTATTGTTAACCATTTTGGTAGACGGACAGTAGATTACTGGTCACTAAGTACTGCATTTGATGTTTCAACTGCTACATTTGATGACGGATATGATATCAAGGGTCAAGAAAAAAGGGCAAATTCAATTGCATTTAATAATGATGGTACCAGAATGTTTATCGCTGGTGTAGGAGATCTTACACAAGTGCGTATTCATGAATATTCACTGGATATAGCATTTGATCTTAGCTCAGGAACTACTCATCTTAATTCTGAAGACCTAAATTCTTTTCACGATCACATAGATGGAGTTTCTTTTAATTACGATGGTACTAAAATGTATACCATTGATGGTTCAGAAGGTAAGATTTCTCAGTTTAAATTAACTACACCTTATGATGTTTCTACTTTATCCCTTGAAGGTACCTTTAGAGTAAAATCTGTTGTTACAAGTGCAAGAGAAGTTGCGTTTAGTAATAATGGAAGTAAAATGTTTATCATTGATGACACCAATAATGAAGTTGATGAATTTAACCTAAGTTGTAATTGGAGTGTAATTACTGGTTCTTGTGATGATCCAATAACTACCACTGATGAGGGTAAAGATATTTTAAGCTCAATCGAGTCTCAAACTGCAACAGCAAAACAAATTGTTATACATGCAACAACTCCAGTTCTTAATCGTATGTATTGGTTAAGAAGACATAGAAATAATGATCAATTAAGTAACCAAAATATTAGATTAAATTTTTCTAATTCAATGATTGCGTCGCTCTCTAAAATTATTCCTATATCAAATAAAACAAATGAAGTTCTAGACAAATTATCAGATGATTGGTCATTTTGGAGTGAGGGTAGTGTAAGTATTGGTAGAACTGGTGATACATCTAATTCATTATCAAAGAAAATTAATACCAAAGGTATTACACTTGGTATGGATAAAAAGATAAGCAAAAATAGATTATATGGTTATGCTTTTAGATTAGGCGAAGATGATGTTGATGTAGGTACATCTGGAACTAATTTAGATACTAATTCTTTTAGTTCATCCTATTATGAAACTTTTATTCATGATGATAAAAGATTTACTGAAGGCATCATTGGAGTGAGCTTTTTAAAAACTGATCATGTTAGAAAAGGGGAAGGAGGAAGCACTAGAACAGGAGAGAGAGGTGGTGCACAAGTATTTGGTTCGCTTAACTACTTAACAACATATAAAAAAGAAAATTTAAATATCACTCCTAATTTAAGAATTGATCTAGGCTATACAAGATTGTCTACATATACAGAAAAAGGTGCTGCAGCTTTAGTTTACAAAGCTCAAACAATTGAAACTGGAATGATATCCGCTGGTTTTACCATAAGTGATATTTTAAATTTTAATACTTTTACGTTTAAACCAAATGGTGGATTAGAACTTGGAGTAGATTTTAGTCCATCTTCAGATGCAAAATATCGTTATCGTTCTGAAGCTACAGAATATACAAAATCAATTGATCAAGATTCTAAAAATTTAAGAGCAAATATAGGATTTGATTTATTAACAAATAATGGTTTTTCTGTAATGACTATTTATGAGAGAAATCAAAGTGACAATTCTCATAGTGATACTTTATATTTAGGATTTGGTTATATACCAACTGACAATATTGAATATGCTATGACTTTAGATAATGACAAAGCATCTTTGAGTTATAAGAGAAATTTAAATGGTTTCGATATCAGAATGAGTTCGAATTATAGTTTAATGAGTCAAATACCTGAATATGGTGCAACCCTAGAAATTGTAAATACATTTTAGTAAATTTAACTAAAACCCTATAGGATAATATGGGATAACTAGAACTAGACTAGAACCTAGTGATATAAAATAAAAAAAATTTACTTATTCATCTTGTTCAATTATAAATAATGGCATAAACACTCATGAAATTCATTAATGCCCTCGTGGTGAAATTGGTAGACACAAAGGACTTAAAATCCTTGCCGCTTGCGGAGTGCCAGTTCGAGTCTGGCCGAGGGCACCATTAAAATGAGTAAGATCCAAATTATCTCTGATAAGAATAGTAGATCCTCAAATATAAAAAAATCATTAATTAAGATATTAAAAAAAAATGAGGTAAAAAAACCAAATCTAATAATTGTTATTGGTGGCGATGGTTTTATGCTTCAAACTTTAAAAAAGAATAGAAATTCAAAAAAATCTTTTTATGGAATAAATTCTGGAAACTATGGTTTTTTAATGAATAAATATTTATCAAATAATTTAGTCAAAAATTTATCAAAAGCTAAGATGATTTCAATTTCACCATTAGAAATGACAGTTAGTAACAAAAATAATCAAAGTAAAAAACATATAGCAATTAATGAGGTATCAATTTTACGACAAAGCCGTCAAGCAGCTTCGTTATCAATAAATTATGGATCTAAAAAACTAATTAAAAATTTAGTATCTGATGGTGTTTTGGTTTCTACACCTGCTGGAAGCACAGCTTATAATTTATCTGTGCATGGACCTATTTTAGGTCTTAATTCAAAAAAGTTATCAATCTCACCCATAAGTGCTTTTAGACCACGAAGATGGAAAGGAAAAATAGTGAGCGATAGATCAAAAATAACAATTAAAAATTTAAATCCCAAAAAAAGACCAATTAGTGCAGTGGCTGATAATATTGAAGTAAGAAATGCTAAAAAAATAATTATTAGAACAAATAAGAATATTAAATTCAATCTTTTGTATGACAAAAATAGAAGTTTACAAAAGAAAATAAAAATAGAACAAATAAGACGAGAAACATCTTGATTTAAAGTAAAATTTAAAAATGAAAAAAGTTTTCTTATTTGTTTTATTTTTTTGCACTTTATTGATCTCGAATTCTTTTGCTGAATTTACTTTTGTGCAAACAAAAAATGTAGCATTAGATACTCCTGGTATTAGAGGAATAAACTTTAAGCCAGATGGCACAAGAATGTATATAACCAATCGTTTTGACGATCCAGGAAAAGCTTATTTAATTGAATATTCGCTTAGTAAACCATTTGATATAAGCACAGCAACAATTTCTTTTACAGGAGGTAAGCCAAAAGGAACTGCATTAGCTTGTAATGGAGCTGGAGATGATAATCAAATGGAATTACCCCACGCAATTGAATTTAAACCAGATGGCACACGAATGTTTGTAACCACAAATAGGGATTTCGGTGCAGGAGAGATTGGTGTTGCAGTATTTCAATTTAAATTAACGACCCCTTGGGACTCAACCACATTAGTTTGTGAAAAAATATATGAAGTAGACGTCGATGGCACAGGTGGTGAGGATCAAGTAAGAACTTTAGATTTTAAACCAGACGGTACAAGAATGTATGTAGGGGGAATGAAAAAACATAAAATAAGACAATATGATTTAGCAACTCCTTTTGATCTTAGATCTGGGGTTACCCCTGGAGGAATTTCAGACTCATTACAGAGTTTTGAAAATAATATGAGAGATATTCAATTTAATCCTGATGGAACTCAAATGTTCTTAACTGGGAATCAGAGAGATAGTGGACTGATGCAAAAATTTAGTTTAAGCACTCCATACGATATAACCACTTTATCCTCTACGACTGAAACATTTTCTTTAACATCACCGTCAGACGCAAATCTGGTAAATAATTTGATGGGTTTTATTTTTGCAGTAAATTTTACAAAAATTTTTGTAACTAGTGACGATGGAAATAACGATGATGGAGGTAATCACAATCAAATCCATGAATTTGATATTGATTGTGCAGGTACAATAACTTGTGCTGATCCCTCTGCTAATGCTGATGTGAAAGCTATCATTGAAGCAAATGTTGAGTCTGCTAAACGTATAATTAGAAATAATACTCTTCCAATATTTCATAGGACTGAATGGTTAAGAAGACATAAAAACAAAGATAATCTAAATAACCTTAATGCAGAGATAGATTTTACAAATGAAAAAATTGCAAGATTAGTTAGTGCATTAGAAACTCTTAAAAAAGATAAAGATAGAACCTATAGTAGTGATGATTGGTTTCAGTGGAGTGAGGGAAGAGTAAGCTTAGGTAGAAAAAGTGCAAAAGGTGGGTCATCTAGAGACATTCATGGTTATGGAATTTCTGTTGGTGCAGATAGAATTAAAGAAGAAGATAGAGATGAAATGTATGGTTATGTTTTTCAATATGGAAATGATGACGTTGACATTGGAAATAAAGGCACAAACCTAAGCACAGATACTTACAGCATCGCTATGTATAGTACGAAATTTAAAGATAATGAGTCTTTTACTGATAGTATTATTGGATTTAGTTTACTAGATATCAATCATAGAAGAGTAATTAATAACAATACCTTAAAAGGTGATAGAGCTGGACAACAGATATTTGGATCAATCAATTTTGGAAAAAGATTACATGATGAAAAACTGAATTTAAGCCCAGGGATTAAGTTAGATTTAGGTTATACAAAATTAAGAGAATTTAAAGAAAAAACTACACTTGGTGATAGTTTGGCTGACGCATTAATTTATAAAGATCAAAATATAAAAACAGCTTTAGCTACAATTGGTTTTCTTTTTGATACTGAAAATGAACAAGAGGAAAGAACAACCAATCATCATGGACGAATTGAATATGTTGGAGATTTTAGTCCATCATCAAACGCAGAGTTTATTTATAGGAATGACCAAGGGACTGGTTATAATTATAGTACAAATAATAAGTCCAAACATAATTACAGGATAGGTTATGGTTTCGATATAACTTCAATATCAGGGTGGTCTGTTGTAACTAATTTTGAGAGATTTGGAGCTAGTGGAAAAGGTTTTTATAATGAGTTTTATTTATTAATAGGATATGTGCCAATTGATGATATGAAATTTTCATTTGAGTTTGATAATTCAAATACAACAAGTTTAGGATTTGTTAACAAAATAAATAACTATAATTTAAAAATTAATTCAAATTTTGATCTTTTAAGCGATGAAAGAAATCATAATACGAAAATATCAGTTAGTAATAAATTTTAATTATAAATAGATATTCGTATTAATATTATAGATAGATGGTGCCCCCGCACGGATTCGAACCGCGGACCTATTGATTACAAATCAATTGCTCTACCAGCTGAGCTACAAGGGCATGCGCAATAATTATTAATAATTCTTTAATTAATCAACTCTTTTTTTTTAAATAACTTAAGTGATGAAACACAATGGCAGCGCTATTTGAGATATTTAAGCTTTCAACTTTATTATCAATGTCTATCTTTACTAAAAAATCAGCATATTTTGATGTGTGTTGGTGCATACCAAATCCCTCAGAACCGAATAAAAGAATATTGTTTCCTTTCCACTCTATTTTTGTGAAATCTTTATCACCATTACCGTCAAAACCATAAATCCAAAAATTTTTATCTTTAAGGTTTTTTAAAGTAGAATTAATGTTGGATACCTCAAAAATATTTATATATTCCATTGCTCCACTTGATGCTTTGTACATAAGTTTACTTTCATTTGGATAATGTCTCTCCTTAATAATAATTCCATCGATATTGAAGGATACTGCACTTCTTATTAAAGCACCAATATTTCTAGGATCAGTTACCCCATCCAAACAAACTAAAGTAATATCATCTTTTTTTTTTATAAATTCTTTAAGAGTTGGTTTTTCCAAGTGTTCTATTTCAGCAACATATCCTTGATGTAACAAATTTTCTTTGGTGCTATATTTGTCTAATTCTTTTTTAGTTTTAAAATAAACCTTTACTTCATTTAGAAGGTTTTTATTTGGGCTTTTTCTGTGTATATTTTTTTTACTTTCTTCTGTTAAAAAAACTCTCAGCACCTTTCTTTTTGGATTTTTGAGTGCCTCGATTACAGCGTGTTGGCCAACAATGAAAAATGATGATTTATTCATAAATAATCCTATGTTTTACACGTTTTTTTGAATATTTTCCTATTAAATCACGTGTTGCATTTGGATAAATAAAATATATAAAACGCATGTTGTTTGAAGCTTTATTGAACAAGGGGACACTTCCCCTAAGGGAGGGGTTCCAGAGCGGTCAAATGGGGCGGGCTGTAAACCCGTTGACTTCGGTCTTCGAAAGTTCGAATCTTTCCCCCTCCACCATTCAATATATTTAAACAATACTGGAGTGTTACTCTTGGGGTTGTGCGGGTGTAGTTCAATGGTAGAACGCTAGCCTTCCAAGCTGGATGTAAGGGTTCGATTCCCTTTACCCGCTCCAAGAATATAAATTAAAATTTGAAAAGTGAGGAAAAAAAGTAATGTCGAAAGAAAAATTTGTAAGAAATAAACCACATTGTAACATTGGTACAATTGGTCATGTCGATCATGGTAAAACAACTTTAACTGCTGCTATCACAAAAGTTTTATCTGAAACTGGTGGTGCACAAGCTATTGCATATGATCAAATTGATAAAGCTCCAGAGGAAAAGGAAAGAGGTATCACTATTTCTACTGCTCACGTAGAATACGAAACTGAAAAAAGACATTATGCTCACGTAGACTGTCCAGGTCACGCCGACTATGTAAAAAATATGATTACAGGTGCAGCACAAATGGATGGTGCTATCTTAGTAGTAAACGCTGCTGATGGACCTATGCCTCAAACTAGAGAACACATTCTTTTAGCAAGACAAGTTGGTGTTCCTGCAATTTGTGTTTACTTAAATAAAGTAGACCAAGTTGATGATAAAGAGATGATAGATCTTGTTGAGGAAGAAATAAGAGAATTACTAACTTCATACAAATTCCCAGGAGACAAAACTCCTATAGCAAAAGGTTCTGCACTTGCTGCTGTTGAGGGAAGAGATGAAGAAATAGGAAAAAAATCAATTTTAGAATTAATGAAAAATGTTGACGAATTTATTCCTCAACCAGATAGACCAAAAGATAAGGACTTCTTAATGCCTGTTGAAGATGTATTTTCTATTTCAGGAAGAGGTACAGTTGCAACAGGAAGAGTAGAGTCTGGTGTGCTAAAAACTGGTGATGAACTGGAAATAGTTGGTATTAGAGAAACAAAAAAATCTGTTTGCACTGGTGTAGAAATGTTTAGAAAGCTTTTAGACTCAGGAGAAGCAGGCGACAATGTTGGTGTTCTTTTAAGAGGAGTGGAAAGAACTGACATTGAGAGAGGACAAGTTCTTTGTAAGCCAGGTTCAGTTACACCTCATACAAAGTTCGAAGCACAAGCTTATGTATTAAAAAAAGAAGAGGGTGGTAGACATACTCCTTTCTTTACTAAATACAGACCACAATTTTATTTTAGAACTACAGACGTAACGGGTGAAGTTGAATTACCAGCAGGTACTGAAATGGTCATGCCAGGTGATGATGCTAAGTTTACGGTAAAACTAATTACACCTATTGCAATGTCAGAAAAACTGAACTTTGCAATTAGAGAGGGTGGAAGAACTGTAGGCGCTGGAGTTGTAACTAAAATTATAGAGTAAACTCTATATAGGAGTGTAGCTCAATTGGTAGAGCGCCGGTCTCCAAAACCGGAGGCTGAGGGTTCGAGTCCCTCCGCTCCTGCCAATTAGTTGACTGATTTAAATTATGAAAAACCCTATTAAATTTATTCAAGAAGTAAAACAAGAGGCATTTAAAGTTAGTTGGCCAACAGGTAAGGAAACCGTGCAAGGTGCTCTAATGGTATTTGCAATGGCAGTTGTAATGTCATTATTTTTTCTCCTGTTAGATCAAGTTTTAAAATTTTTTTTAGATCTATTATTAAAGGTAAGTTTATAATGAAAAACTGGTATATAGTTCAATCACACTCGAGTTTTGAAAATAAAGTTGCTGGTTTAATTAAGGAAGAGGCAGAAAAAGCAAAAATTTCTGATAAATTTGATGAAATAATTGTTCCAACACATGACGTTACTGAGGTTAAAAGAGGCAAAAGAGTTCAAAGAAAAAAAAAATATTTTCCTGGTTATGTTCTTATCAAAAGTGAAATGGACAACAGTATTTATCATATGATTAAGAATATAAAAAGAGTAAGTGGGTTTTTAGGAACAAAGGGTATACCTGTACCAGTATCAGATAAAGAAATAGAGAAGATTTTAGGTCAAATAAAAGATGGTGTAGCTCAGCCAAAATCTGGTATAGAGTACAGCGTTGGTGAAAAAGTCCAAGTTGTGGACGGACCGTTTGCTTCGTTTAGTGGAATGGTCGAAGAAATTGATGAAGAGAAATCTAGATTAAAAGTTTCTGTTTCTATATTTGGAAGACCAACACCAGTTGAATTAGAGTATAATCAAGTGGAGAAAATTAGTTAATGGCTTCAAAAAAAGAAATTAGTGGGTTTATAAAATTACAAATTAAAGGTGGTCAAGCCAATCCAGCACCACCAGTTGGTCCGGCTTTAGGTCAACGTGGTGTAAATATAATGGAATTCTGTAAAGCTTTTAATGATAAAACAAAGTCTTTAGCTGGAAAACCTGTTCCAGTAGAGATTACTGTTTATAAGGATAAAAAGTTTGATTTTAAAATTAAATCACCTCCAGCTTCATTCTTCATTAGGGAAGCTGCAAAACTAAAAAGTGGATCACAAGAACCAGGAAGAAATATAGTTGCTTCAATTACAAAAAAGCAGGCAGAAGAAATCGCTAAACAAAAGATGAACGATTTAAACGCAATTGATTTAGAACAGGCAGTAAAAATTATTGCAGGCTCAGCGAGATCTATGGGAATAGAGGTTAAAGATTAACAATGTCAAAAAGATTCAAAAAACTCCCTGAAAAAACTTCTGATTTAACTGCAGAAGTTATTGAAAAATTAATTCCTGTAATTAAAAAAAACTGCACAACAAAATTTGATGAGTCAGTTGATTTAAGTTTTCAAATTAATAATAGACAAAAAAAAAATGAAATTAATATTAGAACTGTAGTAAATCTTCCTGGTGGCACAGGGAAGAAAGTAAAAGTTGCAGTAGTTTGTGAGGATGCAAAAACTGCTGACGCAAAATCAGCTGGCGCAGATATTGTTGGAAGTGATGATTTTATTGAAAAGATTAAAAACGGAGAAATCAATTTTGAAAAATTAATTTGCACACCTCCTATGATGATTAAATTATCTAAATTAGGAAAAGTGCTTGGTCCCAAAGGTTTGATGCCTAATCCAAAACTAGGCTCTGTCACTGAAGATTTAAAGACAGCAATAACAAATGCAAAATCTGGTCAAGCAGAGATAAGAAATGATAAAGATGGAAATATTGGAGTAAGTATTGGTAAAAAATCTTTTGCTGATGATAAACTGATTAAAAATTACAAAGCAATAATTGAGACACTAGAAAAAGAAAAATCTAACAATACAGTAAAAGGTGAATTGGTTAAGTCAGCTTTTATAACTTCATCAATGGGTGTCTCTTATAAATTAAAATTAGGAAAAAGTATCTAAATCTTTATGATGAACAAAGAACAAAAAAAAAATTATATAACTCAAATGACTGCACAATTTGAAAATAGTAAAGCAGTTATGGTAACTCATTATCAAGGTTTAACAATGCCTCAACTTGATGAATTAAGATCAAAAATGAGAGAGCATGGAATAGTTTTTAAAATTACAAAAAATAGAATTACAAAATTAGCTTTGGAAAAAACTAAATGTAAGGATTTGTCAAAATTATTTACTGGACCGACTGCAGTAGCCTTTGGAGAAGATGCTATAATGTCTGCCAGAATTTTATCAAAATTTGCGAAGGAGAATGAGAATCTAAAATTGATTGGTGGAATCATGGATAATGAGATTTTAGATCAAGCTGGAGTGTTAAATGTAGCTAGTTTACCAACTTTAGATGAAGCAAGAGCTAATATTGTGGGAATTTTGAATGCTTCTGCATCAAAATTAGTCAGTATTTTACTTGCACGATCGGAAAAAA
>CACJPX010000002.1:0-129564 GCA_902595405.1 uncultured Pelagibacteraceae bacterium
ACCAAGTTTAATAAATCATTTTGAACAGCCAATATTGTTTTTATTAAAACAAGTGGGAACACTTCTTCCGTTTTTCTTTCTAATTTGGTTGTTGGTGAAAAAAATTCGATTTAAGTTTAATGTTAAAGATAAAAAATTACTATTTTTATTAGTCATAAACTTATTACCAATCTTACTAATTCTTATTACTTCTGTGATAATGGGTTCTAAAATCAGAACGATGTGGATGACACCCTTTTATTTGTATTTTGGGGTTCTATTTATCTACCTTTTGAAATCGCAAATAAATGTTAAAAAAATAAACTCTTTTTTATATGGATTTTTGTTTCTATTTTTTTTATCACCAATTATTTATTCTTACGTTTCAATTTCCCAAACAGATAAAAGAACCGACTATCCTGGAAAGGAGATTGCATCTAAAGTGCAATTAATTTGGAGTAAAGATTTTAATGGAGAAATTCAATTCGTCACTGGAGATGAATGGAAAGCTGGAAATTTATCATATCATTTAAAATCACGACCTGTTTGGGAGGGATCTACCAATAGTGAGATATTGAAAAATGCATCACAATTTATTTGTGTTGAAGATGTTTGTCTGGGAAGATACTAAAATTTGATTATATTATGAAAATAATAATTTTGACCCCGGTGTATAATGACTGGCAATCAGTATATAAACTAGTCGAGGAAATTAATAACTTATCGTTAAACAAAAAGTTTGAAATTTCAGTTTACATATTTAACGATTATTCAAATCACGATCGTCCAGATTTTGAAAAAAATTTAGAAAATATAAATTCTGTAAAGATATTTAATATGAAAAAAAATCAAGGACATGCAAGATGTATTGCCACTGGGTTAAAATATATTTTTGAAAAAGATAATTTTGATTATGTTATTCCTATGGACGGGGATGGTGAGGATAGACCTGAGGAAATTGAATTTTTTTTAGATCAAATAAAAAAATCACAAGATAAACCTATTGTAGGAGAAAGAATTAAACGATCTGAAAAAATGATCTTTAAGATTTGTTATCAAGTACATAAATTTCTTACATTAGTATTCACAAGCAAGTCAATTAAGTTTGGAAATTATACTTGTTTACCAAAATCGATTGTTGAAAAAATGATTAATGAGAAAGCGACATGGAATAGTTTTTCGGGCTCATTAAAAAAAATTGAAAATGACTTAATTTCTATTCCCTCTATTAGAGGTAATCGATATTTTGGACCATCAAAAATGAGTTTTATCAATCTAATTAAACACTCACTTTCAATTATTAGTGTGTTTAGAAAAACTTTTTTAATTCGATCTGCATTATTTATAATAATTTATATTTTAATGATTAAAAGTAATGCATCGATAATCACTGCCATACCTCTCATTTTTTTATTAGTAGCTGTTTATTCAATCTCAAATTTAGCATTAAGAGAAAATATGGAAGAATTTAAAAATTGTTTAAGCCAAATAAATGATATTGAGAATATCAAATGAAAAAAAAAGATCTTTACTATGAGAGAATTCCTACAAAACTTTTAAGAGAGGATGTCAGGTATTTAGGAAATATATTAGGGCATGTAATAAAAGCACAAGAGGGACAAAAGTTTTTTAATTTAGTTGAAAAAGTTAGAAAATTATCAAAAGCTAATAAAGCCAATCCAAATTCAAAAAAACTAAATAGTGATGTAATTAACGCAATCAAAAAACTTGATCCTAAAAATACTTTCAAATTAACTCGAGCATTTTCCCATTTTATGAATTTTATGAATTTAGCTGAGCTAGTTGATGCCTCTAGAAGTATAAATGAAAATGAAAATAATAAGAAAAAATTAAATAAAAAGAATTTATTTATTGAGGAAATTTTTGAAGACTTGTTTAGAAAAAAAAATATTTCAGACAATAAGATTTATGATTTAGCTAAAAATCTAAATATAGGTATTGTTTTAACAGCTCATCCGACAGAAGTAAAAAGAAGAACTTTAATTCAAAAATATCACAAAATTATAGAGATACTTGAGGAGCGAGAATTGTTTAAAAATTTTCCATCAAAATTAAAAGTTCTCGATAAAAATCTTTACGATGAGTTGACGATTATTTGGAATACGGATGATCTTAAAAGATTTAAACCATCACCATTTGATGAGGCTAGATGGGGATTGGCCATCATTGAAGATAGTCTGTGGGATACTGTTCCAAAAGTTTACAGAAAATTAAATTCTATATTTGTAAAAAATATGGGTAAAAATTTACCAAAGAATTTCAATCCTATAGTATTTGGTTCATGGATGGGCGGTGATCGAGATGGTAATCCTAATGTTACTTCTGAAGTCACAAGAAAAGTAATTTTACTTTCTAGATGGGAAGCAGCTAAATTATATGAAAAAGCTCTAACTAAAATTATAAGATCCTATTCTATGGAAAAGGCTTCAAAAAAAATCTTAAGTAATGTTGGTCAATCATTCGAGCCTTATAGAGTTTTTTTAAGACCTTTGAGAGACAAAATGAGAATTACCCATAGATCTATTGAACAACACTTGGTGCATAATAGGCCGTTAGATCAAAAAAAATTATTAAGTTCTCGAGAGGAAATTCTTAAACCTTTAAGAGTTGTAAGAGAGTCTTTAGAGCAAAATCAAAATAAGAATATTGCTAGTGGTGAATTGTTAGATTTAATGAGGCGAGCAAAATGTTTTGGGATTAATTTAGCTAGATTAGATATTAGACAAGAGTCTGCAAGACATAAACAATTGATATCTGAGTTTGTTAAGACGAAGTATAAAAAAAATTATTCAAATTTTACTGAAAAAGAAAAAATAAAATTTTTAAAAAAATTTATAACTTCTAAATCCAATAAAATTAGAAATTTTCAATTTAAAAATAAAGAAAATAAGGAAGTATGGACAACCTTCAATACATTATCTAAAGAGCCACCAGAGTGTCTAGGTGCATATGTAATATCTATGACTACCTCTGCTTCAGATATTTTATCAGTATCTTTCTTACAAAAAGAGGCAAATATAAAAAACAAATTAAGAGTAGTTCCTTTATTTGAAACTTTAGATGATCTTATTAATGCAAGATCCATAATGGAAACCTTGTTCTCACAAAAATGGTATAGAAAACTGATCAACCATGACCAAGAGGTTATGATTGGATATTCTGACTCAAGTAAAGATGCTGGAAAAATATGTGCTAGTTGGCATCAATATAAAGCACAAGAAGAAATAATAAAATTAGCAAAAAAATTTAAGATTAAAGTAACCTTTTTTCACGGCAGAGGTGGATCAGCTGGTAGAGGAGGAGGTCCGATACAGGCTACTTTAAGATCACAACCTCCAAATTCAGTTAATGGCAACATTAGAATTACTGATCAAGGTGAAGTAATTCAACAAAAGTATGGTTATGAACCTTTAGCTAATTATAATTTATGTAGTTACATTGGTGCAGTTACAGAGGCCACATTAAATCCTCCACCAATTCCTAAAAAAAATTGGAGAGATCTAATCGAAAAAATGTCTAATATATCTAAAAATTCTTATAGAAAAAATATAAATCAAAATTCAGATTTTATTCAGTATTTTAGGACTGTTACTCCTCATAAAGCACTTGGTAAATTATCCATTGGTTCAAGACCATCAAAAAGAAAAAACGTCGATAATATAAAAAGTTTAAGAGCCATTCCGTGGGTGTTTGCATGGACACAGATTAGATTAATGCTTCCAGCATGGTTAGGAAGTGCAGAAGCATTAAGATACTCTTATATCAAACAGTTTAGAAAAACTTTATATGATATGGAAAAAAATTGGCCTTTTTTTAATTCAATGCTTGATATGCTTGATATGGTAATTTCTAAAGCTGATCCAGAAATTTCAAAAATTTATGAGGAGTTCCTTGCTGATAAAAAACTTCAAAGAGTTGGACAGAAACTAAGATTTCAATTTGATACAATTAAGGAATTAAATACAAAAATTACCCCTAAGGAAATTTTGAAAATAAGGAAGGAATTTAGATCTAAGGTATTAGCAAGAAATATCTACTCTGAGGTTTTAAATATTATTCAGCCAATAGTTATTTACAAACTAAAAAACAAAAAAGATAAAAAAAATAGAAAATATTTAGAGGACGCTTTGCTGACCTCTATTGCAGGTATTTCTGCAGCCATGAAAAATACTGGATGATACTTAAAAAAGTTACTTTTTTAATTTTATTGTCTTTTATAATTAACAACACCTCAAAAAGTGATTTTAAAGAAATAAAAAAAAAAGCAATAATCACTAAGCCAGAAATTATTTTTCCAATTCGAGATAAACTGGATAAATGCATAAATAATATGTATGTAAATCAAACTACCAATCCTGTTTTACCAGTAATAAAAGTTGAAGCTCCATCAGGATACGGACTGGATAATAGATTTATGTATGCTTTAAATAAGTTTGAAAATTTTAAACGTCCTTGTGGTGGAGGAGATATTGAAGCTTGTGAGAATGTAAAAAGAGTAATTTTAGATTGGGCAAAAGCAGACGCTGCACAAAGAACAGGCCCATCTGATGGTGAAGGAAGGCACTGGAATGATACTTTGACAGTAAATCTTTGGGTGGCTTCTCCAATGATGGCAGGATATTCGTTTGCAAAACAAATTATTAAAGTTCCTGATAATGAAGATAAAATAATTAAAGATTGGTTCAAAAAGATTGTAAGAAAAAACAAACATTTGATGTATGAATACTCTAATTACAAAACAGGGTCTGGTGCAAATGGTACACCAAAAAGGGCACATAACCATGCCTTATCATCTGCGATAAGCCACATGCAGTTAGGAATTTTACTTAATGATAATAAATTTTTTAGAACAGCATTTAAGAATTACGAGGCAGCAATTAGATATCAACGTAAAGATGGAAGTATGCCAATTGAAACGAGAAGAGGTGGTAGAGCAATGTTTTACCAGGGAAGAGCCATGAATGCATTGTCAGTAATAGCAATTATCTCTGAAAACCAGGGCTACAACATTTGGGAATATGATTACAAGGGAAAAAATTTTCATAACATAGTTAAGTTTTTCATAGATTTTACCGAAAATAACGAAATTCTTTTTAAGTATGCAAAAAGTATGAAGCACCCAGGACCTGCTAAGAATTATAAAGTTCAAGATTTAGATAGTAGATCTAGTAGTAATTGGGGATGGCTCTATGCTTATGTAACTCGATTTCCAGATCATGAGAATGTTCAAAGATTAAAACAATGGTCTACTAATCAAAGTAACCTTAATAATTATCAAAGAAAAATAGTTCTTAATTTTGAAAATATTTTAAAAAGGAACTTTGGTACTTCATCTTGGACAGTCGTAGAACCAAATTGTCATTTTACTAAATAGCTCTAATTGTCGGGAGGCAATAAAAATCTGCTGTATCTATTTTAGAAGAGTATTGTCTTCTCATGTTCCATTTTTTATGAACACCTGCACTCGCAAGGCTTAATGTGGATCTCCCGTATCTATAATTAGTATTATCAATTGATCGCATTAAACTTTTTATCTTTTCATCTTTTTCTGATGAAAATAAATTTTTTCTACCATCATCGTTACGTAGTCCTGTAAGCATGACACCTGCTTTCTGATATCGATATCCATTTTTGAAAATGCTTTCTAAAATTGAAACTGCAGTTTTAACAGTTTCTATGCTATTGTTTGTTGCAATGGGAAAATCAATTGTCTTTGCATTTGAATAATAGCCATAGTCTCTTTGAAAAGGACTAGTTCTGACAAAAACTGTAATTGCTTTTGCAACTAAAGACTCTGATCTAATTTTCTCAGATGCATTTAAACAATAGTTTGCAACCGCTTCTTTTAATTCTTGAAATTTTTCTATTCTCTTTCCAAATGATCTTGAAACGACACAGCTCTTTCTTTTCGTTTGTGTTGTCTCTAAACCAATACAAGGCACCCCTCTAAGTTCCATTGCAGTTCTGGAACTTAAAACGTTGGAACATTTTTTGATCCAAGTATTAGATTTATTTTTAAGTTGTTTTGCATTATAAATTCCATTCTTTTGGTAAAACTTCGTAAGTTGTCTACCAACACCCCACACATCATTAATTTCAACTTTTTCTAAGATAGGATCTAAATTCTCAATGCCAATTAAACTTGTTACTCCTGATTTTTTTTTCTTTGCGATATGATTTGCAACTTTACTTAAAGTTTTGGTTTTAGCGATACCAATACTAGTTGGAATCCCAGTCCATTGTAAAACTGTTTCTCTAATTTCTCTTCCAACTTTTTCAACTTCTGAGTCTGGAAAATTAGATAAATCTATAAATGCTTCATCAATTGAATATACCTCTATTTCAGTATTAAACCTTTTGAGAGTTCTCATTACCCTTCTAGATAAATCTCCATACAAGGAATAATTTGACGAAAAAACTTCAACTTTATTTTTTACAATAATATCTTTTGCTTTAAAATATGGCTCTCCCATTTTAATTCCTAAAGCTTTTGCTTCATTAGATCTAGAAATGATACAACCATCATTATTGGATAAAACAACCACAGGTTTTTTTCTTATTTTTGGATTAAATAATCTTTCACATGAAACATAGAAAGAATTACAATCAACTAAGCCTATTTTTTTAGTACGTAGAATGGATGACATAAGTCACAACCCCCCAAATAAAAACATCTTCTTCTTCATTAATTAGAATTCTATTAGAAAAATCTTTAGACCCTGACGATAGAAATTTTTTATCTCTTTCTTGAACTAAAGTTTTAACCACAAGTTCATCGTGAACATTTGCAATAACTGTTGAAAAATTTTTTGGTTTTAAACTTTTATCGACAACCAATAAGTCTCCATCATTAATCCCAACATCGACCATGGATTTACCCTGAACTCTGATGATAAAAGTAGCTGGAACATTTTTGATTAAATGCATGTTCAGATCGATATCTTCTTCGATATAATCAGTGGCAGGTGATGGAAAACCAGCACCAGCTTTATGTAGATAATAGGGAATAGTTAGTTTCATGTTCTTGTTTTGTTCTAATTTATAGCCCATTTATACAATACACGCAAGAGGTTGTATTTTGAGTCCGTAATTGAATCAAAAGTGAATCAAAACGTGAACATCAAAACTATATTTTGTATGCTTGTGGATAACTTCAACCAAGGGTAGTTTGATAATAATCAAATAAAAATTTTTTTTGAATAGCAAATGGATTTCATAGGAGCGTTATTTATATTATTTATTCTTATATGGCTTTTGGGTCTTTTATTTAGATTTGCTTTGCCAGGAATAGTGGCCGGTCCTTTAGCATTATTGGAAAAACTAAAAAAATTAGGAATGCCAAAATGGATATTTTGGATTCTAGGATTTATAGTAGTTTGGGGAGGAGTTATATTCTGCGTATTTATAATAGGTTACATCGCGCAGTTTTTTGGATTATGAAAAAACTATTAATAACAATATTTTTCTTTTTATTTTCATGGACT
Organism: uncultured Pelagibacteraceae bacterium; assembly: GCA_902595405.1. Lineage (GTDB taxonomy): Bacteria > Pseudomonadota > Alphaproteobacteria > Pelagibacterales > Pelagibacteraceae > Pelagibacter. Next base: position 7,485 of record CACJPX010000002.1, read on the forward strand.
GCAAGTTTGGCAAATAGCAAAGTAACAATAATTGAAAATGAAAATGTTAATTCATTGATTAGCAAAGGTTGGCGCTTACACTCAACTTCCGCCTTTGCTTCTGCTGATTCAGAGGGGTATATGACGAATGGAAATTATTATCATCTCACAAAAGGAAAAGAACTGATTTCTTGTATTCAATTAAATATGCAAATTACATGTTTTAAACCATGAAAAAATTAATTTGTCATTGTGGAGCTGTAGAAGCAGAAATTAACTTAGATGGAGATTTAGCTAAAGTAATAAAATGCAATTGTTCTATTTGCAAAAGAAAAGGAGCAATTATGTCGATGGTAAAAAATGAAGATTTTAAAATTACTAAAGGCCAAGATAAATTAAAACTTTATCAATTTCATTCCAAAGTAGCTAAACATTATTTTTGCTCAGACTGTGGAATTTATACCCATCACAACCCAAGAATAAATCCAGCGATGACAGGATTTAATGTTGGGTGTATTGATGAAATAAATACTTTTGATATCAAAGATGTTCCAGTAAACGATGGTCAAAATCATCCTTTAGACAAAAAATAATTTTCATGCAACAATTTAGTTTATGCTTTGGTAGGGTAAAAAAAGACTGTTTAAAGTTCATTAAATCTCAAGAGACAAAAGCCGATAAATTTAAAAATAAAGAAAGGATGATTAAATCTTTCTTAATTCCTCTATGTTTTTGGATCAGTGAAAAAGCTGATAAAAAAAAACCGTATTTTGTAGGATTAGCAGGAGGGCAAGGAACTGGTAAAACTACAATTAGTTCTTTAATCAGAATTATATTAACAAAATACTTTAAATTAAATGTTTTTAGAATTTCAATAGACGACTTTTATAAAACAAGAAAAGAGAGAATAAATTTATCAAAAAGAGTTCATCCTATGCTTTTAACTAGAGGCGTGCCCGGAACACATGACATTAATATGATGTTAAATTTTTTTAAAAAGTCAAAAAGTAAGAAATTCAATAGATTAAAATTACCAACATTTAATAAAGCTATCGATGACAGGTATAATAAAAAGAAATGGTACGATTTAAAAAAAAGACCAGATGTTATCATTTTTGAAGGATGGTGTGTTGGAGCAAAATCAGAAAAAAATAATACTTTAAAGAAAACAATTAATTCATTGGAAAAAGCAAAAGATCAAAAACAGATTTGGAGAAAATATGTTAACAACCAATTAAAATCAAAATATAAAAACTTATATTCACAATTAAATTGTTTGGTTTACTTAAAAGCAAAAAATTTTAGCTTGTTACAAAAATGGAGATTAAAACAAGAGAGGAAACTTTGGGTTCAAAGCAAAGTAAAATCAAAAATAATGAGTAGAGGCGATGTATTAAATTTTATGCAAACTTATCAAAGAATTACTCAAAACATGTTTAGAAATATGCCAAAATATGCATCTGTTATATTCAATTTAAATAGTAACCATCAAATTAAATCTGCTGTATATAAAAAGAAATGATTAGAATTTATTTAATAATAACAAGTTTAATATTTTTGCTTAATAATGCTAGTGCTGAAACTTTTTCTGCAGCGTTAAAAAAAGCTTATAATGATAACAATGAATTAAATGCTGAAAGAGAAAGCCTAAACATTTCTGAGCAAGAACTGAAAATTTCGATGAGCTCATATCTTCCTTCTGTAACCTTAAGTGGAAGTAAAAGCTCAGAGGACACCAATAAATTAACCAATCAGAACGGAACAGATGCAACAATCTCAGATGTAGACCCAACTGTGCAATCATTAACAATTACTCAAACATTAATAGATTTTGGGAGAGGTGCTGAATTAAGTAAAAGTAAAATTGGTATTGAGTTAGCTAAAGCAAAGCTTTTAAAAAAAGAGCAAGAAATTCTATATAAATCAATTGAAGCTTATACGGGGTTAATTTCAGCAAACGAAAAACTTAAGATTAATAAATCCAATGTTAACCTGTTAGATCGACAGGTCGAAACAGATAGAATTAGGCTTGAGCGAGGAAACATATCCTTATCAGATGTTGCTCAATCAGAGTCCTCTTTAGCTGGAGCACAAGCAAAGTTAATACAAGCTGAAAACGATTTTTTAACCAGCAAGCTAAATTATGAAAATGTGATTGGCACCATTAATGACACAGAGGCACTAGATAAATCATCTATCACAATAGTTAATTTGCCCAATGAATTAAATTCTGCAATAGAGATATCGAAAAAAGGTAATCCAGATTTAATTATAGCTCAACTTGAATATGAACAATCAAAAAAAGATACAACAAGTGCAAGATCTGATTTAGCCCCAACAGCAACCTTATCTTTTGATAGATCAAAAACGGATGATCTAAGTTCTACTTATGACGAAAAAGAACAGGATACATTAAAAGCAACTGTTACATGGCCTTTTTTTTCAGGTGGAAAGAATTATGCAAATTTGAATAAAAACAAAAGTCTGGAGACACAAAAAAATCTTCTTTTAAATAATATGATCAAAAAAAATCAAACAGATGTTGCTAGTGCCTGGTCAAATTATCAATCAAACAAAAGTTTACTTAATTCAGTAAGAGCTCAGGTGAATGCTGCAGAAATCGCTAATGAGGGAATTGTAGCTGAATATAATAGTGGATCGGATAGAACCACTTTAGAAGTTATTCAGTCTAACTCTTTATTATTGAATGCTCAGATTTCGTTGGCAGATTCAGAGAGAAACTACATTCTTTCGCAGTTTAATCTTTTAAAATCTATCGGATTGCTCAATAGCGAATATCTTAAATTGAGATAAAATTAGCTTTTTTAGGCTTAAATAAATAAATCTTGCCAATGAGAACAAAATGTGTACATTTATAATCATGATTCGAGTGACAAAAATATTAAAAAAAGAGGCAAAAAATGACTAAAAATAACTTAAAAGTAGTTAAATCTACTAAAGATCAAGAATTGGATAATAAAGAAAAAAATAAAGCTTTAGACGCAGCAATCAGCCAAATCACAGATAATTTTGGAAAAGGTTCTGTGATGAAGCTTGGTGAAAAAAGAGCAATGGATGTCGAGTCGATATCAACAGGTTCTTTAAGTTTAGATTTAGCTTTAGGAATAGGCGGTTTACCTAAAGGAAGAATTATTGAAGTTTACGGGCCAGAGTCTTCTGGAAAAACTACATTAGCATTACAAGTTGTTGCTGAGGCTCAGAAAGCAGGTGGAATTTGTGCATTTGTTGATGCAGAGCATGCTTTAGATCCAGTTTACGCAAAAAAATTAGGTGTAAATACTGAGGAGCTTTTAATTTCACAACCAGATGCTGGTGAACAAGCTTTAGAAATAGCAGATACATTAGTAAAATCAGGCTCTATTTCAGTTATCGTAATTGACTCGGTTGCAGCTTTAACTCCAAAAGCTGAAATTGAAGGTGAAATGGGAGATCATCATGTTGGTCTTCAGTCAAGATTAATGAGTCAAGCTTTGAGAAAATTAACTGGTTCAATTTCAAATACAAACACAATGATGATTTTCATTAACCAAATCAGAATGAAAATTGGTGTTATGTTTGGAAGTCCAGAAACAACATCGGGTGGTAATGCACTTAAGTTTTATTCATCTGTAAGAATGGACATTAGAAGAATTGGTGCCATCAAAGACAAAGATGAAATTATTGGAAATACTACAAGAGTTAAAGTAGTTAAAAACAAAGTTGCACCACCATTTAAAGTTGTCGAGTTTGATTTGATGTATGGAAGAGGCATTAGCAAAATGGGTGAGTTAGTCGACCTAGGTGCTAAAGCTGATATCATAGAAAAATCTGGAGCTTGGTATGCTTATAAAGGTGAGAAAATTGGACAAGGTAGAGAAAATGCAAAAACTTATCTTGCACAAAACCCTAAAGTTGCTGCAGAAATAGAAATGGCAATTAGAGAAAAAGCTGGTGTGATTTCAAAGAAAATTGAAGGAAATCCATTAAGTCCTGAAAAAATTGAAAAGGAGAAGAAAGTAGCTGAAAAAGAAGAGGCTGCAAAAGAAACTGCTCCTTCAAAGAAGAACTAGAATTAAAGGTCATCTTTAAATTATAAAGGCGCTTATTATAAGCGCCTTTCCCCCTTATCGTTATCTAGACATAGAACAAAAAAGCTGTATTTTAAAAATATGGCGGACAAATCATTAAATGAAATAAGAAGCACGTTTCTTAAATACTTTGAAAAAAATGATCATAAGATTGTTGAATCTAGCAATTTAGTCCCAAACAATGACCCAACCTTAATGTTTGCTAATTCAGGGATGGTTCAGTTTAAAAATGTATTTACTGGTTTAGAAAAAAGAGATTATCAAAGAGCTACTACCTCACAAAAATGCGTTAGAGCAGGTGGTAAACATAATGATTTAGAAAATGTTGGTTATACACCAAGACATCATACTTTCTTTGAAATGTTAGGAAACTTTTCTTTTGGAGATTATTTTAAAGAAAGAGGAATTGAACTTGCATGGAATTTAATCACCAAAGATTTTGGTTTAGATAAAAATAGGCTTTATGTAACTGTTTTTAATGAAGATGATGAGGCTTTTAATTTCTGGAAAAAAATAGCAGGTTTTAGTGATGACAGAATAATTAGAATTGCAACATCAGACAATTTCTGGTCAATGGGTGAAACTGGTCCCTGTGGTCCTTGCTCAGAAATATTTTATGATCATGGTGATCATTTAAAAGGAGGATTGCCAGGAACCAAAGATCAAGATGGAGATCGTTTTATTGAAATTTGGAACTTAGTTTTTATGCAGTATGAGCAAGTCTCAAAGGAAAAAAGAATAGATTTGCCAAAACCATCTGTTGATACAGGAATGGGATTAGAGAGAATTGCAGCTCTTTTACAAGGCACACATGATAATTATCAAACTGATCATTTTAAAAAATTAATAAGTTCAATATCTGAAGTAACAAAAGTTAAACAAGAAGATAAAAATATATCAAGTTTTAGAGTAATTGCTGATCACTTAAGAGCAAGCTCATTTCTTTTGGCTGAAGGAGTTTTACCTTCAAATGAAGGTCGTGGATATGTTTTAAGAAGAATTATGAGAAGAGGAATGAGGCATTCTCATTTGTTAGGATCTAAAGAGCCAATCTTTTACAAAATTTTTGACTCGTTAAAAAATGAAATGTCAGGAAATTATCCAGAGCTTGAAAGATCTCAATCTTTAATCAAGGAAACTTTAAGGATGGAGGAGGAGAAATTTTTAGTTTTACTTGATAGAGGTATCAAAATTTTAAATGATGAAATTGCAAAAATAGACAAAGTTTTACCTGGTGATGTCGCTTTCAAATTATATGACACCTATGGTTTTCCATTAGATCTTACTGAAGACATTTTAAAGAATAAATCTTTAAAAGTTGATCATCAGAAATTTGATGAATTAATGAAAAAAAGCAAAGAACTTGCAAAAAAGAATTGGAAAGGTTCTGGGGATAGTTCTGAGGAAGCAATTTGGTTTTCAATAAAAGATAAAACTGGTCCAACAGAATTTTTAGGTTACGAGTCTAATCAGTCTGAGGGTGTTGTGTTAAACCTAATTAAAGATAACAAAGAAACAAAATCTTTATCTTCTGGTGAAGAAGGAATGATCATTACCAATCAAACCCCGTTTTATGGAGAGTCAGGAGGACAACTTGGAGACAAAGGTACAATTGTTTCTGGTAATTCTGTTTTTGAAGTAGAAGATACACAAAAAAAACTTGGAGACTTATTTGTTCATTACGGATCTTTGAAAACTGGAGAAATGAAAATCAATGATGTAGTTGAAATGAAAATAGATGTAGAGAGAAGAGATAATCTAAAAGCTTATCATTCTGCTACACACTTACTTCACGAGTCATTAAGAAGAACTCTAGGTAAACATGTTATGCAAAAAGGATCATTAGTTGCTCCAGATAGATTAAGATTTGACTTTAGTCATATGAAACCAATTACTGATGAAGAATTAGAAAATATCGATAAATTAGTTAATGAATATGTTTCAAATAGTTCTGAAGTAACCACAAGAATTATGACACCAAAAGCTGCAATTGAAAAAGGAGCACTAGCTTTTTTTGGTGAAAAATATGGAGATGAAGTCCGTGTTGTATCTATGGGAAAGGAAAAAGAAGCATACTTTTCAACAGAATTATGTGGAGGTACACATGTTAAAAATACCGGCGATATTGGAAAATTTAAAACTGTAAGCCAATCGTCTATCGCTGCGGGTGTTAGAAGAGTTGAAGCGCTAAGAGATAAACAACTTGAGGATTTTATTAAGAATAAAGAAAAATTATCAACTTTATCTACTCAAAAAGATGAAGAAACCATTAAAGATTTGTCATCTCAAATTATTAAACTTGGAGGCAAACCAAATGTTGATAATAAAGATTTAAAAGAAATTATAAAAAATCTTTCACGACAACTTGAACAACTAAATGTCAGTTCAGTTCTTCAAGATAAAACTAAAAACATTATTAAAGATGATAAGATAAATAATATAAAAGTTAGATTTCAAAAAGTGCAAGATTTACCTCCTAAAGATTTAAGAAAATTAGTTGATAATGGTAAAAAAGAATTAGGTGATGGCATTGTAATTGTATTTGCAAGCAGTGAAGGTAAAGTTGGCTTGGCTGTTGGAATTACTGAAAAATTAGTTGATAAATATGATGCAGTAAAGTTTGCAAAATTAGGATCAGAGACAGTTGGTGGAAAAGGCGGCGGTGGTAGAAGAGATTTTGCTCAAGCAGGAGGTCAAGATAAGAGCAAAATTGATGAAGCTTTTGAAAAAATTAAGTCTTTAATTTAATTTTTTTTTTAAATTATTATCAATTTCATCTAGAAATTGATTTGTAGTTAAGTACTTACTTGATGGCCCAACTAATATCGCTAAATCTTTGGTCATAGAACCGCTTTCGACACAATCAATACAAACTTGCTCAATGGTAGTAGCAAACTTTATAAGATCATCATTTCCGTCTAATTTACCTCGGTGAGCTAAACCTCTCGTCCAGGCAAAAATTGAGGCGATAGGATTAGTTGAAGTTTCTTTTCCTTGCTGATGCATTCTATAATGTCTTGTAACTGTTCCATGAGCTGCCTCAGCCTCCATAATTTTTCCATCAGGAGTTAAGAGTGTACTTGTCATTAAACCTAAAGAGCCGTAACCCTGTGCCATTGTATCAGACTGAACATCACCATCGTAGTTTTTACAAGCCCAAATATATTTTCCACTCCATTTCATTGCACATGCAACCATGTCGTCAATTAGTCTATGTTCATAAGTAATTTTTTCCTTATCAAATTTTGCTTTAAATTCTTTATTAAACACATCTTCAAATATATCTTTAAAACGTCCATCGTACTTCTTAAGGATTGTATTTTTTGTTGAAAGATAGACTGGCCACTTTTTTATAAGACCGTAGCTAAAGCAAGATCTAGCAAAGTCTTCGATGGATTTATCTAAGTTATACATAGAAAGGGCTACTCCTGGTCCAGTAAAATTAAATACTTCGTATTTAATTTCATCTTTACCGTCCTCTGATGTCCACTTAACTTCCATTTTTCCTTTGCCTGGAACTTTAAAATCGGTTGCTCTGTATTGGTCGCCAAAGGCATGTCTGCCAATTACCACAGGATCTGACCATGAAGGCACTAATTTTGGAATATTAGAACAAATTATGGGCTCTCTAAAAACAGTTCCACCAATGATATTTCTTATTGTTCCATTTGGTGATCTCCACATTTTTTTTAAATTAAATTCCTCAACTCGTGCTTCATCAGGAGTGATTGTAGCGCACTTTATACCTACACCAATTTTCTTAATCGCATTAGCAGAGTCTATTGTAATCTGGTCATCAGTATCATCCCTGCTCTTCATACCTAAATCATAGTACTCAATACCGATATCAAGATAAGGAAGGATTAATTTTTTTTTAATAAATTCCCAGATTATTCTGGTCATTTCATCACCATCTAACTCTACAATGGGGTTTTTTACAGTAATTTTGCTCACTTTATTTATATCTTAATAATTGAATTTCGTAATTTTATATACATATTAATGAAAAATTATCAAATAGAAGAACATGTTTAGTAAGATATTTCCAAAAATTCACGCTGAGGGATACAAGTTCCTAGTTATCTCTGGAATTATTACAATCGTACTTTATAGTTTCAGTAACTTTTTAGGTTTAATTGGTTTGGTATTAACAATCTGGGTTTATTATTTTTTTAGAGATCCTGATAGAGTAATCATTGATGATAATAATTATCTGGTTAGCCCTGCTGATGGAGAGATTATAAAAGTTGAAGAAGTTGATGGCCCAAAAGAGCTAGGTTTAGAAAATAAAAAATTTAATAAAATCAGTGTTTTTATGAACGTATTTGATTGCCATGTTAATAGAACCCCATGCGCTGGAAAAATTGAGGAAATTTTATATAAACCTGGAACATTTGTTAATGCTTCTCTTGATAAAGCAAGTGAAGATAATGAGAGAAATTATTTCAAAATAAAGGACACAGATAATAATGATATTATTGTAGTTCAAATAGCAGGTCTGGTAGCGAGAAGAATAGTATGTGAGTCAAATAAAGATCAAGAGTTAAAACAAGGTGATAGAATTGGGATGATAAGATTTGGCAGCAGAGCAGATGTTTATTATGAAAATTATCAACCTTTAGTAAAAGTAGGTCAAAAAGCTATTTCGGGTGAAACACTCCTAGCTAAAAAATAAAATGGAACAGCCAAAAAATAATTTGAAGATTGTAACAGATAAAAAAAGAGCAAGAATGATCTTGCCAAATATGCTTACGTTAATAGGGGTTTGTATTGGTTTAACTTCAATACGATTTGCTCTTGATGGAAGGTTTGAACTTGCAATTATAGCAATTCTTTTTGCTGCTTTAATCGATGGTCTTGATGGAAGAATAGCTAGATTAATCAGAGGTACTTCAAAAGTTGGAAAAGAATTAGACTCGCTTACAGATATGATAAGTTTTGGAGTAGCACCAGCGTTTATAATGTATTTCTGGAAGCTCAATACTCTAGGAAGATTTGGTTGGTTGCTTTGTTTAGTATATGTAATTTGCGTTGCATTACGTTTAGCGCGGTTTAATATCAATTCAAATCAAGAACCTTCATGGAGAGATAATTTTTTTGAGGGAGTTCCATCACCAGCTGGAGGAATTTTAGTTTTAACACCTTTGATCATTAGTTTAAGTGGATTTGACTTTGTTCAATTAAATTATGATTTAATGGTACCAATTTTTTTTATTGCGACTTCTTTTTTACTAATTAGTAAATTCCCTAGTTATTCTTTTAAAAAGATAGTGATCCCAAGAAAGACAACAATATTTCTTTTATTTGGAATAGTTTTATTTTTTGGTCTTTTATTGATTTATACTTTTAATGTAATTGCGATAAGCACTGCAATTTATGTACTTTTATTACCAATAAGCTTTTTTCATTTTCAAAAAATTAAGAAACAACACGAAAATGACAAAATTCAAGACGAAGATGACCTTGAAGACGTACTTTAATGAAAAAAAATGTAATCGTTTCTTTAGCCGATGCTAATTATTTTCCTTTACTAGATGAACTAGTAGATTCAATTAAAAGATTTAAACAGAGTGAAGATGTTGCTATCTGTATTTTAGATGCAGGATTAAAACAAGATCAGAGAGATAGTTTATCTAAAAAAGTTGATGAAATTAAAAATGCTGAATGGGATATTGAAGTGCCTGGTCATAAGGTTAAAGGTAAAGAGTGGTTAAAAAGTCAGGTCTCAAGAGCTTTTTTACCTAAATATTTTCCTAACTACGAAAAATATCTGTGGATTGATTGTGATGCATGGGTAAATGATTGGAGTTGTGTAGAGTTATATTTTAAGGCTTGTGATGATGGAAAGCTTGGAATTACTCAAACAATTGGCCCAGGATATAAGATTACATCTAAAGTAAACTGGCTTTTTGGAAAGCTGGCGTTAATCAAATCTCAAAATTTTAAACACGCAGTAAAATCAAAAATTAGTTATGCAGATGCTAGGAAATTAGCTTTTGCCCCACATATTAATATTGGAGTTTTTTCCTTAGAAAAAGACTCTAAAGGATGGAGCACTTGGCAAAATAATTTAGAGAAAACTCTAAAAGCAGGTAATATTTTTGGATCTGAAGGTTTAGCAATTAATATGTCTGTTTATATTGATGATTTAGAGACAGAGTTTCTTCCTTTAAATTGTAATTGGATCACAAGTAATTTACTTCCAAAATATGATCAGAAACAAAGTACATTTGTTGAACCATACTTACCAAATTATAAAATTGGTATTATGCATCTTGCAGCAGGTATTTGGAAAGATGGTAAAGATATGCGAGTGGATAAAACTATTAAAATTGAATTAGAAACTTTAGATAAAAATAAGATACTTAAAAGTTTAAGATATAATACTTAATTGAAAAAAAATAAGATTTCAAAAAATTGGGTAAATAAACAAAGACGCGATACTTATGTGCGTCAATCAAAAGTTGACGGTTATCGGGCTAGGTCGGCCTATAAACTAAAAGAGATAGATGAAAAATTTAGAATATTTAAGGGTGGAATGTCAGTTGTAGACATTGGAGCTGCACCTGGTAGCTGGTCACAGTATGTTGCAAAAGTAGTTAAGAGCGGAAAGATAATCTCTATAGATCTTAAAGAGATGGAAAAAATAGAAAATACTTTACAAATTCAGGGTGACTTTACTTCAGTTGATACTCAAGACCAAATTAAAGAATATCTTAAAAAAAAACCTGATGTAGTAATGTCTGATATGGCCGTAAACACCACTGGGATAAAAAATATCGATTCAATTCAAACTGGTGAATTGTGCAAAGAAGCGATGGTTTTTTCAAAGGATGTGATTTCAGAAAAGGGTTTTTTTATTTCAAAAATATTTATGGGTAGTACCTTCAATGAAATTGTCGCACTGGGAAAAAAAATTTTTAAAGAAGTGAAGGTTTTTAAACCTAAATCTAGCAGAAAAGACTCTAAAGAAAGTTTTATAATTTGTAAAAATCTTAGATAGTTTCTTTAAATTTAAAAGGAATCGTATATAAATGATCATGGTTCCTATAAAAGAAGCACTCACCTTTGATGATGTAACTCTGATGCCTAAGTATTCTGAGATCTTACCCTCAGATGTTGATACTAGCATTAAACTTACAAATTTTTTAAAATTAAAAATTCCTCTATTATCTTCAGCTATGGATACTGTTACCGAAAGTAAAATGGCTATTGCGATAGCGAAAGCAGGTGGGATAGGAATTATTCATAGAAATTTAGATATAAAAAAACAAATTCTTGAAATTAAAAAAGTAAAAAAACAAAAACTTTTAGTAGGCGCAGCTGTCGGTGCTGGGCCAAGCGAATTTAAGAGAGCAGAGGCAATACTCAAAGAAAAAATTGATATGATTGTTGTTGATACAGCTCATGGACATACAAAAAAGGTCTCAGAAATAATTAAGTTTATAAAAAAAACCAAAGATAAAAAAACTGCTCTTTGTGCTGGAAATATTGCTACACCTGCTGCAGCAAAATTTTTATTAAAGCTTGGTGTTGACGTCATAAAAGTTGGGATTGGACCTGGATCAATATGTACAACAAGATTAGTTGCAGGTATTGGTGTCCCACAACTTAGTGCAATACTAGAAGTTAGAAATGGAATAAAAAATAAGAATGTAAAAATTATTTCTGATGGTGGAATTAAATATTCAGGTGATTTAGCAAAAGCATTCGCAGCCGGAGCAGATGCAGTTATGATTGGCTCATTGTTTGCTGGAACAGATGAAGCGCCAGGAAAATTAATTAGGAGAAATGGTAAATTATTTAAAAATTTTAGAGGTATGGGCTCAGTTGGTGCTATGAATAAAGGATCTGCAGATCGATACTTTCAATCAAAGCAAAAGGACGCGTCTAAATATGTGCCAGAGGGAGTAGAAGGATTTGCAAAATATAAAGGCAAAGTTGGTAATATAATTTTTAAATTAATTGGTGGATTAAGATCATCTATGGGATACCTAGGATCAAGACAAATTAAATATCTAAGAGATAAACCACAGTTTGTTAAAATAACAAAAGCTGGTTTTTACGAAAGTATGGTCCATAATGTTGATATAGTAAAAAGTGATAATAAATATTAATGACAAAAATCTTTAAAATAACCGTTATTTTTTATTTTCTAATTAATACTTTTAATTTTTCTTTGGGTAGTGAGAATTTTTTTAATAAAGGTCTAGAACTATACAACAAAAAAAAGTTTGAAGATGCTCGATTTATGTTTGAAAGAAGTATTGTATTTAATCCAAAACACTCTAATTCATATTTATATTTAGCTAAAATTTACAATCAGGAAAAAAATCAAAAGAAAGAGGAAAAAAATTTAGAGGCGACTTTATTAATTGAACCAAATAATGAAGAAGCAATGTTAATGTTAATGAAAATAGCATTAGAAAAATCAAACTACTCTAAAGTAAAGAGTCTTTCAGAAGACTTTGTCAAAGTTTGCAAAAATTTATGTGATGAAAATAAAAGTATCTTAGAATCTTTAGCAAACTTAGAACCAAAAAATGAGTCTTGATCAAAATTTGAATAAAGTTTTAATTGTTGATTTTGGTTCACAATTTACACAGTTAATAGCAAGAAGAGTTAGAGAATTAGGAATTTTTTCTGAGATAGTAAGTCACAAAAAAATTAAGAGCAAAGACATTAATCACACAGTCAAAGGTATTATTTTATCTGGTGGTCCTTTAAATGTTTATCAAATTAATAAATATTCCTTCGATAAAAAGATAATTCAAAAAGGCGTTCCAGTTTTAGGTATTTGTTTTGGGCATCAAATAATATCTAAATTAAATGGTGGAAAAGTAAAACAGTCTAAACATAGAGAGTTTGGTTTAGCTAATATTACAAAAAAAAATAATAGTCTTTTAATTAAAAATTTATTTAAGAAAAAAAAGTCAATTAAAGTTTGGATGAGTCACGCTGATCAAGTTTCAAAATTACCCAAAAATTTTAAGGTAATTGCCTCAAGCCAGAATTCCAAATTTGCAGTAGTTGAAAATAAATTTAGAAATTATTATGGAGTCCAATTTCATCCAGAGGTGACCCACACAGAAAATGGAAAAAAACTAATAAGTAATTTTATATTCTTAATATGTAAAATGAGAAGAAATTGGTCTTCTAAAGATCAAAAAATAAAATTGATAAAAGATGCAAGACAAATGGTAGGAAATAATAAAGTCATTTGTGCTTTATCCGGTGGAGTAGATAGTAGCGTAGTTGCACAATTATTAAATAAAGCCATTGGTAAAAATTTACACTGTATTTTTGTTAACACCGGGCTCTTAAGAAAGAATGAGGAAAAACAAGTTGTTGCAACATTTAAAAAAAGATTAAAGATTAATCTTACATACGTGAATGCTGAGAAAGAGTTTTTAAGAAAATTATCAAATATTTCAGATCCTGAAAAGAAAAGAAAGATAATAGGAAACTTATTTGTAAAAATATTTGAGCGTTATGCTAAAAAAATTAAAAATGTAAAATTTTTGGCTCAAGGAACTCTTTACCCTGACTTAATCGAAAGTAAATCAGTTACTGGTAGTCAAACATCGAAAATTAAATCTCACCATAATGTTGGAGGTCTACCCAAAAAAATGAAACTTAAACTAGTAGAGCCATTAAAATTTTTATTCAAGGACGAAGTTAGGAAACTTGGATTAGAACTCAATTTAAGCAGAGAAATTATTTCTCGTCATCCTTTTCCAGGACCTGGACTGGCAATACGAATGCCAGGAATAATAACTAAAGAAAAAATTAATATTTTAAAAGAGGCTGATCATTATTTTATTCAAGCTTTGAGAGATCACGACCTATATCATAAAATTTGGCAAGCTTATGCAGCTTTACTTCCAGTTAAAACAGTCGGAGTAATGGGTGATAATAGAACTTATGAGTATTTGTGTTTGCTCAGAGCAATAACATCTGAAGATGGTATGACAGCAGATTTTTATGAATTTAAAAAATCATTTATACAAGAAATTTCAAATAAAATAGTGAATAGTATTAGAGGGATTAATAGAGTAGTTTACGATATAACTTCGAAACCACCGAGTACAATCGAATTAGAGTAAATGAATAAAAAGATTAAAAAAATTATTAATAAAAAGAATAAATCAAAAATTATTTGTCTTACGGCATACTCCAAAAATGTTGCCACAATCCTTGATAAACATTGTGATTTAGTACTGGTTGGGGACTCATTAGGATCAGTTTTGTATAACTTCAAGTCCACTAAGCAAGTAACTTTAGAGACCATGATTAATCATTCAAAAAGTGTCAGACTTGGTATTAAGAAATCATTAATGGTTGTTGATATGCCTTATAATACATATCGAAATCCAAGTGAAGCTTTGAAGAATTCAAGATTAGTTATGAAAGAAACTAAATGTGATGCTGTGAAATTAGAAGGGGGAAAAAAAATAATTCCTATCGTTAAAAGATTAGTTAAAAATAAAATACCAGTTATGGGACATGTTGGAATATTACCTCAGACAGATAAAAAATTTACCTTCAAAGGGAAAAAACTGAAGGAAAGTGAACGGTTACTTAAAGATACTAAACTTTTAGAAAATGCTGGAGTTTTTTCGATTGTATTAGAGTGTGTAGAAACAAAGTTATCAAAGAAAATTTCCAACCAAATAAAGATTCCAACTATAGGAATTGGTTCTTCAGTCAATTGTGATGGACAAGTTTTGGTAATTGACGACTTAACAGGATTAAGTCAAAGTAAATTAAAATTTGTTAAAAGATTTGTTGATATAACAAAACTGATTGAAACTGGTGTGAAAAAATATAAATCTGAAGTATTAAAAAAACAATTTCCTAAAGCTAAACATTCTTTTTCTAAATGAAACTGAATAAGATAGAGCCAAAATTTATTAAAAAAAATAATCCAAGAATAGGTTTAATAACTTTAGCTAGCGATTTTAGAATTGAAAAAGATTTTAACGATATAATTTATGGGAAAGATATAGATTTATATTCAAATAGAATAAATTGCTACAATCCTCTTACCAATGAAACTTTGAAAAAGATGGCAGATGATATTCCCAAAGTAACCAAAAATATTTTACCAGATCAAAAATTAGATTGTGTTGCTTATGGATGTACATCAGGAACTATTGCTGCAGGTTATCAATCAATCTATGAAAAAGTAAATTTAGCAAAACCTAATACAAAAGTAACAACACCTATTACTTCTGCTATAAATGCTCTTAAAACACTTAAGATAAATAAGGTTTCAATATTTACTCCATACACCGACGAGATTAATCAGTCAGTTATCAATTATTTTAAAAATGAAAAAATAGAAATTTCTGAATTATCTTATTTCGATATAGCTTCTGATTTAGATATAGGCAAAGTTGACCCACAACATTTATTTGATGTGTTAGTTAAACAAGATTTGTCAAATAGTGATGCTTTATTCATATCTTGCACAGCACTCCCAGTATTATCAATTATAAATGACATCGAAAAAAAACTAGGCAAGGTAATATTATCAAGTAATCAAACCTTAATTTGGGACACACTGAAACAAATTGATAATCAAAATAAGGTTGATGGTTATGGGGTGTTGTTTAATAATTAGTTGATGAATTTTTCAATTGAAGAGTACAAATCTAGATTAAAAAAAGTTCAAAATTCAATGCAAGATAAAGGTATTGAAATTTTGATTTCACAAGACCCTTCAAATATGAATTATCTAACTGGCTATGATGCATGGTCTTTTTATTATGCACAATGTGTGATTGTTCATGCAAATGCTCAAGAACCAATTTGCTTTGTAAGAGATCAAGATGCTGGGGGTGCGTATATAAAAACTTATTTGAAAAATGAAAATATTGTTAAGTATCATGAAAAATATATTCACACTTGGCCACTACATCCTTACGATGCTTTAGTAGATCTAATAAAGGAAAAAAAATGGGATAAATTATCTATAGGTGTTGAAATGGATAGTCATTATTTCACCGCTTATTGTTATGAAAAAATAAAACAAGGATTACCCAATGCAAAATTGATAGATAGCAAACGATTAGTAAATTGGGTTAGGCTTGTTAAGTCAGATGCTGAAATAAAATATATGAAAGCAGCTGCGGAGATCACTCAACTTGGTATGAAAAAAGCATTTGAGGCTATTAGTCCAGGTGTAAGGCAATGTGATGCTGTTTCAGAAATATGGTCAACTTTAGTTAAAGGAACCCCAGAATTTGGAGGAGATTACGCTTCAATAGTGCCAATGCTTCCAACTGGAAAAGGAACCTCTGCATCCCATTTAACTTGGTCTGAGGATAAGTTTGTTGAAGGAGAGGCCACAATCATAGAATTATCTGGCGTAAATAAAAAGTATCATTGTCCAATGGCCAGAACAGTTTTACTTGGAAAACCTGAACAAAAAAAAATTGATACCATGAAAAAAACTAACGAGGCACTTCAAGCGGGTATAGATAAAGTTAAAGCAGGAAATACAGCTGATGATGTTGCACAAGCTTTTTGGAAGATATTAGATAAATATAAAATTGAGAAAACTTCAAGAACTGGCTATTCAATTGGGATAGGCTATCCTCCTGACTGGGGCGAACATACTTTAAATATATCAAAAGGTGACAAAACATTATTACAGCCCAACGTTACCTTTCATATGATTGCAGTAATGCAATTTGGAAATTGGGGAGTGGAAGCTTCTGAAGGAATTAGAGTAACTGATAAAGGTTCAGAATTATTTTGTAATTTCTCAAGAGAACTTCACGTTAAAAGCTAATTATTAAAGGTTGATATTTATTCTTACAAATGTTTTAAAGTTCCTTGAATTATGGCATCAAAAAAAGATTTCGTTAAATTTGATAAAGTCGATAAAAGCTATGACGGTAAAGTCTTAGTCGTCAAAGACCTTCAATTAGATATAGCTGAGGGAGAATTCATTACAATGTTGGGACCCTCTGGTTCTGGTAAAACAACTTGCTTAATGATGTTAGCAGGTTTTGAAACTCCAACTAATGGTGAAATTTATTTAGATGGTAAAGCAATATCCAGCATCCCCCCTCACAAGAGAGGAATTGGAATGGTGTTTCAAAATTATGCTTTATTCCCACACATGACTGTGTATGAAAATTTAGCTTTTCCATTAAGAGTGAGGAAAATTCCAAAAGATGAAGCTGATAAAAAAATTGATAAAGCATTATCAATGGTATCCCTACAAGGGTTTGCTGCAAGGATGCCAGGTCAATTGTCAGGTGGACAACAACAAAGGGTAGCCGTTGCAAGATCATTGGTGTTTGATCCACAATTAGTTTTAATGGATGAACCTTTGGGTGCTTTGGATAAAAATTTAAGAGAAAGTATGCAATATGAGATTAAACATATTCATGAAAGCATTGGTGTGACAGTTGTTTACGTTACACATGATCAAAGTGAAGCTTTGACGATGTCCAATCGTATTGCAGTATTTAATGATGGTAAAGTTCAACAACTTTCAAGTCCTGATGAATTATATGAGAAACCTGTAAATTCATTTGTCGCTGAGTTTATCGGAGAGAATAATACTTTTGGTGGTGAAGTTTCAGATATTTCTGGAGGAAAGTGTAAAGTAAAATTAGCAAATGCAGAAATACTAGCTAATCCAATCTCAGTCAAAGGTAAAGGAGAGAGAACTACTGTTTCTTTAAGACCAGAAAGAGCTTTGATTAATCCAAGTACAAAAATGGATAATCTTCACAAAGGAAAAATAGAAGAAGTAATTTATCACGGGGACCATACAAGAGTAAGAATAAATCTTTTAGGCAATCCAGAGTTTATTTTAAAAGTTCCAAATAGCTCATCTAACTTAGATATTAAACTTGGTAACGAGATTAATATCGGATGGAACAGTGATGACGCTCGGGCACTTGACCCAAAATAGACATTCCACAATTATTGAATAAGTAGATAAAAAGGGTTGTTGACTCTCTTCCCTGAAGTTGTTTTAATTAGTTTTTTAAACGTTTAAACGGAGGAAAAATGAAAAAACTAAGTAAAATATTACTAGCTATTTCTTTTGTACTTTCACTAACTACGTCAGCATTTGCAACAACAGTAACTGCAGTGTCTTGGGGTGGGGCTTATACTGAGTCTCAAAAGTTAGGTTATGGTGATCCTACTGCTAAAAAACTAGGCATTAACATTGCTTGGGTTGATTATTCAGGTGGTTTATCAGAAATCAAAGCACAAAAAGAAGCTGGAAAGATCACGTGGGATATAATGGACGTGTTCGCGATGGATACTATTACTGGATGTGATGAAGGATTATTTGTTGAATTTGATTTTGACAAAGACTTCCCACCAGCTCCAGATGGAACTCCAGCAAGTAAAGATTTCTTTACTGCAATGCCAAGTAAATGTGCTGTAGGAAATATTTTATATTCTTGGAACTACGCTTATAACACTGAAAACGTTAAAGGTACTCCAAAGACTATCAAAGATTTCTTTAACACAAAGAAATTCCCTGGAAAAAGAGCTATCTACAAAAGCGCTTTAACTAATTTAGAGATCGCTTTAGCTGCAGATGGTATTAAGCCAGGTAAAGGCGGAGCAAAAATCTACAAAGCTTTAGAAACAGAAAAAGGTGTTGAAAGAGCAATGAATAAGATCAAAAAATTATGTACAGATCCACAAGGTGGATGTGTATTTTGGTCTGCAGGTGCTCAACCACCAGAACTGTTAGTATCAGGTGAAGTAGTAATGGCTACTGGTTGGAATGGTAGATTCTTCAATGCAGAAATTGGAGAAGGTGCACCAATCAAACAAGTTTGGGACGGCCAAGGTCTTGATTACGAATATTTCGTACAAGTCAAAGGTGGACCAAACGATTCTAATGGTATGGCTAAAAAAGCTTTAGCTATGATGACTAGTTCTGAAATGTTAGCAGGAAGTGCTAAATACATTGCATATGCTCCTTGGAGAAAATCTTCAATTGGTATTATGGAAAAAGGTGAGCCTTGGTATAAAGATGGTAAGACTAACATGGTACCACAAATGCCAACTGCACCGGCTAACACTAAAAACTACTTCCTAGTAGATCCAATTTTCTGGGCTGATAACGGAACAGAGCTTGGTGAAAAATGGGAAGCTATGAAAGCTGGTCTATAATTTAAGTTTTAAAGAACTAAATTATATATTATAATTTAAGGGCGGTTATTTATAACCGCCCTTTTTATTTATGAGCTCAGAAACAAAACAAATCTTAACTACAGACGGAATACCCTTAGAGGTTAGTCTAAAAAAAGCGGAAAAAAAGAATAAGATCAAAGCTTTCTTGCTCGTTGCTCCTTTATTATTTTTTTTAATTATCACTTATGTTTTTCCAATAGGTGACATGTTGTTCAGAAGTGTTGATGATAAAATGGTAACACAAATGTTACCCAAAACATTTAAAGCAATGGAAAACTGGGATGGTCAAGAGTTGCCAGATGAGGAAGTTTTTGCTGCATTTCATGAGGACTTTATAAAACTAGTTGAAGATAAACGAGAAGGTAAACTATCTACTCAATTAAATTACACTAAAAATGGATTTAAAAGTATTATTAAAAAATTAAGAAGAGCATCTAAAAAATTTGAAGAGGGAAACTATAAAGAACAAATAATGGCAGTACACAAAAGATGGGCTGATGTTGAGTACTGGAGAGCAATCCAAAGAAGAGCCCCTGAATTTACAGGTCAAAAATATTTAAAAGGAATGGATATGTATGTAAATGAGGAAGGGAAAATAGTAAGCGTTGAAGAAGATAGGAGAATTCACAGAGTATTATGGTTAAGAACTCTGGAGATTGCATTCTTTGTGACGGTCTTTTGTTTTTTGATGGCTTATCCAATAGCTCATTTGTTAGCTACTCTGCCAATGAAATATAGTAACTTATTAATGATCTGCGTACTGTTGCCGTTCTGGACTTCATTACTTGTAAGAACTGCCAGCTGGATGATTTTGTTACAACAACAAGGTATCGTAAATGATTTCTTTGTTGGAATAGGATTAGTAGCTGACGATAATAGGCCTGAGATGATGTATAATAAGACTGGAAGTTATGTGGCAATGACACAAATCTTGCTGCCATTTATGGTGCTACCACTATACAGTGTCATGAAAACTATTTCACCAAGCTTAATGAGAGCTGGAAAATCACTAGGTGGAACACCATTTGTTGCATTTTGGAAAGTTTATTTCCCACTAACAATTCCTGGAATTGGTGCAGGTTGCTTATTAGTGTTCATTTTAGCGATTGGTTATTACATTACACCAGCCTTAGTTGGTGGTGCATCTGGGACTTTAATCAGTAACCAGATCGCCTTTCATATGAAAAGTACCCTTGACTGGAGTTTTGCATCTGCAATGGGACTAATGCTGCTGAGTGGAGTATTGGTGATTTATTGGCTTTATAACAAAATAGTTGGAATTGATAACATTAAATTGGGATAATTAGGATGGCATTACCAAAATATACTGAACCACATTATAGAATTTGGCATTATATTTATCTAACAATTTGTGCCGCTGTTTTCTTTTTTCTAATTGCCCCTTTATTTGTAATCTTTCCATTATCTTTTAACGCAGAAGAATTTTTAAGTTTCTCTGATGGGATGAAAAGGCTTGATCCAGATGCTTTTTCTTTGAGATGGTATAAAGATATGATTTATGGAACTAAAAATCCTTGGGGATTAGCTGCTAAGAATAGTTTTATTATCGCAATTTTTGCAACAATAGGTTCAGTAATACTAGGAACAGTTGCTGCCTTAGGTTTGAGTAGTAGGCACATGCCTTACAAAGGTTTGATAATGGCTGTTTTAATTTCTCCTATGATCGTACCTTTAATTATTTCAGGTGTTGCAATATTTTTCTTTATGGCAAAAGCTGGTTTGGCAGCAACCCATACAGGTATTGTTCTTGCCCATATTATTTTAGGAACACCATTTGTTGTTATCACGGTTACTGCTACACTCTCAGGATTTGATCACAGTGTAACTAGAGCTGCTGCAAGTTTAGGTAGTGATCCAGTAAATACTTTTATGAAAATTACGTTGCCACTAATATTACCAGGAGTTATTTCAGGGGGATTATTTGCTTTTGTGACTTCATTTGATGAAGTTGTTGTTGTTTTATTTTTAGCAGGATTAGAAAATACAACTATTCCTATTCAAATGTGGACAGGTTTAAGAGAGCAATTAAGTCCAACAATTCTAGCAGTTGCGACTTGTTTAATTATACTATCAACATTAATACTAGTAACCGCTGAGCTTTTAAGAAGACGATCAGAGAGGCTTAGAGGGATTAATCGATAGTAAAATAATCAAATGAAAATTAAGAATGTAGTAGTTATTGGATCAGGTACAATGGGTAGCGGTATAGCTGCTCATCTATGTAATGCCAATATCCCTGTCACACTTTTAGATTTAAAAACTGAAATAAGTCAAAATGCTAGAGAACGAATTCACAAATCAAGACCACCTTTATTAATTGATAAAACCAAAATTGATAATATTAAAGTTGGAAATATATCTGATGATTTTGATGTGGTCAAAAATGCTGATTGGATTGTCGAGGCAGTGGTTGAGAGAATTGATATTAAACATCAAATTTATGATAAAATTTTTGAAAGCAGGAAAGATGGAGCAATAGTTTCCTCAAATACTTCTTCAATCCCAATCAAAGTTTTATCTCAAAATTTAAATAAAGATCAAAAAAAAGATTTTTGTATCACTCATTTTTTTAATCCTGTACGATACATGGGTCTTTTAGAAATAGTTAAGAATGAAGACAATGATCTAAATAAAATCAATCAATTAAAAGAATTTTGTGAAGTTGAGTTGGGTAAAGGAGCAATTGTTTGTAATGATACCCCTGGTTTTTTAGGAAATAGGGTAGGTGTGTATGCAATGCAAATTGCAATGACTGAAGCATTTAAGATGAAACTTTCTGTGGAGGAAGCAGATGCAATCTTTGGAAGACCTATGGGTATACCTAAAACAGGAGTTTTTGGATTATATGATTTGATTGGGATAGATTTAATGGCAGATGTTTTAAAAAGTTTTATCAAAGAACTTTCAAAATCTGATGAGTTCCATGAGGTTGCCAAAGAAATTCCTCTAGTAAAAAAATTGATTGAAACTGGATATACGGGAAGAAAAGGCAAGGGCGGCTTCTATAGAATGAGGAAGACTGATAGTGGAAAAATTATGGAAGCTATTAATCTTGAAACTGGCGAGTATTCAACAAGTCAAAAAATAGATATTAAGTCTGATAAAGTAGATTTAAAGGCTCTGATTAATAGAAATGATAAGTATGGAGACTATGCTTGGTCAGTACTATCCAAGATAATAAAATATGCTTCATCACTAGTTCCTGGGATTACCAAAGAATTTAATGACATAGACGAGGCAATGAGACTTGGATTTAATTGGGCGAAAGGACCTTTTGAGATGTTAGAAGAAATTGGTGTTAAAAATTTCTTTGATAAAGTTGATGAATATAAAGGTAATAATTTTTTAGAAAACCTATCTAATTCTAAAGATGAAAATTTTTATGGTGAAAGGCAAAAATATACATCGATTGAAACTTTAGGTAAGATTAAAAAAACTGCCTCAAGTATTGATGGCAACAGTTCAGCTTCAATTTATAGATTTAAAGATTTTAATATTGTTGAGTTTACAACTAAAGCTAATGCACTCGATTATGACTCAATGGATGCTCTTAAGAAAGCAACTGATAAGCCTTTAATAATAATTAATGAAAGTATGCAATTTTCTGCTGGTGTTAACCTGACTTATACAATGGAATTTGCAAATAAAAATGATTTTAAATCGATAGAAAAATTTATTAAATATTTTCAAGAAACTTGCAAACATCTAAAGTATTCTAAATACCCGGTAATATCTGCTCCATCAGGTTTAACTTTGGGTGGAGGTTTTGAAGTTTTAGTACAAAGTAATTTCGTAGCCTCGCATACAAATATTGTAATCGGATTAGTAGAAACTATTGTTGGATTAATTCCAGCCGGAGGTGGATGTAAAGAAATGCTAGCTAGATGGTTAAATACTGAAGAGGCTAAGAAGGATCCAAAATATGCACCTTTAAAAGTATTTGATATAATTGGCTATGGTAGAACAGCTACGTCTCCAGTTGAGGCAGAGCCTTTGAAATACTTATTACCTGAAAATAAAAGAATTATGAATAGAAATAGTTTGCTTGAAGTATCGAAAAAAATCTTAAATGAAAACAAGGACTTTAAAGCACCAAATGAGCTTACATTTAATTTACCTGGTAAATCAGTTATTGATGATATGAATAAAATTTTGGAAAAACTTTACAATGATAAAGTTATATTGGACCATGGTTTGACTGTAGCAAAAGAATTAGCTCATGTATTAAGTGGTGGTGAAACTACCAAAGATAAAACTCTTACAGAGGATGATTTGTTTAAATTGGAACTAGAAGCTTTTATGAGATTAATTGAGACTAAACAAACTCAAGATAGAATTAAACATACTCTTGCTACTGGTAAACCTTTAGTTAATTAAATAATCTAAGAGTATTTATAAAGTCAGGCCTTAAAACATATTCAGATTTATCTAAGTGTTTAATTTTTTCTAAAGCTTCTAAGCCAAATATTACTTTTCCTATGGGTGTGTATTCTCCTTCATACAAAGGTTCATCCTGAAGAATTATAAAAAATTGGCTGTCCTCAGTATCATATTTTAAAGATCGAGCTAATCCCACACTTCCTTTGGTGTAGTTAAAATCCTTATCAACTTCAGATTTGATTGTACCTAAACCAGATTTTCCAGTTCCAATTTTTCCATAATCAATGTTTCCTTTTTTTCCAAATTCTACATCACCAGCTTGTACAAGTTTATCTTTAATGACCCTATGAAATGCCACATCATCATAGGCATTAGATTTAATCAATGTCTTAAATCTCTCTACTCCATTTGGAGATATATCTGGATATAATTCTATAATTACATTTCCACACTCAACATTTAGAATTGCTATGTTATTTGGACTTTCAAAATTAATTTTATTTGGGTCATAACTCTTAACAAATAAACATTTATCTTTTAACAAAACAAAAGAGGTAATTGAAAATAAACCTAAAATTACAACAAATATAAATATTATTTTTTCAGATTTTGAAGCTTTTATCTTTTCAATCATAAAATAAAATTTTCATCTATTTTTAGGAGTCCTTTTTTGATGAATTCAATCTTTTTTTGAAGAATAGGATCAACCGTTGCAGGTAAATTTCCATACATTAAATGAGAAAATACCTCAGCCATATCCTCAGATGCGGTGGATCGCGAGTATTCAGTAATAAAACCAGCTGTTTTAGAATATGTTTCTAATCCTATTTTTTTAGTACACGTAGAACATTCTGCATAATTGAACTCTTTAGGATTAAAACTAGACCAAATTTTTTGGTTAAATATATCTTTGAAACTATCATTAATTATGTGGAACACTTCGTGATGTAACACTCTTTCAAAATATTTATCGTTAAATTTTATATCAACAATTAAAGTTTTCATTACATTATCAGGTATCCCAGCAGTATTGATACCTGAGATCGATAAGTCTTCACACATAACAATGTATTTTAAATTTATTTTTTTTAAAAAGTTTTGAGAATATCTATTAAGATTTTTTTCAATAATCTTATATTTTTTATCTAGGTCTTGTTTTGATGATTTGAAACAATTGATATTATTATCAACACCTATTGTAAATGCTTGTTTAGCATTCAAGTATCTTAATTTGTTTTCAGTTTTAAGATTATAAATCTCCAGGTTTGGAATTTTTATTAATTCGTAAATTGTATCTGCTTGGGTTGGATTAATTAAAAATAAATACAATAAAATGAGCTTTAATAATTTCATAATTAGTATTATTGAAGATATTCCAATTTGTTAGAATGTGATAGAGTTTTTGTGATGAAAAAAAAAAGAAGCAAAGAAACCATTCAACCAGTAAGTGGTACCAAGGTTCCAAGATTTGCTGGCCCATCAACTTTTGCTAGACTACCAGAATTTAGAGATGTTGAGCACTGCGATGTTGCAATCGTCGGGATACCATTTGATGCAGGCACAAGTTATAGACCTGGAGCAAGATTTGGTCCTCAAAGTATTAGACAAGCTTCAAGACATTTAAGAACAAATTATCATCCAAATTATGATGTTGAGCCCTTTAAAGTTCAACAAGTTGCCGATGCGGGAGATATTACCTGCAATCCATTTAATATAGATGAAGCAATTAAGCAAATTGAGGAGGGAGCCTTGGATCTTCTTAAAAAAACTGGTGGTATAATTAGTTTAGGTGGAGATCATACAATTGCGTTTCCTTTATTAAAAGCAGTAAATAAAATTAATAATGGTCCTGTTGCTTTAGTACATTTTGATGCACATCTTGATACTTGGGATACTTATTTCGGTGCACCATATACACACGGGACACCCTTTAGAAGAGCACGAGAAGAAAACCTATTCATGGATGATGCTTCAATGCATGTTGGTATCAGAGGTCCGTTGTATAGTAGAGAAGATCTTAAAAATGATGAAAGTTTTGGATTTAAGATAATTCATTGTGATGAGTTTCAAACTGAAGGTACTGATAAAATTGCCGAAAGAATAAAAAAAAGAGTAGGAAATAATCCATTATATTTATCAATTGATATTGATGTTTTAGATCCTGCTTTTGCACCTGGTACTGGCACACCAGAAATAGCTGGCATGACCACTAGAGAAATGGTTAATGTTATTAGAGGCTTGTCTGGTATGAATTTAATCTCTGCAGATGTTGTTGAGGTATCACCTGCTTATGATCATGCTGAGGTAACATCACTTGCAGCTGCTACTATAGTTTATGAGTTAACAAATCTATTTGCAAAAAAGTAAAGAAAGGTTAGGAGTCTCCAATGGAAAATAAAAAAAATTTTTATATTAATGGCAAATGGGTAACACCAAAAAGCAAAGAAGAAATCAAAGTAATTGATCCTGCTACAGAAGAAAATTGTGCAGTTATAACACTAGGCAACAAAGATGATGTAAATGATGCTGTAAATGCTGCCAAAAAAGCTTACAGTTCGTGGGCGTTTTCATCAAAAGAGGAGAGAATAAAATTATTAGAAAAACTTTACGAAAATTATAAGAAAAGATGGGCTGACATCGCAAATGCGATTACAATAGAGATGGGAGCACCAAAAGATTTTGCAACAAAACTTCAAGCTGGCACAGGTGCTGCACATTTAAAATCATTTATAAGATATTTAAAAAATTTTGAATTTGAAAAACCATTAGGAGAACATGCGCCTAACCAAAGACTTATTTATGAACCAAAAGGCGTATGTGCATTAATCACACCGTGGAATTGGCCAATGAATCAGGTTTGTTTAAAAGTGATGCCCGCAATAGCGTCTGGCTGCACTATGGTTTTAAAACCATCTGAATTAGCTCCATTATCATCAATGATATTAGCTGAGCTTATTGATGAGACTAAAATTCCAGCAGGTGTGTTTAATTTAGTTAATGGTGATGGAGCAACAACTGGCGATGCATTAACAAGTCATCCTGATGTTAATATGATTTCATTTACTGGATCAACTAGAGCAGGAGCATTAATTTCCCAAAATGCTGCGAAAGATTTCAAAAGAGTAAGTTTAGAACTTGGTGGCAAAGGTGCAAATATAATATTTAAAGATGCTGATCCAGATGCAATAGAGAGAGGTGCTTTGAGATGTTTTAGAAACTCAGGCCAGTCATGTAATGCACCCACAAGAATGCTAGTTGAAAAATCAATGTATAATGATGCTGTTGAAAGATTAAAGAAGTATACAGAAAATTTTGAGGTTGGTGATCCAAAAAAAGAGGGAGAGCATATAGGCCCAGTTATTTCTGAAACTCAATACAATAAGATACAAACTTTAATTAAGAAGGGTATTGATGAGGGAGCTAAATTAGTAGCTGGAGGTCCAGGCAAGCCAGATGGATTAGAAAAAGGTTATTTTGTAAAGCCTACTGTATTTGCTGATGTTAATAATAAAATGGAAATAGCAAGAACAGAAATATTTGGTCCAGTTTTATCTGTAATGCCTTTTGAAACGGAGGAAGAAGCTATTGAAATTGCAAACGATACTCCCTACGGATTAACAAACTACATTCAAACCAAAGATAAAGAAAAAGTAAAGAGAGTTGCTAGAAAACTTAGATCGGGAATGGTTGATGTTAATGGTGCTGGTATTGCTGTTGATGCGCCTTTTGGTGGATTTAAACATTCAGGGATTGGTAGAGAAGCTGGTGAACATGGTCTAGAAGAGTTTCTAGAGGTTAAATCTGTAGGTGGGTGGAGTTAATTAAGAGAAGATTTTTTCTTAATTCCTTCAAGAAATTTTAAACATTTTTTAAGTTCATTAAGTTCAATGAATTCATCAACTTTGTGAGCTTGTTCAATAGAACCTGGTCCGCAAACAACTGTGCTGATACCAATTTCTTGAAATAATCCAGCTTCAGTTCCAAAGGATACAACTTCTCTAGAATTATCACCAGTCAAACTTGAGACTAACTCACATGCTTCTGAATTATCTATACGATCGAAACCTGTGACTTCACCTATTATTTCCTTAGTTATCTTTGAATTAGGAAAAACTTTTCTCATCTCTGGTAATAAAACTTCATTTGCATATTCATCTATTCTTTGATTTAGAAAGACACCATCTTCTTTGATGACTGGTCTTGTCTCCCATTCAACCCGACATTTGTCAGCTATTACATTGTGAGCTATACCTCCAAATATTCCTCCAACTTGTAATGTTGAAAAAGGAGGATCAAAAATTGAGTCCTTTGGAGCTCTTTTTTTTAACTCTTCCCTAAGCTCGATTAACTTATTTGCGTATTTTGATGCAAATTCAACTGCACTAACACCTTTGTGGGGCATCGAGCTATGTCCAGCTAATCCCTCAAAATAAGTAGTATATTCATAACAACCTTTATGCGCATCTATGATTTTCATTTTTGTAGGTTCACCCACGATACAAATTCCATCTTGAATATTTCTTTTTTTAAGTTCTTTAATTAATATTGGAGCACCCAAGCATGCTGTTTCCTCATCAAATGTAAAAGAAAAATGAATATCTCTATTTAAATCAACTTTGGAAAAAACTGGAGCAAACGCTAAAGCACATGCAATAAATCCCTTCATATCACAGGAACCTCTTCCATAAAGTTTATCTTCTTTAATTGTTGCTTTGAAAGGGTCGGTACTCCAACTCTTTGAAACGGGGACTGTATCAGTATGACCAGATAAAATTATTGGTTTAACCCCATTCGATTTTTTTGCTTTTATTGTTGCAAAAAGATTTACTCTTTTTTTTTCATCATCATATGTTTTAAATGAAATTGCACCTAAATCATTTAGATATTTTTCACAATAATTAATTAAATCATTATTATCCTCTCCAGAAATAGTTTTAAATCCAATTAAATCAGATAAAATCTTAATAGAATTTTCGTATAATTTATCTAAATTTACTTCTGTACTCATTGGTAATAATTAATATAAATATCGCATTTATGAAAGAACAAATTACTTACGACATATTTGAGAAAATAGACATTAGACTTGGGACAGTACTTTCAGTCAAAAAAAATGAAAAAGCTAGAAAACCATCTTTAGTTGTTGAAGTCGATTTTGGAAAAGAAATAGGTGTTAAAACATCTTCCGCCCAAATTACTCATTTTTATAATGAGGAAAATTTAGTTGGTAAACAAGTGATCGGTATTTGTAATTTTCCAGAAAAAAATATTGCAGGTGTAAAATCTCAATTTTTACTTTTAGGCTCGATAGACTCTGAAGGAAAGGTAACATTAGTACATCCCTCACAAAAAGCAGAGAATGGTTTACCTATAGCATAAGTATGCATCCTGAATTTTTATCTATGGCACTATTTTGGATTGTAGCTGCTTATACACCAGGACCAAATAACGTGGTCGCATCTTACTCTGGTTTTAATTTTGGAATAAGAAAAACAATCCCTCACATTTTTGGAGTTACATTTGGATTTACTTCTGTGGTATTCGCTTTGACAATTGGTTTAGTAAATGTTTTTAAACTATTTCCAATTATTCAAACTATTTTGAAATATATGGGAAGCTTATTTTTAATATACCTAGCCTATAAAATTAGTTTCTCAAAATCTTCTAACGAGAGCAAAAACGAAAATCCAATTTCTTTTTTAGATACTTTTATTTTTCAATTTTTGAACCCAAAAGGTGTTTTGATTGGAATTATTATTGTTTCAACATATGTTGAATATGGAGAAAATTATCTTAATTATGCGACTCAAGTTGTTTTATTTGCCTTTATAGTATCTTTATCAAGCATTACCTTTTGGACATTTGTTGGTAAATATCTTAGAAAATTTGCGACAAATGAGAAATTTATTAAATACTTTAATTATGTTATGTCAGTGCTTCTTCTTTTGAGCATAATTACATTTTATATATAAGATATGAAACCAGGAAATAAAAATTCTTACAAATCATTATCTGACCTAGAGGTTAACGGTAAAAATTATAAATATTATTCATTAAAAAAAGCTGAATTAAACGGTTTAGAAGGTGTTTCAAAATTACCAAAGTCATTAAAAGTTTTATTAGAAAATTTACTTAGGTATGAGGACGAAATATCAGTCAATCAAAAACAAATAGAAGCAGTAAAAAACTGGCTTGATACAAAAAAATCAAAAACTGAAATAGCTTACAGACCAGCTAGGGTTTTACTCCAAGATTATACAGGGATACCAGCAGTGGCTGATTTAGCTGCTATGAGAGAAGCTGTAAAAGAAAAAAATAAAGATCCAAATACAATTAACCCTTTATCTGCAGTCGATTTAGTTATTGATCACTCTGTTCAAGTTGATCAATCAGCTAAAAAAGATTCATTTGAAAAGAATGTAGATATCGAATTTGAAAGAAATGGCGAAAGATATTCCTTTTTAAAATGGGGTCAAAGTGCTTTTAACAATTTTAGAATTGTCCCTCCAGGAACTGGTATCTGTCACCAAGTTAATTTAGAGTATCTATCAAAAGTAGTTTGGTCAGAAGAATACAAAGGAGAAAAATATTTATTCCCTGATACGCTTGTTGGAACAGACAGTCATACAACCATGGTCAATGGTTTATCAGTTTTAGGATGGGGTGTTGGTGGAATTGAAGCTGAGGCGGGTATGTTGGGACAACCTATTTCAATGTTAATCCCTGAAGTCATTGGATTTGAAGTAACAAAAAAAATGCCAGAGGGCACAACTGCTACAGACTTAGTTTTAACGGTTGTTAAAATGCTTAGAGACAAAGGAGTAGTTGGGAAATTTGTTGAATTCTACGGTGAGGGATTAAAAAATTTAACTTTAGCAGACAGAGCAACAATTGCTAATATGGCACCCGAGTATGGAGCTACATGTGGATTCTTTCCAATAGATGAAGAAACTTTAAAATATTTAGAATTTTCTGGAAGAGATAAAGAAACAGTCGCGATTGTTGAAAAGTATGCGAAGGAACAAGGATTGTGGGCAAGTGATGAAATTAAATTCACTGATAAAATCTCTTTAGATATGTCTACTGTAGTCCCAACAATTTCAGGCCCTAAAAGACCACAAGATAAAGTTCTTTTAACTGATGCATCAAGCAACTTTAAAAAAGTTTTTAAAGAAGCTACAGATAAAAATGATTATAAAATTTCTAAGGTAAAAGATACGGATTATGAAATTAAAGATGGTTCAATATTAATTGCAGCAATTACATCATGTACAAACACTTCTAATCCAAACGTTCTTATTGGAGCTGGACTACTTGCAAAAAAGGCTGTTGAATTAGGATTGAATGTTAAACCATGGGTTAAAACATCTTTAGCTCCTGGGTCTCAAGTTGTAACTGATTATTTAGAAAAGGCAGGTCTAAATACATATTTAGATCAATTAGGATTCAATTTGGTTGGTTATGGATGTACAACTTGTATCGGGAATTCAGGACCTTTAGCAGAAAATATAGTTGATGCTATTCAACAAGAAAATTTATATGCGGTCTCTGTTTTATCAGGTAATAGAAACTTTGAGGGTAGAATTTCACCTCACATTAAAGCAAATTATCTAGCCTCTCCACCTCTTGTTGTAGCTTATGCTCTTGCTGGTCATATGGAATTTGATTTAATCAAAGACACATTTGGAAAAGACAAAAACGGTAAAGATGTTTTTTTAAAAGATATTTGGCCTTCAAATAAAGAAATAGAGGATACATTGAAGATTTCACTTAATGCAGATATGTTTGTTAAAAGATATTCAAATGTTTCTGAAGGACCAAAACAATGGCAAGAAATCAAAACAGAGAAAAGTAGTATTTATAATTGGGATGAAAATTCTACTTACGTAAAAAAACCTCCTTTTTTTGAAAATCTTAGTGACGACCCAGAAGGTTTTAAAGAGATTACAAATGCTAGACCATTATTGATATTAGGAGATATGGTTACTACAGATCATATTTCTCCTGCTGGTAATATTCAAAAAGATAGCCCAACAGGTGAATATTTTATGAATTATCAAATTCTTCCAAAGGATTATAATTCATACGGTTCAAGACGTGGAAATCATGAAGTAATGATGAGAGGTACATTTGCGAACATAAGAATCAAAAATGAAATGGCTCCCGGAACTGAAGGTGGTTTTACAAAATTATATCCTGAGGAAAAAGTTATGTCAGTTTATGATGCAGTAGTGGAGTATAAAAAAAGAGGAACCGATTTAGTTGTGATTGGTGGTAAAGAATACGGCACAGGCTCCTCTCGTGATTGGGCTGCAAAAGGGACTAAATTATTAGGTGTTAAGGTAGTAATTGCAGAGAGTTTTGAAAGAATACACAGATCAAATTTAATTGGGATGGGAATATTACCATTACAATTTACAGAAAACATGAACAGAAAAAATCTGAATTTATTAGGTTCTGAATTAATTAGCGTGGTAGATATTGAAAAGGGAATTAATCCATCTGATAAGGTAAAAGTTGAGATTAAGTATGCATCAGGAGATGTAAAAATAATAGATACCCTGTGCAGAATTGATACCAAAAATGAATTGGAATACTATAAAAATGGTGGAATACTCCAATATGTTTTAAGAAATATGATTTAGATATGGACGAGGATATATCAATAATAAATACAAACACGAGAAATGAAAAAATAAAAAATTTTTTTATCCACAATAAAAAAAAAATAATTTCAGGCTTAAGTTTTATCGTTATACTTTTAATATGTTATTTTGCCTTTGGCGAATATCAGGATAGAAAAAAAATTAAGATTTCAGACTCTTTTAACACAATAACTATAAATTATTCTGAAAGTAATAAGGAAAAAACAGCTAAAGATTTAATACAAATAGTTAATGAAAAAAATTCAACTTATTCACCATTATCTTTATATTTTATAATAGATAATGAATTAATTAGCGAAAAAAACACAATTAACGAATTATTTGATGTTATTATTGACGAAACCTCATTGGATAAAGAGATAAAAAATTTAAATATTTATAAAAAAGCGCTTTATAATGCAGATGACAGCAATGAGAATGATTTATTGAATATTTTAAATCCAGTAATAAAATCAGAAAGTGTTTGGAAATCTCACGCATTATATTTAATGGCAGAATTTTTTTACTCAAAAAATGAAATGCAAAAATCAAAAGAATTTTTTAATCAAATCGTAAACTTAGAAAACGCAAATCAAGAAATTCAATTAGAGGCTCGAAAAAGACTTAATAGAGATTTAAGTGAATAAAATTTTTCAACTATTATTAATAATCATTTTTTCTTCTGGTTGTTCTTTAAACAAAAACTCAAAATTTTGGACATCAGAAACTATCAAAAAAATAGAAGAACAAAAATTTGAAAAAATTTTTGATGATCCAACAGCTTTAAGTCAGGAATTAAATACCAATATAAGTTTAAATTTTAGCAAAAGCCTTACAAAAAACAATTTACCACAAAAATTTACCAACAATGATGGGAGAGTAAATTTTGATGGGTCTTTAAAAAAATCTTTGAAATATAAATTTTCTAAAATCGAGAATTTTTATCAATTTGAACCAGAACTTTCATTTAATAAAGGTAATATAATTTTTTTTGATGATAAAGGGACAGTTTTACAATTTGATGAAAGATCAAAATTGATATGGAAAAAAAATTATTATACAAAATCGGAGAAAAAATCTAATCCAATCTTACAGTTTGCAAATAATGACAAATTTTTGATAATTGCAGATAATTTATCAAAATATTTTATGCTAAATCTACAAAGTGGAGATCTAGTTTGGTCTAAAAATAATACAGCTCCATTTAATTCTCAAATAAAAATTTATAAGGACCGTTTTTTTGTGATTGATTTTACTAATACACTTAGATGTTACTCTATGAAAAACGGAGAAGAAATCTGGAGCCTTCAGACAGAGTCAGCATTAATAAGATCTCAAAAAAGATTATCAATGGTGATCGTGGAAGATGTTATTTATTTCAATAATTCTTTGGGAGATATAAGTGCTGTGCGAATAAATGATGGCGAACTAGTTTGGCAACTTCCTACTCAAAGTGATGTATTATACGAATCTGCTTTTTCATTGGAAACATCGGATATAATAACTGACAATAAAGACTTATTTTTCTCAAACAATAAAAATCAATTTTTTTCCATTGATATCAAATCTGGCAGCTTCAATTGGGAGAACAGTATAAATTCAAATTTAAGACCTTCCGTAGTGGAAAATTTTATAATCTCAGTTTCTCTTGAGGGTTATTTAATTGTGATAGATAAAATTACAGGAAATATTATTAAGGTTACCGATGTATTTAATAATTTTAAACCTAAAAATAGAAAAGAGATTCTACCGACTGGATTTATCGTCGGTCTTAAAAATATATATTTGTCCACAAATATAGGAAGATTATTAGTGATTGATATAAAATCTGGCAAAACTATTTCAACATTAAAAATTGATAAGGATAAAATTTCACGCCCTTTTGTTTCTAATCAAAATCTATATTTAGCAAAAGATAATGCTATAATTAAATTAAATTAATGTTTTTGAAATTATTAGATAAGTTAGGTAGAAAAAAAGTTGTTCTAGATAGAGGACCCTCACATCCAAGATTTGATTTAGCGAAACCTTGGATGAATAGATATTATTTAATCTTCAGACACAGACCAAAATGGTTTCCGTTTAATATACTTATTCATGAAATGTTAGCTGATGATCACGGTGAAGGAGTACACAATCATCTTTTCCCATATATTACGATTGTGATAAGAGGCGGTTATTGGGAAACAACTAAAGAAGGAAAATTTTGGAGAAAACCTGGCTATATTGGATTTAGATCTGCTAATGCACATCACAGAGTTGATTTGGAGCCCGGAACTAAACCTATGACAATTTTTATTTCCGGTCCATTTGGTTTAAGGAAAGGTCCAAGATCAGAATATGGTATTGATTTTAAATCAAAAAAAAATTGATGTCCAAAAATCTAGAGGAAAAATTTAGATCGTTTTGTAATTCAAAAAATTTAGAAATTAATCAAAACCAAATTACGACAATTAAATTACTGCAAGATTTTTATAATAAAAATTTTCATTCTTCGATTTTCAATATTTTTAAAAAAGAAAATTATAAAAAAGGTTTTTATCTTCAAGGGGGTGTTGGTGTCGGAAAAACAATGATATTAGATTTTTTTTATGATCTTATTTCTAAAAAAAAACTAAGACTTCACTTTAATGAGTTTATGTTAAATTTTCATGATTTTGTCCATGAAAATAAGAATAAGGGAGACGAAAATATTATTAATTTATTTGTCAAAGACTTGAAATCAAAAGCTTTGTTAATTTATTTTGATGAGTTTCAAGTTACTAATATAGTAGATGCTATGATACTAGGTAAATTATTTGATAAAATATTTAGTGAGAATATAAAAATAATTGTCACC
Organism: uncultured Pelagibacteraceae bacterium; assembly: GCA_902595405.1. Lineage (GTDB taxonomy): Bacteria > Pseudomonadota > Alphaproteobacteria > Pelagibacterales > Pelagibacteraceae > Pelagibacter. The sequence continues at coordinate 42,620 of CACJPX010000002.1, forward strand.
TCTAATATTAAAATTTCTGATTTATATAAGGATGGTCTCCAACGAGATCAGTTCAAACCTTTCATTGAGATCATGAAAAAAAAGACTATCGAACATGAGCTTATAATTGAAGATGATTATAGAAAATCAAAAGAAAATCAAAACGATAGATATTTCTTCCCACTAAACCAAGAAAGTAATTTTAAAATGAATAAATTCTTTAGAATTATTTCAAAGGATAAAAAAAAAACTAATCTGAGTATTGATATTAAAGGGAGAGAATTTCAAATTAAAGAATTCTATGAAGGAGTTGTAAGATTAACATTTGATGAGTTATGTGACAAAAACTTGGGAGCTGAGGATTACCTTGAAATAGCTAAAGTATCTAAATTTATGGTTATTGATAAAATACCAAAGTTTGATGACATAAACTCTAATCAACAACAGCGTTTTATAACCTTAATTGATATAGTTTATGACAAGAAAATACCAATTGCTGTCACCGCTGAACAAAATCTAGATGAAATGACGTCATCTAAATCATTGAAAGAACCATTTAATCGTACAATTAGCCGTCTTTATGAACTAACATCCTCAAACTTTAATTTATGATACAAAAATTCAATAATTTTGAAATGAATACCAATGGACAAAAATTATACGAATTCACTGATGAAACAATTAATTGGATCAAAAAAAATAAATTTAAAAATGGTATACTTAATTTAAGTATTCAGCACACTAGTGCCTCCTTAATAATTCAAGAAAATGCAGACCCTGATGTCCAAACTGACTTAATCAATTATTTTAATAAAATAGCTCCAATGGACAACAAATTATATATTCATACAACTGAAGGTGAAGACGATATGCCTGCGCATATAAAATCCAGCTTAACTAATAATCAAATTTCTCTTAGTGTTGAAAATGGAGAATTATTACTTGGAACTTGGCAGGGTATTTATTTATTTGAGCACAGACTAAACCCACAAACAAGAACTATCATTCATCATTTTTTAGGAGAAGTTTAATTTTTTTTTAAACTTTGAAAAGCTTTAAGTGCAGAAGCTCTTGCTTCTTCATGTATCACTATCGGTTTTGGATAATCTTTTCCTATAATAGTATTTATTGCTTGTTGATATTTCATCTCCATTTCCCAAGGTTTGTGAATAAATTTTTGAGGAACTTTGCTTAATTCTGGTATCCATTTTTTTACATATTTTCCCTCTTTGTCAAATTTTTCACCTTGAAGAATAGGATTAAAAATTCTGAAGTATGGAGCTGCGTCTGCTCCACAACCTGCAACCCATTGCCACTGAGCTACATTATTGGCTTTATTAAAATCAAGTAAACAATTTCTAAAATGTTTTTCACCTTCGGTCCAATTAATTCTTAAATGTTTTACTAGAAAAGAACCAACTACCATTCTTATTCTGTTATGCATCCAACCCGTTTCATATAACTCTCTCATTCCAGCATCAACAATCGGATAACCAGTCATCCCCGATTTCCATGCTTTCAAAAATTTTTCGTTTTTTACCCAAGGAAATTTATCAAATTCTTTTCTGTAATTTCCTTTTAAAAACTCAGGAAAATAATTAATCAAACTATGAGAGAACTCACGCCAACCTAGTTCGTTGATATATTTTCTATAACCAATACCTTTAGATTTAATTTCGTTACATTTTTTCCAAATCGTGCTTACATGTATTTGTCCATGTTTTATATAAGGAGATAACTTTGATGTGCCCTCTATAGAAGGAAAATCTCTGGCCGAACCGTATTCTTTAATTTTATCATTAATCAAACTGCTCAAAACTTTTTTTGAATCATTTTCTGATACTTTCCAATAATTCTCAAATTTCTTATACCAATTTTTTTTTGGTAAAATACTTTTTGGTTCAACACAATTTTCGAAGAAAGATATTACTTTCGTTTTTTTCTTTACAATATAATTTTTACTTGGTGGTAAACCTAAATATTTTTGTTCAGCATTTCTCCAGAAAGGGGTGAATACTTTAAAGGGTGTTCCATCATTTTTAGTAACTTCTTGAAACTCATTCAAAATATTTCCTTTAAAATATTTAAATTCAACTTCATTTTTTAAGAAAACATCTCTAATTTTTTTTCCTTTTGCAATTACATCGGGTTCGTAAATTTTATTCCAATATATTGAGACGTCATCTTTTTTTTTAATTTTAGAAAATATATCTAGTTCATCACCTGCTAATACCTGGAGATTTATTTTGTATTTAGATAATTCAGATTTAAATATTTCTAAAGATTTAAACAACCACCACTTTTGTGCTTCTCTTTTGTGATCAAAATCGGCTTTGTTATAAATAAATAAAGCAATAACATTTTCATGATTTTGTGTGGCATATGAGAGAGCAGGATTATGTTCGATTCTAAAGTCTTCTCTTATCCAAGCTATTGCGTTTTTTGTCATATAAATATTATTTTCTACCTTTAGATAGCAGCTGTTTGTAAAGTTTAACATCTGCATTTCCTTCGCATCCAATAACAAGAATGTTAGAGTCTTCGTTCAAATTCAGTGATTTTCGTGCTTTTAAATTGTTTGCTAAACCAATAAGAGCAATAACTCCAGGGGTTGCACATTCACCCCCTATGATTGAAACTCTACTCAGTTTTCTATCTTTTAACATCGCGGTCGTTTTAGCAACATTATTATCAGTAACAGATACACAATAATTAGAAGTTTTTTTTAATATTTGCCATGGGACAAGTGACATTTCATTACATGACATCCCACCCATAATACTTTCTTTTTTTATTCTTATTTTTTTCATTTTATTTGCTTTAACACTCTGAAGAACACAATCAGCTCTATCAGGTTCAACAACAATTATTCTTGGAATTCTTTTAAAATATTTTGCGACCCCAGCAACTACACCTGCTGCTAATCCTCCAACACCTGCTTGAACAAATATGTGAGTTATATAATGGTTTGTTTGTTTAGATATTTCTTTTATCATAATAGAATATCCAGCCATTGTAAGTTGAGGGACATATTTATAGTTTTTGGTAGAGACATCCTGAACAATTTGCCAATTATTCTTTTTTGAAAGTCTTTTACATTCCTCCAAAGAATTTTCATAATTTCCCTTAACCCTTATTACCTCAGCGCCAAATTTCTCAATTTCACGAACTCTTGTTTGGCTTACGTGTTGACTTACAAAAATTTTACACCTTAAATTTAATCTTTTTGCTCCCCAAGCAACAGATCTACCATGATTACCGGCTGTTGCTGATGAAATAACAATATTTTTTTTTTCTTTAGATATTCTCTCTACTGCGTATGCTCCCCCCAATGCTTTAAACGACTTTAAATGAAATCTTTTAGACTCATCCTTATAAAATATATTATTCAGTTTCAAATTTATCTTTAATTTATCAAGTGATAAAAGAGGAGTTGCTTTATAATTTTTCCAACCGGAAATTGATTTATATGCATTAGTGATTAATGAAGAGGGAAGATGTTTTAAAACATAACTTCTTTTAAAATTATAACGATTATTTTTTAATAATTTTTTATATTTCCAGCTTTTAAGATTTTTTAAACTCTTCACTTTAACAATCTAGAGTATTTTGTCTTTCCCATTTGGTTATAGGTTTTGATTTATCAAATCTTTCTATATTGTTAAATTCTTTTATTTCTGTACTTCTAAGTTTTATATAGCTATTGATTACATCAGCACCAAAAGCGTCATTCATCTCTTTATTTTGTTTTAATTCTTTCAATGATTGATCTAACTCATCAGGAAGTTTTGGCAGATTTGGATATTTTGCAAAATCTTCATACATATTACAATTAAGAGGCTTTCCAGGATCTATTTTGTTTTTAATACCATTTATTCCAGCTGCGAGAACACTTGCTTGAAGTAAATAAGGGTTGGCCGATCCATCCATTAATCTCAATTCAAATCTTCCTGGATCGGGAATTCTAATCATATGAGTTCTGTTATTACCAGTGTAAGAAATACTACTTGGTGACCATGATGCACCTGACTTTGTTGGTGGTGCATTAATTCTTCTATAACTATTTATTGTAGGATTAAAAAAAGCAGATAAAGATGAAGCATGTTTCATTATTCCACCTAAAAAATTATATGCCATTTTACTAAGACCTAAGTTATTAGACTTATCCAAAAATTTATTTTTCTTTCCATCCCAAACTGAAACATGGGCATGACAACCATTTCCAGTTAAATTCTCAAACGGTTTGGGCATAAACGTAGCTCTTAGATCATGTTTTTCAGCAATAGTTTTTACCATGTACTTAAAAAACGTATGTCTGTCTGCTGTCTTTAAACAATCAGAGTAATCCCAATTCATTTCAAATTGACCATTAGCGTCCTCGTGATCATTTTGATAAGGACCCCATCCCATTTCAATCATACAGTCACAAATTTCTTTAATTAAATCGTACCTTCTCATTAGAGCAGATTGATCATAACAAGGTTTTGATTGAGTATCCCTTGGGTCAGCGATGGAATCTCCATTAGGTGATATTAAAAAATACTCACACTCTACACCAGATTTCATAGTCAATCCTTGTTTTGAGAGTTTTTTAATTTGTTTCTTCAACATTATTCTTGGAGAGGCATCTACAGGTTTTCCATTCATCCAAAGATCTGATGCAAGCCAACCAACTTCTTTGTTCCAAGGTAATTGGATTAAACTATCTGGATCTGGAATTCCAAACATGTCTGAGTCTGCAGGTGTCATATCTAACCAAGCAGCAAACCCTGCAAATCCTGCACCGGTTTCTTGCATATCTTTTATTGCATGTGCTGGTACTAGTTTTGATCTAAGCACTCCAAATAAATCAACAAAACTTATTAAAAAATATTTAATTTTTTTTTCTTTAGCAATTTTGAATAAATTTTTTGGCATAACTTAAGTTAACACAATTATTTTAAAAAAGATAAAATTGTTTCTTTGTAAAAAATTAAATTTACAATAATAATTATAATTACGGCTAATATTGCTCCATACTTTGCTTTTGGAAAAGCAACGCCTCTCATCTTACTTGGCCTAAGTTCCTCGTTATCTTTGTTCTCTTCTGACATATGACAAAAAAAGGGCGCCACAAAAGTTGTAGCGCCCAAATTTTTTAATTTAATTACCAATCAGTAATATTGCTTTTATGGTCATTTGGACCGTGTCTTTTCCTTGCTAATCTTTCGAGCTCATCACTCTCAGATTTAGCAGTTAAAACATGCCACCCAACCCATATGATAATAGCAAGTATTACCAACAAGCCTTCACTAGATCCAGCACCAGGATAAATAGCACCAGCAACTTCCTCTGCTGGTTTATTCAGGTGATCAATCCAATTTGTAACTGTCGCCATATTATTCCTCCTTTACCTGGTTGCTGATGCAACTGCTTTTTCGTCAGATTTAGCAGTCTCCATCATTTCATAGTCTAGTCCAGCTATTTCAGCTTCACGCGGAATTCTTAATTTACCCATTCCGTGTAATACTTTTGCGATGATATAGCCTGGTATTAATCCTAGAACAAAGAACATAATTATTGCTCCTAAGAACATACCCAAAGGATTTATTGATGCATAAGTAGTTCCGTCCCACATAGCTCCAACACTGTAACCAGATGATGGATAACCATTTAAAACAAAACCACAAATTACAAGACCTATAAATCCTGCATAACCGTGTACTGCCACAGCACCAACTGCATCATCAATCTTGAACTTACGTTCAACCCAATAATGTAATTTGTACGATAGCACAACTCCGATCATACCTATGATCATTGATTGAATTGGATGATATAAATCATTTCCAGCTGAAGCACATATGATACCCGCTAGTCCACTTGAGTAAGTCCAGAATGGATCACCTTTTGCAATCCAGTATCCAGCTAATAATCCTCCTGATAAAGACATCAAGAAGTTAAAAGTAATACCACTAAGTGTAGTAGGCGTTACATAAATGTTTGTAGCCGTCCAATAAGATATACCTTCCATGCCGTACTCTGGGCCAAGATCAAATATTGGAATATTACACGCCGCATAGAATCCCCAGAAACCAGTGTAAATTAGAAATAATCCAATTGTTACAAGCCAAGGATTTCTTGGTCCAATATTTCTTGGTTCACCACTTGATGAGAATTTTCCAATTCTTGGACCTAAAACCATTAGTACACCTAAAGCAAATCCACCCGCAATCGCATGAATTACTCCTGATGCATAAGCATCATGGTATCCTAAAATTTTGAGCATCCAACCATCAAAATGCCATCCCCAAGCAGCATCAATTGTCCAGAAAACCGAGCCGATTGCTATTGCTAAAATTCCAAAAGCAAAAGTAGTTATTCTTTCAATTATTGCTCCAGAAACGATAGATGCAGCAGTCCAAGAAAATAATAAAAAAGCAGCCCAGAAAACACCATTAATGTGATCTCCAAGGTTAACTGCCATTATACTACTTGTTGCCACCTGAAATTTTGCACTAAACAAACTATCATCGGTGATTAAAGCTGTACTTTCGTTCATTATTGAAGGTGCTATCCCAGGTCCTGTTGGGAAAGCCCAGTAAATCCACCAACCAAATAAAAACCAAGTTACTGTTACGAGAGGTATCAGCATCGTGTTTTTCATAAGAGTATGTTGATGGTGTTTGTATCGAGAAGCTCCAACTTCATACATACAGAAACCGACGTGAATTAAAAACATCAGCACCACTGTTATCCAGTAGTAAAATTCCGTAAATATAGTAGTAAGAGCACCTAACTGATCAGTCATATTCTCTCTCCATATTAGTTTTTAAAACCCTATAAAATTTCGAAAGTTGTTACAAACGAAACAATCTAATAAAACCTAATATTGACAATAGGTTTTAAAAAATAATCAACTTTAGATTGTGTTATTAAAATTTAAGGTAAGCTTTTTTCAAATCAACAAGAGGATGTTTTGGTGACATCTGGAATTTTACTAACAGTTCTCTTGCTATCATATCTCTGTCTTGTTGGTTATCAGGCAATTTAATTGATGATGGAATTGTAACCCAACCATTTGCATTTCTACAAAATACAGCTGGTCTTCCTTCTTCGTAACCCATGTGAACGTCCTCCAACCAATTAAGATCATCCCAACCCATTGCCTCAACATATTTTTTTAAAAATGGTGTCATTTTCTTGTAATCTGGAAGTAGATTTACGTCATATCGATAACCGATTGACTGACCAATCATTTTTTCTCTAGCAGTCTCTTTCTTTTTACCCAGTTGGAGAGAAACTGCTTTTGATTTTGTTTTTTTCTTTTTAGCCATTAATACCTTTAAATTTTATGAAAATTATCAACTCCAACAGTATAGTTTGTACCTGCTAACGGAACTTTCGCTAAAGCTGAAGCCTCTGAGGTAAGCGCTGCTAAATCCTCTGGCTCTAAAGAGTGTATATTTGTTTTTCCACACGCTCTAGCCAATAACTGCGCTTCAAGGGTCATTGAATGCAGATAATTATAAACTCTCAATGCCGCATCATCAGGGTTTAATCTTGCTCTTAATTTTGGATCTTGTGTAGCAACTCCCACAGGACATCTTCCAGTATGACAGTGATAACATTCACCAGCTTTCACACCCATTTCTTTTTCAAAATTTGCCTCTGGAATATCTTTGTTGCAGTTTAGCGCAATCATCGAACCTGTACCAATAGCTATTGCATCTGCACCTAAAGCTAACGCTTTTGCCATGTCAGCACCATCTCTAACGCCACCAGCATAAATTAAAGTAACTTTTCCAGTTTTTCCAACATCGTCCAAAGCTCTTCTTGCTTCTCTAATAGCCGCAATACCAGGGATACCAGTGTTTGCAGCAGCTATGTGTGGACCTGCTCCTGTAGATCCTTCCATTCCATCTAAATAAATAGAGTCTGGATCACATTTTGCAGCCATACGAACATCGTCATAAACTTTTGATGCGCCTAATTTTAATTGAATTGGAACTTTATTTTTAGTTAGTTGTCTAAGTTCTTCTACTTTTAATGCTAAATCATCTGGACCTAACCAGTCAGGATGTCTTGCAGGAGATCTTTGATCAATACCTGAAGGCAATGATCTCATTTCAGCAACTTGGTCAGTTACTTTTTGACCCATTAAGTGACCACCCATACCAACTTTTTGTCCTTGTCCAATAAAAACCTCTATTCCATCAGCTAGTTGAGCATGATGTGGGTTAAATCCATATCTTGATTGAATACATTGATAAAACCATTTTTCAGAATATCTTCTTTCATCAGGTATCATTCCACCTTCACCTGAACATGTTGCGCTACCTGCCATTGTAGCACCTCTTGCTAAAGCAGTTTTTGCCTCATAAGATAAAGCACCAAAACTCATACCAGTAATATAAACTGGAATATCTAATTCAATTGGATTTTCACATCTTGGTCCAATAACAGTTTTAGTTTCACATTTTTCTCTGTAACCTTCGATTACAAATCTAGTAAGAGTTCCTGGTAAGAATACTAAATCATCAAAAGTTGGAATTTTTTTCATTAATGCCATTCCACGCATTCTGTATCTTCCTAACTGAGATTTAATATGAATATCATCAATTACTTCTGGTGTGAAAATAGCATTATGACCTAATAAACTTTTATTTCTGCCACCGTTAGAACTTAAATGGACGTCAGCTTTTCCACCTACGTTACCATTAGTTTTTAATTTACCATTTTTTTTCTTTTTTTTCTTAGCCATTAAATCGCTCCTTTTTTCTCAGTAGGTTCTAAGTTATCGTAATTCCAAAGTTTTTTACCCGCTACAATTTTTTTCATTTTACTTACATCAAAATTTTCACCGATCTCAGCAACCTTTAATTTTCTTTTTAACCAATCTTGATCACTTTTAGTCAACTCGGCATCTACAGCATCACTACCATAAGAGCCAATTTCTCCACCTACGAAAATTGTCCCATCATACATCGAGTCGCCCAAATTTATACCGACATCACCTAGAATGATGATTCTCCCTCTTTGCATCATAAATCCAGTAAATGCACCCGCATCACCACCAATAATTATTGTGCCACCTTTCATATCAATACCTGTTCTTGCACCAACACTACCTTTACAGATTAAATCGCCACCTCTGATAGCAGCTCCAAAACAAGATCCAGCATTTTTCTCAATTACAACTTTACCTGCCATCAAATTTTCTGCACAAGACCATCCAACTCTCCCATTGATTCGAACTATTGGACCATCACATGAACCCATTCCAAAATATCCTAAACTTCCCTCAAAAATTAAATTTAATTTATTTAAAATACCAACACCTAAACTATGTTTTCCTTGAGGGTTTTTAATTACAATTGTTCCATAACCTTGTCCCATTAAATTATCTATTTCTTTATTTGCTTCTGCAGCGGTCATATCTTTAACATCAAGGTCAGTTCTTTTATTAAAATCAACATCATGGGTTCCAAAATAATAGAAATTTTCTGCTTCATCAGGGTTGAAAAATTTTTGTTGTGTTCGTCCTGTTAAAACTTCAGTGTGCATACCCATAGCTTGAGCTTTAGTTTTTTTGGAAACACTTTTTATATTTGCCATACTTTAACCTCCCCATCGAATGGGTCATAAGTATCAATTTCTTGTGGTAAAATTGATCGAATTGCTATTTCCTCTGAACCCATTGCTACTAAATCATCAGACTCATATAAAACTAAAGGTTTAGCAGCCATAGTGTCTTTCGCCATACCTAAAGAATCTTTTGTAGCTACAAAATATGTAAAGACACCATCTAATCCAGTTAGAGACTCTTTCATACCTTCTTCTAAAGATGCTCCATCTCTCATTTTTTCCGCTAAATAAACAGCAATAAGTTCTGAGTCACACTCAGACATAAATCTCATTCCTTTATTTTCTAGAGCTCTTCTATTATTCCAATAATTTGTAAGCTGACCATTATGAACAACTGATACATCGCTAAACGGATAACCCCAAAACGGGTGAGCAGATTTGATATCTACACCAGACTCAGTTGCCATTCTCGCATGTCCAATTGCGTGAGTGCCAACAAGTTTATCTAAATTATATCTATCACAAACCATCTTAGCATTTCCAAGATCTTTAATTACTTCTAACGATTTACCCATCGAAAGTATTTCTACTCCAGGAATACTCTCAATCTTTTGTGAAAATTCTAATAAATCTTTTTTATTATATTCTATTTCATATCTTAATGAGTAGGGGAGTATTCTTTCTTCTTTGATAATTTTTGCACCCATTTCATTTAGATAACTATCAACAATTTTTTTTCTCTCATCATAAACAGACACATCTTCAGCAACTGATGTACTACCTTCACCAACGTTTTCTCCAACTTTAAAACGCATGATAAAATTTTTTCCATCAGTATCTCCGTATAAAGCATAACCTGTAGAGTCCTCTCCTCTATGTTTCAGAGCTTGCAACATACCTTGAAGCTCATGACCAACTTTTGAAGATTTCCCTCTATGAATTAATCCCGCAATTCCGCACATATACTTTTCCTCTTTCCGTATTTTTTATGGTAAGCAATCTAGATAAGTGTCTAGATCCCATTGAGTTGTTGCTCCTAAAAATCTTTCCCATTCATCATTTTTATACCAATGAAAAACTTTATACATTTCATCAGGCATAGCTGATTTAATTACCTCATCTTCTGATAACCTTTCCAAAGCTTCTCCTAAACTTAAAGGAAGTTTTTTTACATCCTTACCAGCTTTTTGAGCCTCATAAATATTTCTAGATTCAGGATCAGCTGGTTTCATTTTATTACTTATTCCATGATCACAAGCTTTTAATAATGCAGCACCTAATAAGTAAGGATTGTGCATTGAGTCAACAGATCTGTATTCAAATCTTCCCGGCGCGGACACTCTTAATCCACAAGTTCTATTTTGATAACCCCAGTCAGCATAAACAGGTGCCCAAAAACCTTGATCCCATAATCTTCTATAAGAATTTACTGTTGAAGATCCTAAGGCTGTTAGAGCAGGAAGGTGTTCCATAATACCTGCTATTGATTGTAAACCAATTTTACCTGGCAATTGCATATCTTTCGTATCAGGCATAAATGTATTAGTTCCACCTTCAACATAACCAAAAACTTCCTCAACTCCTGGTAAAGATTTGTGTCCAAGTTTATTTGTTTTAATTTTTCCACCTTTCCATAAAGACATGTTCGTATGACAACCACTTGCAGAAACTCCCATAAATGGTTTGGTCATAAAACATGCAATTAGATTATGTTCTCTAGCAACTTGAGCACAGATTTGTCTATAAGTTGATAATCTGTCTGCATTTCGAAGAACGTTGTCGTATGTCCAGTTTAATTCTAATTGACCTGGAGCATCTTCATGATCTCCTTGAATCATATCTAGACCCATAGCTTTTGCGTATTCAATTACTTTCATGAATACTGGTCTCAATGACTCAAACTGATCTATGTGGTAACAGAATGGTTTTGAAAACCCTTTACCTGTAGGAGTACCGTCATCATTTTTTGTTAGCCACATCATTTCAGGTTCAGTTCCAACTCTTAATTCTAAACCATGTTTTTTCTGGAATTCGTCCATAAAAATTCTTAAATTTCCTCTACAGTCAGAAGTTAAATGTCCACCAGGATTATTTCTCTCTTCTCTGTTTCTAAAACATGTTACAAACACTCTTCCTACTCTTTTGTCCCATGGTAATTGACAGAAAGTTTCTGGATCAGGAATACCGACTAATTCCATTGCTTCAGGTCCATAACCTATATAATTATTATGACGATCTAAAAATAAGTTTGCTGTAGCTCCGTATACTAATTGAAAACCTTTTTCTGCTGTTCTTTCCCAATGATCTGCAGGTATTCCTTTACCTACAACTCTCCCTGTTACAGAAATAAATTGATAATAAATATAAGTAATTCCTAATTCGTTAATTTTTTCTCTAACTTTTTTAACTTGTTTGTCTCTACCAGGTCGGTTTACGTGCTTTTCTAGATCCGTCATTTTTCCCCTCAATGAATTATAATTTTATTCAAGCGTAACTGAAAAATTTATTAGTGTCTAGGCTAAGAGTTTAACTCCAAGGAAACGGACTATTCGAAGTAGGGTGAAGTTCGCCCTTCTCGTAACGGTTGAATCTAAACGGTTTTAATAAATCACTTTCGGTACCAAGAATTTCTTTAGCTACAAGTTCACCAACACCAATCATTTTATATCCGTGGTTAGCATCAGCAATCATGTATACGTTTTCAAAAAATCTATCAAAGATTGGAAATGAGTCCGGTGTCATGCATCCAAGACCACCTGATGGACCTTTTCTATATAAATCAGATTTTCCCTCAAATCTTTTTTGGCAATGAGCTAAAGCAGAGCACCACATATCACTAAATGCATCAGTAGTTTGATACTCTGGAGACTCAATTCCATAAGGATCAACATTTACCTGATCAAAATGTTTTTTAACAATGTAAGGAGATGTTCCACCTTGAACTCCTAAACCTTCAATATCAGGCTTATAATAAATTCCCCAAATTTTATCTGTAATTAATTTTTTTGTTTTATCAGAATATAGTGGTGCAGTTGAATCTACGTGAACTACAGGCGGCTGTTTTCCATCATTTGTTTTTAAGTAATCTGGTTCAACACCAATAACACCTTCTTGAAGCATCCAATAAGTCCACATGTCAGTTACATGCATTTTACCATCTTTACCTTTGATGTTTGCTGTTTTAGGAAGTTCAAGCATATTCCAAAAATCTCTGGCCCACGGTCCTGCTCCAATTACTACTTGCTCACAATCGATTGTGCCTTTATCTGTTTCAACTCCTGTAACCGCCTTGCTGTTACTTCCTCTTTTAAATCCTGTAACTTTCACACCTTTCATCACTTGAACACCATTAGAAGTAGATTTATTTTCTAGAGCTTTAATAGAGTCTTTATTAAATGCGTATCCGCCCTTTTTTTCATGAAGAATTGAAGTTATGCCTTTAGCTTGCCAGTCATCAAACATTCCCCTCATGTATTTCATGCAATCCTTTTCACCCTCTATAAAATCAGATTCATACCCAATTGCTTTTTGTTGCTCATAAATACTTGCTACGTCTTCATGCATAACCTCAGGTGATATTTGTAAATAACCAACTGGATTATATTTAAATGCTTTTGGATCACTTTCCCAAACAGACACTGAGTGGGCCATCAATTCTCTCATTGCTGGTTGAAAATAATTATTTCTAACCACTCCACATGCAATTCCACTTGCTCCAGCAGCAGTGTCTTTTTTTTCGAGGACTACAATGTCACTAGGATTTTTATAAGTTTCAGATAATTTCCAAGCAGTGCTTAAACCGTGGATACCCCCACCGATTATTACTACTTTTGCTTTTGTCGGTAATGACATATGCAAACTCTATTTTTCGTGCGACTTAAATATATAGTTTTTTATATATATAAAAAATATAAGTAAAACTTGTATAAATATTAAAAACTCAGATGTTTTAGTGTTTCTATATAATTATTGAACTCGTTAATAAAACTCTCACTTGGTTTAATGTGCTTTTTTCTTTGATCATTTGAGGTTTTTTCTAAAAAGAAAAAACCTTTTTCACAAGCCTCATTTATCATCAAAGCTGACTTTGGACGTGAAGTTTTAAATAGTTTAGTCTTAAGTTCCTCAACAGTAAGATTTTCTTTATATTTATACGCATGCATCACTAAAAGCATCATATGATAATGTGAAGGCGATTTTCTAAAAAAGTAATTACTAGAAGTATGAGAAAGTTTCATCTGATCTTCCCAAAATTCCAATAAATCCTTCGCTGATTTTGGCATTAGGATCTAACTCGTGTTTTCTTCGGATCGAAATGAGGAAACCCAACTACTTTTGCAGCAATTCTTTTTTGATGACCATCAATTTTACCAACCTCTACTTCAGTCCCTTCCCTTGAGTACTGAGTATCGATTCTACATAAAGCTATATTTTTATTTAAAGTCGTGGATAAACAACCACTAGTTATCACACCTACTTGAGATCTCCCAACGTGCACGCAATCACCATGTCCAGCTGCCTCTTTTCCAATAAGTTCTAAACCCACAAGTTTTTTTTGAGGATTTGCTTTTCTTTCTTTCAAAACCTCTTTACCAATAAAATCTTCTTCTTTAGTTTTTAATGGAACAGCAAAACCTATTCCAGCCTCAAAAGGATCTTGTTGACCATCAAATTCATTACCAAATAAAATTAAACCAGCTTCAATTCTAAGCTTATCTAAAGCTGCAAATCCAGCAGGAATTAAGCCTTCATTTTTTCCAGCTTCCATAAGTTTATCCCATACGTCAGAGGCATGACTCGGATGACACCATACTTCATAACCAAGTTCGCCAGTATATCCTGTTCTTGAAACAATCAATGGAATACCTTGAAGGTTTTCAATTCTACAAATAGTAAATCTGAACCATTCCAGTTCATCTATAGATGGTTGTGTTGGTGGAGTAAAAATCATTTTTTTTAATATCTCTCTACTTTTTGGACCTTGTATTGATACGTTACTAATTTGATCCGTTGAATTTTTTACATTGACCTTAAAGTTTTTCTTTTTAGCTATTTCTTTAAGCCATTCACCACCATATTCGTCTCCACAAATCCATCTAAAACCAGTTTCACTTAATCTCAATAATGTACCATCATCAAACATCATTCCGTTTTCATAACACATCGCAGAGTAAACAACTTGACCAACAGCAAGCTTTTTAATATTTCTAGTTAATGTGTAATTCATCAATTCCTCAGCATCAGGACCTATAATTTCAAATTTTCTTAAAGCAGATAAATCAATTAAGACCGCTTTTTCTCTACAAGCATTGTACTCCTCAACAACTCCATGCTTTGTATAATCATTAGGTAGCCAAAAACCTCTAGCATCAATAAAATTTCTAGTAAGCTTTGAGGTTTTTTCGTGAAAGCCAGAGTTTCTAGTAAGTTTTTTTTCAGAGTCTGTTTTCATTCTAAATGCAAAAGATTTTGAAAATTCTTTTTTTTTATCATAGGTTCTAACAAAAATATCTGTTGGATTCCATGAATTACATGCGTCGATGTCACTAGGACAAGCGGTTGTCCCAATTGTTAAATCTTTTAAAGCTCTGAACATTACATAATCTCCAGGTCTTGCATATGACTCATCTGAAATTACTGAATTTAAACCTGTTGCTGAAGTATTAAAAAATAAATTGATAGCCTGCCATCCTTTTTGTTTTTGAACACCATATTTTGCCATTGCATTATTTAAATTTTCAGAGCAATTAGGATGACCAAAATAGCCAGCGTCTTCATAATATTTTGAAGTACAAGCCAAATTAAATGTATCATGTTTTCCAACAGTATCTCTTATGACTTCAACTAATGGTTCATGATCGGTGTCGTAAAATTTTGAAAATAAACCAGGGCCTGGAAAAGTATTTCCCATAAAAGTCCTCGTTGTTTGCCAATCAAGACCCTTTTCAACTTTCTTATCAAGTTTTTTTGTATCAAACGCCACAAAGTCTGAACATTGTCTGCCCGCTGGACTTATTACTTGAATAAAATCTCCCTCTTTAACTTCGAATGAAATTGCAGTTTGTCTCTCAATATTTTCCTCATAATTTGGCTCATAAATAGGATCAGGAATTATTGATAATTCTTTATCATTAAATATTTTATATCTTTTAATGAACAACGTTAAATCACTTGAAGGATTTTGCTCAGATACCAGCATATTGTTTTGTGGGGCTGCAAAAATAGCGTAGCATTTATCTTTAGATTTTATCTTTATTTTTTCACCACTTGGAGTTTGTTCATCAAACAAAATTGATGATTTTGATTTATTAATATCTAAATTTCTTTTTTTTAATTGCAGGTTTGTTATTAAAGAGCTTTCATCTTTACCTTTAAGTAACTCTTTAATAAAACTTTTTTTACAATTTTCTTTTTGATTTAAAATTCCAAGCTCAGATTTTCCATCTTTATCAAAACAAATGATTTCACAAATTTGATTTCCTTCCTCATTAATAATTTCTATTTCATCATCCGGGAATATTTGCAAACCTGTGAGACCGCCTGCGTTAACGACATGTCTTTCAACTCCAGGTGGTAAGACATTAAGACCAGGTTCTTTAATATCTAAAGTAGTTTGCGACATTTTTATAAATCTCTCTACATAATATATATAAATCTTGTAGTTGACTATCATTTTACTTAGGCACATACTGAATGCACTTAATATTAAGAAAGGGGAATAAATGCGAAAAATAATATCTTTAATTTCTGCAGTTATAATTTCAGCAGTAAGTTTTGCTGGTTTATCAAATGCAGATAGCAAAAAACCCATCGTTATCCCAACTCATAACTGGTCAAGTCAAATTGTAATGGCTTACGTTATTGGTGGAATAATGGAAAGCATGGGTAATAACGTTAAATACGTAAATGCTGACTCACAAGCAGTATACGAGTCAATTAGAATTGGTGACGTAACTATCTCTCACGAGGTATGGGAATCTGCTTTTGGTAAATCATTTACAACAGCTTTAGATAAAGGTGGTTTACTTGACTGGGGTGACCATGAAGCTAGAACTCTAGAGGATATGGGATATCCTAATTGGGTTGCTGAAAAAGGTTTATGCCCAGGACTACCAGACTGGACTGCTTTGAAAAACCCAGACTGTGCTAAAAACTTTACAACACCTGACTCTCCGAATGGAAAAGGAAGAATGTTAGAAGGTCCACAAACTTGGCACGGTGACTTAATCCCTCAAAGGGTTGACGCTTTAGGTCTAGGAGATCTTTGGTGGGTTAAATTTGCTGGAAGTGCAGACGCACTTTGGGCAGAGTTAGCAGCAGCTGAAAAAGAAGGAAGAGGAACAATTATCTTTAACTGGACACCAAACTTTACTGACGGTGCTGGTTTTACATTTATCGACTTTCCTCCGTACACTGCAGGTTGCAGACCTGAAGATGGTGGAGATGGAAAATGTGGTTCGCCAGATGGTTATTTGAAAAAAGCAGTTAACGCTGATTTTCCAAAAACTCATCCAGATGCAGCTAAGATGTTTAAAAAACTTTCTTTCTCAACAAGTCAAATTGGAGCAATGGCAGCTTTAGTGGACATTGATAAAATGACTCACGAAGATGCAGCTAAAAAATGGCTGAAAGATAACGAGAAAGTTTGGAAAGCTTTTACTAAATAAGGTAAATAGCAACTAAATCTTTAAATCTCTCCCAACAATGTTGGGGGAGATTTTTTTTTAAATAAATTTAAATGATCAAATATTTTTTTACTATATTCTTAAGTCTATTATTTTTTAATCAAACTTTAGCAAAAGATGTTAGTATAAGTGAAAACATTGATCTCGAGTTTGTCTGTGATTTAGAAAAAAAAATAATTAAGAATTCAGAATATAATTATCAAACTTTTTTAGCTAAAGATTTAAATGAAAAGGGTTTAGATAGTTTTAAAATTTTATCAAAAAAACCAGAAACACTTTTTATCAAAGGATTATCATCATTTCTCTCAGTTTCATCAAAACTTAATGTCAAAGTAGTCAATAAAGATGTGGTTTTATTTAAATCCATTGATCAAGAAAAAAATTATTCTGAGTCAGGTATTATTACAATTAAAACAGGTGAATTAATTCATGAAATAACGAAAAATATGAAAAGTGAAAACTCTGAAAAATATATTTTTATTTATTCATGTAACAAAGATGACAAAAAAGTATAATTTTTTTTTAAATAATTTTGTGTAAAATATCATTATGAAAAAATACCTCTTAACAATAATTTTAAGTTTATTTATCAGCACGGTTGCAATAGCGCGAAGCACAGGATGCAAAGAAGGAAATTGTGAAAACGGTTTTGGTAAATGGGTTTACACAGATAAAACTACCTATGAAGGTGAGTGGGTAGGTACTAAGAAAAACGGACAAGGAATTGAAACTTGGCCTAATGGATATATCTACAAAGGTGAGTTTAAAAATAGCGAATGGAGTGGGGTGGGTGTTTTAACTTTTCCTGATGGTTCAACTTACGAAGGTGAATGGGCAAAAGGTTTCATGAATGGCAAGGGAACTTTTACTTGGACTGATGGCACTCAAAAAACAGGGATATGGAAAAATGGAAAGTTACAAGAATAAATGTCAAAAGAAAATTTTTTAAGTAAAATAAAATATTTACCTGAGACTACAAAACAGTTTGGTGGCTTGGTGCTAATAATTCTAATAATATCATTTTCATTTTTTGTTCTTAACATAATGTTTGGTGGTGGCGATGAACTTGTTAGAAAAATGAAATTAGAAGAAGAGAGGATTGCTCAAGAAAAGAAATTAAGTGAATTAATTTCTAAATTACCCTCAGGAATACTGGTAACTTTTGATGGTACAGATCACTTCAGATTAACAGACGAAGTTTATGAGCAAGTTTGTAAAGCTACAAAATTAATTCCACAACGTGCGATTATGGGGGCAAACTTCTTAAATTTTAGAGCGCATAAAATTTACACAATTAATGGTAACAAAATAGATGAAACTTTTGTTAAGTGGGATGAGGAAAAAAATAAGTGTTTTGCAGGCTTTACAGTGAGTGGAAATAATGTTGGAGTTGACGAGTCAATTACTGTCAGTGGTGAAGCATTAAGTTTTCTAAGCACCGGAATAGATACAAGGGTTTATTATATTAAAAATTTTTAAGGGGGAAGTAACAATATTATGGATTTAATTTTATTCTAATTTCATATAACTTAATTGAAATTTATGTCTGAGCCAGTAATCAAATGTGAAAACGTATATAAAATTTTTGGAGCAAATGCTCAGAAGATGCTTCAAGACTCGAATGGAAATGTTGATGCTAAAGTTTTTCAAGAAAATGGCTGTATTGTTGGAGTAAACAACGCTTCTTTTGAAGTTGCAAAAGGAGAAATGTTAGTCGTTATGGGTTTATCTGGCTCAGGTAAATCAACTTTGTTAAGATGTATTTCAAGATTGACTGATGCAACAGGTGGTAAAATTTTCATAGAGGGCCAGGACTTATTACAATTAAATAATAAAGATCTAATAGATCTTAGAAGAAATAAAATGGGAATGGTTTTTCAAAGCTTTGCTTTACTTCCACACAAAACTGTTGTTGAGAACATTGCCTTTCCCCTTCAGATTAAAGGGATCAAAACTGAGGACAGCATAAATAAAGCAATGGATATGGTTAAGTTAGTTGGACTCGAAGGTAGAGAAAATTATTTTCCTAGAGAACTTTCAGGAGGTCAACAACAAAGAGTAGGTATAGCAAGATCTTTAGCAGTTGAGCCGGATATTTGGTTTTTAGATGAGCCTTTTTCAGCTTTGGATCCATTAATTAGAAAAGAGATGCAAGATGAGTTTTTAAGACTTCAAGATAAATTACAAAAAACAATTATGTTTATTACACACGATTTTGACGAGGCTTTAAAACTTGCTGACAGAATTGCAATTATGAAAGATGGAATAATTGAGCAGTTAGATACACCAGCTAATATTGTTTTGAATCCAGCCACTGAATATGTCAGAAAATTTACTGAAGAAGTACCTAGAGAAAAAGTTTTATTGATTAAGGATGTTATGGATACATCAAAAGATAATTTAGGCGATTTAAAAGTCTCTCAAAATGAAATCATAGAGAATGTTGCAGAAAAAATTCTTACACAGGAAAAAATAGTCGCCGTAGTTGATAACAATAATGAAATTATAGGCTCTATTAATCCAACAAAAATAATCAATACAGTTTTTGGGGGAAGAAAAAATAATAATTAGATTATGGAATTTTTAAAAAAATATCCGAAAACTTTTCAGTGGTTATTTTTATTAATCGTATTCTTTGCTTTATGCTTTGCGATTGATGTTCCTGAAACATATAAATTTATTAGGGGTCAGGCAGAATTTGTTAAAGATCCAAATCAAAGTAGTTATGTTTTTTTAGGTAAAGAGGTAAGATATTACGCTTTTGATGTCTTTTGGAGATTGCCTCCATTGCTTGGATGGTTACCCATCTGGATTAATGACTCATTATTTTTCTTAATGAACGAATGGATGCCAATTGAAGTTTGGAATGAAGATACCCAAGAATTTAAAAGTCGGCCTATAGTTTTACAAATTAGTAGAAATTTGACTGCCTTTATGACTTTTTTAATAGAATTAATAAGAGAGATTTTATTGGGGGGTCTTGAAACTATTGTTGCCTTCACCAGTTGGGATTGGATAGATAAAAACCCATGGGCTGAATTACCAGGATTACCTTGGACTATCGTTGCAGCAGGTGCAGCATTACTTTCTTATAAATTAAGCGGTAAAGGTCTAGCTTTGTTTGCAGGTTTAACTATGGTTTACATTTCTGTGTTTGGTCAATGGAAACCTTCCATGCAAACTCTTTCATTTATATTAGTCGCTGCTCCATTATCTTTTATTTTCGGACTTGGATTAGGAATAGCAGCTTTTAAAAGTAAACGTGTAGAAAAAGCTTTATATCCAATATTGCTAGTGATGCAAACGATGCCACAATATGCTGTATTGGTTCCAGCATTAGTTCTTTTTGGAGTAGGTGACCATGCTGCTGTGATTATTACTATGGTTGTAGCAATACCACCGATGATATTATTAACTCTTTTAGGTTTAAGAGCAGTGCCTCCAGAAGTTATTGAAGCTGGAAGGATGAGCGGATGTAATAATTTTCAATTAATGTTTAAAGTATTAATTCCAACTGCTAGGAGAGATATTTTAATCGGGGTTAACCAAGTCATCATGGTGTGTTTTTCAATGGCAGTTATCTCAGCTTTTATTGGAGCAAAAGGTTTAGGGTTTAATTTATTGTTAGCTCTAAACCAATTAAACATTGGACTAGCTTTAGAAGCGGGCTTATGTATCAGTTTAATTGCAATTCTTTTAGATAAAATGTCTTTAGCTTGGGCAAATAAACAAACAGATTATTTTGGTAATCTTACTTTCTATCAAAGAAACAAAAATCTTTTATTTTTTGGGGTTATATTTGTTGTTGGAATAATATTAGCTTACATTGGAACTTTTTTATTCAAAGATACCTTCAATTATTTATTTGAAATTCCACATAACAAAGGAATATCAACTGCTGATTTTTGGAACAAAGGAGTAGATTGGATTTTTGAGACTTTCTTTGTTTATATTAAAGCGTTCAATACGTGGTTGATACAAGATGTACTTCAGCCAATGAGAGCATTGTATTTAAGAATGCCTGCAATCGCTACGATAGTTTTAGTTGTTGGTGCAGGATATTTAATTGGTGGCTTACGTTCAGCATTGGTAGTTTGTGCTTTGACACTTTTTATTGCATTCAGCCCTTGGTGGGATAGAGCTTTAGTTACAGCATACATGGCAACTTTTGGAGTTATTGTTTCTTGTATTATTGGATTTACAGTAGGAACTTTATGTTTCCAAAATAAACATTCAGCTAACTTTATGTTAGGCGTTTGCGATATTTTTCAAACATTTCCGTCTTTCGTTTATTTAATTCCAGTAATGATGTTATTTGGTATAACAGATACATCTGTACTTATTGCAGTTATAGTTTATGCAACAATACCTGCCACAAGGTATACAATTGAGGGACTCAGAAGCGTTCCGGCTGGACTGCATGATGCTGCAACTATGTCAGGTGTGAATAAATTCCAAAGATTAACTAAAATAGAATTTCCTTTGGCATTTCCTCATATGATGCTTGGTATTAATCAAACGATTGTGTTTGCTTTATTTATGGTGATCATAGGGGCATTTATTGGGACAGAGGATTTAGGTCAATATATATTAAAAGCATTATCAGATAAAAAAGGTGCTGGAATTGGATTAACACTTGGTATCTGTGTAGCTTTCATAGCTTTAATATTTGATAATTTAATTAGAGCTTACGTCCAAAAAAGAAAAAAACATTTAGGTATTGATTAATCTTAGATTATTTATCTAAAAAAGTTTTTGAAGAGTCGTCCATAGCAGTTGCCCATGGCGTATGATGAATAGGAGCAATTGATCCAGTTACAGGAGATGAAAAAGATTTATTTCTATATGTTGAAATATCTTCTACTTTATGATGTTCCCATTCTTTAAAGTGTTTTCTTATTAACTCAAAATCAATTTTTGGATAATCAGACATTTCATGAAGCTCTTTTGTATACTCAGTTTGAAAATCAATCATTTGATCAGGGTTCTCTAGCTTTTCTTCCATTGCAACCCATTTATTAATATCTTTTTCAACCTCATCATTACTAGGTATTTTGATTTTATTCATAATAACATCTCTTGCGTACCAAGCTTGGCAATCAAACATATTAAATGTATGGAATTGATCTTGCATACCAAGATATAAAAGTTTGTGATTATCTTGCCAAACCACCCCTTTATATAATTTTGGTGGATAAAGTCTGTTTCTAGTTTTTAATTGTAAATTTTCCTCTAGAAATGGAAAATGATGAAGATAACCAGTGCAAAGAATTATAACATCAGCCTCTTGTTCAGTGCCATCTTTAAAGATTGCTTTTTTTCCTACTAATTTGTCAAGATAATGAACCTCTTTCATTCCATCAGGCCATTTGAATCCCATTGGGTTATGTCTATAACCAATGGTAACACTTTTAGCTCCATATTTATTACACTGAAGTGCGATATCTTCTGCTGAATAACTGCTACCTAGTACTATTACATTTTTATTTCTAAACTCTTCTGCATCTCTAAAATCATGAGAATGCATTATTCTTCCAGGAAATGTATCCATTCCTTTGTATTCTGGAATAAATGGAACAGAAAAATGACCAGTTGAAACAACAACAAAATCAAAATTATCTTTAAATACTTTATTGTTAACTTTATCTTGATAACTAATTTCAAATTTGTCGTTTTTAAAAATAGTATTTGTAACTCTCGTGTTAAATTTAATCTTTTTTTTTAAATTTCCTTTACTTACTCTTCCAACAATATAGTTATATAAAACTTCTCTAGGTGGAAAGGATGGTATTGGCTTTCCAAAATGTTCATCAAAAGAATAATCAGCAAATTCTAAACATTCTTTTGGTCCATTTGACCAAAGATATCTATACATACTGTTAGGTACAGGGTCCCCGTATTGATCAGATCCTGTTCGCCAACTATAATTCCATAAGCCACCCCAATCTTCTTGCTTTTCAAAACAAACAACTTCAGGGATTTTTTCACCATTTTTTTCTGCTAGTTCAAAAGACCGTAACATTGATAGTCCACAAGGTCCTGCACCAATAATTGCTACTTTTGTCATTAATCTACTAAATTAAATAATTATTTCTGTATTTTACTAACAAAATGATGACAATTACAATAAAATAATTATTTGTTATGAAAAATATCTTAGTTATTGGTGGAGGTGCAATGGGCTCTGCATTTACAATCCCAAGTTTAGAAAATAAAAATAATGTTACAATTACTGAGCCTTATAGCAAAAGATTTATTAAAGATTTATCTTCAAAAAAAAAATTTCATTCTGCTCTTAAGATAAAATTACCAAAACAATTAAAATTTAGAAAATTTTCTAAAAATTTATTAAAAGAAAATTTTGATTTAATAGTAATAGCCTTAAGTCTTCCAGGTATTGATTTTATTGGTAAAGAATTAAAAGATTTAAGAGTTAAATCACCAATTTTGGTTCTTACTAAAGGGTTAAAATTTGAAAAAAAAAAGAATAAGATATTAACAATTTCAGAACAACTTCAAAAAAACTATAATCTAAAAAATATTTCAGTACTAAAAGGACCTTGTTTGGCAAAAGAATTAGCCAGAAAAAATCAAACTAGTGTGATTATAGCAAATAAAAATATTAATATTGCAAAATCTATAGGAAGAAAAATTTCTACTAAATATTATTTAGCAGAATACTCCCGGGATGTAGTAGGAGTAGAGGTCTGTTCAGCAATTAAAAATATATATTCAATGATCATTGGAGCTGGTCAAAGTCTTAACTCTTCATCTAATTTATTTCAAAAAGCAGTTCTTGAAATGAGATATTTAAATAGATATTTCAAAGGTAAAGATGAAACAATCCTTGGGCTCGCTGGAGTGGGTGATCTTTACGTTAGTGCTGCTGGTGGAAGAAATAGTAAAATGGGTAGTTTTCTAGGTAAAGGATTTACATTTAAAACTGCAAAAAAAAGATTTATGCCTAAAGAAACTGTTGAAGGTGAAGAACTTGCAAGAGAGATCACACCATTTATTTTAAAAAAAATTGATAAGAAAAAAATCCCACTAATGATTAATTTACTTAAGACAATTAAAGAAAATAAAAAACTTAAGATAAAAGTTTAAAATAGACCTTCTATATCACCATCTTTATTCAGCTTAATAGAATCAGCTGCTGGCACTCTAGGAAGTCCGGGCATTGTCATGATTGCGCCACAAACAACGACAATGAACTCCGCGCCAGATGATAACCTTATCTCTCTAATTGGTAGCGAATGACCAGTCGGCGCACCTTTCAGATTTGGATCTGTTGAGAAACTATATTGAGTTTTTGCAACACATACAGGTAATTCACTATAACCAGCTTCTTCAAAATTTTTTAGTTGATCTCTAATTTTAGTATCTGCAATAACTTCATCAGCTCTATAAATCTCTTTTGCTATGGTTTCTATTTTTTTGAAAAGTGGAGTTTTAGTTTCATATAAAAATTTAAATTTAGCTTCATTCTTTTCACATAAATCTGTTACATGTTTAGCTAAATCCTTTGTTCCTTCACCACCGTCAGCCCAATGCTTACAAATACTAGCTTTAACTCCTAGCTTTTTACAAAATTCTACTAAAGCATTAACTTCTTTATCAGTGTCTTTTATAAAATGATTTATAGCTACCGCTACAGGTAACCCAAACTTTTTCACATTTTCAATATGTCTTTCAAGATTTATTAATCCTTTTTTTAGTGCATCTACATTCTCATTCTTTAAATCATCTTTTGCAATACCACCATGCATCTTCAAGGCTCTAACAGTTGCTACTATAACAACGCAACTTGGTTTTAAATTTGATTTCCTACATTTGATATCTAAAAATTTTTCAGCTCCTAAATCTGCTCCAAAACCTGCTTCAGTTACAACATAATCAGCTAGTTTTAATCCAGCTTTAGTTGCAATTACAGAATTACATCCATGAGCAATATTTGCAAATGGTCCACCATGAATTATCGCAGGATTATTTTCCAGTGTTTGTGTAATATTAGGTCTGATTGCCTCTTTAAGTAAAACAGTCATTGGTCCATGTGCATTTAAATCTTTAGCGTAGATCGGTTTTTTTTCTCGAGTGTATGCTACTGTAATATTTCCGATCCTTTTTTCTAAATCTTCAAGATTATTAGCAAGACAAAAGATAGCCATTATCTCAGAAGCAACCGTGATATCAAAACCATCTTCTCTTGGAAAACCATTAGCAACACCACCAAGATTAATATTAATTGATCTTAAAGCTCTGTCGTTCATATCCATAACTCTTTTCCAAACAATTCTCCTGACATCTATGTTTAATTTATTCCCCCAATAGATATGATTATCAATTAAAGCAGACAAAAGATTATGTGCTGATGTTATTGCGTGAAAATCTCCAGTAAAGTGAAGATTAATTTGTTCCATTGGAACTACTTGAGCATATCCTCCTCCTGCAGCACCACCTTTCATACCAAAGGATGGACCTAGACTTGGTTCTCTTAAACATACGATAGATTTTTTTCCAAGTTTATTTAGTCCATCGTTTAATCCAACAGAAGTGGTTGTTTTACCTTCTCCAGCAGGGGTTGGAGTTATTGCCGTAACTAAAATTAATTTACCATCTGGCTTATCTTTTAATGTTTCTAAGTATTCCAAGTTTATTTTTGCAATATGTCTGCCCATCGGGCTAAAAGCTGAACTTTCGTCTGGAACATTTACTTTCGCTAAGATTTCCTTTATTGGAAGCATTTTTGCTTCACGAGCAATTTGAATATCTGATTTTATGTCGCTCATAGAATTTTATAATAAATAATAAAAAACTGGTCGATTAGTATCTCTTTTTAAAGCCTTTGGAAATATCTAAAAATTATATATAAAAAAAATATGAACTATTTATACTCATTATTATAAAATTTATTCATGCAAAAATATTCAGTTTTTAGTCTAGTTAAAAATGCCCTTTCAAATCACGAAAATTGGGACTTAGCTTGGAAAGATCCAACTCCTAAGAAAGAGTATGATGTTGTTATTATCGGTGGCGGCGGACATGGTTTAGCAACAGCATATTATCTAGCTAAAGAGCATAATATTACCAATGTTGCTATAATCGAAAAAGGTTGGATCGGTGGAGGTAATGTTGGTCGAAACACTACAATAATTAGATCAAATTACATGCATGATAACAATGCATTATTCAGCGAATTTGGAATGGATCTTTGGAGAAGAATGAGTCAAGATTTGAATTACAATGTGATGTTTTCTCCAAGGGGAATAATAAATCTCGCTCACTCAGATGCACAAATGAATACTTATGCTCGAAGAGGAAATTCAATGAGATTAAACGGTATCGATGCAGTTCTCTTAAGTAGGGAAGAAGTAAGAGAAATTATTCCTATGGCTGATTTTTCTGAGAATGTACGATTTCCAATCTTTGGGGGATTAATGCAACCTAGCGCGGGAACAGCTAGACACGACGCTGTAGCTTGGGGTTATGCACGTCAGGCAGATGATATGGGTGTAGACATAATTCAAAATTGTGAAGTAATTGGATTTGATGTCTCTGCAGGAAAAATTAATGGAGTGAGAACTTCTCGTGGAGACATTAAAGCAAAAAAAATTGGATTATGTGTTGCAGGTAGTACAAATATTTTAGCCGAAAAATTAAATATGACATTGCCAATTGAGACTCATCTACTACAAGCATGTGTATCTGAGCCAGTAAAACCAGTTTTAGATAAAGTAGTTACTTTTGGTGCTGGACATTTTTATATAAGCCAGTCTGATAAAGGTGAAATGGTTATGGGTGGTGATCTTGATGGCTACAATAGTTATGCACAAAGAGGCAATCTTCCAACTCTTCAACATGTTCTGACTGAAGGGATCGCAATGATGCCTTTCCTAAGTAAATTAAAAATGCTTAGAACTTGGGGTGGGATAATGGATATGTCTATGGACGGCTCACCAATAATAGACAAAACCCATATTGAAGGTTTGTATTTAAATTGTGGTTGGTGCTATGGTGGATTTAAAGCAACACCTGCGTCTGGTTGGACATTTGCACATACGATTGCGCAAGATAGAGTTCATGAATTAAATGCTGGCTATAGTTTAAATAGATTTAATACTGGTCACTTACTTGACGAAAAGGGACTTGGTACCAAAACCTGGATTTCATAAATGCTTCATATAAAATGTCCACATTGTGGAATGAGATCACAGAATGAATTTTCATATGGTGGCGATGCAACTATCAAACGGCCAGAATTAGGAAAAGAAATATCAGATCAAGATTGGGACAATTTTGTTTATAATAGGAAAAGTTTAAGAGGGAAGCATTGGGAGCTATGGCAACATTTATCAGGTTGCAGACAATGGATAAAAGTTCAGAGAGATACAGCTACTCATGAAATTTTTAAAACTCTAAAAGCAAACGAAGAAATTTCATAATGACACAAAGTTTTAGATTAGAAAGTGGTGGATTAATAAATAGAGATAAAAAAATTCCTTTTAAATTCAATGGTAAAAATTATTTTGGTTATGAGGGCGATACTCTTGCTTCTGCATTAATTGCTAATGGAGTTCATCTTATTGGAAGGAGCTTTAAATATCATAGACCCAGAGGTTTCTTTGGTGCCGGAGTTGATGAGCCGTATGCGATAGTTCAATTATATAGAAATGGTGAAACAGAACCAAATATAAAAGCTACTGAACAGGAACTTTTTGAGGGTTTAGAAGCAAAAAGTGTAAATTGTTGGCCAAGTGTGAATTTTGATGTGGGAGCTATAAATAATTTTTTAAAAATATTTCTCCCAGCTGGTTTCTATTACAAGACTTTTATGTGGCCAAAAAGTTTTTGGTATAAAATTTATGAGCCATTTATCAGAAGAGCTGCTGGTTTGGGTACAGCATCTATAAAACATGACAAAGAAAGATATGAACATAAATATGAATATTGTGATTTGTTAATAACAGGCTCAGGTCCTTCGGGATTAGCAAGTGCCTACTCAGCCGCAAAAAATGGTGCAAAAGTTATTCTTGCTGAAGACAAAGCACGATTTGGAGGAACTTTATTAACGAGTGAAGTAAATATAGGGAATCAATCAGGTAAAGAGTGGGCAGATAGTATCATTTCAGAGCTAAAAGAAATGCCTAATGTTACTGTAAAAAACAGATCTCAAGTTTTTGGTTATTACGATCATAACATGTTGGTAATGTCTGAGAGAATTAGTGACCATTTACCAAAAACAAAAAAATTTCATCCAAAGCAGAGACTTTGGTATATTAGAGCAAAGGAAGTATTAATCTCATCTGGATCAATAGAGCGACCCATTGTATTTGGTAACAATGATACTCCAGGCGTAATGTTGTCTTCAGCTGCTAAGGAATACTTGAAAGTGTATGGTGTATTAGTTGGAAAAAAACCGCTTGTTTTTACAAATAATGATAGTGGTTATGAAACAGCAATTGAATTTAAAAAGAATGGTATTGATCCAATAATTTTAGATACAAGAAAAGAGCCTCAATCAGAGATTATCGAAGAAGCAAAAAATATGGATATCAATATTAAAAATTCATATGTAGTTGTAGCTGCTCAAGGATATAAAAAAGTAAAATCAGCTGACGTAGCTAAAATTTCAGATAATAAAGAAGAACTTGGATCAATTGAAAATATTGAGTGTGATTGTATTTGTGTTTCTGGGTTTTGGACACCTACAATTCATTTGGCATCACAATCTGGAAATAAAACAAAATTCAATGAAGATATTGATGCATTTGTTCCTGGCATATCTAAACAAAATGAAAAAACCTTAGGGGCTGCAAACGGAATTTACACTTTAGAGGAGACATTAAAAGACTCATTTGAAAAAGGAAACCTATTATCAAAAAAAATAACAAATAAGGAGAACAAGGTTTCTTTTCCTAATGTTGTTGAAAAGAAATCTACAGTTCATGATAAATTTTGGTGTGTGCCCTTACCAAAGGGAAAAAACTACAAAAGATTTTTAGATTTCCAAAATGATGTTGCAGTTTCTGACATAGAGATAGCTCTTAAAGAAGGGTATAGATCTATTGAGCATGTAAAAAGATATACTACACTTGGTATGGCTACTGACCAAGGTAAGACAAGCAATCTTAATGGTTTACAACTAGTGTCGAAAATTGAAAATAAAGTTGTACCAGCAGTTGGGCACACAACTTTTAGACCACCTTACTCACCAGTTTCTATTGGAGCAATTGTTGGTAGGGAAGTAGGAAAACATTCAAAACCAACAAGAAAATCTCCAATGCATTCATGGCATGAAAAAAATAATGCAGTCTTTGTTGATGCAGGTGTATGGTTAAGACCAAGGTATTACAAACGAGGCGAGGAGAATTTATTTGAGGCGTCAAAGAGAGAGGCTAGAAATGTTAGAACTAATGTTGGTGTTTGTGATGTAACCACTTTAGGTAAAATTGATATTAAAGGACCAGATGCAGCAGAGCTTCTAAATAGAGTTTACACAAATGCATGGTTAAAATTACCGGTTGGCAAAGCAAGATATGGTGTGATGTTGAGAGAAGATGGAATTGTTATGGATGATGGAACAACAACAAGAATATCAGAAAATCATTACCATATGACCACAACAACTGCTCAAGCTGCTAATGTTCTATCGCATCTAGAATATTATCTACAACTTGTTTGGCCAGAATTAAATGTAAATGTAGTTTCAACGACAGAACAGTGGGCGGGAGCAGCAATTGCTGGACCAAAATCAAGAGAAGTATTAAAAAAACTTTTTCCAAAGTCTGATGTTTCGAATGAGGGTCTTCCTTTTATGGGTTACATGGAGGCTGATTTATTTGGAGTAAAAGCAAAAATTTTTAGAATTTCATTTTCTGGTGAACTTGCATACGAAGTAAATGTTGAGTCAGACAATGGATATTTTATGTGGGAAAAAATAATAGAAGCTGGAGAAGAGTTTGAAATTCAACCATATGGAACAGAAGCACTATCAACCTTAAGAATTGAGATGGGGCATGTTGCAGGTTCAGAGCTTGATGGTAGAACTATTCCTTATGACAATTCACTTGAGGGACTATTAAGCAAAAAGAAAGATTTTATTGGAAAAAGATCTTTATCAAGAAAAGCTTTTACAGCTGAAGATAGACAAAAAATTGTTGGTGTTGTCCCATTAGATAAAAAAACAAGCATACCAGAGGGATCTCATTTAGTTAAAGATTCAAATGCACCACTTCCAAACCCAAAATTAGGTTATATTTCAGCTTCATGCTGGAGTGTTGAATATGATAATCCATTTTCTTTAGCAATTTTAAAGGATGGTAAGAATATGATTGGAGAGAAGTTATTTGTTATGTCCCCGCTAAAAAATAAAGTAATCCCAGTCGAGATAGTGTCTTCACATTATGTTGACCCAAAAGGTGAACGAGTTAGATCATGAGTTTAATTTCTGCACTAGCCAATGTTCACCATCAAGGACAATTTGGAGACTTTGAGGACAAAAAAGGGGATGAACTTTTAAAAATCTCAGAGAAAAAAAATTTATTAATTGTGCAAATTGTACAGTTCAAAAGTTCTAAGATACCGATTGAAAGTATAGATATTGATGGTTTAAAACTTAAAGACTCTCCTTTAAATGTTAGCTTTAATGATAACACAAGAATTTTATGGAATGGTCCAAAAAATTGGTTATTAGTCTCTTCCAAAAAAGATTTAATCAACGATATTTCTTTAACATTTAAAGAAACAGATTTTGCGGTTACTGATTTATCTCACTCAAGAGCTGTAATTGATTTAGAGGGCAATTATGTAATAGAAGTTTTAAAAAAAGGTTCACCATTTAATTTTGATGAATTAAAAAAAAATAATTCGATAAATTCTCTTTATAATAATATTGCATTCACAGTAGACTTACTAAATGACAAACCATTTAAAGTAAGGTTATTTACGTTAAGAAGTTTTGGAGAGTCGTTATACCATTCTATTACTGATGCAGCATTAGAGTTTGGTTATGAAAATAAATAGCTTAGACTAATCTCTAGTAGCTATAAAAACTCCTATTGACGTTATCAAAAAACCTAAAAGATCAATTGTTGTTAAGCTTTCTTCTAAAAAGAACCAAGCCATTAAAGCAGATGTTGCTGGAATAAGAAAAAAAATTGAAACAGTCTT
Organism: uncultured Pelagibacteraceae bacterium; assembly: GCA_902595405.1. Classification (GTDB taxonomy): domain Bacteria; phylum Pseudomonadota; class Alphaproteobacteria; order Pelagibacterales; family Pelagibacteraceae; genus Pelagibacter. The sequence continues at coordinate 74,020 of CACJPX010000002.1, forward strand.
ACTTGCAGAATTTTTTTTTATCAAAAACATTAAAATTGTAAAAGCACCAAAAGACACAAGAAATATTTGATGACCCATTGAAAAAAGAAATGTTTTTGTGAAGGCTATGTAGGGTTTTGCAAAAAATATAACAACAATAATATGAAAAAAACATCCTCCTACAGCTTGATAAAAATTACTAACTGACAGAGGTAAATTATTACTTAATCTTTTTTGCCAGATTGTTGATGCTGTTATTGAAATGAGCGCTATTAATGTAGCAACTAATCCCAGCAATGGAATCTTTGATCCTAAATCTAAACCCAAAACTAGTGTTGCTCCAAGAAATCCAAGTAAAACACCAATCCATTGTTTTAAAGTCACCTTTTCATTTAATATTGGCCCACTAAGGATATTTGTCAAAATTGGCTGAAGAGTTACAATTAATGCTGCAATACTTGTGGGCATGCCAATAGAAATTGAATAAAAAACCCCTCCCAGATACAAACCATGAAATAGAACACCACTAAGGACTGACTCAATTAAGTTTTTTCTTTTTATAATAATTGAATATTTAGAATAAAGTGAGAATAACAAAAACCCAACTGCCACAAAAAAAAAACGAAAAGCCAAGGCAGCAAATGGATCACTATTATCGATGATCGGTTTAGTAGTAATAAATGCGGATGACCAAAGGATAATAAAAACAAAAGGAAAAATTTTTATCATATTAAAAAATGACGTAAAACAAGATGAATTACCACAATATTTTATCTATATTAAAGCTTATTTTGGACAATCTATTAATTGTAGCCTTTGATTAAATCAAATAAATTTATTTGGTGAATTTAAAATTTTTTAGACTTAGTTTTTTTCTTACCTCGTTTTTATTTTTGACGGGTTTCGTCTCTTTACCTGCAGTGCTGGGTCCCGCAATCACAGTAGCCACTTCAGGAAATTTGGTTAAAGCAACTGCTCAATTGGTGTTTGATAATGAATTAAAAAAAAAAACAGGCAAAAGTTCTCTTAACTACATAACTGAGGAAGTATCTAAAAATAATAAAGAAAACCGCTTTAATAAAGATTTTAAAGACTTAATAGAAAAAAGAGTAAAAATAGTACACCAAAAATTAGTTGATCAAAATAACGAGGCAAAAGTAATAAAAGATTTTAAATTATTAGTTGAAAAAAGAGTGAAATTGACTCACAATAAGTTAATGCAACAAAAAATTAATCAGTAAGATTTAAAAGAATCAATTTTTTTTGGTTAGTTTCTTTACACCACAATTCGTAACTTTCACACATTCTCCATAAGTGATCAAACGCACGTTGAGAAATTTCTAGAGGAAAATGACTTTTAGTGTAATAAAGTTCTGGGTATTGAATTAATTGTTTGATCATCATTTCTCTTTGTATTTTAAGTAATCTCATTGTCTCCTCAGGAATTTTCTCATTTTTTTTCTTTAACTCCTCAAACCAATTGTCATGAAATTTACCACTACTTACTTCTTTATAAGTTTCAGATCCAATAAAACCATCTATGGCATCTATATTAGAAAAACCATTATTTTTTTTTTTAATTTCTGAAACCTCTAAATATATTTTTTCAGCTACATATAAAATATATGGTTTATCTTTTGATTTCATTATTTACGATATTTTTTCATTGCCGCATTGGCTAATATCAAATTTGGATCTAAAAAAATTTTTGAAGTCTTTACTTTTTTAAAAGATTTAAATGCAAATATGGCTATCGGTAATTCAGTACACCCTAAAATTATCTTTTTACATTTTTTTTTAATCAAATAATTTATAGCTGGCTTAATAACTTTGCTGGCAGCTTTTACATTTCCCATTTTGACAAATTTTATTGCTTTATTTACAGAATTTCTTTGTAAAGAAATATTTGGAAAAACAAGATTATAATTTTTATCAAAAAATTTATTGTAAACACCAGTGTTTAAAGTACCCTCTGTTGCTAGTAGTCCAATTGATGAATTTTTCTTACATGTTTTTTTTGTGTGAATAAATACCTCTTTTGGCATGTTTATAATTGGTAATTTTATTTTTTTTCTTAAATCATCATACCAATAGTGTGCTGTATTACATGGAATAACAATGAACTTACATTTACTTTTTTTAAGTATATCACATCCGTGTAATAAACTTTTTAATACCAATGAGTATTTTCTTTCAATTTTTTTATTTTTTTTCCGATTTGATAAATTCTTAGTTTGAACACCTATTGACTCTGGTCTTCCAGGAATATTTGATTTGTTGAAAAGGAGAAATAATGGATATTCTTGATCAATTTTTCCTCGATAAAGGATTGCAAGTTTGTTACAAAAGTCTAGGCCAGCTTGTGTGCCCATGCCACCTAAAATTCCAATCATTCTACTAATATTTTATTGATTTAAATTTTTCTTATTGGCTACAAATATACAAATATTATCAAATTGTAAATCTTATAGCCAATAATCTATGTAATGAAAATTATGCAGTTTTTAAGTTAACTGCTGAAGGACCTTTGGGACCATCTTCAACATCGAAAGTCAAAGCTTGACCCTCATCTAAACCGTTCATACCAGCATCTCTTACAGCTGAAACATGTACAAACACATCTTTTTCTTTATCATCTCTTTCAATAAAACCAAAACCTTTGGTTGGATTGAACCACTTTACTTTTCCTTGTAGACTCATATTTTTTCTTCTTACTTTTTTGTTTGTTAATTTATTACTTATATTTAAGCAATAATGACTTTCTTTATAATTTAATTACTTTTGTCAACAAAATAGATCAATACTTAAAATTTTATTTTTAAGTGTTGTTAATTAACTTTGACAAATAAATAGAATTTTTATCCTCTTTATAATGTGCAAAAGGTTTACAGGGCTTAAATCCGCATAAATCAAATAATTTTCTTGCTGGTTTAAAGAATATTCCTGCTCCAGTTTCTATGCTAATTCGTTTAATATTTAATTTTTTAGCTTCATCACACAAATGATCAATAAGTTTCATTCCATTCCCTTTGTTCCTAAAATCATCATGTAATCTAATTGATTTAAATTCACCATGCTCTTCTTCTAGAATTTTAAGAGCACCACAACCTATCAATTTATCATCATCCCATAAGCTCCAAAACTTAATAGATGGTACTTTTAAACCTTCGATATCCAAAACATGCGCACTTCCCTCAGGAGAAGCTGCCCTTAGTTCTACAAAATGTTTTTTTAAAAGTTCATTAACATCCGAATTTTCAAAGTTTCCCTCAATAGTTTTAAACATTATAAAATTTTTGTTAAATGACCCATTTTTCTTTTATCTTTTATTTCTTTTTTTTGATAATCGAAAAAAAATTCATTATCTTTTAAATTTATATTTTGTCTATATGGGGTAATTTGATTACCTATAAGATTTATCATTTCTGCATTATGTAATTTCTTTAAGGGAATTTGCTCTAAAGAACAAACTGCTCTTATATGATTTTCAAACTGACTAATATTAAAAGCATTAATAGTTAAATGGCCAGAATTATGAACTCTGGGTGCAATTTCATTCACATATAGATTATCATTTCTATCAATAAAAAATTCTACACAAAGTGTACCAATGTATTTTAATTCCTCGGAAATTTGCTTACTCCACTCTCTAGATTGATCAATAAGTTTATTGCTAATATCAGCAGGGATTTTAGACTTCTTTAAAATTTGGTTTTCATGAATATTTTCGATTGCCTCATAAATTTCGTATCTGTTATTACCAAATCTTGTGACTATAACTGAGATTTCTTTTTTTAATTTAACTAGTTTTTCAAGAATATATTCTTTTGAAAAATCTATATTTAATCCATTTAACTCACTTAGTGATTTAATAGGATATTGACCTTTTCCATCGTAACCCATGGTTGCTGTTTTTAAAATTCCTGGCAAAAAATCATCAAGAGTCTCTAAATCCGATTTTTTTTCTATACTAACATATCTTGTGGTTCTGATATTTAATTTATTCACAAAATCTTTTTCAGCTAAACGATGTTGTATTAATCTATTTATCGATGGCTTTGGATTGACAGTTTTGAATTTATTTATTTCATTTAAAGTTTCATAAGGAATATTTTCAAATTCATAAGTAACTATACTTACCTTTTTAACAAAATCGTTAATTTTATTTTTATCTTTGTAATCACCAAACATGAATTCATCACAGAAATTTTGTGCAGGTGCATCTTGATCATCTGAGTAAATCAAAGTTTTGATATTTAATTTTTTTGCTGCAACTGACAACATACTACCTAATTGACCACCACCAAGAATTCCTAATCTAATTTCAGACATTGAATTATTTTGGATTTTTTTTAACTGATTTTGTTTGAGACAATCTCCAACTTCTAAGTTTAGATTTAACGCCAGGATTACTATTAGAAATAATTGAAGCAGCAAGTATAGCTGCATTAATTGCTCCATCTTCTCCTATCGCCAAAGTCCCTACAGGAATTCCTTTTGGCATTTGAGCGATAGATAACAAGCTGTCTAACCCTTTGAGTTTTTTACTCTCAATTGGAACACCTAGTACAGGTATTTGAGTAAGTGCTGCAATCATTCCAGGCAAATGTGCTGAGCCTCCTGCACCTGCAATAATTACCCCAATATTATTTTTTTCTGCATTAGATGCGTATTTATACATTCTCATTGGAGTTCTATGTGCAGAAATAATCCTTATTTCCATTGGAACTTTAAGTTTTTTTAAAATTTGTTTTGCTAATTTCATTGTTTTAAAGTCAGATTGACTGCCCATCACTATTGAAACTTTCAGATTTTTTTTATTCATGAATTTATTTATTGAAACTTTATTTCAAAAAATTGTTGAAATTTCAATAAATTAATAGAATTTCAAATACATATTGATATGGTTTAATTTAATTAAACTCATGAAATATAAAATTGATAATTTACAGTATTGTAATTGGACAAGAGAAGTTTTTGAAATTAATAGACAAGCTGAGCTAGATGCTGTTCATGTAACAATTGTCTATCATGAGGATTATAATGAATTTTTAAATGAAATTAAAAAGTGGAAAAAACTTTTTGAAAAAAATTCAGATTTAATTTTTCAAGGCACAAATTTCAAAGATATTGAAAAAGCTAAATCAGAAAAAAAAACTGCAATTTTTTTTGGATTCCAAAATTGCTCACCAATTGAGGATGACATTTCTTTAGTAGAAAAAGTACATAAACTTGGATGTCGTTTTATGCAATTAACTTATAATAACCAATCTCTTCTAGCAACTGGCTGTTATGAAAAAATTGATAGTGGAGTAACTAATTTTGGACGTGAAGTCATTAAAGAAATGAACAGAGTTGGAATAGTTATAGATATGTCCCACTCTGCTGAAAAAAGCACATTAGACGCAATTGAAATAAGTGAGAAACCAATTGCAATTACACATGCTAACCCCAGCTTTTGGCATGCTGCTAAAAGAAATAAATCCAATGAGCTATTAAAAGTTTTAAGTGATAGTGGAGGAATTTTGGGTTTTTCTTTATATCCTCACCATTTAAAGAATAATACTAATTGTACTTTAGATAGCTTTTGTGAAATGATTGCTAGAACGTCAGATATAATGAACATCAAAAATATTGGTATTGGATCAGACTTATGTTTGAATCAGCCTGATGAAATTGTAGAATGGATGAGGAACGGTACCTGGTCTAAAAATAAAAACTATGGGGAAGGCTCAAAGAGCAAACCTGGCTTCCCTAAACAACCAGGTTGGTTTGAGGATGCTAGAGGTTTTTTTAATATAGAGAAGGGATTAAGAAAAGTTGGATTTTCTGAGGAAGAAACTAATGGGATATTAGGTAACAATTGGTATAATTTTTATAGAAATATTTAAAGTATGAAAGTCGAATTAAGAGATCCAAATATAATAATGAAATTGTCTAGGCTAGGGTCTTTTCATCAATCTAAATTATCATTTCTAAGAAGTTTTTTAGATGAATTTAAAGATTGGGAATACAACAGAGATTTATTCAACTTAGACTCTGGTGGATATGGCGTAGCGATATATTCTTTCAAAAAAGATAAAAGAGTTTACTCATTAGTTTGTTTTGCTAACAAGATAGATGATAATGATAGATCAGATAGAGTTATTGCAACAAAATGGGACGCTGCTTTTACTTTGCATGATGGAGTTCCCTCAAAAAAGGATATTGAAAGATTGAAGAATGAAGTCCCAAGGCAAGAGGTTGGTAGACTTTCATATAAAGAATTAACTTTATCTAGAGCAAATAAATCGGTTAGAGTTTTTAATCACGTAGTTGAAAAGTTAAGCGAGGGTAATCAGCCAGATTTAGATTTATTAGAAAAAGTTGGATACTTATATAGAACTACCGCTGTTTATGGTTCTGGAAAGTTTGGTTTAGCAGATCGATTTAGAATTAAAAATAGGGTGGAAATTAATGGACCTTTTAGATTAGAGATGATGTTAGTCTATTTAGTAAGGCAATTCACTTTTGACCAAGTTAATCATGTAGCAAAAAATAAAAATCCAGAGAAAGCAGTTAATTTAGACAAAAAAATTTGTAGAAACCTTGGCATTGGAAATTCAACTGGACTTGGAATGGCACCTTTTATTGTAAATCATCCTACCCTGTTAAATAATTGGATTTTATCAAGAGAAGTCGCATTAAAAGAAATTAGAGAAATTAAAAATGTGAATTCAAAAGATGCAGATTTATTCAAAAAATGTGTCAAAGATTCCTTAAAAAATATTACCAGTTGGAATTCTGAAAGTGAATTTCAAATAAAAAAAATAAATTCACTACTTCTTAATGTAAAAAAATTTTTAGATTTTATCGAAGATCAATTAGATTTTTCAACTCCATATCCTTTCAATCAAATATATTTATGGTTAGAGGAAGAAACTTGTGAAGAAACTATTGAGTATATCGTGTCTATGATGATGGAACCTTTTGATAAAATTGTTAAGCCATTAATAAAAAAAATGAGCTCAGATGAGGAAAAGTATTTTAGAATTCCCACAGAACGAACAGTTTTAGATCTTAAAAATATTTTAAAGCAAAGATATCCAGATATTCTAAAAATGGATTTCAAAGATAAATCAAATTTAAGAAATTTTTGGTTTATTTCTAAAAATAAAGAAGAGCCCAGGTATGCAGATCGTTTTGAGGAAGGAGGTGCAGAATTAGAACAACCTCTTGCAATTGCTAGAGATATTAAAAAACTATATGATCAGTTAATTTCATGTAAAGATGATTTAACTATTGATAGATTTTTAATGAATAATGCAGATTCAAGACATGTTGTAAGACGCGCATTTATCGTTGAAAAATTTCCATATGCTGAAATTCAAGATAATACAATTAATGAAAACGTTGTCCCAATCGATATGCTACGATTAAAATTATCTTTTTTTGGTGCACTAAAATTTGATCCTAAGTCAGACAAGTGGTTAAGAATTTGTATGTTTCAAGGAGCACCACTTCCGCATGAATTAAAAGATTATAATCAGCATTGGGTCTATCGTTGATTAAATTTTATGAAATCTTTGAGTGAAATTGAAACAACCTCTAAACGCGCGAGTAGGGCATTAGGTTATTCTTGGGGAATAAGCGAAGAAGTTGGAAAAAGTGTAAGATTACTAGAAATGTTTAACTTTGAGGGAGTTAAAAATTTAAATGAATATTTAAATGAAAAAAAAGACAAAAAGTTTGAGAGTCTTAATCTAATTAATCAAAATAATGAAAGCTCTGAATTTTCTTACTGCCCAATTATTTTAGGTGTAAGTTTTTTAGATCAAATTAAAAAAATTGAAAAAATAAAAACTATTAATTTTTCCAAAGTTGCATACCCATTACTATTTTTACCCTTTCTTAGTAGAAGCTCAGAGGTTATCGGTAAAAAAATTTTTTTTAAGTTTGAAAAAAATGAGTTTCTATTAAATGTAAATGTTAATATTTCCACAAACTTATTAAATAAAAATTGTCCAAATATTGCAAACAACGTAGAGGTAAAAATTTTAGAAAATAATGACAACTTTACTGAGCAGGATTGGAAAAGTTTATATCAATTATCAGAAAAAACTTTTGTTGAAGAAACAGAAAGTTTAAAAAAAGGGGCAGCAGGAGCGGGTTTAACTGATAATGATTGAAGATGATAATATAAAAGATCAGCATAACACAAACACTGATGAATTAAATGATATCTGTGATGAATGTAAAAAAACTGATGAAAGTGTTACTCAAAATTTAATTTTGACTGGATTTAAAATTTGTAAATCATGCAGGGTTTCGAAAACAATCTTTCCAATTTAGATACTATTTATTGGTAAAGCATTCATTCTACTCATAACAAAAGATATTGATAAAAAAGCAATAATTAAAAATGATAAAAATATTATGCCAAACGCTTTAAAATTAGATTTTAAATTTAAGATTTGCTTTGTTGAAATAATTAAACTTGCAAAAATCCAGAATTGAGTAAGAAAAATGATTGGTATCATTAATTCGGGGGTTAATGCAAAAAATCTTAGTAAACCTGGTGAATGAGCAAAACCAACTGCTATCAGAACTTTTTTAAAAGGCACTTTTGTTTGTTTATCTGGAAATAATTTTACACCAATTACATAAATAAAAATTGCCCAAATGAACCATGTTAAAATTGCCGTAAGACCAGACATTCCTATAGCTGTTTTTACCACAGTATTTGCAGCCACAGCTCCAGCTACACCATCTAATATCATTATCAACCCCGCAAAATATATCGCAGCTTCACCAAAATTTTTATTATCACTATAAAGTGTTTTATCTAATTTTATAGATTTAAAAATTATATTTAAAAATTCAGCAAACATTTATTTTTTTTTATTTTTTTGTTCTTTGTAAGATACAATTAACGGAAATAGTATTAATGCAATAGCGATGATAATGCAAACTACAATAATGAAACTCTTTGTCATTTATGATTTTAAGGGGAGCGCAAACTCCCCTAAAAAAATAATTAACCTGATACCACTTCTCTTGTGTTAGCGTTATAAGATTCCTTAAATGGAATATCAACTATAACGGCATCAACAGGTGTTCCTGGTTTATCTGAATATTTCTCTGGTAAATGAACTTTAAATTTAGTTCCAACTTTACCTTTAGGAAAGCCATTGGCATTTAAAGTTCCATCAAATGGAACATATCCCATAGCAATATTAGTTTTCTTTTCAGGATGCCACCATGGTGATGTTACAAAACCAACTGGATCACCACCATCTGCATTAGATATCAACCAAAAATCTGGTGCATAATCATCAATTGGTTTTCCTCCTAACTCAAGACCAACCAACTGTAACTTATAAGGTTTTTTTCCAGCTTTGATTTCAGCGCCCATTTTTTCAAGAGCTTTTTTTCCTACGTAATCAGAAGTTTTTTTCCATTCTCCTTTTCCTGATAAAGAAACTTGATAACCTAAATTACACTGGAAAGGGTTATGTTGTTGATCCATATCTTGACCCCAAGAAAGAATCCCAGCTTGAATTCTTCTGTGGTGAGCAGGGGCAATAACCATTAGCTGGTGTTTTTTTCCAGCTTCAAGAACAGCATTCCACATCTCATCGGCATATAAAGTTGCATTCCTTAAATATATTTCATATCCAGCTTCACCTGAAAAACCTGATTGAGAGATAACACAACTTCTTCCAGCAACCTTAACTTCAGCTAAACCATAGAAAGGCATATTTTCTAAATCAACCTGATCACCTAACAAATCTTTCATAAGAGCTTTTGATTTAGGCCCTTGAATTTGAACAGGACATGCATCTATTTCTTCGATAGTGCAATTAAATTTACCGTCTGCATTAACACCTTGTAAATACATTCCAATGTCCGAGTCTGATAAAGAAAACCAAAATTCATCTTTTGCAATTCTTAAAAGTATTGGATCATTTAAAACTCCTCCGTAAGCGTTACATAAAATTACATATCTTGCTCGCATCGGAGAGATTTTTGTTGCATCTCGAGTTATCACGTAATCAACAAATTTTTCTGCATCAGGACCCTTTACTTGGATCTGTCTTTCAACAGCAACATTCCACATAGTTACATGATTTACAATTGCATCATACTCAATCATTGCACCACCATCTTCAGGTTTCACATATCCCCTAGGATGATAAATTCGATTATAAACAGTTGCTCTCCAACAACCTGCTTGCATTGATAAATGCCAATATGGTGATTTTCTTACTCTTGTTGAAATTAACATTTCAACTTTTGTAGGCCCACTTTGTCTTAAATTGTATGGTACTTTTCGATCTGACTGATCAACAGAAGTAACATGCTTTAGTTTAGTATAGTCAAATTCTTTAGACATAACCATTCTCCTTCAACCACTTGTTTGTTTCCTTCAAGCCGCCGAATGTATAAATGTGGAAGAAATCAGTATGCGATTTAACTTTCCCAATTAAATCATTAGGGTCTTTAGGTTTTAATAAATCTAACGCCTTACTAAAATTAGATTTAAGAAAATTTAGAGAATTTTTTGCACCAACGATATTAGCAAATTTTATTAAGCTAGATATTTTTAGAGGCCCAGTAATTCCCACATGCACTGGTACATTTTGTTTAGAAACAAAATCTATAATAGGCTGGGGATCTAATAACCATTGGGTTACGATGTAATCAGCATAAGGCTTTTTATCTATCATAGCTTTTTCTAAATTTGAGTCGGATATATCAGGACTCCCCTCTGGGTGTCCAGCAATTCCTATTGTCATCTTCTCAAAATAACCAGTCTCTAAAAGTTGAAACGAGCTATCAAATTTTCCCATTGGTTCTCTCCCGCCACCAATTACTAAAACTTGTTTAACCCCACCATCTTTACACCTAGAAACATAATCTTTTAGTTGTTTTTCATCCAGCATTGACCTTGCAGGAAAATGAGGAACAGGATTAAAACCTTTTTTAACTAACTCAACTGCCTGTTGAGCTGTTTCTCTATAGTCACCCCCTGGAAGCATTGTGATATAAACATCTTTTACTTGAGGTACTGTATCAAGATCTGTCTGAGGGCCTATTTCAAGAGAAAATTTCATTATAAGATCTTTATCTTTTTTGAAAAAGGTGTCAATTTAATATCAAATGAAAATAATTTTAATAATGGGACTACCGGGATCAGGAAAAACTACGTTAGCAAACGAACTTGGTCCGATGTTAAATGCTAAAAGATTAAATGCTGATGAAGTAAGAAAAGAAGCCAATGATTGGGATTTTTCTGAGGAAGGAAGAAAAAGACAAGCAAAAAGAATGGCTGACTTTGCAGTAAAATTGAAAAATGATGGAAATTATGTTGTAGCAGATTTTATTTGTCCTACTCCTGAGGCAAGAAGTTTATTTCCAGCAGATTTTGTTATTTGGGTAGATACAATTAAGGAGGGTAGGTTTGATGATACAAATAAAATGTTTGTAAAACCTGATAAGTATGACTTTCAAGTAACAACTCAAGATGCTAAAAATTGGGCTCCAAAGATATATGAGAAATTAAAATAATGACTTACAAGTGGGATAATAAAAAACCAACTGCTCAAATGCTTGGAAGATGGCAACCATTTCATGATGGTCACTATACTTTATTTAAAGAAATAATTAAGAAAACTGGACAAGTTTGTATACAAATCAGAGACGTACAAGGTGTGGATGATAATCCATTTGATTTTGAAACAGTAAAAAAAAATATTGAAGATAAACTTAATCCAGAATTCGAGGGACGTTTTAAAATTATGTTAGTTCCCAATATTACAAACATTTGTTATGGAAGAGGTGTTGGTTACAAAATAGAAGAAATTGATTTACCTGAGGAAATACAAAAAATTTCAGCCACTAAGATAAGAGCAAAGATGAGAGAAGAGGGTAAACTTAAATAGTTTTTAATGAATATCAAAATCATCAATCAGAATAAAGATATAGCAAGAGTTATTATTAATGAGCCAAAAACATACAACTCTTTATCTTACAAAAATTTGAAAGATTTAATCAATGTTTTTAAAAAATTAGACAAAGATAAAAAGGTTAAAGTTATTATTCTTGAGGGTGCTGGAAAAGGTTTTAGTGCAGGTCATAATTTAAAAGAAGTTAAAGACTTAAGGAAAAAAGAAAGATATAAAAAATTATTTAATCTTTGTTCAAAGCTAATGCTTCAAATAGTTGAGGGTAAAAAACCAGTTATTGCAAAAGTTCATGGTGCAGCTTATGCAGCAGGATGTCAATTAGTTGCTAGTTGTGATTTAGCTTACAGCACAAAAGATGCACTTTTTGCAACACCAGGAGTAAATATTGGATTGTTTTGTAGTACTCCTATGGTTGCAGTTAGCAGAAAGATTAATAGAAAACCTATGATGAAGATGCTTCTTACTGGTGAACCAATTAAAGCAAATTACGCAAAGGAAATTGGTTTAATTAATGATTATTTTTCAAAATCAAAATTAAATAGTGAGACGATGAAAATTGCAAAAAAAATTGCATCAAAATCAAATTTAACAATCAAAATTGGAAAACAAGCTTTTTATAAGCAGTTAGAAATGCCCCTCAGAAAAGCGTACTCGTATACCAGTCAAATGATGACATACAATATGATGGCTATGGATGCAAAAGAAGGTATTTCAGCTTTTTTAGAAAAAAGAAAACCAAAGTGGAGAAATAAGTGAAAGTAAAAAATATTCTAACAATTATTTCTATAATCATTGGTATATATTTTATTTTCACCTTTAGAGACCATAATTTTAAAAGATCTATCGATGCTTGTATTGCAGGTAGTCAAAAGTTGGATCAACCAATGACTATTGAAGAAGCTAAGAAGTTTTGTGAAGAAAAGATAATGAGTAAAAAGTAAATAGAGTGGAAAATATAAAAGAAATTTTAAAAAAATATAAAAATATTGCTCTAGTAGGTGCAAGTAAAGATTTAACAAAAACATCATCTATTGTTATGAAATATTTACAAGACAATGGTTTTAAAGTTTACCCCGTAAATCCATCCATGAAAGGAGAAAAAATATTAGGAGAAAAAGTTTTTGGAAATATTTCAGAGATTGATAATCCAGTAGAAATAGTAGATGTGTTTAGGCCATCGAATGAAGTTGTCACAATTGCAGAAGAAACTGTCAAAATAAATGCAAAAGTATTATGGTTACAATTAGACATTAGTAACGAGGAAGCAAAAAAAATTGTTGAGACAAATGACATCATTTACATTGATAATAAATGTACGAAGATAGAGTACGAAAAATACTTTAATTAAATTAATAATTAAATTTTTAAAAAGATGTTAAAAAAATTCGAGATAATATTTAAAGTCTTTATTATTCTTCTCTTTTCAATTTCAATAACTAAAGCTGAATTACTGAAACCTAATAGTGATATAAAACCTTCCAAAGTTGTCGAGATTCAATTAAGTGGTCTTCAAAAAAATGACTTAAATTATAAAGATAGTGGGATTGAGCAAACCTGGAATTTTGCGCATCCCAGCAACAAAAAAAATACTGGCCCTTTACAAAATTTCAAAATGATGATTAAAGGCAACTCATATCAAATGCTCTTAAATCACTTAAGCCATACAATTACACAGGTTGGAGGTGGTGACAAATGGGCACAATTTGAGGTGATAATTTTAGATAAAGATAAGATTTATCATAAGTTCAACTGGCAAGTGGAAAAATATACTGCTGAAGGACCCCTTAAGGATTGTTGGTTGACCACAATGGTTTCTAGCCCAATAGCACTAGGAAGTTCAATTTGATTATCCATAATACAATTTTGTTTCGTTATGAATAAAAATTTAGTAGGAATCATTTAATGAAATCTAAAGCAAAAGTCGTCGTAGTCGGTGGAGGAGTTGTTGGAGTAAGCGCTCTTTATCATTTAGCAAAAAAAGGTTGGTCAGATGTTGTTTTAGTTGAAAGAAAAGAATTAACCTCAGGCTCAACTTGGCATGCAGCAGGTTTGTTACCTCTTTTTAATATGAGCTATTCTGTTGGTCAACTTCATAAGTATGCAGTAAATCTTTATAAAAAGTTAGAGGAAGAGACTGGTAAGAATGTTGGTTTCAGTGTTGTTTCTAATATCCGTTTAGCTAGTACCAAAGATAGAATGGATGAGTATCATCAATATGCTGGTGTAGCTAAAACAATTGGTGTTGATGTAAAATTTTTGACGCCTCAACAAGTTAAAGAAATTTGGCCGCTTTGTCATACTGATGATTTAGTTGGAGCAATTCAACACCCTGAAGATGGATACATTCAACCCGCAGATTTAACGCAAGCGTTAGCTACCGGGGCAAGGAACAGAGGAGCTGAGATTTATAGAAACACAGCAGTGTTATCAATGAGACAAACTAAAGGGGGATGGATTGTTGAAACAGACAAAGGATCAATTGAATGTGAACATGTCATTTCATGTTCAGGAAATTTTGCAAGACAAACTGGTGAAATGGTTGGATTAGATATTCCAGTCATACCTGTTGAACATCAATATATTGTGACTGAACCACATCCAGAGATACAAAAAAGAAAAAAAGAAGGTCTTCCAGAAATGGGTGTATTAAGAGATAGTGATAGTAGATGGTACATGAGAGAAGAGGCTGGTGGATTAATATTAGGTCCCTATGAAGATGGTGCACCAGCATGTTATGTCGAAGGTCCTTCAAAAGACTCTGAATATGAATTGTTTCAAGAGGATTTAGATAGACTTGCTCCGCATATCGAAGGAGCAATACATAGAGTTCCAGCATTTGGAGAAGTTGGAGTGAAAAAAGTTTATAATGGTGCAATATGTTACACACCAGATGGTAATCCTATTGTTGGTCCAGCCTGGGGACTTAAAAATTTTTGGATTAATGAGGGACATAGTTTTGGAATAACTGCAGCAGGTGGAGCGGGCTGGCAATTAGCAGAATGGATTATTGATGGTGAACCGACGATTGATATGCTTGGTGTTGAACCAAGACGTTACGGAAATTATGCAACAAAATCTTATCTCAAAGCAAAAAATGAAGAAGCTTACAGTCATGTTTTTATTGTTCATTATCCTGATGAAGAAAGACCAGCTGCTAGACCTTTAAGAACATCTCCTTGTTATGAAAGAATGAAAAATCTTGGTGCTGTCTTTGGACAAAAATTTGGATGGGAAAGACCAAACTTTTTTGCAACAGATGGTATGGAACAAAAAGATCATTGGTCATTTAGAAGATCAAAATGGTTTGATGCAATTAAGAAAGAATGTGAGAACGTTAAAAAGAATGTTGGACTTTTAGATATGACAGCTTTTGCAAAATGTAGAATAAAAGGTCCAAAGGCTGAGGAATTTTTAGACTACTTAGTTGCTAACAAACTTCCAAAAAAAATCGGAAGAATTAATTTGTGTCATGCGCTAAATACTAAAGGTGGTGTTCACTCTGAGTTTACAATTATGAAAGAAGCTGAAAATAGTTATTATTTGGTTTCAGCTGGAGCGAATTTGAGATTAGACCATGATTGGATTCAAAAATGGATGCCAACTGATGGTTCGGTTATATTTGAAGACTTAACAAATAGTACAGGTGTGCTTGTTGTAGCAGGCCCAAAAGCTAGAGAACTTATGCAAAAAGTTTCAACTGATGATTTTTCAAATGAAAATTTTAAATGGTTAACTGCAAAAAATGTTAATGTTGGATATGCTCCAGTAAATGCTATGAGAGTAAATTTTGTTGGTGAACTTGGTTGGGAATTACATCACCCAATTGAATATCAAAACCATATTTTTGATAAATTAATGGAAGCAGGTAAGGATCTCGGTCTTAAACCTTTTGGCATCAGAGCGATGAACAGTTTAAGAGTAGAAAAATCTTATAAACTTGTGGGAACTGAACTATCAATTGAGTATTCACCTTATGAGTCTGGCCTAGACAGATTTATTCATCCAAACAAGGGTAATTTCATAGGACTTGATGCACTAAACAAATGGAGAGAAAAGGGGTTTGATAATAAATTAGTAACACTAGAGGTTCATGACACAACAGACTCAGATGTTTTAGGTAACAATCCAATTTATAAAGATGACAAAGTCGTTGGGCGAGCAACAGGAGGGGAATACGGATTTAGATTAGATAAATCTATTGCCTTAGCCATGGTGAAACCTGATTTAGCAAATGTTGGAGAAAAACTTAAAGTTGATATTCTAGGAAAAATTTATGAGGCTACAATAGTAGAGGAAAGTCCATACGATGCTGAAAATAAACTTTTAAGAGCCTAATGAAAATTTTAGTCGCAGTAAAAAGAGTAATTGATTACAATGTTCAAGTCAGAGTTAAAGAGGATAACACTGGTGTAGTAACTGAAAATGTTAAGATGTCTACCAATCCACCAGATGATAATGCGATTGAGGAGGCAGTAAAAATCAAAGAGTCAGGAAAAGCGACCGAAGTAGTTGCAGTAAGTGTTGGAGAAGAGAAAGCTCAAGAAACTGTTCGTAAAGCATTAGCGGTTGGAGCTGATAGAGGCATTCTTATTAAAGCTGATGGAATTTTAGAACCTTTAGCCGTTTCCAAATTATTACAAAAAATTGTTGAAAAAGAAAAACCAGATTTAGTTTTTATGGGAAAACAAGCAATTGATGATGATTGTAATCAAACAGGTCAAATGTTAAGTGCTTTACTAAATTGGCCTCAAGCAACATTTGCTTCAAAGATAGAGATTAAGGATAAAAAACTTGAAGTTACTAGAGAGATTGATGAAGGATTAGAGACAATAGAGATTAATATTCCAGCTATTGTAACTTGTGATTTAAGACTTAATGAACCAAGATATGCGTCTTTGCCTAACATAATGAAGGCTAAAAAGAAACCTATTGAGCAAATAAATGCGTCAGATTTAGGAGTAGATACATCACCAAGAATCGAGCAAATTAAGGTTGAAGAGCCACCAAAAAGAAAAGCTGGTATAAAAGTAAAAAGTGTGGCTGAGCTAGTACAAAAATTAAAAAATGAGGCTAAAGTAATATAATGTCAGTTTTATTAGTTGCAGAACATAACAATAAAGAACTCAAACCTTTTACACTGAATGCTGTAACAGCAGCCTCTCAAATGAATACCGATCTTCATGCTGTAATTATTGGTAATAACTGTGGAGATGCAGCAAAAAAATTATCAGAGTTACCTTTGGTCAAAAAAGTAATTCAAGTAGAAGCAGCTCATTACGAAAACTTTGTAGCAGAAAATTTTGCACCAGTAATCGTGAAATTGGCAGAAAACTATTCTCATGTTGTTTGTTCAGCTAATACATTTGGTAAAAATTTGATGCCAAGGATTGCAGCTTCTTTAGACACTTCTCAAGTCAGTGATATTATTAAGGTAATTTCTGCAGATACATTTTTAAGACCAATTTATGCTGGAAATGCATTTGCAACAGTAAAAAGCAAGGATCCAAAAAAATGTATAACTATTAGACCAACTTCTTTTGATCCATGTGAAAGTTCAGGCGGATCTGCGCTAATTGAAAAAGCTGAACCTAGTGAAGAGTTTAGTAATACAAAATTTGTAAAAAGAGAGGAAATTAAGTCAGATAGACCAGAGCTTGGAACTGCAAGAGTAGTTGTTTCTGGAGGAAGAGGAATGCAGAGTGGAGATAATTTTAAATTAATTACTTCTGTTGCTGACAAATTAAATGCCGCTATTGGAGCATCAAGAGCAGCTGTGGATGCCGGATATATAAGCAACGATCATCAAGTGGGTCAAACTGGAAAAGTTGTAGTTCCAGATTTATATATTGCCATTGGTATTTCTGGTGCTATTCAGCATTTAGCTGGAATGAAAGAAAGCAAGGTAATTGTCGCAATCAATAAGGATGGTGAAGCTCCAATTTTTAGTGTTGCAGACTATGGTCTAGAGGCTGATCTTTTTGAAGCAATACCTCAATTTATTGAAGAACTGAACAAATTAAACACTATACAAAAATAATATAATCTGTAAAAAATTATTATGTCCAGAGAGTCAATGGAATATGATGTTGTAATTGTTGGTGGAGGACCATCAGGATTAACAACTGCTATTAAACTAAAACAATTAAATTCAAATTTAAATATTTGTGTTTTGGAGAAAGCATCTGAGATCGGTGCGCATATATTAAGTGGAAATGTTTTTGAAACTAGAGCACTAGACGAATTAATTCCAAATTGGAAAGATTTAAATCCACCAATAAAAACAAAAGTTTCTAAGGAAAAATTTTTATTCCTAGGAAAAACAAAATCTTTAAGTTGGCCTACTTGGTTGTTACCTGCTGTTCAAAAAAATCATAAAAATTATATTATAAGCCTTGCAAATTTATGTAGATGGCTTGCTGAGCAAGCAGAAGCACTTGGTGTAGAGATATTTCCAGGATTTCCCGCAAGTGAGATTTTATTTAATGATGATGGTTCTGTTAAAGGTGTAGCCACTCAGGATATGGGTATAGACAAACAAGGAAATAAAAAAGATAGTTTTGAGCCAGGCATTGAACTTATTGGCAAGGTAACAGTTTTTGCTGAAGGTTGCCGAGGTCATTTAGGAAAACAATTAATTAAAAAATTTAATCTTAATAAAGACAAAGATCCCCAACAATATGGAATTGGATTTAAAGAAATTTGGGAAATAGATGAAAAAAATCATGAAGAGGGATTAGTGATGCATACAGCTGGATGGCCATTAGATAAAAATACTTATGGTGGAAGTTTTATTTATCATGCTGAAAACAAACAAGTGTTTTTAGGATATGTAATAGGTTTAGACTATCAAAATCCTCATCTTTCTCCTTTTGATGAGTTTCAAAGATTCAAAACACATCCATCAATAAAAAAAATTATAGAAGGTGGAAAAAGAATATCTTATGGAGCTAGAGCTTTAATTGAAGGTGGTATTCAAAGTTTACCAAAAATGTTTATGCCAGGTGCATTGCTTATTGGATGTGATGCGGGAACTTTAAACATGCCAAAAATAAAAGGTTCTCACACTGCAATGAAAAGTGGAATTATAGCTGCTGAAACAATAAATTTTCATTTTGAAAAAGGTGATGAGCTATCTATTTATGAAAAAATTTTTAAGGAAAGCTGGCTATATAAAGAATTATATAGAGCTAGAAATGTTAAACCAAGTTTTAGCTGGGGATTAATACTTGGAATTATATTTACTGGAATAGATCAAATTTTATTTAGAGGTAAGCTTCCTTTTACACTAAAACATAAGCATGCAGATCATGAAACGTTAAAACCTGCAGATGAAATGCCAAAAATTGATTATCCAAAACCTGACAATGTGATTACTTTTGATAAAACAAGCTCAGTTTATTTAACTGGAACTAATCACGAGGATAATCAGCCAGTGCATTTACAGCTAAAAGATAAAGATTTACCAATAAAATATACTCTTGAGAAATATGACGAACCAGCACAAAGATATTGCCCAGCAGGTGTTTACGAGGTTCAAAAGGAGAATAATATTAATAAATTTGTTATTAACGCTCAGAACTGTATTCATTGTAAAACTTGCGATATTAAAGAACCTTCTCAAAATATAATTTGGGTTACCCCTGAGGGAGGTGGTGGACCAAAGTATGGAAATATGTAATTAACTATGTAAGAAAATAGACAAGTATCGTTACTATTCCAACAATACCTAACCAAATAATAAGATTTTTTAAAAAAACTTTTTTATTTTTATTTGCATAATAAAAACCTGGGAAAACAAGTGCAATTACTAATAACAGATATATGACCGATAAAATATTTTCACCCATAATTCAAATTTATTTTATGAAAGATCTATTGCAAATTTTTTGAGTGTTTCGATTGGCAAAACTTTCAATGTATTTTCATGAGTTCGTTTTAAAAAAATTGGACAACCTTTTCCAGCTTCTACTGCTCTTGCATACCAAGTTGCACAAACACACCAGCCGTCTCCATCTTTTAAGCCAGGAAACCCAAATTCTGGATGAGGTGTAATCAAATCATTTCCGGCCTCTTTACACCATTCTAAAAATTCAGTTGTAACTTTTGCACAAACAGTATGTAACCCATGATCATTTTCATCAGTATTACAACAACCATCTCTATACCAACCAGTAAGAGGATTTTTGGAACATAATTCTAAATTTTCTCCAAGGACATTTTTTTGAATTTTATTTTCCATATACATTATATATATCCTCATCAATTGACGCATTGAATGAGATAGAACGTCTTTCCTCATCAGTGCCTTTGAATGGAAAAACTGTATGCATCAAATAATTAGGAAATAAATAAAAATCACCAACTTCTGGAGTAATATTAAATGTTGAAGGACAAGTAAACATTCTTGCTCCATGTATTAGTTGTAAGTTTCCACCTCTATATTTTTTTGATTTTTTTTGCTGAGTACTTTGTCCTAATGATTTAGGAACTTTAAGAAACCCAGCTCCAGAAATATGTCCACCATGCCAATGAGTTGGATTATATTCATTTTGAAATTGTCTAACAACCCAAGTTTTTAGCAAATTAAATTTTGATATTTTTTTTCCTTCATTTAATTCCGTATAAATCTTACAAGAATTTCCCAAAAATTCTAACCAACCTGATGATTTAACAAATTCTACTTCTAATAAAAATTCCTGAGTTACATCACCTACTAGAGCTTCACCATAATTTAATTTTTTTAATTTTGAGTCATCATTGATGATTTTATCTATATAGTCGTTTAATTTATCTAGTATTTCATCTGGTATTTTGACTTTTAATATTGCTGGACCTAATACTCTTAAATTTTGATATTTAATTTCCATTCAATTAAATTTTTGTTGGATTAGGTTGACCTTTATAAACTTTTTCTGGGTCAAATTTTTTTTCTTTTTCAGTGAATTTCATCTGAACTTCTCTACCAT
This sequence comes from uncultured Pelagibacteraceae bacterium, assembly GCA_902595405.1. Classification (GTDB taxonomy): domain Bacteria; phylum Pseudomonadota; class Alphaproteobacteria; order Pelagibacterales; family Pelagibacteraceae; genus Pelagibacter. Next base: position 94,913 of record CACJPX010000002.1, read on the forward strand.
TTTCAATAGGTCCAAGTGGTATAGATCTATAAAAACAAGATCTATAACCTACGTGACAACTAGCGCCGTCTCCGATATCAACAGAAAGCCAAACCGAGTCTTGGTCATCATCAATTTTGATTTCAGTTACTTTTTGAATGAAACCACTGGTTTTGCCTTTGTGCCAGATAGCTTTTCTTGATCTGCTATAGTAGTGAGCTTCTTTTGTTTCAATTGTTTTTTTTAATGCCTCAACGTTCATATAACCATGCATTAAAATTTCTTTTGTTTTAGAGCACATTGTAATGACAGGTATTAAACCATCATTATCAAATTTAGGTGATAGAAGATTTCCCTCTTCAATTTCAACCACATTTTCTCTTTTTTTGAACATATTCGGTGATTATGTAGCACATATAAAGATATATTAAATATTTTAAAAATGCGCATTTATATGTATAAACCCCTCCATGAAGTTAGTTAAAGACATTGATAATAATCAAAATTCAAAGAAGATCTCTGACAAAGAAGCAGAAGAAGCTTTTAAAACAATTTTGTCGTGGATGGGGGAAGATCCTAATCGAGAGGGATTATTAGAAACCCCGAAAAGAGTTGTTAAAGCATTTAAAGAGTATTTTAAAGGTTATAAAGAAGATCCTATTCAAGTTTTAGATAAAACCTTTGGTGATGTGGATGGTTATGATGACATGGTTATTCAAAAAAATATCTCAGTTCAAAGTCATTGCGAACATCATATGGCACCAATAATTGGTAAAGCTCATGTAGCTTACATACCTAATGAGAGAGTTGTTGGATTAAGTAAATTAGCAAGAGTGGTCGAAGTTTTTTCTAAAAGATTACAAACTCAGGAAAGATTAACTATGCAGATTGCGAATACACTAATGCAGTCTCTAGATGCCAAAGGAGTAGCTGTTACAATAGACTCAACTCATCAATGTATGACTATGAGAGGGATTAAAAAGGAACAAGCTACAACAGTCACAAATTATTATTTAGGTCAATTCAAAGAAGATTTAAGTTATCAAAATAGATATTTAAGGTTAATAAGTAATTCAAAAGATTAAAAGTGTCAGACCAATTTAAAGCATTAGTTTTAAATCAAGACGGTGACAACTTTACAAGAGAAGTAAAATCATTAGACAAAAGTTTTTTAAAACATGGTGATGTAACTATTAAAGTTGATTATTCAGATCTTAATTTTAAAGATGGAATGATTTTAAAAAATGGTGGTAGGTTAGTAAAAGAGTTCCCACATATCCCAGGTATAGATTTTTCAGGAACTGTTTTGGAAAGTGAAAATTCAAAATTTAAGTCAGGCGATGAAGTAATCTTAACAGGCTTTAGAGTTGGAGAGATTTTTTATGGTGGATATTCTCAAATAGCAAAAGTTAACGGAGATTTCTTAGTAAAGAAACCAAGTGATTTAACAACTAAACAGGCAATGATTTTAGGGACTGCTGGTTTTACATCTTTAATGGCAGCATTTGCAATAAAAGCTCGAGAGGAAATATTACTTGGTGCAAAAGTAAATGATGTCTTAGTTACAGGTGCAACTGGTGGAGTAGGAAGTATTGCAGTTATGATACTAAATAAAATGGGATACAATGTTACTGCGGTAACAGGAAAAGATTCTAAAGCGGATTACTTAAAATCATTAGGTGCTAAAAATGTTATAAATCGCGGTGAATTTGATAAAGATCCAAAACTTATAGATAAAGGTTTATGGGATGGGGTAGTCGACACCGTCGGTGGTAAAATTTTAGCTAACGCAATTGTTCAAACTAATTCAAATGGGATTATTGCAGTGTGTGGTAATGCAAGTACAAATGAACTTAATACAAATGTTATTCCTTTTATGTTACGTGGAATAAAACTTTGGGGAATGGACTCAGCTAATTGTAGCATCAAAAGAAGAGAATTTATTTGGGGAGAAGCAGCTAAATTAATTGATTTTAACTTAATGGAAAAATCTATTCAAACTGTTAGCTTGGAGGAATTAATTGAAACTTATCCTAAAATATTAAAGGGTGAAATTTCTGGAAGAGTTTTAGTTGATTTAAATAAATAATGGACTGGGATAAACTTAAAATTTTTCATGCAGTTGCAGAAGCAGGAAGTTTTACTAATGCAACTATAAATTTAAATCTTAGTCAATCAGCAATAAGTAGACAAATTCAATCTTTGGAACAAGACTTAAAAGTTCAATTATTTGAAAGACACGCAAGAGGTCTTACGCTCACCGAAAATGGAGAGTATGTATTTAAGACTGCACACGAAGTTATAAGTAAACTCAAAGAAGTGGAAACTTCACTAGGAGATCAAAAAAATAAACCAACAGGAAAATTGACAATTACAACAGTTAGAAGTTTTGGAACTCATTGGTTAACACCTAGAATTGAGGAATTTATGCGGTTAAATCCCGAGGTTGAAATTGAGTTGATTTTTGAGGATAAGGAGCTGGACTTAAGTACAAGACAAGCAGATATTGGTATTTTTATGAGAAGACCTAAACAATTAAATTATATTCAAAAAAAGCTTATAGATCTAAAATATTATATTTATGGGTCTAACAAATATTTAGAAAAATATGGTATGCCAAAAACTGTGAGTGACTTAAATAAACACAAATTCATATCATTTGGCAAAGGAGCACCTTCTCCAGTTTATAATCCAGAGTGGGCATTAAAGTTAGGGATGCATGACGGAAAAAAAAGAAAACCTATAATGAAGGTAAATAGTGTTATGGGACTTTTACTAGCAGTGGAGTCTGGAGTAGGTTTAGCAGCACTGCCTGAATATTTAGTAAGTAATTCGACCAATATTATTAAAGTTTTACCTAAATCTGAGGGACCAATCACAGAGGCACACTTCGTTTACCCACAATCTTTAAAAAACACAGCCAGAGTTCAGGCTTTTAGGAACTTTTTGTTCAGCAAAATAGGCGACTGGAAGTCTTAGTTAGCCTGCGACATCTTTGCGATTGATAATCATTCTCAATGAGAATAGTTCTCATTCTCAATTAAATCATGCGGAAGAATGGAGAAATAGTGAGAAATATATCAATTTTTGCATTGATAGCATCTTTATTTACCTCATCAGTTGTGATGGCAAATGAGGTAAATGTTTTTAACGCAAGACATTATAAGGCTGACGCTGAACTTTATAACAAGTTTACAAATAAAACAGGAATTAAGGTTAACTTGATAAATGGTAAGGCAGGCGCACTTGAAAAAAGAATGATAGAAGAGGGTGTCGACTCTTCCGCAGACCTTTACATTACTGCTGACGCAGGAAGATGTGGAGTATTTAAATCAAAGGGAATGACTCAATCTGGTTTAACATCTGCAGCTATTAAAGCAGCAGTGCCAGCAAATTTTAGAACAAGCCATTGGATTGGAATCGCAAAAAGAGCAAGAATAGTTTATTATTCACCTGAGAGAGTTTCTGGAGCTGAGCTATCTGGTTTAACTTACGAAAGTCTAGCTGATCCAAAATGGAAAGGTAGACTAGTTATAAGAGCATCCAACAATATCTATAATAAATCACTTGTAGCTTCATTAGTTAAAAATAATGGAAAAAAAGCAACAGCTGAATGGGCGAAAGGAGTTGTTTCTAATATGGCTAGGACGCCTAAAGGAAATGATAGAGCACAAATAATGGCAGTTGCAGCTGGCGAAGCTGACATTGCCGTAGCCAACACTTACTATCTTGCATTAATGTTGTCTGGTAAAAAGGGTCCCGAACAACAAGAAGCTGCAAAAAAAGTTAAAGCTTTTTTTCCTAATCAAGGTGATAGAGGAACTCATATGAATATTAGTTGTGCAGCATTAGTAAAAAATGCTCCTAATAAAACTAATGCCATTAAACTTGTAGAGTTTTTATTAACACCAGAGTCTCAAGAACATTTTGTAAATAATACCTTTGAGTTTCCAATGATTGATAATGTTTCAGCAAATCCGTTAGTGGTAAACAATATTGGTTTAGATTTTAAACAAGATCTTAAAACAAAAGTTTCTAGTTATGGAGCTAAACAAGCAGATGCGTTAGAAGTAATGACAGCTGCCGGTTGGAAGTAAAATGGTGAAAAATAAAAAGAAATTTATTTCGGATATTGATTTTAATAAATCCTCTAAGGGATGCACTCCATGTTATTTGGAATGTAAAAAAATCGATAAAAGAATAAATGATAGAAAAATTTCAGAAATAAAAACTAGGGAGGTTCCGCATATCCTAAAAGTATTTGATTTTTGATTTTTTTCTGGGTGTCCACGCTTTTTTTAAAGTGTGGACACAAATACTTTCCATATTTATAAGGCGGAATATAAATTATGAGAATAAATTTTTGGTATATATCTTCTCTTTTCATTTCTATTTTTGTTATTATTCCAATTCTAACTGTATTTTTAAGTTTTTTTGAATCCACATCAAATTACTATGGAATTTTAAGAGATACTTTTTTATTTGAGTATATTTCTAACTCCATAATTTTATTGATAAGTGTTCTATTATTAACTTTTTTGATTGGAACTGGAACTGCATACTTGGTATCTTTTTATGAATTTCCATTAAGTAATTTTTTTAAATGGGCATTGATACTATCATTTGCAGTTCCTCCATATATTTATGCTTATTCATTAACAGCCTTTTTTGAAAATTACGGTACAGCATATTCTATTTTAAAAAACTTATTTGGAGATAAAAATTATAATTTATATATTCCAAAATTTGATGGAATGATTGGAGTCATACTATCTCTTTCTTTTTCATTATTTGCATACGTATATATTTTAGCTAGAGCTTCGTTTTTATATCAATCACAAAACTTCATTGACCTAGGTAAAAACTTGGGTTTTACAAATTTTAAAACATTATATTCAATTATTCTTCCTGCAGCACGACCAGCAATAGTTGCTGGCTTATCTTTAGTTGCAATGGAAACACTAGCAGAATTTGGGGCAGTAGATTTTTTTTCAATAAATACACTTACTACAGGAATATATAATTCATGGATAACATTTGATGACCTTGCTTTTGCAAATCAGTTATCATTCTTCTTATTATTGTTCATATTTGCCTTGTTTATATTAGAAAATTTATCAAGAAATAAGGCGAAATATCACTTTAATTCAAAAGGAGGTTTTAAACAAAAACAGAAGTTACAACTTAAGGGAACCAAATCAATAGCTGCCTTCCTTTTTTGTTTTCTTGTTTTCTTTTTAAGTTTTTTATTTCCTTTAAGTCAAATGTTGTATTGGACAATTAAATTTCCAGAAAATTTATTTGATCTACAAATTATTAATCTTTTGAGTAATACACTTTATTTAGTTATTTTATCAAGCTTTGTATTGATAATGTTTTCTTTAATCTCAAACTATGGAAATAGAGTTACAAAAAATAAAACTTTAAATATTTTATCAACTTTATCAATTTCAGGATATGCAATACCTGGTGTAATTTTAGCAGTCGCATTTATAACTTTCATAGCTTGGTTCGACGAGAGTGTTGTTAAAAATCTAGGATTATTTTCTATCAAGAAAATATTTATTGGCTCTATTTTAGGATTAGTTCTCGTGTATTTTGTGAGATTTTATTCTTTGGCCTTTAATGGAATTAAATCTGGATATGAAAAAATTAATATCTCAGTCGACGAAAGTTCTTATTTATTAGGTTATTCAAAACGAAAAACATTTATGAATATTCATATACCCTTCTTGAGAAACTCTTTATTATTTGTTTGTATATTGATTTCTTTAGAGATTATAAGGGAATTACCTATTACTTTAATCTTGAGACCTTTTAATTTTGAGACTTTTGCAACTACAGCTTATATATCCGCATCCGAAGATTTATTAGAGGCTGCTGCAGCCCCATCATTATTTTTAATTTTAATTGCAACTTCTTTCATTATAATTACATCTAAATATATATTAAGAGATAATAATGATTAAAAATTTTTTTGAAATAAAAAATGTTGATTTTAATATTGATGGAAAAACTAAAGTTAAAAATGTTTCTTTTTCAATTGAGAATGAAGGTGATGTAATTTGCCTTTTGGGCCCATCTGGTATTGGAAAAACTACCATACTTAGAACGATCGCTGGCTTAGAAAGAATAAAAAAAGGTTCAATAGAATTAAATGGAAAAGTTCTTTCATCAGAAAAAATTAATATTGAACCTGAAAATAGAAATGTATCTCTCGCTTTTCAAGATAATAGTTTATTTCCACATTATGATGTTCAAAAAAATATTTTATTAGGTTCAGAGAAAAATAAAGAAAAAATTGAAAAAAAAATTGATGTAAAAGAGATTATCGATTTATTAGATATATCTCATATTCTCAACAAATACCCACATGAGATAAGTGCTGGTGAAGCACAACGAGCTTCATTAGCAAGATCTTTAATGACACGACCAGATTTGTTATTATTAGATGAGCCTTTATCGAATGTTGATCAAAGTTTTAAAGAAGAAATTCAAGTTAGACTAAAAAAAATTCTTTATAAATTAAAAATTTCAACAATAATTGTGACACATGACTCTTATGAAGCATTTTATTTAGGATCAAAATGTGGAATTATTTTAAATCAAGAACTTAAACAATTTGATGATCCATATAACGTTTATCATTTACCAAACTCAATAGAAGTAGTTAATTTTTTGAATAGAGGCATTCTTATTCCTGCAGAGGTTACAAGTCCTAAAAGTTTAGAAAATAAAGATCTTGGAACAATTACGGGTAATTTTAATAAACCTTTTCCAATAGGATCAAAAGTAAAACTTTTGGTTCAACCAGAGGACTTGCATCATGACGACCAAAGTAATTTAAAGTTTGAAGTTATAGATAGAAAGTTTAGGGGCACAAATTTTATCTACACTCTTAAAACGCCTAGTAATTTATTAATTCCAGTTTTTGTTCACTCTCATCATATTCACCAACACGAGGAGAATGAAAAATTTGGCATAAAAAGACCAATTCATATTGATCATATTGTTTGCTTCTAATAAAAACTCTCTAAAATGAACAATAAATTTAGAGTTTTTTTAAAGGGTATTTTTGATGTTAGCCCACTGATGATTCCAGTTGTTCCATTTGGTTTAATATTTGGGGTTCTTTCAATCGATATTGGATTTAGCCCAATAGAAACAATGGGAATGTCATTAATAGTCTTTGGTGGTGCTTCACAAATTGTTTTACTGCAATTATTTTCAGGAGGCGCCTCATCTTTAGTTATAATAAGTTCAGTTGGAGCAGTGAACTCAAGACATCTTTTGTATGGAGCTGTTGTTTCAGAACATTTATCAGATTTAAAACTTATTTGGAAAATTATAATCTCATATTTTTTAGTTGACCAAGCTTTTGCAAGATCAAATGAGTATTTTAAAAAAAATAAAGATAAAAATAAATATTTTCATTTATTCGGTGGTGGTATTACTTGTTGGGTTATTTGGCAGACAACCACTTTTTTAGGAATTGTTTTGGGAGCTTTTATTCCTGAAAAACTAGGTTTAAGTTTTGCAGTGCCTTTAACTTTTTTGGCATTATTGGTTAACGATTTTAGAAAATTGATAAATGTGATTGTGATAATTATTTCAGGGTTAGTGGCAACGTTTGGATTTAATTATGTTCCTTATAAAGCATATGTAATTGTCGCTGGAGTAACTGCTTTACTGACAGCAGCAATTTTAACTAAGTTGAATAAAAAAAATGAGTAACTGGCTATTAATTATATACTGTGGTTTGATAACTTTTTTGACAAGGTTTTCAATGATAGCATTATTAAAGAAAGAAATGTTCAATGATAGAATAAGAGAAATTCTCTCTTTTGTGCCTTCAGCAATTTTTCCTGCAATTATATTTCCTGCTATTTTTTTGGATAACTCTGGAGATTTCCAATTAGAAAACAATCCAAAGATAATGGCAGCAATAATTGCAATGTTAATTGGAATAATAAGTCAAAATATTATTGCGACAATTATCTCAGGGCTAGCTTCTTATTGGTTTTTAATTTTTATAGTATAAAAAATTATGAAAAAAATATTAATATCAATTTTCTTTCTATTTTCATTAAGTGCAAATGCAATGGAAAAAGAAACAACTTTTAAGAAAGAGTTGTTTGATAAAGCCCAATCAGATGGAAAAATTGTAGTAATCAGTTCTTGGATAAAATATTGCCCATCATGTGCTGGTCAAATGAAAATCCTTCAGAATGCAAAAAATAAAGGTGAATTATTAGACATTAAATTTGATAATATTGAATATTTTTCATTTGATGTGACTAAAAAGGAAATCTCTAATTTTTTTGATGTACAATATCAAACAACATTAATAATTTTTAAAGGTAATCAAGAAGTTTATAGAAGTATTGGTGAAACAACCGAAGATTTAATTTACGAAGCATTAAAAGCCTCAATTTAAATTAAGCACCTAAATTAATATTTTTTGCAACATTAAAATCAATTTCAGTGGGTTTTTTTAGTTTTAGATTGTTCATTAACTCAACATATTCATCTACACTACTAACCTGTAATCTTGGATTTTGTTTTTTTTCTTTACCAATAGTACTCACTTTCTCTCCTTTATAATCGTGAGCAGGGTATAAAAAAGTTTCATCAGGAAGTTTTAATAGTTTATTAAAAATTGAGTTATATGCATCTTTCGAATCTCCATTTTGAAAATCAGTTCGACCTGTTCCATTTATCAGCAATGTGTCACCAGAAAAAAGATAATTATCCATCAAAAAACTATAACTATCTGAAGTATGACCCGGGGTATACATTGCTTTAATTCTTAAATTTTCTAAATTTATAAATTCATCATCTTTTACTTTAATTTCAACAGCATCAGCCGGAGTATGATCGCCCATTATTGTGGAGCATTTTGTAATGTCTTTTAATTTTGAAGCACCCGTTACATGATCAGCGTGTATATGTGTGTCAATTACTTTTACTAATCTTAAATCTAATTCTTTTAATAAAATTATGTAATCACTTACGTTTTCTAAAACTGGATCAATTATCAAAGCTTCTCTTCCTTTAGATGAGGCAATTAAGTATGTGTATGTGCTAGATTTTTGATCAAATAGTTGTTTAAAAATCATAACTAAACATTATCATATAAGAATGGAATCCACTACATTTGATTGGTCTTGTTCACACACATGGAAACAGAGTGCTAAAAATACTGCGTGGTGTTTACTTGGGTGTTCGATCGGAGATTTTGGAACAATTTTATTTTTTCAATTGACCAAAATACCATTCCCGGTTTTAGCAATTATGATATTAGCAATTATCAATGGGTTGATTACAAGTATAATTTTAGAAACAATTATTCTAATCCGTCAAAATTTGGAATTTAATAAAGCTTTTAAAACAGCATTGGGGATGAGTTTTATTTCAATGATAAGCATGGAAACCACAATGAATTTAACCGATTACTTTTTAACTGGTGGAGCAATATTAACCTGGTGGGTTGTACCTTTAATGCTTATTGTAGGTTTTTTAACACCTTGGCCATATAATTATTGGAGATTAAAAAAATATGGCATCAGTTGTCATTAAAAATTGGGACAATAAAACTTGGTTATCTTCACAAAATTATATTAATTCATTTAATAATTTTTTAATCAAAAATACCAAAATTAATTCAAATTTTAAAATTTTAGATATTGGTTGTGGAAGAGGGAAGATTTTAGGTTCTTTAAAATCAAGGTTAAAACTTAAATATAAACCTCTAGGCATAGATATTGTTAATCACAAAGATAGAGATAAAAGAATTAAATTTAAAAAAGCAAATATTTTAAATCTTTCTTTGAGAAAAAGTCAAAAGTTTGATTTAATTATGATTAAACAAACAATACATTTAATAAAATTAAGTAAGGTAAAAAAATTATTAAAATCATTAGAAAAAATATTAAATACAAAAGGTAAAATTGTAATTTTCACTTTAGATGCAGAAAACAACGAAATTCCAACTTTTAAATTAATGAAACTAAAACTTAATAAATCTCTTATAAGAGATAAAAAGATATTTAAGATTATTACAAATTTATATCCTCAAAGAATTCAAAAAAAATTTATTTTTAATGTGAGAATAAGCAAAAAGAAATATCTCGATATGATTAAAAATAGATATATTTCTACGCTAATACCATTATCAAAAAAACAACTTATCCAAGGGATTGAAGAAATTAAATTAAGTTATAAAAATCAACTGAAATTTAAAGATAAGTTAACTTGTATTATTTTATAAAATTCTTTTAAGCAAATTTTCCTTAAACAATATTTTATGAATTAAAACAGCAAAAATGTGTAAAGATATTAATGCGATAAGTGTATAATTGCCCAGGATATGAATTTCATAAAATATTTCCGCTAATTCAAAATTATCTTGAATTTCAAGATTGAAAAAAAACATATTAAGCTCTTCACCGTTATATAATTTTTTTAGAGCACCCGAGATTGTTATCATTAAAATTGAAATATATAAAAACACATGATTTAATTTTGCAATTATTTTTTGCCCAGGAAAAATATTATTATTTAAGTTTGGGGTTGGATTAAAAGTTTTATATATAAGCCTTAGTATAGTTAAATAAAATATACTTATACCGACTGCAACATGAATATTTTCTATGGTCAATCTTTTTTCACTGAAATCCATGTCTACTAGATACATACCTAGAGGAATTTGAATTATTAATACTGCGGCACTTAACCAATGAAATATTTTTGAAATAGCTCCGTATTCTGTTAGAGTGTTTTTTAATCGCATATGTTAATTAATCATATCATAAATGTATTTAAATATTTTTTCTGCATTTTAATTTTCGTATTATTGTCGCTTCCAGCTAATTCTGAAATGTCCGTTGAGGAAATAATAAAAGGAAGAAAAGCCTTGTTTAGCAAAAATTATAGTACTGCAAAAAGAGTACAAGCTTTGGCTAGTAAAGGAGAATTTGATAAGGCTAAATCTTTAATGATAGAAATGAGTGAAAATTATAAAACTTTGTTAGAATATTTTCCGGATAATTCAAAAGAGGGTTTTAAAACTGAAGCTCTACCTTTAATTTGGGAAAATAAAAAAGAGTTTAATGATTTAATGAAAAAAGCATCAGACGATATGATTAAATTATCATCATTATTTGAGGATGCTGATGATGTAAGAGCTACTTTAACTCAAATGATGTGGAGTAATTGCAAAGCTTGTCATAGTAAATTTAGAGCACCACATTAAATTTTAAGATTAAACGAAGGGGTTCGCTCTTTCGTTCTCCAACCAAAAGAGCTCCCCTTAGTCGCCTTTTTGGCATTTAAGTCCTAATGGACTTTTATTTTTTTCGTTTATGTTTTTATGAAATATAAAGCTACCCAGCTAAGTGTCAGGTGGCATTTGATTCATTAAAACTACCTCCTTGTATGAAAAAGATAAATTTTAGATAGGTTGTATTCAAGATATTAATTTTCAATTTAGTAAAATATATTTCTTGAATACAACCTGGGTCTTTTGTAGTCTTCCATCATCAAAAAAAATTTTCCCCTATAAATAGAAATTTGATTTGCATTCAATTAAATTGTAGTTAAGATTAATCATGAACTACTTGAGCGGACTTATAAATCTTGTAACCAGTTTAGTTATTTCAACTATAATAATTTATGCAATAAATTTTATAGCGGGATTTGCTGGAGCTGATTATTCATTTACAAATGGCGAGGTATTTGTGATTTGGATTTTAATGGCAATTTTAGTGAATAATTGTTTTAGAAAATAGAAATTAAATTTCTAAACATTATTCTTCTTTTTTTTTAATAATATTAAAGTATTATATTTAAAGGGGTGTCTTTTTAGACTGAGATTAAACCCTAAGAACCTGTCCGGTAATTCAGAAAGGGAAATAAATGAATAATTCTTTTTTTTTAGAACAATCCACTTCATTAATCTTAATAATTGCAATCAGTTTGTTATTTGCTTTTTTGGGAATTAATCACACTAAAAGATTCAAAGGATTAAATAATTATTTAACTGCTAATAGGAATATTGGAGTCTTTTCATTAACCACCAGTTTAACAGCATCAGCATTAGGAGCTTGGATTTTATTTGGACCTGCATCTGCTGCGACTTGGGGAGGGATAGGTGCAGTTATTGGCTATTCTTTAGGTACAGCTTTTCCACTATTTTTTTTAATTTACTTAGGAAAAAAAATTAGAAATGAATTCCCAAAAGGATCTTCTTTAATAGAATTTATGAGAAGAAAATTTGGTAAAAGTTTATTTAAGCTAATTTTGTTGATGACCATATTTTATATGTTCATTTTTTTGTGCGCTGAGGTAACCGCTATTTCAGTTTTGATCAATTATATATCTGGCACTGAATTTTGGATTACAGCTTTAGTAGTTCTTTCGTCTACTCTAATTTATACTTTATATGGTGGATTAAAGGCTTCAATTTTTACTGATAATATTCAAATGATTGTTATAGGAGTTTTGTTATTTATCTCGTTTATTTATATTACTTCGTTTACAGGTTCTAAATTTTCTTTTGATTTTGTGTTAAAAAAAAATCCTCAACTTCTGAGTAGTCATTACATTCCAAATTATACTGCAGGCTTAACTTTTTTTATTGCAGTAGCCGCAACTAATTTATTCCATCAAGGAAATTGGCAACGTGTATATGCAGCTAAAAATTACCAAACTTTAAAAAAAAGCTTAATTATTTCTTTTTTAATTATAATTCCTATTGTTTTCTTTATGGGTTTTTCAGGAATGGTAGCTTTCTCAATTGACCCTAGTACTAGACCAGATCTTGGATTTTTTTCATTATTACTTAAAGAGCAAACAATTTTTTTATCGTTATTTATAATTATACTGGGTATGGCATTAACAATTTCAACTGTGGACACATTAATTAATGCAATCTCAAGTTTGTTAATTTTAGATGGAAAAGCAGTATTTAATTTGAGTAAAAAAACTAATTATTTAAACTTTTCTAAATATATAATTTTATTTTTATCGTTTATCTCTTTTATTATCGCATCAAAAGGATTTGATATTTTGTATCTTTTTTTATTAGCAGACTTATTTTGTTGTGCTTTTGTTTTAACTGTTTTTCTAAGTTTTTATGATAAATCAATCAATGAAAATTTAGCTTATATTTCTATTTTGATTGGATTGATTGGTGGTTTTATATTATTTCCTTCTCCTGATTTTTCTAAAAGTTTGTTAGTTGGAGTTTTCATACCAATAGATTTATTTCCATCTTTTGTTACACAATCTTTGCTTTTTTTATCTTTTATTGTAGCGACCTTTCTACCTTTGTTGATTATTAAAGCTAAAAAGCTTCGTATAAGTTGATTGTATTAAATCAATTAATAACTATATAAATGCCTCATGTCAGATAATCAGATTTTAATAAACAATTTATCAAAAGTTTATGACAATGGCTTTAATGCCTTAAAGAATATAAATTTAAAAATTAGAAAAGGTGAAATTTTTGCAATGCTTGGTCCTAATGGAGCGGGTAAAACTACTTTGATAAGTATTATTTGTGGAATAGTTAATCCGACCTCAGGGAATGTAAGTGTAGATGACTATGATATCATAAAAGATTACAGAGAAACTCGTTCAAGAATAGGTTTAGTCCCACAGGAATTAACTTTAGAGCAATTTGAGACAGTTTTTAATAATGTTTCTTACTCGAGAGGTCTTTATGGGAAAAAAGCAGATCCAAATCATATCGAGAAAGTTTTAAAACAATTAAGTTTATGGGATAAAAAAGATCTCAAACTTCGGCAATTGTCTGGTGGAATGAAAAGAAGAGTTTTAATAGCAAAAGCCTTATCTCATGAACCAACAATTTTATTTTTAGACGAACCTACGGCTGGTGTTGATGTAGAGCTAAGAAAAGAAATGTGGCAGGTTGTTGAAAATTTGAGAAAAACTGGTGTTACAATTATTTTAACTACCCATTATATAGAAGAAGCAGAAGCTATAGCTGATCGAGTTGGAGTTATAAATCAGGGAGAGATTGTGGTTGTTGATGAGACTAAAGAACTATTAAAAAAAATGGGTCATAAAAAACTTACAATAGATTTACAAGAAAAAATAAATCAAATACCAACAACACTCCAAAAATATAACTTATCTTTTACACCAGACTTGATGAGTTTAAATTATACTTATAATGTTCAGGCGAAACAGACAGGAATTACAAATTTACTACAAGATTTAAAAGATGCAGGCCTAAAATTAAAAGATTTAAAAACTGAACAAAGTACTTTAGAAAAAATTTTTGTAAATTTAGTAAGGGAAAAAAATGAAAATTAATCTTTATGCGTTGAGAGCAATTTATCTTCATGAAATGGATCGTTTTAGAAGAACTTTAACTCAATCTGTATTATCTCCAGTATTAACGACTTCGCTATATTTTATAGTTTTTGGCTCAGTAATTGGAGGGTATGTGGAAAAAATTGATGGAATAAGCTACGGATCTTACATCGTGCCTGGTCTGTTGATGTTAACATTATTAACCCAGTCAATTAGTAATACCTCTTTCGGAATTTTCTTTCCAAAATTTAATGGAACAATTTATGAAATTTTAGCTGCTCCAATTTCAACATTAGAGGTCGTACTTGCTTTTGTAGGAGCGGGTGCAACAAAAACATTAATAGTTAGTATAATTATATTTATCACATCATTATTTTTCGTTGATGTTCAAGTCAAATATCCATTGCTTATGATATTTTTATTAATTTTAGTGGCATTTACTTTTGCTTTATTTGGTTTTCTAATAGGTTTAATTAGTTCAGATTTTGAGCAAATGTCTATAATTCCAACTTTGTTTGTAACACCGATGGTATTTTTAGGTGGGAGTTTGTATTCATTAGATATGCTGCCGTCATTTTGGCAAACTGTGACTTATTTTAATCCAGTTGTTTACTTAATAAATGGTTTAAGATTCTCTTTTTATGGAGTTTCTGATTTCAATATATGGATAAGTATTGGAACTATGTTTTTATTTCTATCTGTTTGTATAACAGTAGTTACAGTTCTTCTTAAAAAAGGTTATAAAATCAAATCTTAACTGACCCATTTCTGGGCCAGTTAATAACTCTAATTAAGAAGGATAGTTTTATTAGAATTGTTCAGACTCTGTTGAACCTGCCATTGCCGTGGTAGAACTTTTTCCACTACTTATTGTATTGGAAACAGCGTCAAAATAAGATGTACCAACTTCACGTTGATGTTTAACACTAGTATATCCATCTTTTTCACGAGCAAATTCTTGTTGTTGAATTCTTGAGTATGCTGTCATACCTTCTTTTTTATATTTTTCAGCTAACTCAAAAATTGCAATATTTTGTGTATGAAATCCTGCTAAAGTAATGAATTGAAATTTATAACCCATTTGACTAATTTTTTGTTGAAACGAAGCTATTTCCTCATCTGATAAATGTTTTTTCCAATTAAATGATGGAGAACAATTGTATGCTAAAAGTTTTCCTGGAAATTTTTCATGAATTGCATCTGCGAATTTTTTTGCTTCCTCAAGATTCGGTGTAGCAGTTTCACACCAAATTAAATCTGAGTAGGGTGCATAAGCAAGACCTCTTGATATTGCTTGTTCAATGCCAGCTTTTACATAATAAAAACCTTCTGGAGACCTCTCACCTGTCAGGAAAGGTTTATCATTTTCATCGTAATCATTTGTAATTAATTTTGCAGCGTTTGCATCTGTTCTTGCTAAAATAATTAAAGGTACATCCGCGATATCAGCTGCCAATCTAGCGGCTTTTAAATTTTTTATCATGGTACCAGTTGGAACCAAAACTTTTCCTCCCATATGACCACATTTTTTTTCACTTGCTAATTGATCTTCAAAATGAACACCAGCAGCACCTGCTTTAATAAATTTTTTTGCAAGTTCAAAAACATTTAAAGGTCCGCCAAAACCAGCCTCTCCATCAGCAATGATTGGTAGCATGTAATCAATTCTCTTCTCTTTTTTCATATCACCATCTTTTAATTCCATATGTTGAATCTGATCAGCTCTAATCAATGCGTTATTCATAGATTCTACTAATTTGGGAGCACTATCATAAGGATACAAAGATTGGTCAGGATACATTTCTCCAGCACTATTAGCATCAGCTGCTACTTGCCAACCACTTAAATAAATTGCCTTCAAACCAGCTTTTGCATGTTGAACTGCATGATTACCTGACAAGGATCCTAAAGTATTAACATAATTTTCTGTATTTAATAATTTCCAAAGCTTTGTTGATTGTTGTTTACAAATTGAATGTTCAATTTTAATTGAGCCTCTAAGTCTTTCAACCTCTTCGGGAGTATAATCTCTTTTAATCCCTGCAAATCTTTTTAAATCATAAGAAATCTTTTCTGCACTCATTATTGGCCCCTGTAATGTTCAAGTAATTGAAAATGAATGTTAAGAGTTTGAAAATTAGTTTGAGTCGTTAAGTGTCTCAACTAGATCTTTCATTCCACTTGAACCCCAATCACAATGATCATCTCTCATGTAGATACCCCTGCTATTATGTCTAGCAAGGTCTTCATGTTTTATGATTTGAGCCTCATTTTCGTTGTTTTTTAATTTTTCGTCCATGTAAATTTTATAATTTACAAAATTTACAAAATCTATTAAAAAGTATAAAACTGTTGTAAATTAAAGAAAAATCTTGTAAAAATAAATTTACAAAATTTACTATTAGAAAATATGAGTCAATTAAATCTAAAAATAGGACCAAAAATCAAGGCTTTTAGGAGACAGTTAGGGCTTCAAGCTAATAAATTGGCTGAGGATTTAAATATATCTCCTAGTTATCTAAATCTTATTGAGGGTGGAAAAAGAAAAATAGATGGAGATTTACTCTTAAAAATTTGTGAAAAATTGAACATTGAACTTTCTCAATTAACCTCAAAATCAGATATCAATTTAGAAAACACTTTATCAGAAATACTCGATGATAAATTGTTTGAAGATTTAGATATTCTAGGTCCTGAAGTAAAAGATCTAGTTGGTACTAATCCAAAAATTGGTAGAGCCATCGTTAGACTCGGAGATATTTTAAAAAAGAAAGATCATGAAATGATCAATAAAATTGAAACAATATCTGGTAAGATTGTTGATAATAGAAAGAATTCATTTCCTGGTGAAGTTATCTCAGACTTTTTACAAGAAAATAAAAACTATTTTCCAAAATTAGAGGACTTTGCAAATAAAGTTTTTGAGAAAGTTCAAAAAAATAATAGGACTAGGTATATAGCTCTTTGTGATTATTTAAAATCAGAGTATGACATAACAGTAAAAGATGTTATTCCTGAAGAAAATAAACCTTTCTCAAAGCTCTATAAAAAAAATAAAAAAGAACTACTATTAAGCGATTACAGCTCTTTAGAAACAAAAAAACTACATGCAGCTGCTCAAATAGCCCAAGAAGGTGCTGATAAAGAAATTGAAGAATATTTGTCAAAATTTACTTTTCCATCTGATGAATCTAAAAAATTGACAAAAATTGCTTTATTAAATTACTGCGGTGCTGCAATCTTAATGCCTTATAAACTTTTTCATACAGAATGTAAAAAACTTAAGTATGATTTAGAGTTACTACAAAATACTTTTGCTACGTCTTTTGAACAGGTAGCTCATAGGGTAACGTGTTTACAAGATCCAAAATTACCAGGGATACCTTTTCATTTTTTAAGAGTGGATATGGCTGGGAATATATCAAAAAGATTTTCCTTATCAGGAATAGAAATTCCAAGATATGGGGGTGCTTGTCCACGTTGGAACGTCTATTCAGCTTTGACAAGACCCGGTATTATTCAAGCTGCTGTTAGCAAAATGTCTAATGGTGAAAAGTATGTATGTATAGCTAGAACAGTTGAAAAAGGGATTGGAAGATTTGGACAATCAAAAAGTATTTTGTCTATTGGGTTGGGATGTGAAGCAAAATATGCAAAAGAATTTATTTATTCAGAAAATTTAAATATTAATGATAAATCTACAGAAATACCAATAGGTGTGTCATGTAGAACGTGTGATAGATTAGACTGTTCACAAAGAGCTTTCCCTCCATTACACAAGAAATTCGATGTTGATATTAACTCTAGAGGTGTTTCAGTATATGTTGGAGACAAAAACACATAGTCGATGATTAAATTTATCATACCTGCTATCGCTATATTTTTGTTAGTTCTATTCTGGGATAAGATAAATGATACGATTTATAAAAAATTTAATATTAAGATAAATTACATTGTTGCTACAATTACAGTAATAATTTTAGGGGTAATTTTTACTTTATTGTATTTTTAATTAGTTGCTAATGAAAGATTAAATATGAAAGAAATATTTAAAAATGTAAAAGAAAAATTAGCATCCAAATATTTGGACAGCAATAATCTAAAAAGTGGCAACATAATCAAAAATGTAAAGGATCAATTAACTGCTAAATATCTTGAAAAAAAAACCTCTAAAAATACCAAAAAATTTAAACCTAGAATTAAAGCTAGAATTCGAAAAAATAAACAAATAATTAATAAAAACATTGATGACTTTTTTGGCTGGGTTAAAGGTGCTGAATTAGTTGAACTTAAAGAATGTAATGTTTCTGAAGATCCAGTTAGACCAGAATTAAGTGTGACTTTCAGAAGAAGTCACGGCAGAAAAATATACGGTGTAAAATACAAAAAAGAAATTCATGCTGTAATGTGCTTCGCTTTTACAAATAAAGTACCAATAAATGTAGAGGAGCTGGATAAATTTAGCCAAGATGCTCATCTACAAAGCACTCACAGAGGTCAAAATGTTGGTCAGATTGCCATTGCTTATACAGTTTGGTCTAAAAAAAAAGGTGGTGGAAAATTGATTGTTAAGGAAGTTTACAAAAAGATTAAAAAATCTAACCATTTAAATAGATTAGTCACGCTCTCTCCTCTAACTGAAATGGCTACAAAATTTCATAGCAAAAATGGTGCGAAACTTTTACAAGTCAATGAAACTACTCAAAATTTTGAGTATGAGATAATAAAAGAATAAAAAATTTTAAATTCATATAAAATGAAAATATATATGATAAATTTTTTATATTTTCTAATTTTAGTTTTAAGTTTAAACAATTTGACATTTGCTATGGAAAAAAAACCTTATCATCATCTTTCTGACGGTACTTTTAGGAATCCTGAAGGCTCACCAAAAAGAGATCCAAATGTAAAATGGTCTTACAAAATTTTTAATCAAGAGAAAAAGAAACTTGATATGACAATCTCTGAAGGTCACGTTTTAGAAAAAAATATAGTATTGAGAAACTTAGAAAAATTTAAAGATAATGATTATATTGCTTGGATTGGTCATGCTACGTTTATTATTAAATTAGGAGATACTACTATTATTACTGATCCAGTTTTTTCGAAGAATGCAGGTCCACTAATATTTGGACCAAAAAGATTTACTGAACCAGCATTGAAATTAAGCGAGATACCTAACATTGATTTATTTTTACTCACCCACAATCATTATGATCATCAAGATATGATGACAATAAGGAGATTTCCTTTTAAGGACTCCAAAGTTTTGGTTCCATTAAAACTTAGCAAATATTTTAAAACGAATGGATATCGAGATATCAATGAGATGGATTGGTATGATGAAATTAATATTAATAAAAATTTGAAAGTTACTTTTCTTCCAGCTGTTCATTGGTCAAAAAGAAGTTTAACAGACACCAACAAAACATTGTGGGGAAGTTTTTTAATTGAATATAATGGAAAAAAAATATTATTTGCCTGCGATACAGGATATGGAAATATTTATAAAGATTTAGGAAATAAATATGGACCAATTGATTTAACCATAATCAACATTGGCGCATATAATTTTTATCCAATTATGCCTTACAAAGATAAATCTATTTATCATACCAATCCAGAAGAGGCTCTCAAAATTGGCAGAGATTTGAAAAGTAAAAAGGTATTAGGTATGCACTGGGGAACATTTGTATTATCTTTAGAACCAATTATGGAACCACCAATAAGATTTAAAGATAATGCTGAAAAATATGGATTTAATAAAGAAGATGCACTTATTTTTAAGATTGGTCAAATTTCAGAAATATCAGATATTATTAAATAAAAATTTATGAAAAAGTTTAATTGGAATTATCCTACTTCAATGTGGGTGGGTGAAAATAGAATTAAAGATTTAAGTATAGCTTGTAATAATTTAAATATAAAAAAACCTTTATTGGTGACTGACAAAGGACTTGGACAATCAACTATTGTTAAAGATGCTTTGTCACATTTAAAAAGTAATAATTTATCAGCCGAATTATTTCATGATGTGATTGGCAATCCAACAGGTAAAAATGTAAGTGATGGTGTAAAAAATTATAAAGAAAAAAATTGTGATGGTGTGATTGCTTTTGGTGGTGGAAGTGGTCTTGATGTAGGAAAAGCAATTGCATTCATGATAGGTCAAACTTTATCATTGTGGGACTTTGAGGATGTCGGTGATAATTGGACTAAAGCTGACTCAAATAAGGTTGCTCCTATTATAGCAGTACCCACTACAGCTGGAACAGGTTCTGAAACGGGGAGAGCATCTGTTATTTTAAATGAAGATCTAGGAGTTAAAAAAATTATATTTCATCCAAAATTTTTACCGTCCATAGTCATTTTAGATCCAGTTTTAACAAAAGATTTACCAAAAAAAATGACAGCCGCAACAGGCATGGATGCATTAGCTCATAATCTAGAGGCATTTTGTGCCCCAGGTTATCACCCAATGGCTGATGGAATAGCTTTAGAAGGTATGAAATTAATTTTTAAATGGTTACCAGAGGCATATAAAAATGGATCTAACCTTGAGGCCAGAATGAACATGCTTACTGCTGCAAGTATGGGTTCAACCGCATTCCAAAAAGGCCTAGGCGCAATTCATTCTTTGAGCCATCCAGTAAATGCTCTAAATAATCTTCATCATGGTCTTTCAAACGCAATTTTCATGCCGTATGTTTTAACTTTCAACAGAGATGTGATTGAGAGTAAAGTTGCAAAGATCTCAGAATATCTTGAATTAAAAGATAAATCTTTTGACGGTTTTTTAAAATGGATTTTAGATTTAAGAGAAAAATTTGAAATTCCACATAAATTATCAAGCGTTATAAATGAAAAAGATTTACAAATTGATCGTTTATCAAAAATGGCTTTAGAGGATCCATCAACGAATGGTAATCCAAAAAAATTGAGCATTGAAGACATGAAAATAATGTATCAACACAGCATGTCTGGTAATTTGTTTTAAATGAAAAATCTTAATATTTTAATAGTTGAAGGAAATTTAAAAGAGGAAAATCAAAATTTTTTAAAAGTAGGTATTCAAACACATACTGAGAGTTTAAAAGATAGTCTTAATGTATTTAATAATAATTATCATTTTGATGTTATTAATCCATCCTCGGATCAAAATTTAGATGAGGTTAAAAATAAACTTCCAAAATATGATGGGTTAATTTGGGGTGGAAGTAGTTTGAATATTTATAACAATACGCCAGAGATAAAAAGACAAATTGAATTTATGAGAGAATGCCAAAAACAAGTTAAAAATATTTTAGCGATTTGTTGGGGAATGCAAGTTGCAGTAACTGCTGCTGGAGGAGAGGTAAAAAAAGCAGAAAAATCTCATATAGGAATAGCAAATGAGATTATAATTAATAATGAAGGATTAAATAATTCTATTTATAGGAATAAGAATAATAATTTTAATTCTCCAGCGTTTAATTTTGATGAGGTAGTAAAATTACCAACAAACGGAATTTGTTTAGCATCAAATAAAATTAATAAAGTGCAAAGTTCATATTTCACAGTTGGAAAATCAAAAATTTATGGATTACAGTATCACCCTGAAATTACTTATGAGAAAATGATAAGTTTAATTGAGTTTAGGAAGGACAGATTAATACAAACTAGAAAAGTATTTGGAGATGAGGAAGAAATTAAAAATCACATATTATTTATAAAAAAAGAAATTGCTGTGTCAAATAAGTCTCAAAGAATGATTGAGTTAAAAAATTGGATGGATAGTATAAACTGAATTAAAAATGCTAAGTTATATTTTACCTTTTATAGTTCTAATTTTAATTGTCGTTTTTATTCATGAATATGGTCATTATTACTTTGCTAAAAAATTTGGAGTTGGTGTCACTGATTTCTCTATTGGATTTGGTAAGGAAATTTTTGGTTGGAATGACAAATCTGGTACAAGGTGGAAAATATGTTGGATACCTCTAGGAGGATATGTAAAATTTTTTGGAGATAGAAATGTATATTCTCAAGCGGATCATAAAGAAATTTTAGAACAATATAGTGAAGAGGACCAAAAAAAATTATTTACTCTTAAACCTCTATATCAAAGAAGTTTAATTGTTTTTGGCGGCCCTTTAGCAAACTTTTTATTAGCTTTAGTAATTTTCTTCTCAATTTATACTTTTGTTGGTAAAGATTTTACACCAGCCGTCATCAATGA
This sequence comes from uncultured Pelagibacteraceae bacterium, assembly GCA_902595405.1. Lineage (GTDB taxonomy): Bacteria > Pseudomonadota > Alphaproteobacteria > Pelagibacterales > Pelagibacteraceae > Pelagibacter. Next base: position 117,450 of record CACJPX010000002.1, read on the forward strand.
AGTTCAGAAAGATAGCCCTGCTATGGCTGGAGGATTAAAACAAAACGACGTAATTTTAGAAATAGATGGCAACAAAGTTGAGAGCATTATGGATGTTTCTAAATTTATTACTATGTCCACTGACGAAATTATAGATTTTAAAGTTAAACGTTCATATGATGAATTAATTTTAAAAGTAAAACCTAGTATCGTTCCAGGTGAAGACAATTTAGGAAACAAACTTAATAAAAGAATAGTCGGTATAAAATTAGGTGCTTATAATAATGAGATTAATCACGTTAAATTGGGACCTGCACAAGCTATATACCATGCCGCTCATGAAGTTTATTTTGTAGGAATTTCCTCCTTGAAATATATTGGTGCAATGATTTTTGGTAAAGCTGATACCTCTCAGCTAGGAGGACCTATAAGAATAGCAAAAATTTCAGGCCAGGTTGCAGAATTTGGTGTTTTGGCATTTATCAGCATGATGGCATATATTTCAATAAGTCTTGGTTTAGTTAATTTATTTCCAATCCCGATGCTTGATGGGGGACATTTAATGTTTTATGCATTTGAAAAAGTTTTAGGTCGTCCGTTATCTCAAAAAACCCAAGAAGGTTTTTTTCGAATCGGAATATTTTTATTAATATCTTTGATGTTTTTTACAACTTTTAACGACCTTAAAGACTTAGGATTGTTTAATTAAGAATATTTAAAAAAGTTTAAAAAACTCAATAAAATCAACATTTTTTTAGTCTACACAACATATTGTGTATAACTTTTCTTAATATACTAAAAAAAGTCTTGATTTATCAATACTTTTGACAACAATGAAAAATAACCTAATAAAACCGGAGCTAAAATGAATAAAAAACAACTAGTTGTCAAAATTTCTGGGGCATTAAATTTAAGTAAAGCTGATGCAGAGAGAACTTTTGATACAATTACCAACACAATTTTAGATGCTTTAAAAGCTGACGACTCAGTAAAAATTGCTGGTTTTGGTACATATAAAGTAGCTAAGAGAAAAGCCAGAGTTGGAAGAAATCCAAGAACTGGAGAACAGATCCAAATTGCTGCGTCTCAAAAAGTTAAGTTTTTACCAGCAAAAGCTTTAAAAGAAGTATTCAATAAATAACGTCTTTTTACAGCCTTAACGAGAGTTTCGTTAAGGCTGTTTCTATATGCAAATACTGCATACCCAATTTTCCTAATCAGCGTTAGTTATTAGCATTTAATAAAATAAAAGAACTTCCTTTAACAGGGAGGTCGTATGACTAAATTAATAAAAGTAATAAGTGCGCCACTTATTAGTTTAATTTTTTTATTAAACATGAGTAGTGCTGGTATGGCAGATACAACTGTTTCTGCCGAAGTAGGGTTTATATTTAACACCCTATTATTCTTGATTTGTGGATTCCTAGTAATGTTTATGGCTGCGGGATTCGCAATGTTAGAATCAGGTATGGTTACATCAAAAAGTGTATCCGTAATCTGTGCAAAAAATATAGGTTTATTCTCAATTGCAGGTATAATGTTCTGGCTTGTAGGTTATAACTTAGCTTATGGTATTGATCCAGGTGGGTACATTGGTAAATTTATTCCATGGGCAGATGGTAGTAAAATAGATACAGGTTATTCAGATGGTTCAGATTGGTATTTCCAGATGGTATTCTGTGCAACTACCGTTTCAATCGTATCAGGAACAATGGCTGAAAGAATTAAGTTATGGCCATTCTTTACATTCGCCGCAATTTTATCAGGAATTATATATCCGATCGTAATGGGCTGGCAGTGGGGTGGAGGCTGGTTAGCAGAAGCAGGTTTTTCTGATTTTGCTGGTTCGACTTTAGTACACTCAACTGGTGGTGCAGCTGCTTTGGCTGGTGCAATGATAATTGGTCCAAGACTAGGAAGATTTACTAAGTCTGGAGCTCCAGCGCCGATCAAACCTTTTGCAGCATCATCAATTCCATTAGTTACAATTGGGGTATTTATTTTATGGCTAGGTTGGTTTGGATTTAATGGTGGTTCACAATTAGCATTGGGAACGGCTACGGATGCAATAGCTGTATCAAAAATATTTATTAATACATTCCTTGCTGGTGCAGGTGGTGTTATAGGTGCAGCAATTATAACAAGATTGCATTTTGGTAAAACTGATGTAGTTCAGATGTTAAATGGATGTATCGGTGGTTTGGTTGCTGTGACTGCAGAACCATTATTACCATCACCATTTGCTGCGATTTTAATTGGTGCCGTAGGTGGACTAATCGTAGTGTATGGTACTAAACTATTATTCTCTCTGAAAATTGATGATGTAGTTGGTGCTATTCCTGCTCACTTATTTGCTGGAATTTGGGGTACATTAATTGTACCTGCAACAAATTCTGGTGCAAATTTTAGCACTCAGTTAATTGGTGTATTATCAGTAAACATATTTGTTTTTGTGGTTGCATATATTGCATTTAGCCTCATCAAAGCAACTATTGGTTTAAGATTAAGTAAAGAAGCTGAAACCAAAGGTACTGATGTAACTGAAACTGGTGTAATTGCATACGCAATTCGTGACTAGTTGTTAACAACATGGGGATCCTTCGCTCTCTGTATATTCTCAGCGAATACTCATAGAAGGATCCTCAAACTCTCTCTTAGTTAGTTAAGTAATAAGCCCCTCCCTCAAGGGGCTTATTTATTTTGATCCCACAAATTTTTGTAATCAATAAAAGGTGACAAACCATAACTTGAATTAACATTTGTCAAATGGACAGATAAGCTTTTTAAAGGAGATATACAAAACTCATTCTTATAGATCTCATTTATATATTTCTCAAAAGGGTCATGGCGATCTTCACAATTTTTTGTAAAATTTTCCCAATATAAGTCTAATAATTTTTTGCTTGTCAAAAAGGTACATAAAGTCTTAGTAATTGTTCTCCAGTGCCTTTTATTCCCTATTAGGATGTTCGTTTTTTCATTATTCATATACAGATATGGATAATCTGCAGGACACATAAAAATATCTTTACCTACTTGAGACGATACTCTTTCATATGTAGCAATCATCTCTTCCAACATGGTTTCAAAATGAAGATAATCATCTTCAATAAAAAAAATTAGATCTTCACCAATCTCTTTTCCAATCTCAAAACACTGATATAAACTTGCTAAATTAGAGAAGGTTTGATGTGTTTTTTGTTTTTTAATTTTGGCTTCAAATTTTTTTGTGTCCAGAGAAATAATTTCTCCATTTACATCTTTTATTATTTCTTTGATTTTATCTAAATTTTCAATTTTTGAAGAGTCATCTAGAATTATTGTTTTAATTTTTAAATCCAAGTATTTGCTTTGACAAAAATTAATAGAGTTTATCAATGATTTTATTGATCGAATTGAATATTCGATTTTTGGTTGTTCAAATAATCTTCTTTTATTTTGATCCCAAACTTCAATTTCTGTATTAACTCTAATAAATATAAGTATTGATTTAACTTTTCTGGTAATTTTTACTTCTCCCAATGGTAGGACTATTGATTTTTCATTTAAAATTGAAAGATCCTTGTTCAATTCTTTATTTAGTGTAGGAGAAGTAAATTCATTTTGATCTATAATTTCGAAGCCAAAAAATTTACAAATTTTAATGAAAAACTTTTTCATATGTTTTTATTTATGGTATAAATATTTACAATATAATGACAATTAAATCATCCCAAACTCTTGTGAGAGAAGCTTTAAAGGAGATTAAAACTATATCGACTGACGAAGCTTTTGAAAAATTTAGTAAAAATGAGTGTAACTTAATTGACATTAGAGATATAAGAGAATTAGAAAGAGAAGGAAGAATCGAGCATTCAAATCATATTCCCAGAGGAATGTTGGAGTTCTGGCTTGATCCGGAGAGCGCATATTTTAAACAAGGTAAACTAGATTTAAAAAAAGAAATGGTTTTATTTTGCGCTGGTGGAATGAGATCAGCTCTTGCAGCAAAATCTTTAAAAGATATGGGATTTAAAAATGTTTCGCATATTGATGGTGGTTTTGGTGCGTTAAAACAAAGTAAATTTAAAATCACTTAATTATTCAATTCATCTAAAGCAAATTGAAGTCTATCTTGCCCCCAAAATAAATCATTATTTACAACAAAAGTTGGAGCACCGAAGACATCATTTTGGAAAGCAATGTTTGTCAAATTTTTTAATTCATTTTTAATTTTTTGATCTTCAATACCTTTTTTAAAATCATTAGGCTTTATCTCACATTTTGAAAGTATATTTTTTATAACTTCTTCTTTAGAAATATCTTCATTATTTTTCCAATAAGCATCAAAACAAAGATCAAAATATTTATCTTTTTTATCGTTTTTTATAAAAAGATATCCCCTCATTAGATATAATGAATTAATTGGAAATTTATCATTCCATACAAAATCAATTTTGTTTTTTTTAGCAATTAAATTACAATCATTTTTCATATTTTTCATCTTTCTCTCATTGAATGCTGGGGCTGTAATACCACCTAAATTATGTAATCCACCCAGAAGAATTGCTTTATAATTGAATTTATTTCTATTATTAGAATTGATTATTTTTTTATGAGCTAAAAATGAATAAGGACTAATGAAATCAAAGTAAAAATCGATTTTTTTAGTCATATAAACTTATGTTTTTGGCGTAAAAAATTCTAATTAACCAATAAATTAATAAACCAAGAGGACCAATTAAATATAATACGATAAGTGGAATTGATAATAAAAATTTACTTATCATAAATTTTTGTGAATCTTTTACAATCCAACCGCCAGTGAATAAATTAATAGATATAAAATGTATCCAGAACATCATGAGAAAATTTTTGTTAGAAAATAAGTCTTTTATGTTATCAACCCCCAAATAGAGGCTAAAATTAATGTCAAAATCATATGAGCTTAAATAAGATTTATACAACAAAAAAATATATGCACCGCTTAATATAATGAATGGAAAAATTGAGGTTACGAAATACCTGCAGAGGCTAGATGTTGGAAAAAAAATTAAAATTAACCAAAATGGTAGAACACCTAAATTCACCCAATAGTAGAGTATATCTATTGTAAAATAAGTATAAATTTGTTCGATCATTTTTAAATATATTATATTAAATCTGTCTATGATTCCTATAAGAAATAAAAAAAAAACTCTAAAAGTAACTGTCGAAGAGATGAGAAATTTTGCATTTGCTTATGTGGAAAAATATGCGCCATCAAAACAACAGCTCAAAACTTACTTACTAAAAAAATACTTAAAAACTTCAGTGCCAAATGTCAAAAAACAAGATATCACTAATTTGATAGATATTGTTCTTTCAGATTTAGAAAAAAATAAATTTATTAATGATAAATTTTATTCAGAAAGCAAAGCTAAAAGCATGATTCAAAGAGGTAATTCAATAAACAAAATAAGAAATTACTTAATAGGAAAAGGTATTAATAGTGAATATATTAAAGAAACTGTAAATAAAATTTATGATGATAATTCAGATCAAGATTTTTTTTCTGCAATTAAATTATGTAAAAAAAAAAGAATTGGTCCCGCAAGGTTAGAAGATAACAGATCTCTATTTTATAAAAAAGATATATCCTTATTAGCAAGAAATGGCTTTGATTTTGAAACTTCAAAAAAAGTAATGGAAATTGAAAAAGATGATTTCATAAAAATAGTAAAATTACTTTAATTTGTTTTTTTTATCCTCTTTCACTAAAAAATCGATTTTATTTTTTATATAATTTTTTACAAATACAAAAACGATTAAACCAAAAATTGAAACTGAAATGATTATAATTAAAATAATTCTTAATTGTTCATCCATTATTGAATATTTTTACTTTTTAAAATTAAACTTGGATTTTTAAAATCTTTTTTTCCATAAAAAATTTCTTGTCCATTGAAATCAGTCACACTTCCACCAGAATGTTTTAAAATTGCATGGCCTGCAGCTATATCCCATTCTGATGCTCTTGGTTCTGCAACATAACCATCATACTCTCCAGCTGCAATAACACAAAATTTAAGAGAACTTTTCATTCTTACGTATTTTTTAACATTAAGTTTTTTGTATATCTCATTTATTTCTGGTTTGATTTTATTAGAATAGGATACAAACTTAATCTTATTTTTATCAAAATTTTTTGAGTGATCTAATTTAATTGGTTCTCCATTTATTAATTCAAAAGAAAAATCATCTCCATAAGAATAAAACATTCTATTTTTTGCCGGAGCACAAATTAATCCAGCAACAGGTTTTTTTTTAATTATTAATCCTGCATTAATTGTAAATTCGTCGAGATCATTAATATAATCATAAGTTCCATCGATTGGATCAATTAACCAAAAATTTTCCAGGTTACCTTTTGATTTATTTTCTGATGTTTCCTCAGATACTATTGGGATATTTGGGGTTAAGCTTGATATTTTTTTAATCAATATTTTGTTAACCTCTAAGTCACCATTACTTACAGGTGTACTATCGGATTTTATTTCTTTCAAAAGACCTTTTTTCCTTAGATCTAAAGAAATTTTCCCTGCATCTAAAAAAGTTTGAATTAGATTCTCAACAATTTTTTTAATATCACTTTGAGTCATTTATTTTTTTTAATTCTATATTTTCAGAGTTAATTACTTTTTTACCAGCATTTTGAAAATTGACAGTAATTTTACCTTTGATTATTGATTGAACTTGTCCAATTCCCCAATCTTTATTTGCTGGATTGAAAACTTTGTCGCCTGGTTCAAAATCAAAAATCATTTAATTTAATTTATATTAGAAATAAGTATAAATACCATCAAATGAATAATAATTTTAACTCTATTGGCTTAAAAAAAAGTCCATCAGAAACAACTGTTGTTGTTGCAATGTCGGGGGGTGTGGACTCATCTACAGTTGCTGGAATGATGAAAAAAGATGGCTACAAAGTTATTGGTATAACTTTAAAACTCTATGATGATGGTAAAGAGGTTGCTGCATCAAAACAATGCTGTTCAGGTCAGGATATTTTGGATGCAAAAAGAGTCGCCCAAAAATTAGATATTGAACACAAAATTCTCTATTATCAAAACAAGTTTAAACGAGGAGTAATTGATAACTTTGTTGATAGTTATTTAAAAGGCGAAACACCTATTCCATGTGTACAATGTAATCAAACTGTAAAATTCAAAGATTTATTTGAAGTTGCTAAAAATCTAAAAGCAGACGCATTAATTACTGGTCATTATGTAAAAAGTATTACAACTGATAATGAAACAAATATGTATCGAGCAATAGACGAAAATAGAGATCAAAGTTATTTTTTATTTAATACTTCTAGAGAACAATTAAATTATCTTAGATTTCCATTAGGAAGTATGCTTAAAGATGAGACAAGATCTATAGCAAAAAAACTAAATCTTAATGTTGCGGATAAACCAGATAGTCAAGATATTTGTTTTGTACCCAATGGAGACTATGCATCAGTAATTCAAAAATTTAAACCAGACTCTTTTAAAAAGGGAAATATAAAAAATTTACAAGGAAAAGTAATTGGAGTGCATGATGGAATTATCAATTTTACAATTGGTCAAAGAAAAGGAATAAAAGTTTCCGATAAAGACGCATTATATGTAATAAAAATTGATGCAGAAAAAAATGAAATTATTGTAGGCCCAAGAGAAAAACTAGGAAAAAAAGATATTAAACTTAATAATTTGAATCTTCTTTTTAATGAAGAAGAATTTAAAAATAATATTTTTGTTAAGGTAAGATCAACAGGTAAACTTCTTAGAGGAAAAGTAAATTTTAATAATGATAATACAGCCCTAGTTAATTTAGAAGAATTTGAAGACGGAATATCTCCTGGACAAGCTTGCGTTTTTTATAATAAAGATAAATTTGGTTATAAAGTTTTAGGCGGCGGTTGGATTAAAAATTAATTTGCTTTTTTCCACATAAAAAATGTTAACATATAGAAAGTTATTACCCCGATAAAGTAATCCCACTCCAAAGCATGTTTTAAAAACTTTAATTGAATTCCAAAAAAATCATCACCTGGTAGACTGACTATAGGAATGCTTATTACTGCAACTATAATTAACATTGAAACTAAAATTATTTTAAGAGTTAAAACTGTTGGGTTTATATAGTCTTTTAATTTTTCTTTGAAAGACCAAAAAGTTGCAACCAAATACGCTTGAGCAACAATTTCAAAAATAATAAAAGATAGCATTATTACTCTTCTGAAAAGTTTATATAAATCATTATCAAATTTGATACCTAAAAAAATTGAGTGAATTATTAATGTAGCAGCTGACGCAATTCCAAAAAAAACTATCTTATTGATATTCTTATGACTCCCACTTATAAATTTGATTATATCTTTATTAAGTAACCAGTATTTGATTAAAAGATAAGAAGTTAAGAACATGGCAGGTTTAAATATTAACCAAGACGGATATGGGCGAGCTGTTCTACTTATCGAGGCACCCCCATCAAAATATGGAAATGTATTATGAATAATATCCTCTTGATTTGGAAATAACCATTGGAATTGTGTTATCATTATTAAACAAGTATTTACTGCAACAAAAGGTACAATAAAAATCCATATACTAATGGATCTTGCCTTATATATTGAATTCATTGAGGACTATTTCTTTTTATTTTTTTTTCTGGCTCTTCTTTTTTTTGAACCCATTTTTCTTCGGCCTCTATGTTTTTTTGGGTATCCCATTATTTCCTTTAGTTATAATTTAATTGAAATTAGATCAGGGATATAGCATTGTCCTATAAAGTTATCAATTTCTTTATGGTTAAATCGTTTAAAACATTCTTAAAACACACTGCAAAAGATTTTCATAACCAGTCAGTAAATCCACCAGTTGTGAGAGCCTCAACAATTATATTTAAGTCAATGAAACATATTAGAAAAACTCAAAAAAAAGCCCAAAAAAATCCAGTTGGTGGTCATTACGATTATGGAAGACAAGGAACTTCAACAACCTATATTTTACAAAAGATTTTAACTAAGCTCGAAGATAGTTATCATGTTTTTACCACTCCTACAGGTTTTGGATCAGTATTTTTAGCTATATTTAGTGTTGTTAGACCTGGTGATGAAATAATTGCTGCAGACCCAGTTTACAGTCCTACAAGGATCTTAACTCAAGATTTTTTAAAAGAATTCAATATTAAAACAATTTTTTATGATCCACATGATTTAAAAACTTTAGAGAGAAGCATAACAAAAAAAACAAAATTAATTTTTGTTGAAAATCCAGGTAGCAATACTTTTGATTTTCAAGATCTTGGAAAAATTGTTTCAATTGCCAAAAAATACAAAATTTTAACAGCAATAGATAATACCTGGGGTACACCTTACTATCTTAAACCAATAAAACTTGGTTTTGATATGTCTATTGTATCTGCTACTAAATATTACTCTGGTCATTCTGATGTTATGGGTGGAAGTCTAGCAGTTAATAAAAAAGTTTTTCAAAAAGTAAAAGCGTCTGAGAAAATAACAGGTTTAAGATTAGGACCTGATGATGCATATTTAATTACTAGAGGTTTGAGAACTTTGGATGTTAGATTAGATAGACATAGAGAAAATGCAAAAAAAATTGCAGCTTTCTTGTCAAAAAATAAAAAGATTAAACTTCTTTATCCATTTAAGAAAAATACCTTAAATTTTAGAATGTGGAAAAAGTATTACTCTGGTGCCTCAGGATTAATGGGGCTTAAAATAAAATCAAAAAATATCAATTCTGTCAGAAAATTTGTAAATTCACTTAAATTATTCGGATATGGTTATAGTTGGGGAGGTTTTGAAAGTTTGGTTTTACATCAAGAATTTAGGGAAACAGGAAATAGAAAATTCATGAATTTAGCAAAGGATGAACATTTAGTCAGATTTCATATTGGACTTGAGGATCCAAATGATTTAATTGCTGATCTTAAGCAAGCATTAAGACATTTGAAATGAGTACAGAAAAATTTTTTCAATCCAGAACAGCATTAATCACATTATTTGCGGCCTGTTTTGTTGTTTTAATTTCTCTTGGTGTACGACAAACCTTTGGTTTGTTTTTCATGGATTTCAATGAAAGTCTCAAAATAAGCAATACAGCATTTGGTTTTGCGATAGGAATGCAGATGTTAATGTGGGGATTAACTGGACCTATTTTTGGTGCTATTGCAGATAAGTATGGTGGTCATATAGCAATTATTTCAGCATTTATTTTTTATGCAGCTGGAATATTTTTTTTATATACAGGACCTAATACGGGGATCTTTTTTCAAATACACATGGGGTTGTTAATTGGAATAGGACTAGGAGGAACTGCCATAAGTATTCCAATGTCTATTGTTGGAAAACACTTTCCTTTATCTACAAGAACTATTGCAATGAGTTTTGTGACTGCTGTTGGATCGTTTGGTTACTTTTTGTCGCCAATTTTCACAAGTTACTCTCTTAATGAATTTGGATGGAATTATACTTTATTCGTTTTTGGAATTCTTTTAATTGCTGGTTTAGTAGCCGCTTATTTCGTAAGATCTCCATCTGCAACTGAAAATGCAGAAAAAACATCAGACCAATCATTTTCTGAAGCACTTAATGAAGCATTGAAAACAAAAAGTTATATTTTACTAGTATCTGGTTTTTTTGTTTGTGGATTTCATATTACTTTAGTTGGAACTCATGTTCCTAAGTATGTAATAGATAGAGGTCTTGAGGATTGGACTGCTGCTGCTATTTTATCTCTAATTGGGTTATTCAATATATTTGGCTCTTTATTGAGCGGCTATCTTTCTGCAAAAATGAGTAAAAAAATAATCTTAAGTGCAATTTACTTTTTGCGAGGAGTTTCAATAATATTCTTTATATTTACTCCAGCTAGTAATATTGCAGCATTTATATTTGGAGCAAGTTTTGGGTTCCTCTGGTTATCGACAGTACCGGCTACCAGCGGAATAGTTGCTCATCTTTTTGGAACAAAATATTTAGGCTTGTTATATGGAATAGTTTTTTTAAGTCATCAAATTGGTTCGTTCTTTGGTGCATATCTTGGAGGTTTATTTCACGATACTTATGGGTCATATGACTATGCGTGGTATTTAGCAATTGCTTTATCTGTTTTTGCAGCAATAATTCATTTGCCAATAAAAGAAGAACCAGTTTTAAGATTAAAAACAGAATAAATTGAATAGAACAAATCAATTAACAAAAATACATTTATCAGGGAAACCCTACATTATTTATAAATCTCAAAACGGGTTTGATCTTTATACCGATTTTTCAAAAAAAATAATTTTAAATAATAGAAATATTAAAAGTTTTTTAACAAAAAAAAATAAAAAACAATCAACCAACACAGATCTTTTCATTGGTTTTTTTGGATATGAGTTATTAAATAATTTGATTGATGTAAAAGTCCCTAAACAAAAAAATTTTAACTTTCCAAAGGGTATTTTTTATAAACCAGAAAAAAAGATCAAACTCAATAACAAGTTAAATTATGATTTAAAAAATTTTGAATGTGGAAACTTTAAAATTAATATTAATAGAAAAAATTATACAAAAATATTCAATAAATTTAAGAAAAAGATAAAAAGTGGCGAGACATATCAAATTAAAATTTGCACTAAATATAAAACAAAGTCAAAAATCAATCCGTTAGATTTTTTTTCAAGGTTATCTGATACCAATCTAGCTCCAGAGGCTTTTATGATTAAAGATAATAATTACTCAATTATTAGCTGTTCCCCAGAAACTTTGATTATAAAAAAAGGAAGCGACATATCTACAAAACCAATAGCAGGGACTGTAAAAAAAACAAAGCAGTTAAATAAAATAAAAGCATTAAATTATTTTAGAAAAAATTTAAAAGAAACCAAAGAGCACAATATGATTGTTGATATGGAAAGAAATGATTTATCAAGAATTTGTAAGATAGGTTCAGTAAAATTGTCTAAACAAAAAATCGTTGAGGAATATAAAGACCTTTTTCATTATGTTAGCCTAATTAAGGGAAAATTAAAAAAAAATATAAATAATTTTGAAATAATTAAAGCAATGATGCCAGGTGGTTCAGTTATTGGATGTCCAAAGATAAATACGCTTAATCTT
>CACJPX010000003.1:0-102497 GCA_902595405.1 uncultured Pelagibacteraceae bacterium
TTTACACTTTATCCAGATATTTTTCCTGGGCCTTTAGGAAAAGGTCTTTACGGAAAAGCGATGTCTAAAAAATTGTGGAGTTTGAATGTGATAAATATTAGAGATGCAGCTACAGACAAACATAAAACAGTTGATGATACTCCTTACGGTGGTGGAACAGGCATGTTATTAAAACCTGATGTTTTAGCAAATTCTATCGATCAAAACATAAATAAAGGAGATAGGATTTTGTATCTTTCACCGAAAGGCAAAGTATTTAATCAAAAACTTGCACAAGATCTATCATTAGAAAAATCCTTCTCATTAATTTGTGGTCATTTCGAAGGTGTTGATGAGAGAGTATTATCTACAAGAAATATTGAAGAGATTAGTGTAGGAGACTATGTATTGTCAGGCGGAGAAACTGCTGCGCTGGTGGTGCTTGATAGTGTATTGAGACTTTTACCTGGAGTCTTAGGGAATGATAAATCAGCTTCAGAAGAAACTTTTGAAAATGGCCTTTTGGAGTATCCACAATATACCAAACCCCAGATTTGGGAGGAAAAATCAGTTCCAGATGTGTTATTATCTGGCGATCACGCTAAAATTAAAGACTGGCGTTTATCTCAATCTGAGGCTATAACACGCGACCGAAGACCAGATTTGTGGCATAAATATAAGAAGAATTAATTTGTTAAATATTAAAATGAAAACAATAGAAGAAATAAACCAAAATAACGTCAAAAAGATTCTTTCAGAAAAAAAGATCCCTGATTTCTTTCCTGGTGATGTTGTTAAAGTTGGCGTCAGAATTACAGAGGGAAAAAAGGAAAGGATTCAATATTTCGAAGGTGTTTGTATAGCTAAAAAAAGTAGAGACATAAACTCCTCTTTTACTGTTAGAAAAATATCTTTTGGAGAAGGTGTTGAAAGAACTTTTCCGTTGTATGGAACTGTTATTGACTCAATCAAAGTAATTCGTTCAGGAAAAGTAAGAAGAGCTAAACTGTATTATTTAAGAGATAGAACTGGAAAATCTGCGAGGATTGCTGAAAAAATAAGAAAAAAAATTGGTATTGATATTGACGTGAAGCCCGAGACTGTTACTGAAGAAAATCTAGCGCCAGCTGAAAAAGAAAGTGCACCAGAATCTGCAAAAGAGGCTACCCCAACTGTAGAGCCTAAAAAAGAAGAAGTCCCAAAAACAGAGATGAAGAAAGAGGCACCCAAAGCTGAAACTAAAACTGAAAAAAAACTTGAAAATTTACAGGAAAAAAAATAATTTTTTTCTCAATGCCCAACACTCTTTACGATAAAATTTGGAAAGAACATTTAGTTCATCAGCAAGAAGATGGAACAGCTTTATTGTTTGTTGACAGACATTTAGTTCATGAAGTCACTAGTCCGCAAGCCTTTGAGGGACTAAGAAATTCTAAACGTAAAGTAAGACACCCAAAATTGACATTAGCTGTTGCAGATCACAATGTTCCAACAACGGATAGGTCAAAAGGTATTTCAGACCATGAATCTAAAATTCAAGTTGAAACTTTAGAGGCTAATTGTAAAGAGTTTGGTATTAAACTTTTTGGAATGAGCGATAAGAGACAAGGAATTGTTCATGTCACAGGGCCTGAACAGGGCTTTACTCAACCCGGAACAGTTATTGTCTGTGGTGATAGTCATACAGCAACACATGGAGCATTTGGTGCATTAGCTTTTGGTATTGGAACTTCAGAAGTAGAACATGTTTTAGCAACTCAAACATTAGTTCAAAAAAAAGCAAAGAATTTTAGAATAAATGTCAACGGTACACTTCCATTAGGTGTTACATCAAAAGATGTAATTCTCCAGATAATTGGAAAAATTGGAACTGCGGGTGGAACAGGATGTGTTATAGAGTATGCAGGGGATCTAATTAAATCGCTTAGTGTTGAGAATAGAATGACAATTTGTAATATGACAATTGAAGGTGGTGCAAGGGCAGGATTAATCGCTCCTGATGAAAAAATATTTAAATACTTAGAAGGTAGACCAATGTCTCCTAAAGGAGATGATTGGGATAAAGCAATAGATAATTGGAAAAATTTAAATACTGATGAAGGTGCAAAGTTTGACAAAGAGGTAAACCTAACTGCGAATGAAATTTCGCCAATGATAACTTGGGGAACTTCACCTCAGGATGTTATTACGATAGATGAAAGAGTACCAAATCCAAAAAATGAGAAAGATGAGGATAGAAAAAATTCTTTGGAACGAGCCTTAAATTATATGGGCTTGAAACCAGATATGGCAGCTAAAGATATTAAAATTGATAAAGTTTTCATCGGAAGCTGTACTAATGGGAGAATTGAAGATTTAAGAGAGGCTGCAAAAATTTTAAAAGATAAAAAAATTGCCTCTCATGTTCATGCAATGGTTGTTCCTGGATCAGGGCTAGTTAAAGAACAAGCAGAACAAGAAGGATTAGATAAAATTTTTGTAAAGTCAGGATTTGAATGGAGAGAGCCAGGTTGTTCAATGTGTTTAGCTATGAATGCAGATAAATTAAAACCAGAAGAAAGATGTGCCTCTACATCAAACAGAAATTTTGAAGGTAGGCAAGGTAGAGGTGGAAGAACACATCTAGTAAGCCCAGGTATGGCAGCAGCAGCAGCAATATCTGGAAACCTTGATGATGTAAGGAAATATCAAAATTAACATGCAAAAATTTAACACTTTAAAGAGTATACCAGCGTATTTGCCAATAGTTAATATTGATACAGATATGATTATTCCAAAACAATTTTTAAAAACAATTAAAAGAACTGGACTGGGCAAAAATTTATTTTTTGAGATGAGATATGATGATCAAGGTAAAGAAATAAATGATTTTGTTTTAAACAAAGATCCTTACAATAATTCAAAAATTTTAATTGCTGGAAAAAATTTTGGTTGTGGTTCTTCAAGAGAACACGCTCCATGGGCATTATTAGATTTCGGTATCACGTGTGTGATAAGTTCAAGTTTTGCAGATATTTTTTATAACAACTGTTTTAAAAATGGAATTTTACCAATAATTTTAGATGATGATAAAATTAAAGAACTATCAGAATATGCAAAAAGAAAAGAGGAAATTTTTATAGATCTTAAGGAAGAAAAAGTTATTTTTGGAAATAATGAATTAAAATTTAAAGTAGATTCGTTTAAAAAGAAGTGTTTGCTAGAAGGATTGGACGATATAGCTCTTTCATTAAAAAAATCTGATAAAATAGAAATTTTTGAAAAAGATTTAAAAGTCAAAAAGCCCTGGGTGTTTAATGATTAAAGTAAAAAAAAGAAGAGTGTTATTGCTACCTGGTGATGGAATAGGTCCAGAAGTTATTGCAGAGGTTAAAAAAGTAATCAATTGGTTTAATGATAAAAAATCTTTAGATTTTGAAATTGATGAGGATTTAGTTGGAGGAATTTCATTTGATAAGCATGGAACACCTCTTACTGATGAAGTTTTTTATAAAGCATTAGAGAGCGCTGTAATAATGTTAGGTGCAGTTGGTGGACCAAAGTGGGATGGTGTAGAATTTTCAAAAAAACCTGAGAGAGCCCTTTTAAAACTTAGAAAAGAACTAAAACTTTTTGCTAATTTAAGGCCAGCAATATGCTTTGAACAATTAGTAAATGCTTCAACTTTAAAACCAGAAATTGTATCAGGTTTAGATATTTTAATAGTTAGAGAATTAACTGGTGGAGTATATTTTGGTGAACCAAGAGGAATTAAACCAATAGAAAATGGAGAAAGAAAAGGAGTAAACACTCATACTTATACTAGTAGTGAAATTATTAGAGTAGCTAGAGTTGCTTTTGACTTAGCTAAAAAAAGATCAAATAGAGTCATATCTTGTGAAAAATCTAATGTAATGGAAGCAGGCCAACTTTGGAAAGAAGAAGTGCAATCATTACATGATAAAGATTATAAGGATGTTGAGTTAAGTCATATGTTAGCTGATAATTGTGCGATGCAATTAGTAAGAAACCCAAAACAATTTGATGTAATCTTAACTGATAATTTATTTGGTGACATGTTATCTGATGAGGCTTCTATGTTAACAGGTTCTCTTGGATTACTACCTTCTGCATCATTAGGTGCAAAAAATAAGGATGGCGAAATGAGAGCAATGTATGAACCTATTCATGGTTCAGCTCCAGACATTGCTGGAAAAGGAGTCGCAAATCCTATTGCCTCAATTTTGAGTTTTGCTATGGCACTAAGATATTCTTTAGATTTAGATAAAGAGGCAGAGGCCTTAGAAAAGGCTGTACAAGAGGCTCTTAATGATGGATTGAGAACAAAAGATATAATGTCTGATAAAATGAAAGAGGTTTCTACTTCTCAAATGGGTGATGCGATCATTTCAAAATTGCAATAATTAATTAATTATCTTAAAGTCATACTATGCCAAGCTATACCGCTCCTGTTGATGATATGATGTTTCTATTCGAGAAACTTAGAAATAATCAAAAATATAATGAGTTAGAAAAATATAAAGAGGTAACAACTGATTTAGTAAAAGATATTTTGCAGGAGGCAGCGAAGATTAATCAAAATTTAATTTTACCATTAGCTAAAGCTGGTGACGAAAATCCTGCAGTTTTAGAAAATGGAGTAGTAAGAACTCCACCAGGTTATAAAGAAGCTTACAAAAAATATATCGAGGACGGATGGACTTCACTATCTTGTGATCCAAAATATGGGGGTCAAGGTATGCCAAAAACTGTAAGTGCATTTTTTGATGAAATGCTTTCCTCAGCAAGTCTGTCTTTTAAATTATACAGTGAACTAAGTATTGGTGCATATAATTGTATTAATCATCATGCTACAGACGATATAAAAAATAAATATTTACCTAAAATAGTTGAGGGAAAATGGAGCGGCACTATGTGTTTAACTGAACCAGTATGTGGTACCGATTTGGGTTTATTAAGAACAAAAGCCAGGAAACAAACTGACGGAACTTATAAAATAAGTGGTCAAAAAATATTTATTACATCTGGTGATCATGATTTAACCGAGAATATTATTCATCTAGTTTTGGCTAGAGCAGATGACTCTCCAGCAGGTACAAAAGGAATAAGTTTATTTTTAGTTCCGAAATTTGTGGTTAAAGACGATGGAACAATCGGACCAAGAAATGGGATATCTACAGGATCTATAGAGACTAAGATGGGAATAAAGGGATCAGCAACTTGTGTATTAAATTTTGATGATGCTACTGGATACATGATAGGTGCTAAAGAAAAAGGATTAAGTGCAATGTTCACTATGATGAATCTTGAAAGAATAGTTGTTGGTATACAAGGTTTAGGTATTTCAGAAATTGCCTATCAAAATTCACTTACTTATGCAAAAGAGAGAAAACAAGGAAAATCAAATAATTCTATTTCAAAAAATGGCGCAGATTTTATAATTGAACACGCTGACATAAGAAGAACCCTTCTTAATATGAAATCAATTATTGAAGGTGAAAGAGCTTTATGTTTTTGGCTATCACAGCAAACTGAAGTAAGTTTAAATCATCCAGATGAAAAAACACGTCAGGAAGCCTCAGATTATGTTTCCCTAATGACTCCTGTGGTAAAATCTCTATTCACAGATTTAGCAATGGAAATAACAAGTGATGCTATGCAAATTCATGGTGGATATGGATATACTAAAGATCAAGGAATAGAACAATTATATAGAGATAATAGAATTACACCTATCTACGAAGGTACAAATTCGGTCCAAGCTTTGGATCTAGTTTTCAGAAAATTATCAAATAAAAATGGTAATATAATAAATAAATTTTTAGATCAGGTTAAGTCAGAGTGTAAAACTGACAATGAAAAAATTAAACCATTTTTATTAGAATTTAATAAGAATTTAGACACTCTTAAAAAATTTAGTGATTGGATGATAGATAAAACAACCTCAGCAAAAGACGATGTTAGCGCAGCGGCTAATGACTATCTTAAAACTTTAGGTTACGTATCTATTGCATATGCATGGATTAAGGTTCTTGAGGTAAGTTTTAAAGATTATGAGGAAAATAAAAATTTTTATAATGATAAAATAGATACTGCTAGATTTTATTTTGACAAAGTATTACCTAGAGCCGAACATCATTATAAGTCTGCAATTTCTGGAAGTTCAAATATAATGAATTTCAAGTTCAATTAAATGAGCCATTACGAAACTAATCTTGATAAAAATGATGCAAATTATGTTCCATTAACACCTTTGACTTTTTTAAAAAGAGCTTATGAAATTTATCCCAATTATGAAGCAGTTATTTATGAAGATAGGAAATATACTTGGAGTCAAGTTTATAAAAGAACTGTAAAATTTGCTAGCGCACTTAATAAAATTGGAGTTAACAAGGGTGATACTGTCTCATTTTTAGCTTTTAATACCCCTGAAATTTTTGAAGGGCACTATTCAGTTCCGATGACAGGTGCAGTTCTTAATACTATTAATATAAGATTAGATGCTAAGACAATTGCGTATATTTTAGAACATAGTGAGGCAAAAGTCTTAGTTGTTGATAGGCAACTTCATGTTGAGGTAAAAAAGGCCCTAAATACTTTAAAAAGAAAAATAATAATAATTGATATCAACGATAAATTTGCAGACCAATCTAAGTGTGAGAAAATTGGAGAATTAGAATATGAAAGTTTTTTAAATACTGGTGATGAAAATTATAATTGGGAAATGCCGGAAGATGAATGGCAAGCATTATCACTTAGTTATACTTCAGGAACTACTGGAAATCCTAAGGGAGTGGTTTACCACCACAGAGGATCATATTTGATGTCAACTGGAAGTGCAGTTGCATGGAATATGCCAAACAGATTAAATTTTTTGACTATTGTGCCCATGTTTCATTGTAATGGTTGGGGTTATCCGTGGACTGTTCCCATGTTAAATGGAAGAACTATTTGCTTAAGAAATATTGATGTTAAGAAAATTTTTGAATTAATTGATAAATATGATGTCACTCATTTTGGAGGGGCGCCAATAGTGCTGAATATGATTACAGGAGCTCCTGAGTCTGACAGAAAAAAACTAAAACAAAAAGTTTATGTATTGACTGCTGGAGCACCACCACCAAGCATCATATTTAAAAAAATGAAAGAACTTGGATTTGAAGTAATGCATGTTTATGGATTAACAGAAACCTATGGTCATGTTACTCAATGTGCTTGGAACGACTCTTGGAATGAATTTGATGAAGAAAAGCAGAATGAGATAAAGGCAAGGCAAGGAGTAAGATACCCTAATACAGAGGGAATTACAGTTATGGACCCTGAGTCAATGAAAGAAGTGCCAAAAGACGGAAAAACGATTGGTGAAATTATGATTAAAGGAAATGTCGTTATGAAGGGCTATTTCAAAGATAAAGATGCTACAGATAAAGCTATGGGTGGTGGATGGTTTCATTCTGGAGATTTGGCGGTCATGCATCCAGATGGATATGTTAAAATTCAAGACAGATCTAAAGATATCATTATTTCTGGAGGTGAAAATATTTCTTCAATCGAAATAGAAAACACTTTAGCAAAGCATCCATCAGTTTCTATTGCAGCAGTAGTAGCAAAACCAGATGAAAAATGGGGCGAAGTTCCATGTGCATTTATTGAGATGGTCCAAGATAAACCGGTTACAGAAAAAGAATTAATAAGTTTTTGTAAAGAAACCCTTGCTGGTTTTAAAGTGCCGAAACAAGTTGTTTTTTGTGAATTACCAAAGACTTCAACAGGTAAAATTCAAAAATTTGAGTTAAGAAAAAAATTTTAGGAAAATAATTGATATTCCAACTAGAAAACAAAAACATTCATGCATCCGACTCTGGTCAGGGTATAGATATAAATAAAGATACGATAGTATTTTTACATGGAAGTGGTCTCTCACACATTGTTTGGTCGCTAGCTGAACAATTTTTTTCATCAAAAAATTATAATGTATTATCTATAGATTTACCTGGACATGGAAATTCAGATGGTCCTTGTTTAGATAGTATTGAAAAAATTGCTGATTGGATGGAAAAAGTATTTGATAAATTAAAATTAAAAAACTTAATTTTAGTTGGTCATTCTCAAGGATGTTTAGAAATACTCGAATATTCTTCAAGATATAAAGAGAGACTCAAAAAATTAGTTTTTGTTGGAGGTTCAAATAAAATGCCGGTACATCCGGATTTAATTGAATTAGCTCAAAGCGGACACCCAGACGCTGTTAAATTAATGATGAAATGGGGATATGAGGGTTCAAAAAAGTTTATTGGTGGTAACCCAGTAGAAAAAATCATTCAATCGCCGAGAGATATAAGTGAAATTTTGGCTGTTGATTTAAATGCATGTAACAATTATTCAAATGGCTCTGAGGCTGCAAAAGCAATTAATCTACCATCGATGCTTATATTCGGAGAATTAGATAAAATGGTTAATTTAGAAGCAGGAAAAAAATTCTCTAATTTGATTAAAAATTCAACTACTCACGTGATCAAAGGATGTGGCCATATGATAATGATTGAAAAAGCATTCGAAATGAGAGAAAAGATTTTAGAATTCTTAAATAAATGAAAAGTTATCCAATAGCTAAATCAAGAAGAGTGAGAAGTACTCCGTATACTTCAAGAATTGAAAATCAAGGTGTGACTGCCTACACAGTTTATAATCATATGCTGTTACCAGCAGCATTTGGATCTTTAGAAGAATCCTGTGATCATTTAAAAAAAAATGTTCAAGTATGGGATGTATCAGCAGAAAGACAGGTTGAAATTTCAGGCAATGATGCAGCGAAACTTGTTCAACTTATGACCTGTAGAGATTTATCCAATTCCAAAATTGGCAGATGTTATTATTGCCCAATAATTGATGAAAGTGGAAATTTAGTAAATGATCCAGTTATTTTAAAGCTAGCTAAAGATAGATGGTGGATCTCAATTGCTGACTCCGATGTTATTTTTTTTGCAAAAGGATTAGCATCAGGAAATAAATTCAATGTAAAAATTTTTGAGCCTAATGTTGATATCTTAGCAATTCAAGGACCCAAATCTTTTGATTTGATGGAAAAAATTTTTGGTAAGGAGATAAAAGAGTTAAAATTTTTTGGATTTGATTATTATGATTATAAGGGTGTAAAACATTTAATTGCTAGATCTGGTTGGTCTAAACAAGGAGGTTTTGAGATCTATGTTGAAAATACTAAATCTGGATTAGATTTATATGATCAACTCTTTGTATTAGGAAAAGAATTTAATGTAAAAGCTGGATGTCCAAATTTAATTGAAAGAATAGAAAGTGGTTTACTTTCTTATGGAAACGATTTTGACAATAATGATAATCCATTTGAGTGTGGTTTTGAAAAGTATGTAAATCTAGATACAGATATAGATTTCTTAGGTAAGGAAAAATTGAAAAAGATTCAAAAAGACGGGATCAAAAGAAAATTAATGGGTGTTCAGATTGATATTAGCAAAATTAATTTAACTAAATCTCTTAATATCAAAGATGAAAAAGGAAATTTAATTGGGGATTTAAGATCTGCCTGTTATTCACCTCATTTTAAAAAGTCTATAGGTATTGCAATGATAAATGAGCCGCATTGTAAAGCATCTGCTACAGGATTATTGGAAATTGATGGAAATTTAATAGCTGTAAAAGTTTGCGATTTACCTTTCATCTAGTATAAACCCTACATCATGAATATAGCAATAGTAGGAGCAACAGGTAATGTCGGAAGAAAAACTCTGGAAGTTCTTGAAAAAAAAGGACTTACTTTAGGAAATCTTTATTTAGTTGCTTCGTCTAAAAGCGCTGGAAAAAAAATTCATTTTCAAGGTAAAGATATTGTGGTGAGTGAATTAGAAAATTTTGATTTTTCCAAAGTTAAAATCGCTTTTTTTGCAGCAGGCGCTAAAATTTCTGAAAAATTTGCTGAAAAAGCAGCCAAGCATTGTTTAGTAATTGATAATTCTAGTTTTTTCAGAATGGATCTGGATGTTCCTTTAATTGTCCCGCAGGTAAATTCAGATGCTTTAAACAATATTAAAAAAAATATTATTGCAAATCCTAATTGCTCAACAGCACAATTAGTAATCGCATTAAAACCATTACATGATTTATTTGTAATTAAAAGAATAGTTGTTTCAACATACCAATCTGTTTCTGGTGCTGGTAAAGCCTCTATGGATGAACTGGTAAAACAAACTAAATTAGCTTTAGAAGGTAAAGATATTAAATCTGAAAATTTTACAAAACCGATTGCTTTTAATGCCATTCCACATATCGATGTTTTTTCAGAAGATGGTTACACTAAAGAAGAATTAAAAATGAGAAACGAGACTAAAAAAATCTTAGATGACAAAATCGATCTAACAGCAACATGTGTTAGGTTACCAATATCTGTCTCTCACTCAGAGTCGGTAAATATTCAATTTGAGAAATCTTTTTCGTTAGAACAAATTAAAAAAGCATTGAATAGTTTTGATGGTTGCAAAGTAATTGATGAAAGAATTGATGGAGGTTACTCGACACCATTAGAGGCAGAAGGAAAAGATGAAACTTTTATTTCAAGGATTAGAGAAGATAAAACAATAAAAAATGGATTAAATTTGTGGATTGTATCTGATAATCTTTTAAGAGGCGCTGCATTGAATGCAGTTGAAATAGCTGAAACATTAATTAAAAATAATTTTTATGGAAAATAAACCTCCTCTATCGCCACATATTCAAATTTATAGATGGCATATTTCCTCTTTGGTTTCCATTACTCATAGAATTACAGGAGTAATAAATATTATCGGAATTACTTTTATTTGCATTTGGTCTTGTTTACTTCTTCTTGGTGAAAATAATTATGAAGCGATTAATTTATTTTTAAAATCATTATTTGGAAAATTTATCATTTTGGGTATCACATGGTCTTTTTCGTTTCAAATATTAAGTGAAATTCGACACTTGATAATGGATCTAGGTTATGGTTTTGAACTGAAGATAACTAGGATTACGGGTTTAATAGTAATATTTGGATCAATAATTTTGACGATTATTTTTTTTACATTAGGAAAAAATTTTATTTAGTATGATTAGTGCGACTAAAAAATGGATTTTTTTAAAGATTAGCGGAGTTTTGCTAGTACCATTGATGACATGGTTTATTTTAAATTTCACAATGATTTATGATAAAGAATACTTCAATTTAGTAGAATTTTTTACAAAGCCTTTATCTAAATTTTTATTTAGTATTTTTATAATAAATGCTTATTTTTTTTCAGCTTTAAGTATAAGTGAGGTTTTTGAGGATTATATTAAAAATGCTAAAATCAAAAGTGTCGCAAATAAGCTTTTATATGCATCAGCAGTAGTAATTCCTTTAATTACAATTATATTAATCTCTAGCTTATGAGTTCATATAAAATAATAGATCATGAATATGACGTTGTAGTCCTAGGTGCTGGTGGTTCTGGCTTAAGAGCTGCTGTTGGTTTAAGTGAAGCGGGATTAAAAACTGCATGTATTTCAAAAGTATTTCCAACAAGAAGTCATACTTCTGCAGCGCAAGGTGGAATTTCAGCTGCCCTTGGAAACATGGGTGAAGACGATTGGCGATGGCATATGTATGATACTGTAAAAGGAGCAGATTGGTTAGGAGACCAAGATAGCATTGAGTACCTTTGCAAAGAAGCCCCTAAGGCAGTTATTGAATTGGAAAAATATGGTGTCCCATTTAGCAGAACAGAGGACGGCAAAATTTATCAAAGACCTTTTGGTGGTATGACCAAAAATTATGGAAATGGAATAGTCCAAAGAACATGTGCTGCAGCCGATCGAACAGGACACGCAATTTTGCATACTCTATATGGTCAAGCTTTAAAACATAAGACAGAGTTTTTTATTGAGTATTTTGCTCTCGATCTTTTAATGAAAGATGGGGAATGTAAAGGATTGATAGCATGGAATTTAAATGATGGAACTATTCATCGATTTAGGTCTCATATTGTTATTATAGCTACAGGTGGCTACGGAAAAGTTTACTATTCTGCAACATCTGCTCATACATGTACTGGTGATGGAAATGCAATGGTGCTAAGAGCAGGTCTTCCATTACAAGACATGGAGTTTGTACAATTTCATCCAACTGGAATTTATGGACACGGCACCTTAATAACAGAAGGTGCGAGAGGTGAAGGAGGTTATCTTACAAATTCTAAAGGTGAAAGATTTATGGAAAGATACGCTCCTAAAGCTAAGGATTTAGCATCACGTGACGTTGTAAGTAGATCAATGTCAATTGAAATTAATGAAGGAAGAGGAGTTGGAAAAGATCAAGATCATGTTCATTTGAACTTAAGCCATCTTGATAAAGAAATTATAGAAAGTAGATTGCCAGGTATAACAGATGCAGCAAGATTATTTGCTAATGTAGATGTTACTAAAGAACCAATTCCAGTTGTACCCACAGTTCATTATAACATGGGTGGTATACCAACTAATTATAAAGCAGAAGTTTTGACTGTAAATGGTTCTGAAAAGACTGTTCCAGGACTTATGGCTATAGGAGAAGCAGCTTGTGTTTCAGTTCATGGAGCAAATAGATTGGGCTCTAACTCTTTGATTGATCTTGTTGTTTTTGGAAGAGCAGCTGCAAAAAGAGCTGCCGAACTAGTTCAACCTGGTACACCTCATGAGGAGATCAATGAGTCAGAAACTCAAAAATGTTTAGATCGTTTTGATAAGATTAGAAACTCCGATGGAGATATTGGTACTGCTGAACTAAGACTGTCCATGCAAAAAACAATGCAATCAAAATGTGCAGTTTTTAGAACAGAGAAAACACTTAAAGAGGGTGTTGATGAAATACGACAAACATTTGATGGGTTAGACTCTTTATCGGTCAAAGATAAATCATTAATATTTAATACTGACCTAGTAGAAACTTTAGAATTTGATAATTTAATTAGACAAGCAGTTGTGACAGTTGACTCAGCTTATAATAGAAAAGAAAGTAGAGGAGCTCATGCAAGAGAAGATTATCCAAAAAGAGATGATGAGAAGTTTATGCAACATACATTAGCTTGGTGTGATGGAAAAAAATCAAAAATAAGTTATAGAGATGTTCATAAGTCTACATTAACCAATGAAGTACAGTATTTTCCACCTCAGGAGAGAGTATATTAATGGTGCAAATCAGTTTACCTGAGAATTCCAAAACAAAAAAAGGTAAATATTTTAAAGACAAAACCGGCTCAAAAAATTTAAGAAAAGTTAATGTATATAGATGGGATCCATCTTCAGGAGAAGGTCCAAGAATTGACACTTATGAAGTTGATATGGATAACTGCCCATCTAAAGTATTAGATATTTTAAATAAAATTAAAAATGAAATAGACCCCACTCTTGCTTACAGACGATCATGTGCTCACGGTGTATGTGGATCCTGTGCAATGAACATGGGTGGCAAAAATGGTCTTGCTTGCACAACACCTCATGAAAATATTGATGGAGATATTGATATTTATCCGTTGCCACACTTAAAAGTTAAAAAAGACCTAATCGGAGATTTAGATGGATTATACAAGCAATATAAATCTATTGAGCCATGGTTAAAATCGAGTTCAAAATCTGAGTCAGCTGAATTAATTCAATCAAAAGAAGATAGAGCTAAGCTTGATGGTGCTTATGAATGTATTATGTGTGCTTGTTGTTCTACTTCTTGCCCAAGTTATTGGTGGAATGGAGATAAGTATTTAGGACCAGCAGTTTTATTACAAGCTTATAGATGGATTATCGATAGTAGAGATGAGGAAAGACAAGCTAGATTAAAAAAAGTAGCTGATGAACTTAAATTGTATCGTTGTCATACTATTTTGAACTGTACTAGTGCATGCCCTAAAGGTTTAAACCCTGCAAAGGCAATTGCTGAAATAAAGAAAATGTTAGCAACAGCTAATATTTAAACAATAGACTAATAAGAATTTTTACTCTAAAAGATCCTATTCATGAAATTAATTGAACATTTTATAGGTGGAAAAATAATTCCCGGAAGTTCAGATAAAAAAGGAAAAGTTTTTAACCCCGCTACTGGTGAACAGGAAAAGCAAGTAAGACTTGCCTCCACAAGTGATTTAGATCAGGCAGTAGAGATTGCAAAAAAAGCTTTTGAGACATGGTCATTAAAACCTTCACTTCAAAGAGCAAGGATAATGTTTAAATTTAAAGAGTTAATTGAAAAAAATTCTGATGAATTGACACAATTAATTGTTTCTGAACACGGAAAAGTTTATGAGGATGCAAAAGGCTCATTAACACGAGGATTAGAAGTTGTAGAATTTGCTTGCGGAATTCCACATTTACTTAAAGGAGAATTTTCAGAAAATGTAGGGACAGATGTTGACAGCTGGTCAATGCGTCAACCACTAGGTGTTGTTGCCGGAATAACACCATTTAATTTTCCAGCTATGGTTCCGATGTGGATGTTTCCAATTGCTATTGCCTGCGGAAATACATTTATATTAAAGCCATCAGAAAAAGACCCCTCTTGTCCAATAAGATTAGCAGAATTATTGAAAGAAGCTGGTCTCCCAGACGGTGTATTTAATGTGATAAATGGAGACAAAGAAGCAGTAGATGCAATTTTAAATAACAAAGATATTAAAGCAGTTAGTTTTGTTGGTTCAACTCCTATTGCTAAATATATTTATGAAAATTCAGCAAAAAATGAAAAAAGAGTTCAGGCATTAGGAGGAGCTAAAAATCATTTAGTAGTAATGCCAGACTGTGATTTAGATGGTGCTGTGAATGGCTTAATGGGTGCAGCTTATGGCTCCGCTGGAGAAAGATGTATGGCTCAGTCAGTGGCTGTAGCAGTTGGTGATATTGGAGATGAACTAGTGTCTAGATTATCAAAAAAAGCAGAGGCTTTAAAAGTTGGACCAGGAATGGACAAAAACTCAGAAATGGGCCCTTTAGTCACTAAAGAGCATTTAGAAAAAGTAAAAAGTTATGTTGATTTGGGTGTAAAAGAGGGTGCGAAATTAGTTGTCGATGGAAGAAATTTAAAGTTACAAGGATATGAGAATGGCTTTTACATTGGTGGCTGTTTATTTGATAACGTGAAAAAAGATATGAGGATTTATAAAGAGGAAATATTTGGCCCAGTTCTATCTGTAGTTAGAGTTAAAACTTTTGAGGAAGCTTCAAAATTAATAAATGATCATGAATACGGAAATGGCGTAAGTATTTATACAAGAGATGGAGACGCTGGAAGAACATTTGCAAGCAAGATTCAAGTTGGAATGGTTGGTATAAATGTACCAATACCTGTTCCGATGGCTTTTCATAGTTTTGGTGGTTGGAAGAGGTCTTTGTTTGGAGATAGTGCGATGCATGGGATGGAAGGAATAAAATTTTATACTAAATTAAAAACGATAACTTCAAGATGGCCCTCAGGAATTAGATCTAATGCTGAATTTGTGATGCCAACAATGAAGTAATAAACAATGAGCAAAATATCTTTAATTGGAGCAGGTCAAATAGGTGGAACTTTAGCTCATTTAATTGGAATAAAAGAATTAGTAAATGAGGTAGTTTTATTTGATGTTGCGAGCGGTGTTGCAAAAGGAAAAGCGTTAGATATTGCACAATCATCATCTGTAGATGGTTTTGATGTGAAATTTTCAGGGACGGATGATTATAAGGACATAAAGGGCTCAGATGTTATTATAATTACAGCTGGTGTGCCGAGAAAACCTGGCATGAGCAGAGATGATTTACTTGGTATAAATTTAAAGATTATAAAGCAAGTTGCAGAAGGAATTAAAAAAAATTCGCCTGATGCATTTGTAATTTGTATAACAAATCCATTAGATGTAATGGTAATGGCTTTTCAAAAATTCTCAGGTCTTTCACCAAATAAAGTAGTTGGCATGGCGGGTATACTAGATAGCTCCAGATTTAAGTTATTTTTATCTGAAGAATTTAGCGTCCCGGTTAAAGAAATAGAGGCAATGGTGATGGGTGGTCATGGTGATACAATGGTACCTCTTCCAAGATTTACTAAAGTTTCAGGAAAACCTTTATTAGATTTAGTTAAAGAAGGAAAAATTTCTCAAAAAAGATTAGAGGAAATAAATCAGAGAACTAGAGATGGTGGAGCTGAAATTGTAAAGTTTCTTGAAAAGGGTTCGGCTTTCTATGCCCCAGCAGCTTCAGGAGTTGAGATGGCTAAAGCTTATCTTAGAGATGAAAAAAAAATGCTTCCATGTGCTGCATATTTGAATGGCGAATATGGTATCAAAGATATATATGCTGGAGTTCCAATTATAGTTGGAAAGAATGGTGTCGAAAAAATAGAGGAAATAAATTTAGATGAGAAAGAAAAATCTGAATTTCTTAATTCAATTGATGCAGTAAAAAAACTCTGGGAAGCAGCATCTAAAATAGATCCAGATTTAAATAAATAATGAATATACACGAGCATCAGGCAAAACAAATTTTAAAAAAATTTGGAGCGATTGTACCAGAAGGTGTATTTGGTTTAACGGTTGAGGAACTTTTAAAGAAATGTAAGTCATTAAAAACAGAAAAATATGTTTTAAAAGCTCAAATTCATGCAGGTGGAAGAGGGAAAGCGGGAGGTGTTAAAATTCTGAATAATCTCGAAGAACTTGAGAAATCAGCCAAAGAGCTTTTAGGAAAAAAATTAATAACTCATCAGACAGGACCTGAAGGAAGAGAAGTTAAAAGATTATATGTTGAAGTTTCATCAGATATCGAGAAAGAATTTTATTTATCATGTTTGGTAGATAGAGCTACTTCAAAAATTGCTTTTATCTCTAGTGATCAAGGTGGAATGGACATTGAGGATGTAGCAAGCAAATCTCCTGACAAAATTTTGACAACTAAAGTAGAATTAAAAGAAGAAATTTCAAATGAGGAGTGTGAAAAGATTATTCAAATATTTAAATTAGAGAACAATCCAAAAAACGAGGCAATATCTTTAATTAAATCAATCTATAAGATGTTTATTGAAACTGATGCAAATATGGTTGAAATAAACCCTTTAATACTCACTAAAGAAAAGAAAATTATTTGTTTAGATGCAAAGGTAAATTTTGATAGTAACGCTTTGTTTAGACACCCTGAAATTTTAGAACTTAGAGACTTGAATGAGGAAGACCCTACTGAAATTGAAGCTAGTAAACATGACCTAGCTTATATCAAATTGGATGGCAGCATTGGATGTATGGTTAATGGAGCTGGTCTAGCAATGGCCACTATGGATATAATAAAATTATATGGAGAAGAGCCAGCAAATTTTTTAGATGTTGGCGGGGGAGCATCAAAAGAAAAGGTCTCAGCGGCTTTCAAAATAATTTTGTCAGATAAAAATGTAAAAGGTATATTAATTAATATTTTTGGTGGCATAATGCGATGTGATGTTCTAGCTCAAGGCGTTGTAGATGCTGCAAAAGAAATGAAAATCAATGTTCCCTTGGTAGTCAGACTAGCTGGCACAAATTTTAAAGAAGGTAAAGAAATATTAGATAATTCAGGTTTAAAATTAATATCTGCTGAAAATTTAGATGATGCAGCCAAAAAAATTGTTGAGGCAATCAATTAAATGTCAGTTTTAGTCAATAAAGATACTAGATTAATCTGTCAAGGATTTACAGGTTCACATGGAACATTTCACTCTGAGCAAGCAATCAAATATGGAACAAATTTAGTTGGTGGAGTGACACCAAAAAAAGGTGGCCAAAAACATTTGGACCTTCCAGTTTTTAATACAGTGAAAGAGGCAAGAGAGTCTGAGGGAGCTAATGCAACTATGATATACGTCCCAGCTAAATTTGCAGCCTCAGCAATTATTGAAGCAATAGATGCATCTATAGAACTGATTGTATGTATAACTGAAGGGATTCCTATTCAGGATATGTTAAAAGTTAAACAAAGATTAAATAATTCAAAAAGTAGACTGATTGGCCCTAACTGTCCAGGTGTCATAACTCCTGAAGAGTGTAAAATTGGCATAATGCCTGGCAGCATTCAT
Source organism: uncultured Pelagibacteraceae bacterium (assembly GCA_902595405.1). GTDB lineage: Bacteria > Pseudomonadota > Alphaproteobacteria > Pelagibacterales > Pelagibacteraceae > Pelagibacter. The sequence continues at coordinate 18,047 of CACJPX010000003.1, forward strand.
AAAAAAGGAACAGTTGGAATAGTTTCAAGATCAGGAACTTTAACTTATGAAGCAGTAGCTCAGACTACAGAAAATGGATTAGGACAATCAACTTGCATTGGAATTGGAGGTGATCCAATTAACGGTACAAACTTTATAGATTGTCTAGATCTATTTTTAAACGACGAAGATACTCAATCAATTTTAATGATTGGTGAAATTGGAGGGACATCGGAGGAAGAGGCTGCAGATTTCATTAAAAATCATAAAATAAAAAAACCAATTGTTGGATTTATAGCAGGCGTTACTGCCCCACCAGGACGTAGAATGGGTCATGCAGGAGCCATAATCTCAGGAGGCAAAGGTGGCGCAAAGGAAAAGATAAAAAAAATGGAGGATTGTGGAATAACTATGGCCAACTCTCCATCAAAGATTGGAAAAACATTATTAAATAAATTGTCTAATTGAAAAATTTCTTTCTAGGTCTATATTAGCTAATAGCGATGTCATCTTCTAAAAATCTTGAATTTGAAAAGACTGCTTTCTTAAGTAAATCCAATAGTGCTTTTATAGAGGAGATGTATCTTAAGTTTGTTAATAATGATCCATCTTTGCCTGATAGCTGGAAAATATATTTTAATCAGATCGGTGATGAGGCAGACATAATTGTAAATGAAATAAATGGTCCATCCTGGAGTCCATCAAAAAAAGTATCAATCAAAAAATTACAAAATTTGAATAATGGTGACGAAAATCAAGATGAATTAGTTTCAAAACAATCTAATGCAAACTCTATAAAAGCTGTTGCTATGATTAGATCTTACAGACAGAGAGGCCATTTGATTGCTAAATTAGACCCTCTAGGTCTTTTAAAAGCCGATTATTTAGAGGAACTCCATCCCGAGTCATATGGATTTAAGAAGGAGGAATATAATAATAAAATTTTTTTAGATGGAGTCATTAATAGACAATACTCTAGCATTTCTGAAATTTTAAAATTTTTAAGAGAAAAATATTGTGGATCCTTAGGTTTTGAATATATGCATATCTCAAATCCAACTGAAAGAAAATGGTTTAGAGACAGAGTTGAAAAAGCAGATGATTTTAAATTCACTCAGAATGGAAAAGAAGCCATTCTTAAAAAATTAATTCAAGCTGAAGGTTTTGAAAAATTTTTACACACAAAATACGTTGGTACAAAAAGATTTGGTTTAGATGGAGGCGAAAGTTTAATCCCCGCCCTTGAGCAAATAATTAAAATTGGTGGTCAATCAAAAGTAAAAGAAGTTAAAATAGGAATGTCCCATAGAGGAAGATTGAACGTTTTAGCCAATGTCTTACAAAAATCTTATAAAAGAATTTTCAATGAATTTGCTGGAGAGATTAGTTCAAAATCGGAGGATGACACAGGAGACGTCAAATATCATTTAGGCGCTTCATCTAACAGAGAATTTGATGGAAATCAAGTGCATGTAAGTTTAACAGATAATCCATCTCATCTTGAAGCAGTAAACCCTGTAGTTTTAGGACAAACAAGAGCAAAACAATATTTCCATAAGGATAAAGAGAGAAATAAAGTTATACCAATTTTAATTCACGGAGATGCGGCCTTTGCAGGCCAAGGAGTTGTAGCAGAGTGTTTTGCAATGTCTGGTCTTCCAGGACACAATACAGGTGGAACTATCCACATAATAGTGAACAACCAAATAGGATTTACTACTAGTCCAAGATTTGCAAGATCATCACCTTACCCTTCTGATATTGCTAAAATGGTTGAAGCACCAATCATCCATGTTAACGGCGATGATCCTGAGGCAGTTGTTTATGCTGCAAGAATAGCAACTGATTTTAGATTAAAATTTAATAGAGATGTTGTTATAGACTTAATTTGTTATCGAAGATTTGGTCATAATGAGGGGGATGAACCGTCTTTTACTCAACCACTAATGTATAAAAAAATCCGTTCACACCCTTCACCCATCAAAGTTTATGGTGAAAAATTAATAAATGAAGGATCGATTACTGATGATTATTTAATAAGATCTATAAAAGAATTTAAGGAATTACTTGATGATCAATATAAGAATGCAAAGAACTATAAGCCTAAAATTGAATGGTTTGAGGGTACATGGTCAAGATATAAACCAGCGAGAGGAAAAGATAAAAGAGGCGTTACGGGTTATGATGTTAAAAAATTAAAAAATATTTCTGAAAAAATAAATACAATACCTAAAGAAATTAATATTCATAAAACTATCGCTAAAGTCTTAGAAAATAGAAAATCAAACGTTAATAATGAGGAAAAAATCGATTGGTCTACAGCTGAAGCTTTGGCGTTTGGATCTTTGTTAGAGGAAGGGTACCCAGTAAGATTGGTTGGTCAGGACTCAGGAAGAGGTACATTTAGTCAAAGACATTCAGTATTAAGAAATCAATTAGATAATTCTCGATATGTACCGTTAAACAAAATATCTAAAAATCAAAAGAATTTTGAAATTGTAGATAGTTTCTTATCTGAATTAGCTGTTTTAGGCTTTGAATATGGTTACAGTTTAGTTGAACCTAATACACTTACAATTTGGGAAGCTCAATTTGGTGATTTTGCTAATGGTGCTCAAGTAGTCATAGATCAATTTATTGCCTCAGGAGAAAGAAAATGGTCAAGAGCCTCTGGATTAGTTATGTTATTACCTCACGGTTATGAAGGTCAAGGTCCCGAGCATTCCTCTGCAAGATTAGAAAGATTTTTACAATTATGTTCAAATGACAATATGCAGGTAATGAATTGCACAACACCTGCAAACTATTTTCATGCACTAAGAAGACAAATGCATAGAGATTTCAGAAAACCTCTAATTATAATGACTCCCAAATCTTTACTTAGACATAAACATTGTGTTTCAAACTTAAGTGATTTTAGTAAAAAAAATACGTTTCATAGAGTTTTATGGGATCACGCAATAGATCCAAAGGTAAAAGGTTTTATCAAATTGAAAAAAAAGGAAAAAATTAAAAAAGTAATTTTATGTTCAGGAAAAATTTATTTTGATTTGCTTGAGGCTAGAGAAAAATTTAAGAGAGATGATCTTATATTTTATAGAATTGAGCAACTTTATCCTTTTCCAGCCAAGGCACTTGCAAAAGAGCTAAAACCTTATGCTAAAAAAGCTAAATTTTATTGGTGTCAGGAAGAGCCAAAAAATATGGGAGCTTGGTTTTCTGCTAGAGATTATATCCAATGGACATTAGATAATATAAAGGCTAATAATAAAAAGATTTCTTATATTGGAAGAAGTCCAGATGCATCACCAGCCACTGGTTATGCAAAAAGACACATTTCACAACAACAAGAAATTATTAAGAAGGTTTTTGAATAATTAAAAATGAGCGAAAAAATATTAGTCCCAGTTTTAGGTGAAAGTATTACAGAAGCTACAGTATCTAAATGGTTAAAAAATAAAGGCGAGACGGTTGATGCAGATGAGCCAATTGTTGAATTAGAGACGGACAAAGTAAATTTGGAGGTTCCGTCTCCAGTTACAGGAAAATTAATTGAAATTAACTCTCAAGATGGGTCAACTGTTAAAGTGGGAGAAATTTTAGGTTTAGTTACTGAAATTGAAGGTGAGGTTAAAAAATCAAATAAAATAGAGAAAATTCAGCCGTCAAATTTACAAAAAAAAGAAGAGATTAAAGAAAAAGACAATGTAATCAAGTTAGATCCAATTAAAGAACAAGCGGAATTAGATATATTGGAAGAAGAGAATAATAGTAAACAGTTAAAAGAGGAACCACTAGTTTTAACAAATGAAATAGAAAATAGTCACAAAGAGGAAAGTTCTACAGAGGAAAGTCAAACATTATCTCCAGCTGTAAGAAAAATGGTAGATGAGAACAATATTGACGTTAAGTCAGTAAAAGGATCTGGGAAAGATGGTCGAATACTAAAAGGTGATTTAATAAGTTTGATGGGAGTTAATCCTCCACCTTCAGAGAGAAAAATTAAATATGGTCAAGAAGAGCGTATTAAAATGACTAGGTTAAGGCAAACTATAGCAAAAAGACTGAAACAAGCCCAGGAAAATGCAGCTTTACTCACTACTTTTAATGAAGTGGACATGACAAATATAATTAACATGAGAAAAGACAACCAGGAAGATTTCCAAAGTCGATATGGTATCAAGCTTGGTTTCATGTCGTTTTTTGTTAAGGCTTGTATAGTGGCTTTAAAAAATTTTCCAGCTGTTAATGCTGAAATAGATGGAGACACAATTGTTTACAAAAATTATTATAATATAAGTTTTGCAGTTGGAACAGATAAAGGTCTTGTAGTTCCGGTTTTAAAAAATGCAGACGAACTATCTTTTGCAGATATTGAAAAAAATATTAAAGAAATTTCTGAAAAAGCAAAAGATGGGAAACTTGTAATTGAAGATCTCCAAGGAGGTACTTTTACTATTAGCAATGGTGGAGTTTATGGGTCAATGCTTTCAACTCCAATTCTAAACTTACCTCAATCCGGAGTATTAGGGATGCATAATATTGTTGATAGACCTATTGTAGTGGATGGTGAAATCAAAATAAGACCAGTAATGTATTTAGCTTTATCTTATGATCATAGAATTATTGACGGTAAAGAGTCTGTATCCTTTCTTAAAATGATCAAAGAAAGCCTTGAGGACCCTAGAAGGTTATTTTTGGATATTTAGAATGTCAGAAAAATTTCAAGCAGTAGTTATAGGAGGTGGCCCAGGCGGTTATGTTTGCGCAATTAGACTTGCCCAACTAGGGTTAAAAACTGCATGTATAGAGTCCAGAGGATCTCTTGGTGGCACATGCCTGAATATTGGTTGTATCCCCTCAAAAAGTTTACTTAATCTATCTGAAGAATTTCATAAAGTTAAAGGTTTGGCAAATAAAGGTATTGAAATAGGAGAAGTAAAACTAAATCTTGATAAAATGATGAAGAGCAAGGACAAAGCAGTCACTGTTCTTACAAAAGGTGTAGAATTTCTTCTAAAAAAAAACAAAGTTACCTATTTTAAAGGCCATGGAAGTTTTAAATCAAAAAATGAAATCTTAATAAAAGATGATCAAAAAAAAGAAACAATAATTCAAACTGAAAAAACAGTTATAGCCACAGGATCTGTACCAGTATCTCTACCGGGCATCGAAATAGATGAAAAAATAATAGTTTCATCAACTGGAGCTTTAAAATTAGAAAAAGTGCCCAATAAAATGGTTGTTGTTGGTGGAGGTTATATCGGCTTGGAGATGGGATCAGTGTGGTCAAGACTTGGTGCAAAAGTAGAAGTTGTTGAGTTTTTGGATCATATAACACCTGGTATGGATAAAGAAATTTCATCTGAGTTTATGAAAATTCTAAAAAAACAAGGAATGAAGTTTAATATGCAAAATAAAGTTGAAACAATTCAAAAAAATAATTCAGGTGTAGTGGTCTCAACAATTGATAAAGATGGAAATAAAAACAATTTTGAATGTGATGTAGTTTTAATTTCAGTTGGCAGAAAGCCAAATACAGATGGTTTAAATTTAAAAAATGCTGGGGTGAGTTTAGATGAAAAAAATAGAATAAAAACTGATAAGAAATTTAAGACAAATATTGAAAATATTTATGCAATAGGTGATGTGATTGTTGGACCCATGCTTGCACATAAGGCTGAAGATGAGGGTATAGCAGTTGCAGAAAATATTGTAGGTCAATCAGGTCATGTAAACTATGATACAATACCAGGTGTGGTGTATACCTCACCAGAGGTTGCCTCAATTGGTAAAACAGAGGAGCAATTAAAAGAATTAAATAAAAGTTATAAGGTTGGTAAATTTTCATTCATGGCCAACTCTAGAGCTAAAGCTATAGATGATGCAGAAGGTTTTGTGAAAATTCTTGCAGATGCTGAGACAGATAAAGTTTTAGGCGCACATATAATTGGCCCTCATGCTGGAGAATTAATTGCTGAAATCGGTGTTGCAATGGAATTTGGTGCAAGCGCCGAGGATATAGCAAGGACTTGTCATGCTCACCCAACTTTTTCTGAAGCTGTCAAAGAAGCTGCGTTATCAGTAGATAAAAGAGCAATACACTCTTAATTTTTTTTCATATTATAAAAATATGAAATACCCGATTCTACTACCTAATATTTTTAATCATCCTTTTACTTATGAAAGTGAAATTAATCTTAAGCTAGGTGAATTTGTTCTAGTCCCTTTTGGAAAATCTAAAATAACAGGTGTGGTATGGGATGAATTTGAAAAAAACGACAATAAAAAATTTAAAATAAAAAGTATTCAAAAAAAATTAGACGTAGCTCCACTAAAGAAAGACACAATAAATTTTTTAAATTGGTTTGCTGAGTATAATTTAATACCAAAAGGAATGGCGTTAAAACTAGTTTTATTGAGCAGTAATGCAATAGAGAAAATGGAAAAAAAAATTTATGAACCGTATAATAATAAAATAAAAAAAAATTCCTTTAAACTATCTATCAATCAAATCAAATCCTTAGAAAAAATGAATTATTCAAATCAAAAATTTAGAGTTCATGTTTTACAAGGAACAACAGGATCTGGTAAGACTTTAGTTTATTTTGAGGCGTTAAAATCTTTAATAGAGAAGGGTTTTCAATCATTAATTCTTTTACCAGAAATAGGTTTGACCAGTCAGTTTGAGCAAAAATTTTCAGAATATTTCGGATTTAATCCAGCGATTTGGCACTCTGGTATTTCAAAAAAGAAAAAAGAAATAATTTGGAGTGGCATTTCCTGTGGTGAAATTAAAGTTGTCATTGGTGCAAGATCTTCTTTATTTTTACCGTTTAAGAAATTAGGAATAATAATTGTTGATGAGGAACATGATCAATCTTTCAAACAAGATGAAGGTGTTACATATAATGCACGAGATATGGCAATTTCAAGAGCATCATTTGAAAACATTCCTGTCAACTTAATCACAGCAGTTCCTTCTATAGAAACTTTTGAAAATATTAAAAAGGGAAAATATGAAGTCTCTAGACTAAGTGTAAGGTATAGAAATGCTGCACTACCTAATTATGAAATTATAAATTTAAATAATACAAAACTTGAGAAGCAATCATGGTTATCAGCGAAGATAATTGAAAAAGTTAATCTACACCTTGAAAAAAAAGATCAAGTTTTGTTTTTTTTGAATAGAAGGGGTTTTTCACCTAACGCATTATGTAACAAATGTTTTTCAAGCTTCACATGCCCAAATTGTACAATAAATTTGGTTTATCATAAGAATAAAAATAATTTGATATGTCATTATTGTGGTTTCAAATCAGAGTTAAAAAGAAATTGTAGGAAAGGTGATAATTGTGAATTTGTTTTTAGCGGACCAGGTGTTGAAAGAATTTCTGAAGAAGTAAAAAGAAAGTTTCCTGGTAAAAAAATTGAAATTTTCTCGAGTGACACGATTAATAAAAAAGACTCAAAAGAAAAAATTAGAAAAATAATAAATAATGAAATTCAAATTTTAGTAGGAACCCAATTAATATCAAAAGGTTTTCATTTTCCTCACTTGAATTGTATTGTTGTTGTAGATATTGATCTTTCATCTCATGGCCATGATTTAAGAGGAGCTGAAAAGAATTTACAACTTTATCATCAGCTTTCAGGAAGAGCTGGAAGAACTGGAAGTCCAGCGACAGTTTATTTTCAAACCTATGAAAATAATTCAAAAATGATCTCTGAAATAACAAATGAAAATCCAGATATTTTTTTAGAAAGAGAGTTAGAAATAAGAAAAAAAAATAAACTTCCTCCCTATCAAAGATTTATTTCTTTAATCCTCACAGGAGAGAATGAAAAAAAATTAGAAAAAGAAGCTTTTAACTTTAAGAATTTTATTGAAAACAAAATTAATGGAAAAATTTTGGGTCCTGTGAATGCACCAATATTTAGAATAAAAAAAAAATTTAGGATAAGACTTTTAATAAGAGGATCAAAATCTATGAAAATGCAGAATTCTTTAGCTAAAATTATTCCAAAATATAAATTTTTTAAGGGAATAAAACTTTCAGTTGATGTTGATCCAATAAACTTCAATTAACCAATAAAAAGAGGCATTTTTGACATATCAGTCACTTGAAGACACAAGGGTCATATGTTAATTAAAGCCTGAATTTTTAATAATCTTCAACATTATATAGGAAACAAGTTGAGCAAAGATACAGGTTTTTCAATTTCATCAGCTGAAAGGTATTCTCTCGCACTTTTTGAGCTTTCAGAAGAAAATAATTTATTGAGCCAGATAGAAGAACAATCTTTATCTGTATTAAATCTAATTAATCAAAGTAAAGATTTTTTTAATTTGATTAAAGATCCTACTACTAGCCAAGAGGATCTCTCAAAAGTGATAAACAAAATAGCTGATATTAATAAATTTGAAAATTTATTTAAAAATTTTTTAAATTTCTTAATTCAAAAGAGACGTTTCTTTTTTATAGAGCGAATTCTAAAAAGTTTTATTGAAATTTGTTCCAAAAAAAGAGGTGAGCTTATAGCTGAATTGAAATCAGCAAAAAAATTATCAAGTGATGAAATTAAGAAGATTACAGATGAGTTATCAATGAATTTTAGCTCTAAAATAAAATTAAACTATAAACACGATGAAAGTTTAATAGGAGGCCTGGTAGTCCAAGTTGGAAGTACTATGGTTGATTCCTCAATTAAAAATAAATTACAGCAAATCGAAAATAGAATGATAGAGGTATAGATGGAAATAAATCCTTCAGAAGTTACAAAAATATTAAAAGAACAAATCAAAAATTTTGGTGAAAAAGCTGAAGTTGCAGAAGTAGGGCAGGTATTATCAGTTGGAGATGGTATAGCAAGAATTTATGGTTTGGATAATGTACAAGCTGGTGAAATGGTGGAATTCGCAGATGGATCAAAAGGGATGGCTCTTAACTTAGAAAGTGAAAATGTTGGTGTTGTAATTTTTGGTGATGATAGAAATGTAAAAGAGGGTGATGTAGTAAAACGGACGGGTAATATTGTTGATACTCCTGTTGGAAAGGAATTATTAGGAAGAGTTGTAGACGGTTTAGGTAATCCTATTGATGGAAAAGGTCCATTTGATAAAAATATTAAAAAAACTAGAGTAGAAGTAAAAGCACCAGGAATTATTCCTCGTCAATCAGTCAATGAACCAATGCAAACTGGATTAAAATCAATCGATAGTTTGGTTCCAATTGGAAGAGGTCAAAGGGAATTAATTATTGGTGACAGACAAACAGGTAAAACTGCAGTTGCTGTGGACGCAATTATTAATCAAAAAAAAATAAATGAATCTGGAGATGAAAAACAAAAATTATATTGTATTTATGTTGCAGTTGGACAAAAAAGATCAACAGTAAGACAAATTCAAAAAACTTTAGAGGAAGCAGGTGCAATGGAGTACACAACTATTGTTGCAGCTACAGCATCAGATTCTGCGCCATTACAATTTCTAGCCCCATACACGGGATGTGCCATGGGTGAGTATTTTAGAGATAATGGAATGCATGCACTTATTATCTATGATGATTTATCTAAACAAGCTGTTGCGTACAGACAAATGTCTCTATTATTGAGAAGACCTCCAGGCCGTGAGGCTTATCCGGGAGATGTATTTTATCTACATAGTAGATTACTTGAAAGAGCCGCAAAGTTAAGCGACGAGCATGGTGGTGGTTCATTAACAGCACTTCCAATTATTGAAACTCAAGGAGGAGATGTTTCTGCATTTATTCCTACTAATGTAATTTCAATTACTGATGGTCAAATATTCTTAGAAACAGAATTATTTAACCAAGGTATAAGACCAGCAATTAACGTTGGATTATCAGTATCTAGAGTTGGATCATCAGCCCAAACAAAAGCTATGAAAAAAGTTTCGGGATCGATGAAACTAGAATTAGCACAATACAGAGAAATGGCAGCATTTGCTCAATTTGGATCTGATTTGGATGCATCTACACAACAACTTTTAAATAGGGGCTCAAAACTAACTGAACTTCTAAAACAAAAACAATACTCACCATTGACTGTTGCTGAGCAAGTAATATCAGTTTTCTGTGGTGTTAAAGGTTATCTCGATGACATTGATTTAAAAGATGTATCGGAGTTTGAAAGCAAAATTATTAATAAATGTAAATCTGATAAACCTGAAATAATTGAATCAATTCAAAGCACTGGAAAACTTGATGAAGATAAAGAAAAGCTGTTGGTAGAAGTAATTACTCAGCTGAAAGGAACCTTTAAATCTTAATATAATATGGCAAGTCTAGATGATCTCAAAAAAAGGATAGCTAGTGTTAAGTCTACACAAAAAATCACGAAAGCTATGAAAATGGTTGCAGCAGCAAAATTGAGAAGAGCTCAAGAAAGTGCTGAGAGAGGAAGACCTTATTCGGAAAAAATGAATAATATTATTTTAAACTTATCCAATGGCATATCTGATAAGGAAAATGCCCCAAAATTATTATCTGGTACAGGCGAAAATAAAGTTCACTTATGTGTAGTAATGACATCAGACAGAGGCCTTTGTGGTGGTTTTAATTCTAACATCATTAAAAAAGCGAAAAGTTATTTCTCAAAAATTTTAAACGAGGGTAAACAATTAAAGATTATTACTGTAGGGTCGAAGGGAAATGACCAACTAAAAAGAGTTTATGGAGATAAAATTATTGAAAATATATCTTTTAAAGAATCTAAAAATGCAAATTATTTTGATGCCGATAAAGTTGGAAGGATCATAATTGAAAAATTTGAGGCTGGTGAGTTTGACATATGTACAATTTTTTTTAATCAATTTAAAAATGTAATCACTCAATTACCGCAAGCTCAACAGATTATACCCTTAAACAATGAAGAGGATCATAATAATTCAGACGAAAGTTATGAATTTGAGCCAGATGAAGATGAAATTTTAAGCAATTTACTACCAAAAAATATTTCAACACAAATATTTAAGGCAATGTTAGAGAATTCAGCTAGCGAACAAGGGTCCAGAATGAGTGCAATGGATAATGCTACCCGTAACGCAGGTGAAATGGTTGACAAACTTACTATCGAATATAATAGAAGTCGTCAGGCAGCAATTACAAAAGAACTAATAGAAATCATATCAGGAGCAGAAAGTTTATAATTATGAGCAAAGGAATAATTACACAAGTTATTGGAGCAGTAGTAGATGTTAAATTTGATGGAGAACTTCCAGAAATTTTAACAGCATTGGAATGTAAAAATGGAAACAACAGATTAGTCTTAGAAGTAGCGCAACACTTGGGTGAAACTACAGTTAGAACTATTGCAATGGATGCTACTGAAGGTTTAAAAAGAGGTGATGAGGTAATTAATACCAATGCTCCCATACAAGTTCCAGTAGGACCTGAAACTCTTGGAAGAATTATTAATGTGATTGGAGAGCCAATAGACGAAAGAGGAGAAGTAAAAACTAAAGAAAGCTGGCCAATTCATAGAGGTGCCCCTGAATTCAATGATCAATCGACTGAAACTGAAATACTTGTTACTGGTATTAAAGTAATTGATTTGCTAGCTCCTTATGCAAAAGGAGGAAAAATTGGTTTGTTCGGCGGTGCTGGTGTTGGAAAAACTGTTTTGATTATGGAGTTAATCAATAACGTTGCAAAAGCACATGGTGGCTTTTCAGTTTTTGCAGGTGTAGGAGAAAGAACAAGAGAAGGAAATGATCTTTATCATGAAATGATTGAATCTGGTGTTATCAAACAAGACGGACCAGGATCTAAAGCAGCATTAGTTTATGGACAAATGAATGAACCCCCAGGCGCTAGAGCTAGAGTGGCACTTACTGGATTGACTGTAGCAGAATATTTTAGAGATCAAGAGGGACAAGATGTGCTTTTCTTTGTTGATAATATTTTTAGATTTACTCAAGCAGGCTCAGAAGTTTCGGCACTTTTGGGTAGAATTCCATCTGCAGTTGGTTATCAACCAACATTAGCAACTGATATGGGTAATCTTCAAGAAAGAATTACCACTACTAACAAAGGATCAATTACCTCAGTACAAGCAATTTATGTACCTGCAGATGATTTAACTGACCCTGCTCCGGCTACATCTTTTGCTCATTTGGATGCAACAACAGTGCTTTCAAGACAAATAGCTGAAATTGGAATATATCCTGCTGTTGATCCGCTAGACTCAACTTCAAGAATTCTAGACCCTAGAATTGTTGGTGATGAACATTATAGAGTGGCAAGAGATGTGCAAAGAATATTACAATCTTACAAATCATTACAAGATATCATAGCCATTTTGGGTATGGATGAATTATCTGAAGAGGATAAGCTGGTTGTAGCTAGAGCGAGAAAAATTCAAAGATTTTTATCTCAACCATTTTTTGTTGCAGAAGTTTTCACAGGATCACCAGGAAAATTGGTAGATTTAGACTCAACCATCAAAGGCTTTGATGCTATTTGTAAAGGTGAATATGATCACTTACCTGAAGCAGCATTTTATATGGTGGGCACGATTGAAGAGGCAATTGAGAAAGCTAAAAAAATGGAACAAGAAGCTGCTGCTTAATGAGCGAAGAGTTTAAAATTGAAATTGTAAACCCAGAAAAATCTTTTTTAGTAAAAGATGATGTTTTAGAGGTTGTTGTACCTGCATTTGAGGGTGAAATGGGGATTTTAAAAGATCACATATCTATTATTTCTTTTTTAAAACCTGGGATAATTAAAGTATCTTCGAAATCAGGTGATGAAAATTATTATGTAGAAGATGGAATTATTGAATTTAAAAATAATAATTTATCTATATTAACGAGTACAATATTCTCTGTGAAGGATTTAGATAAATCTAAAAAAGTGGATTTACTTAAAAAAGCTGAAGCGGAAGCAAGTAAATCTGAAATAAGTGATCAGGCTAAATATTTAGCAGATCAAAAAGTCGAAGTTCTAAGATCGATTAACTAATAGTAACTCTAATTTTTTTTTAATTTCTTGATAAACGTGTAATTTAAAATTTACCACAACTTTTGTTAAGGATTCCAAATCAATCCATTTCCATTCAAGAAATTCAGGTTTTTTTGTTTTAATATTTATTTCACTATCCTCTCCAGTAAACTTCATTATGAACCATTTCTGTTTTTGTCCCTTATATTTACCCTTCCAAATTATACCCAATAAGTGATCTGGTAATTCATATGTTATAAAACCATCTAATTCTTTAATTAGCTCTACTTTTGTAATACTAGTCTCTTCCTTTAACTCCCTGTATGCTGCGGTAAGAAAATCCTCACCTTCATCAATACCTCCTTGTGGCATTTGCCAGAAGTTTTTTGGGTTGTCTATTCTTCTTGCAACGAAAATTTTATTTTCTTGATTAAGTACAACAATACCCACACCACTACGGAGTGGTAGATGTTTATATTGCTCTTTCATTTAACCGTTTAAAAGTTTTAATGCGTAGCTTAGTTGGTTATCAGTGTCTGTCTTAATCCTAAATTCATCCGTATCTTCATCAATCTCAATGTCAGGACTTACTCCAACTTCAGAAATTGATTTGCCTGACGGTAGGTAATATTTTGCAACAGTGAGTCTTATTGCTCCTTTATTCTTTAGTGGAATAATTGATTGCACTGAACCCTTTCCATAACTATTTTCGCCTAAAATAATTGCTCTTTTATGATCTTGTAGTGCTCCAGCAACTATTTCTGAAGCAGATGCAGAACCGTAATTAATTAATACAACCAAAGTTTTGCCACCTATCAAATCTCCTTTTTTGGCAAACCATTTTCTATTTTCAGAGGCCTTTCTACTTTTGGTAGATACAATCTCCCCATTATCTAAAAAAAAATCTGATATCCTTATAGCTTGTGATAACAACCCTCCAGGATTATTTCTTAAATCTAGTATATATGAATTTATATTTTCATTTTTTTCAAATTCTCTAATTTGCTCTCTTATTTGATCACCACTATTCTCATTGAAAGAAGTTAATCTTAGATAACCAACGTTATTTTTTAAAAGATCAGCTTTTACTGATTTAATTTGAATTATTTCTCTTACAATTTCAAATGTTAAAGCCTTTTTTTGGCCGATTCTTCTTACAGTTAAAATAATTGATGAACCTACAGGTCCTCTCATCAAGTCTACAGCCTCACTTAGAGATTTACCTTGTACTTGAATATCATCTATCTTTATGATGTAGTCACCAGCTTTAATTCCAGCTCTAGACGCTGGAGTATCGTCAATAGGGGAAATTACTTTTACAACCCCAGACTCCATATTTACTTCTATTCCCAAGCCACCAAATTCACCACTTGTTTCAGTCTGCATTTCGTTAAAAATTTCAGGTGACATATATGCTGAGTAAGGATCTAGTGATTGAAGCAAACCATCTATTGCAGCATCCATACTTTCAGATTGATTTATTTCATCGACATATTCTTTATTAATTTTTTCTAATACTTCTCCAAATAAATCTATTTTCTTATAAACATTATTTTCAGCTGCAACGACAGAATTAAAAATTGAAACCTTTAGGAAAAATATACTGATAATAAAAAAAATTTTCCTCATATTATAAGTTTTTCTTTTGGAATAAATTCTGACCATATTTTTTCTAGTTCATAAAATTTTCTTTTTTCTGGATGAAATATGTGGACAATTAGATCTATTCCATCCACCAGTTTCCACTCAGTACTATCTTTTCCCTCGATTTTTGAATCTTTCATTCCATAATCTTTAAATTTTTCTAAAACTTGCTCAGAAAGTGACTGGATATGTCTAGATGACGTACCACTTGCAATAATCATGTATTCAGCCATCGAACTTTTATCTTTAAGATCGATGCTAACAATGTCTAAAGCTTTATTGATATCTAAAGTTTGAATAATGATTTTTTTTAAATCAGAAATTTTGTCCATTAATTAATTTAACCTTATCAAATTTTTCTCAATTGAGAAGAAGAAATATTGACCTTGTCAAATTCAATAAATTTCAAATTTTCTCTATTTAATCTTTTATATGTGGTTGAATTTAATGATTTTTTTTTATAACCATGCCTATCAAATACTATTATTTTACATTTCTGTGAAATTAATTTCCATTTATACCATTTGTGAAATCTTATTAAATTATCAGCTCCCATTATAAAATAAATATTGTTTTTTTTGTTCTTAGAAATATGATTTATTAAATCAAAAGTTTTATTTGATTTAATGGTGTCTTCATAAAATTTTACTTTAATTAATTTACTTGATCCAATAATTTTTTTACAATGCTTGATTCTATTATCCAAACTTGTATGCGTCTTTTTTTTAAAAGGATTTTTTTTTGTTATTGCCCAAATAACATTTCGTAATTGAAATCTTTTAATTGCTTCTTTTGAGATAGTTAAGTGACCTTTATGTGCAGGATCGAAGGATCCACCTAGTATCCCAATTTTATTTCTTCTTGTAACCAATTTACTTTCTAATTTTACCATTACTTGTTACTTGATATTTGTAGGAAATTAGTTGTCCAAGTCCTACAGGGCCTCTTGGTGGAAGAACATTTGTCGAAATTCCAACCTCACCACCAAATCCAAATTCACCACCATCTGCAAATTGTGTAGATGTATTGTGCATCGCTATTGAACTTTTAACTTCGATTAAAAATTTTTTAGCAGTTTTTTTGTTTTTGGTAATAATACAATCAGTATGCATAGTTCCATATTTATTAATATGAGAAATAGCCTCTTGTAAGTTTTTGACTGATTTTACAGAAACGGTAGCAGATAAATATTCTTTTGACCAATCTTTGATTGATGCTTTTTTGATTTTACCTTTATAAATTTTTCTTATTTTATTATCACCAATAATTTGACAACCTTTTTCCTCTAATATCTTTAATATATTAGCTCCAAACTTTTTGATTATACGCTCATTAAGCAAAATTGTTTCAGTTGCTCCACAAATTGCTGTATTTCTTAATTTTGCATTTACTATTACTTTGGTAGCAATTTTGGGATCTGCATCTTTATCTACATATGAATGACAAACACCTTCTAAGTGACCAATAGTTGGAATTTTAGAAATGTTTTGTACTTTTTTAACTAAATTCCCACCTCCTCTTGGTATGATTACGTCAATAAAATTAGTCATTTTAGTAAGTAAAAAATCTACCACTTTTCTATTCTTTACATCGATGAATTGAACAAAGTTTTGATTAACTTTATTAATCTTCAAAGCTTTTCTAAATAAATTTGATAAAATCTTATTAGAATAAAAGGCCTCAGAACCACCTTTCAAAATAACTGGATTTCCAGATTTAAAACATAATGATGCTACATCCGAGGTTACATTTGGTCTACTTTCATAAATTACACCTATTACTCCTATCGGGATTGATATTTTTGAAAATACAAGTCCATTTGGTCTTTTCCATTTTTCAATAACATTATGAATTGGATCCTTTAACTTAATTATTTTTTGGATTGAATTAATAATACCCAAGATTTTTTTTTCATTTAAAATAAGTCGATTTATTAAATTATCTCTAAGTTTAATTTTGATAGCCCGATCTACATCTTTTTTATTTTCTCTAAGAATTAAATGCTTATTTTTTTTTATCATTTTAAGATAATCACTTAAAACTTTATTTTTTTTATAAGTATTTATTGGTTGAGCAAACGCTTGTTTTGATTTTTCTCCAATATTAATTAATATCTTTCTCATTAGATTTCTACCATATCATCTTTATGCACTACCTCAGATTTCGACACGTATCCTAAAATTTTTTGTATTTCATTTGAATGACAGCCCATAATTAAATTTATTTCTTTGGATGAAAAAGAGCTAAGTCCACGAGCAAACTCTTTTTTTTTATTATCTAAAATTTTAATATGATCTCCCTTATTAAATCTACCGACCACTTTTTTAATTCCAGCCGCTAATAAACTTTTTCCACTATGAAGAGCCTTTTTTGCTCCATCATCAATTATAAGTTCACCCTTAGGAGAAATTGAGCTGATTATCCACTTTTTCCTTGCATGCATTTTAGATATTTTAGAAATAAACCAAGTGCAGTTATTTCCACTCTGGATACGATCGATAGGATTAAGACTTAACCCATTTGCTATTACCATATTGCAACCAGCCAAATTACAAATTTTAGCAGCTTCGATTTTTGTATTCATGCCACCACTTCCTAATTCTGTCATACCTTTGATATTTATACTTTTAACAACTTTGTCTAAATCAATCACTTTCTTAATTAATTGAGCATCTTTGAATTTTTTTGGATTTTTTGTGTATAAACCATCCACATCCGAGAGTAATATTAAGGTATCTGCATTTGTAATTTGAGCTACTCTAGAAGCAAGTCTATCATTATCTCCATATTTAATTTCAGATGTTGCAATAGTATCATTTTCATTAACAATAGGGATGAAATCAAGATCGAATAAGTTTTCAAAAGTTCTTTTTGCATTTATTGATCTTCTTCTTTCCTCGGTGTCATCAAGAGTAAGTAAAATTTGAGAAATATTTAATTTATATTTTGAAAACGTTTCTAAGAACAAATTCATCAATTCAATTTGTCCTATAGATGCAATTGCTTGACTTTTATCTAGCTTGAGATTTTTTTTATTATAATTCATTTTTTTACATCCAAGGGCTATTGCGCCTGAAGAAACAATTATAATTTTTTGATTATTCGATCTTAATTTTTTTATATCTTTCGCAAAGCTAGAGAGCCATTTTTTTCTTATTTTCTTTTCTTGGTCAACTAAAAGTGAAGATCCGATTTTGATAACAATTTTTTTTGAGTTTTTAAGATACATAATTCAATAATTTTGATTTGATTTTTGATACTGAAGATTTATTGAATGTTGATAAAGCAATAACTTCTGATTTAGTATTCTTTTTAAAATCTTTAATTATGTGATTAACTTCTTTTTCATCTATAAGATCTATTTTGTTCAACACGATTAATTCTTTTTTTTTAGTGAGTTTTTTACTATATTTTTTAAGCTCATTTTTTACTTGTTGATAGCTTTTTTTTAAATCTTCACTTGTAATATCAATTAAATGTAAAAGAGATTTACATCTCTCAATATGTTTCAAAAACTGAATTCCAAGGCCTGTACCTTTATGAGCCCCTTCTACCAATCCTGGTATATCTGCGATCGTAATTTCTTTATCATCATAACTTGCTACTCCTAAATTTGGATTTAAAGTGGTAAATTGATAGTTTGCAATTTTAGGATTTGCATTAGTAACTGATGCTAATAAACTTGACTTACCTGCATTAGGTAATCCTATAATCCCAATATCAGCTATTGTTTTCAATTGAAGCCAAATTGTAAACTCTTCTCCTTGAGTTCCTTTTGTAAATTTCCTTGGAGCCCTATTAGTAGAACTTTTGAATCTTGTATTACCCAATCCACCTTTACCACCAGCAGCAGCAATAAATTTCTCACTAATTTTCGTAAAGTCGTAAATTAGTGTTTTGTTGTCCTCTTCAAAAACTTGCGTTCCTAAGGGAACCTTTAGAATTAAATCTTCACCACTCTTTCCAGCTCGGTTTTGTCCTGCACCGTTCTCACCTCTCTTTGCTTTATGATGTTGTTGATATCTAAAATCAATCAAAGTATTTAAATTCTGTTCAGCTTTTAAAATTACTGAGCCTCCTTTTCCACCATCACCACCATCTGGACCACCAAATTCTATAAATTTTTCTCTTCTGAAACTCGGAGAACCATCTCCACCGTTTCCTGCTTTAATATAAATTTTAACTTGATCTAAGAATTTCATAATACAACAATAGTTTAAGTTGTACTATTAATTGGGTTTTACTGAAACAAAAGTTCTATCTGACTTTGTTTTTTTAAAAACTACTTTACCTTTTATTACTGAAAAAATTGAGTGATCTTTACCCATTCCTACGTTTTCTCCAGGAAATATTTTTGTACCCCTTTGTCTTACAATAATGTTTCCAGGTATAACAGATTGTCCACCATACTTTTTGACACCAAGTCTTCGTCCAGCACTATCACGTCCATTTCTAGAAGATCCACCTGCTTTTTTTGTTGCCATAATTAATTACTAGTTATTTACTAGCCTCTTTTTTTGTTTCTGTCTTTTTTGTTACCTTAGAAACTTTTTCAGCCTCTGAAAGAATTTTACCATCTTTTGAAAAAATTTTATTTATTCTAATCATAGAATATTCCTGTCTATGTCCATTTTTTCTTCTTGAATTATGTCTTCTTCTTTTTTTAAAAATTAATACAGTCCTATTTTTACTATTTTTAATTAAGTCAGCTTCAACTTTTGCACCACTTACCATTGGGGCCCCAACTTCTATTTTGCTGTCATCTCCATAAGCTAAAATTTCATTAAATTCTATTTTTGAATTAGCTTTGATATCTGTTAATTTCTCAATTTTCAAAATTTCTCCAGATTTCACTTTGTATTGTTTACCACCTGTTTTTATGACTGCGAACGACATATAAATACTTTAAATTTTGTAAAGGCAATATAGTCTGAGCAAGCCTATAGTCAAGTTTTATAAATCAAAAATTATCCTTTAAATCTCTTAATTTTGAAAAACTTTCAACATCTTTAGCTTTAAGAAATATATTGCATTCTATTTCATCAGATAAAATTGATGGAATGGTGGGTTGGCCATTTCTTATTTTTTCTTTAATTTCTTCAATTTTACTTTTTAAATTTGAATTATCTGAATCGTTTGACTCACAAAATTTTGAATTTTGTAATGTATATTCATGGCCGCAATATATTTGAGTATCTTTCGGAAGTTCTTTTATTTTTTTTAATGAATTGAACATCTGTTCATAAGTTCCCTCAAAAATTCTACCACATCCTAAAGAAAATAAAGTATCCCCAGTAAAGATTATTTTTTCCGAAAAAAAATGAAAGGCAATATGCCCACTTGTATGACCTGGAATGTGATAAATTTTCGCCTCAAAATTTTCGCCTTTCCATTTTTGATTATCTTCCACAAGGATATCAATTTCTGGAATCCGATCTTTATCTTCTTTAAATCCAACTATTTTAGAATTATATCTTTTCTTTAATTCTAAGTTGCCACCTAC
Organism: uncultured Pelagibacteraceae bacterium; assembly: GCA_902595405.1. GTDB lineage: Bacteria > Pseudomonadota > Alphaproteobacteria > Pelagibacterales > Pelagibacteraceae > Pelagibacter. The sequence goes on from CACJPX010000003.1 coordinate 38,135, forward strand.
ATGATCATAATGATGATGAGTATTAAGAATATATTTTAAATTAATATTATTACTTTCAACATATTTTATAACTGGAGCTGCCTCACCAGGGTCAACAACACATCCAATATTTTTAGTCTCATCGATTAATAAGTAACTATAATTATCTTGTAAACACTTAATTATTTCTATTCTCATCTTATTTTTCAATTAAGAATATACCTAATTCTGCAAATAAATTTTTATAAAATAAATTAGAATTGTTAATATTTGATATATTTTTATTAGTCAGAGCTAAAGATTTAAAGATTTTAAAGTTTATAATTTTTGAAAATTTCACAAAATCTTTAATAGTACACATATGAATATTTGGGGTGTTATACCAATCATTTGGTAATGATTCTGTGATTGGCATTGTTCCTTTGATAAGCAAATTTAATCTTACTTTCCAATGACCGAAATTTGGAATTGTTATGATTGTTTTCTTTCCAACTCTTAAAAGTTCTTTTATGACAATTTCAGGATTTACGAAAGCTTGTAAAGTTTGACCTAGGACAACATAATCAAAAGAATCATTTGGAAATTGTTTTAAATCCAATTCCGCGTTTCCCTCAATTACAGTAAGTCCTTTTGATACGCAGGTTTGAACTTTATCCTTTGAAATCTCAATCCCTCTCGCATCAACATTTTTATTTTTTTTTAATGATTCCATTAATGTTCCATCATCGCATCCAACATCTAAAACTCTTGTTTTTTCCTCTATTAAATCGACTATTATTTTATATTCTGTTTTCATTATTATCTCTCTATGTAAGATTTATCTAAAAAATTTTTAAGGGTTTTCAAAAAGTCTGGAACATCTAACAAAAAAGAATCATGACCTTTGTCAGATTTTATTTCAACAAATCCAACATCAGCACCAATTGCATTAAGAGCGATAACTATATCTTTATTTTCTTGAGTTGGATAGAGCCAGTCTGAGGTGAAAGATATTACAAAAAACTTAGCCTTAGTTTTTTTAAATGCATTAGATAAATTACCATCGAATTGTTTAACTAGATCAAAATAATCCATTGCTCTTGTAATATAAAGATAACTATTAGCATCAAATCGATCTACAAAAACGGATCCTTGATATCTTAGATAACTCTCTATTTGAAAATCTGCGTCAAATCCAAATTTAAGAGCATCTCTTTCTTGAAGTTTTCTTCCAAATTTTTCTTGTAAACCTTTTTTAGACAAATAAGTTATATGAGCAGCCATTCTCGCCACTGATAACCCTTTATCAGGAAGAGTATTATTAGATAAATATTTTCCGTCTGACCAATTATGATCCGATGCTATCGCTTGTCTACCCAACTCATTAAAAGCAATATTTTGAGCAGAATGACTAGCGGTACATGCAATCGGCACTACTGTACTAGCTTTATCCGGAAAATTACTAATAAATTGCAAAACTTGCATTCCTCCCATTGATCCACCAACAACTGAAAAAAGTTTTTTTATCTCAAAATGATCTAATAAATTTACTTGTGCATTGACCATGTCATTAATAGTAATTACAGGAAAATCGGTTCCATAAATTTTATTTGTATCAGGATTTTTATGGCTTGGACCAAATGAGCCCATACAACCGCCTATTACATTTGCACAAATAACAAAATATTTATTTGTATCTATTGATTTGTTAGGACCCACTGCATAAGACCACCAACCATCTTTTTTTGTAACGGGATTAATACCCGTAACAAATTGGTCACCAGTAAGCGCATGAAAAACAAGGATTGCATTATCTTTATTTTTATTAAGTGAACCATAAGTTTCATACGCGAGTGGAAAATTATTAATAGTTTTACCACAGTCAAGTTTCAATGTTTTTTTAATAACAAGTGTTTTTATATTCTCTTTAATATTCATAATTATTAATGCTAATTATTGAATTGTGAGAAAAAAAACTTTTTTAGCGGTTTTTTTAAAGCGCTCGCAATTCAGGTAAATCAGCGCATAAATTTTGTACAAGATGTTATTTAGTATGTCAATTTTTAAAATATTTGAACTAATTCTATATGAAAAATTGTTATTTTATTTATAAAGAGGCTAAAGTTTAAAAGATGACAACTATAAAATTTAAAAAATTTAATATTGAGGCTTATCAACCTGGCAAATCAACTATTAAGAGTTTTAATAAAATCATTAAACTTTCAGCAAATGAATCAGCTCTAGGAGTAAGTGCCAAGGTCAAGAAAGCAATATCAAATAAAAAATTAAGTCTTTTCAGATATCCTGATGGAAAGTCTAAAAAATTACGAAGTCAGATCTCAAAAAAATTTAGTTGTGACAAAGAAAAAATAATTTGTGGAGCTGGTTCAGACGAAGTTATTCAAATGTTATGCCAACTTTTCCTTAAACCAAAAGATGAAGTAATTCTTCCTCAGTTTAGTTTTTTAATGTACAGAATATATGCAAAAATAGTTGGTGCAAAAGTTGTTTTTGCTAAAGAAAAAAATTTTAAAGTTTCTGTCTCTGAAATAATAAAGAAAGTAAGCAATAAAACTAAAATTGTATTTCTTGCTAATCCAAATAATCCGACTGGCACTTACTTGAACAGTTTTGAATTAATTGATTTAAGAAAAAGATTAAGAAAAAATATCTTACTTGTTGTAGATGATGCTTATGCAGAGTACATGCAAAATAGAGACTATAAATCTGGTTTAGATTTATTTAAGAATAAGCAGAATGTTTTCATATTAAGGACATTCTCAAAAATCTACGGACTATCATCTCTAAGAATTGGTTGGGGATATGGTTCAAAAAAAATTATTAATGCTTTGAATGTTATTAAACCTCCATTCAATGTTAATGAAGTAGCTCAAAAAGCAGCTATTGAGTCACTTAAGGATAAAAAATTTATTTCACGTTCAGTAAAACATAATCATATTTATGCAACCAAACTGAAAAATTTTTTGAGCAATTACGATATTAGCTCAAATAAAGTTTCTGCTAACTTTCTATTATTGAATTTTAATAAATGCAAACTAAGAGCTAATAGTTTCTATGAAAAATTAAAAAAAAAAGGAATTATTTTAAGGTCTACTGAAGAAGGTTATAAAATAAAAAATATGCTACGATTAACGATTGGGTCAAAAGAGGAAAATATGAAATTTATCAAAGCAACACAAAATATATTTAGAAAATGAGAAATATATTAATTATAGGCTGTGGGTTATTAGGCTCTTCTTTAGTAAGGAGGATTTCAAAAAAAAAAATAGCAAAAAAAATATTTATTTATGAAAAATCAAAATCTAATATCGCTAAAATAAAAAGTCTTAGATTACCTGGAACAATTGTTAAGTCTCTTAAAGATGGTTTGGTAAATTCAAACTTAGTGATTGTTTGTACATCAACGAGTGAATATAAAAAACTTATTCTTAAAGTTAATAAAACTATTTCGCCAAAGACACTGATTACTGATGTGGGATCTTCAAAAATAGAGTCATCAAAAATAATTAAAAAATTTTTGAAGCGTGGTATAAATTGGATTAGGAGTCACCCTATCGCTGGATCAGAGGTGAGTGGACCAGAATTTGGAAAAGCTGATATGTTTGAGGATAAATGGTGTGTATTAATTAAGGATAAAAAAACAAGTTCTAAGAATTTAAAATTTTTAATTTCTTTTTGGAAAAAGATGGGCTCAAAAACTGTTATTATGAACTCTGAAAAACATGACAAAGTTTTTTCTATCACAAGTCATTTACCACATTTAATTGCTTATAATTTGGTTAAATCGGCTCAAGATTTTGAAAAAATACTCAAATTTGGGCTTATCAAATACAGTGCCGGGGGGTTGAGAGATTTTTCAAGAATAGCTGCTTCAAATGAAATTATGTGGAGAGATATTTTTTTTGATAATAAGGTTAATGTTACAAAAGCTATAGACTTATTTATCAAAAACTTAAAATCTTTCAAAAAAGATATAAATTCTAAAAATAATAGATCAATTTTAAAAAAATTATCTCAGACTAAAAAAGTAAGGTCTAAAATTATTAAATTAAAACAGGATGTAAACAAACCTGACTTTGGTAGAGATTAAATATTACTAATATTACTTACTTTTTTAACTTTCAGATTTGCGGTTTTATCAATTAATTTAATTGTTTGTACTGTTGGCATTATTAACACCTTCTTTTTTGGTCCATAAGCATGAATAAATCTAGACTTATTTAGACATATACCAACATGTCCTTTCCAAAATACGATGTCTCCTTTAAGTTTATTTTTACCTCTTTTTCTTTTACAAAATCTTATTTGGTCTTTTGTATCTCTTGGAAAAAATATTCTGTTGTAATAAAAATAAATTTGAATTAACGCTGAACAATCGATACCGACACAGGTTTTTCCACCCCATAAGTATTTTGTGTTTGAAAAGAATTTGAATACTTTGATATAATTTTTTTCATAATGATCAATATTTTTGATATCACTTTTTTTGATCCATTTATTTTTTTCAAATTCAATATACTTTTTGTTTTCATTTCTTATACACACACCAGATCCATAATATAGATAATGGTTTGAAGACAAAAATCTTTTACCTTTTTTAAAGAAAATTCTAGATTTAATTTTTGAAACTTTATGTGAGGGTTTAAAATTTTCTAAAAACTTATCATTTTTTATATATCCAATATAATTGTCATAATGAGTTTTTATTTTTAAATATTTTTTTCTTTTCAATAGAATCTTAAATTTCTCTCCATATAGAATTTGTGAAACTACCTCAGAATTGGAAGATGGTTTAAAGTAAACGTTAGTTACGGATTTATTTAAAAAATTATTTTTCACTTAGTTGTAGTTTATTTTTCATAATCCATAGGATTATTAATGAAGGAATGACCATTAGCGCAGTTAAAATAAAAAATATTCCCCAATCACCATTCAACCAATCAACAAGGGCGCCAGAGGAGGAAGCTAAAGTTGTTCTACCAGCAGTGCCTATCGACGCTAAGAGCGCATATTGAGTTGCTGTATAGGCTCTGTCTACGAGCATAGATATAAAGGCTACAAAAGCTACTGTTGCAAATGCAGCAGCTATATCATCAAAAATAACTGCAATAGCAAATAAAAATTCTGATTTATCGCTCCAGGCCAACACACTAAATAAAAGGTTTGTGCTTGCCATCATTACTCCAGCAAAAAACATTGCTTTTAAAACACCGGATCTTATTACAAAAAGTCCACCTAAAAGAGTAAACGTCACAGTAGTGATCCAACCTAACGTTTTAGAGTAAATAGCGATATCCGACTTACTAAAACCTATTTCTTTATAAAAAATTATAGACATCCTTCCAAGAAATGCTTCTCCCACTTTAAATAAAAAAACAAATCCTAAAATTCCTAGAGCAATCGAAAAGCCATTTTTTTTAAAAAAACTAATGATTGGACCACTAATTGTTCCAGCAACCCAGGTTATCAATTTTGTAAATATATTTTCTTTTTTAAATTGAGACGATATCAATTTATCATTTTCTTTTTGTTGATTTTGTCTCTCTAAATTTCCAGACTCGTCAATAAACATTAAGCCAATGTTCATTAAAATTACTAAAATCCCCAAAATTAAGAAAGTTAATTGCCAATAATTTTCAAAACCAATGTTTTGTAGAATATCTGCTGCAAATAATGATAGTACCCCACCTAACTTGTATCCTGTCCACCAACCGACAACCGCCATTGCGGCTCCAGCGGCCATGGATTTTCCCTCATTTTCACCAATCTGTTCAATTCTTAAAGCATCAACTGTTATATCTTGAGTTGATGATGCTATAGCAATTATTAAACCCACTGAAACAACTAAAGCCAAATTTTCAGATGGATCGAGTAAACTCCAAAGAGCAAGTGAGAGTAAGATGATAATTTGCATCAAAACAATCCATCCTCTTCTGTGACCTATTTTTTTTGTTAAATATGGTAATTGTATTCTATCTATTAAAGGTGCCCATAAATAATTAAATGCGTAAACTGCAAAAATTAATCCAGCCCATCCAACAGTTGATCTACTTAGTCCATCTTCTTTTAACCATAAACTTAGACTACTTCCAATCAAAACCCATGGAAAACCTGAAATTGCACCAAGCAATAAAATTTTGATCATTCTTTTGTCAAAATAAACCGAGAACATTTCAGACAAAGAATTTTTTTTAATTTCTATCAAATTTAATTCCTCCAAAAAGATGGTAAAAATAATACAAGGATTGCAAATAATTCCAATCTACCCAAAATCATACCAAAGCTTAAAATCCACTTAGATATATCAGGTAGGGATGAAAAATTTCCGTTTGGCCCAATAGTTGAACCTAGGCCAGGTCCTACATTTGAAATAGATGTTGCAGCACCAGAAATTGAGGTAATAAAGTCAAGACCCGTCAAAGATAATAATGCTGTAATCGCAAAAAAAATTACCAGGTACATATAAATGAAAGAGATAATTGATGCAGTAAATTTATCATCAACAGGACTTTGATTATATTTTAGAACAAAAATTCCCTTAGGATAAATAATTTTTTTAAGTTGATTCAAAACAAATGAATAAAGTATTTGAAATCTAAATATTTTTATACCACAAGTTGTTGAGCCAGCACATCCACCAATAAACATTAGACCTATAAATATAATTAAAGGAAATCCACCCCAGTTATCAAATTGCGCATTTACATATCCAGTTCCTGTTAAAATTGATATTACATTGAATAAAACAGTTCTGAAGTTTAGTTCAGACGATTTATCTAAAAACAAATAAATTGATAAGATCAGAATACTTATTAAGATTATTTTCAAAAAAGTTCTAATTTGAATATCTGAAAAAAATATTCTTCTATTACCGTTTAAGAATTTGATATAAGCGATAAAAGGTAAGCTTCCCAAGATAATAAAAATCATTGCTGAAATTTCTATTGAAAAACTGTTAAAGAAACCAATGGACTCGTTATAGTTTGAAAATCCCCCAGTTGCTATTGTTGTCATAGAATGGGTTATACTATCAAAAGTATTCATCCCAAGAATTTTATATGATATTGCGCAAAGAGTAGTGAGACCTGAATATATATAAATTAACCTCAATGCAATTTCTTTTGATTTAGGAAGAATTTTTTCCGATGAGTCACTGTTAGAAATTTTGAATAATTGCATACCACCAACATTCATTATTGGCATCAAAGTGATCGCCATAACAATTATTCCAATACCACCCAACCATTGAAGAATTGCTCTCCAAAGCAAAATTGCTTTGGGCATCTCCTCTAGGTTTGGAATGATTGTTGAACCAGTTGTTGTAATGCCTGACATACTCTCAAAAAATGCATTGGTAAACGAAAAATTGACTTCAGAAAATATTAGAGGAAGTGAGCCAAAAATTGCGATACTTAGCCAAGATAATGCGGTCAATAAAAAAGCTTGCTGTAAATTTAACTTCTTATCATGATCAAGATTAGATAAAAAAAATAGCGTACCAAAAATAATTGTAATAATTGAGGCACCAAAAAAAGAGGAGTCAATTTCTTTAAAAAAAAATTGAACAAATATTGGGATCAACATAAAAATTCCAAGAATTATTTGAAGAATTCCAAGTGTAAAAAAAACAGTTTTATAATTAGACATTTTGATAGGACATTATTTTATGGTAAATAAATTTCAACTCTATAAGAATAAGTTAAAGCGTTAATTTAAGATTTTATTTGAATTAATCATGACTAAAAAAGAGAATTTTGATAAAACAAGTGCATGGCCTTTCGTTGAAGCAAAAAAAATGCTTCGAGAAAGAAAATCTTTTATAGAAAAAAAAGGCAAAATAATTCTCCAAACAGGTTATGGTCCCAGTGGTCTTCCACATATAGGAACTTTTGGAGAAGTTGCAAGGACATCAATGATTGTAAATGCACTAAAACATTTGACTGATTTACCAACAGAAATCATTACTTTTTCAGATGATATGGACGGTCTAAGAAAAGTACCTGACAACGTTCCACAAAAAGAATTATTAGAAAAAAATTTACACAAACCGCTTACTAATGTGCCTGATCCCTTTAAAAAATTTAATAGTTTTGGTGAGCATAATAATGAAATGTTAAAAAAATTTTTAAACAATTTTAAATTTAAATATAATTTTAAAAGTTCAACATCACTTTATAAATCAGGATTCTTTAATTCTTCTCTCCAAGTTATTTTAGAGAATTATGATGGTATAATGAATATAATACTTCCTACACTAGGAAAAGAGAGACAAAAAACGTACAGTCCATTTCTTCCAATTTGTCCGGTTACAGGTCATGTTCTAGAAATACCTGTAAAAAATATTAATAAAGAAAAATCTATTATTGTTTTTGATAATAATGGAAAAGATTTGGAAACAAGCATTTATGATGGAAATTGTAAATTACAGTGGAAAGTTGATTGGGCTATGAGATGGTATGCACTTGATGTTGATTTTGAAATGTATGGAAAAGATCTTATAGAGAGCGCAATACTTTCAACAAAAATTATCAAATTGATTGGAAAAACAAATCCCTCAGGGTTTGCATATGAACTATTTTTGGATGAAAAAGGAGAAAAGATTTCAAAATCAAAGGGAAACGGCATCACTATTGATCAATGGTTAGAGTATGCTTCTCCTGAAAGTTTGTCGCTGTATATGTATCAAAATCCAAAAAGGGCAAAAAAACTTTACAAAGAAATAGTTTCAAAAACTGTCGATGATTATTTGGATCTGATTGAGAAAGCAAAAAATCAAAATGAGTTGCAGCTTCTTATGAATCCTGTATGGCATGTTCATAATAGTTTGGTACCTAAAGAAAATATGATTATGTCATTTTCAATGTTATTAAACTTAGTCGAAACAAGCAATGCTGACAGCAAAGAACTTCTTTGGAAATTTGTTAAAAAATATAAAAAAGACATTTCGGAAAAAGATAATCCTATCTTTGATAATTTAGTAGGCTACGCAATAAAGTATTTTAACGATGTAATAAAATTGAAAAAAAAATATAAAAAACCTAATGGTGAGGAAAAAAAAGCTTTAGAAGCCCTGGTAAAAACTTTAGATAAATGTGACGACAAAATGAAACCGGAAGACATTCAAACAATGATATATTCGACTGGTAAAGAAAATGGATATGCTGAGAACCTTCGAGATTGGTTTAAATTAATTTACGAAGTAGTTTTTGGAGACGAAAATGGACCAAGGATGGGTTTTTTTATAAGTTTTTTTGGTGTGAAAGAAACAAAAGATCTTATATTAAATAAAATTAAATAATGTTTTCAAATTTAAGATCTTTAATTTTTAAATTAGATCCTGAGACGGCTCATAGTTTAGCGATAAAGTCACTAAAATTTAATTTTATTCCAAATATTTTAGATGACGAAAAAAATAACCCTCTTTTTAAGACAAAATTATTTAATAAAGAAATAGAAAATCCAATTGGTATGGCAGCAGGATTTGACAAGAATGCCGAAGTATATAATTCATTGTTCAATTTAGGGTTTGGTTTCGTCGAAGTAGGAACTGTTACACCATTAGAACAATATGGAAATCCCAAACCTAGAGTCTTTAGACTAGTGGAAGATGAGGCCCTTATAAATAGACTTGGTTTCAATAACCTAGGTTCAAAAAATATTGTAGATCGAATTAAAAGAAATAATCCAACTGGATTACTTGGAATAAATATTGGACCTAATAAAGACTCAGAAGATAGAACAAATGATTATATACAGTGTTTAAAAATGTTTAATGGGGTCTCTGATTATATTACTGTTAATATTTCCTCACCAAACACTGAAGATTTAAGAAACTTTCATGATCAAAAAAAATTAGATGATCTTTTAAAACTAATAGAAAAAGAGAAGAGAGATCTTGATTCTAAAACACCTATAGCAGTAAAAGTATCACCAGATATTAATGATAAAGAAATTATGAAAATTTCTGAAGTGCTTTTAGATAACAAGATAGAAGCTGCTATTATTTCAAACACATCTGATACAACAAGAGAAAATTTACAAAATACTCAAAGTCATCAAAAAGGAGGATTATCCGGGAAACCTATTGAGTTAAAATCCTCAGAGTTAATCAGAAAATTTTATAAAGTTTTAAAAGGCAGAATCAAAATTATAGGTGTAGGTGGTGTGGACTCTGGCAGATCTGCTTATCAAAAATTTTTAGCAGGAGCTGATTATTTACAACTTTATACAGGCATGGTTTTTAGAGGTCCAAATATTGTTGGTCTAATTAAAAAAGAACTGAAGGAAATACTATTAAAAGATGGTGTAAAAAACTTTAATGAAATAGTAGGAAAAAAGGATTAGAATAATCTAATAAACTTGACGCCATCAATATCTCACTTTATATAGTCGAACAAATTATGACAAAAAAATGCGAATTAACTGGGAAAAATCCAATGAAAGGTCATAACGTTAGTCATGCTAACAATAAGACAAAAAGAAGATTCTTACCTAATTTAAAAAAAGTAAAATTTACAAGTGAACTTTTAAAAAGAAGCTTAAAATTAACAGTGAGTAATGCAGGGGTTAGATCAGTAGATAAAAAAGGTAGTTTTGATGAATTTCTAAAATCTGTAAAAAATAAAAATTTATCTCCTAGATTAAAAAAACTAAAAAAAAGTTTATTAATTAAATCTCCATTTCAAAAAAAAACTGCACAATCTAAAACAGCTTAATGAGTAAATCATTTTTACTTCTATCATTTTTGATGGGTGTTGTTGTCCTATCCTCTAATTATCTTGTTCAATTTCCAATTAATTATTATGGTTTAAATGAAATATTAACCTACGGTGCTTTCTCTTATCCGATCGCTTTTTTAATTACAGATTTAGCTAATAGATCTTATGGAAAAAGAGTTGCAAGAAAAATTGTATATTTTGGCTTTGTACTAGGAATTGGTTTTACAGTTTTATTTTCTACTGATTTTGCAGATCTTATATCTGTTCGTATAGCTATTGGATCTGGAATTGCATTTTTAACTGCACAATTATTAGATGTCCAAATATTTGACAGATTAAGAAAGAAAGAATGGTTTGTTGCACCATTAACATCCTCAATGATTGGCTCAACAATCGATACATTTTTGTTTTTTTCAATATCATTTTATGGGACTGGCGTGCCATGGGTTACACTTTCTCTCGGAGATTTGATTGTAAAAGTAATAGTAGCTTTGATAATGTTAATACCATTTAGATTACTTTTAAAAACTTTCAAGCCAATTAAAGCTTAAATCAAAAACTTATAAGACAATATTTTATAAGCGAGCTTTGCAACAAGAAAGTTATATGAATTAAAACCTTTAATAGGTGCTAATTCATTGATGTCAGCACCAACAATGTTTGAATTTTTTGCAGCAATTTTAATTATATTGAGTGTCTCATCCCATAATAATCCACCAGGTTCAGGAGTCCCAGTGGCTGGCATAATACTTGAATCGAAACCATCGACATCAAATGTTAAATAAACTGTCTTATTTTTTATAAGTTTTTTAAATTTTGTTAAATCCCACTTTAATTTATCTTTTGCCCAAAAAATATTTATTCTTGATTTATTCTTTTTTAAAAATGGAATTTCACTCTCTGATATATTTCTGATCCCAAAAGATATTAATGATATATTTTTATGGTCTAAGCACCTTCTTATTGCTGATGCATGAGAGAACTTTTCACCATTGTAACTATTTCTTAAATCAGCATGGGCATCGAAATGTAAGAGACAAATTTTTTTGTATCTTTTAACAAATGGATAAATACATCCGGGTGTAATTGAATGTTCACCTCCGAACGTGATTGGAAAAAGTCTTTTATCTAAAATTTCTTTATTTATATTTGACATTTTCTCGAGAGCCTTTTTGATATTTCTATGAATCTTAAAGGGCTTTAATGTTTTAATCCCAATTTTTTTATAAGGTTCACAATTTAGCTCTTCATCATATAATTCCACTTGATGAGAAGCCTTTATAATTTCTTTAGGTCCGTTTCTGGTGCCACCACCATAACTAACAGTTTTCTCAAGTCCAAATGGAACCACAACAACCTTTTCTTTGAAATTAAATTTATTGTCGACTCCTAAAAATCCATTTTTATTTGATAAATATTTCAATTTTTACTCAAAAATTTTTGTGAATTTTTTCTTATCCCTATTTTTCCACTCACCTCTGTGATAAGCGTCGCTAGCTATTAGGGGTAGTACACTAGTGGCTTCAGCAAATACCATTTGTTCTTTTGTGACATCAACTTTACCCCATGAACTTGCTTCCTTTAATGTTGAACTACTGCATGCACCATCTCTAGAGTCGGCAACTGTGATTTGCACCGCATATTTATGCATGTCAACTTCCTTGCCTAATAATTCAGCGCAAATTACGGTGTCTTGAATAAAATTTTTTGGAACACCACCACCAATCATAAACAAACCTGATCCCTTTGAGCGTATTTTAATTTCAGTCAATTCTCTAAATTCTCTTATAGAGTCGATTGTCATATGCTTTTTTGGATTTTTTTCTTGATGTATAACTAAACCAAATCCAGCACTGGAGTCGGTGAAAGCTGGGCAAAAAATTGGAACATCATTATCGTATGCTGTTTCAATCAAAGAGTCTTTTTTAGTAGAATTTTTTTTTAAATATTTACCCATTTCTTTAATAAATTCTCTTGATGTATAGCTTCTAGGTTCCAAGGTGTCTGCGATTTCACATATTTTTTTATCACAAATCTGCAACTCATCTTCGTCTATGTATGTGTCGTAAATTCTATCGATATAATTTTTTCTTAATTCAGTATCATCTTGGAATTGAGACCCTTGATAGTGTTTAAAACCAAGAGCTTCAAAAAAATCCATGTCAATTATTGAAGCGCCGGTCGCCACTATTGCATCTACCATATTATATTTAACTAAATCTTTATAAATATTCATACAGCCGGCAGCAGATGTTGAACCTGCTAATGTTAAAAAAATTGTACATTCTTTATCTTTCAACATTTCATTATAAATATTGGCTGCGTTTGCTGTCTCTCTTGAAACAAAAGACATTTTTTCCATGGAAGAGATAATTTTTCTAGAATCGAAAGATGTAATATCAATATGCTCTACAGGTTTTTTTAAGAAATCTTTTTTACTGTTGTGACCAAGATTTTTATTTTCTGACATTAAGCAACTAGAGTAGCTTTGTCTGAATTCTTATCATACATAGACATTATTGGTTTATCCTCAACTTCATAAATCTCATTAGAGTAATAACCATTAAATTGAGTTCTAAAAGTTAAACCATATGATCCTAATTGACCAAGTTCAATGTAATCGTTTTCTTTTATATTATTCGGAAGTAGGAAGGGACCTTTCATATAATCCATACTGTCACATGTTGGTCCATAAAAATCAAATGCAGTCATTTTCTTGGAAATAATCTTACTTGAATTTTCTTTAATTAATTTTGATGGAAAAACTATATTAGGTGTTCCAGCATCAAAAAGTGTACCGTAAGTACCATCATTAATATAAAGTTTTTGTTTTTTTTTCAAATTAACTCTCACTATTGTTGATCCACTTTCTGCAACCAAAGCTCTCCCAGGTTCACAAATTATTTGAGGCATATTCTTTAGATTTAAATTTTCTAAACTTTTTTTAATTTCCTCCATATAGCTTTCCAAAGATAGAGGCACAAGATCAGGATAAATTGTCGGGAAGCCTCCACCGATATTAATATAATCTGGAATTATTTTAGTTTTTTTAATTATATTTCCCACTTCATTAATTCCTTTAGAGTATGAAATTGGGTGCATACATTGGGAACCAACATGAAAACTCAAGCCAATTTTTTTTGAATGAAGTTTTGCAAGTCTTAACAGTCCTGAAGCTTCAGAATTCAAAGCACCAAATTTTTTTGATAAATCTATTTCAGCATGCTCATTAGAAACAGCAACTCTAATAAATAATTCTAAATCTTTAGCATTGTCTGTTGTTTTGATAATTTTTATTAATTCATCTTTAGTATCTAAAGCGAAAGTTTTTATTCCAAAATTAAAATATGCTTCTTTAATACTCTCTCTACTTTTAACTGTATGCATAAAAGAACATTTTGCAGTATTATCAAATTTCCTAACTGCTTTGATTTCTTCGATAGATGCAACATCAAATTGATTAATTCCACTTTTTATCAAAGTTTTGATAACTTCAGGATGGGGATTAGTTTTTACAGCATATAGTATCTTACCTGGGAACTTATTTTGAAAGAATTTTGAAGCAGAAAGAATAGAATTCTTTCTTATACAATAGACAGGTTTTTCTGGTTTCAGTTGATTAACTAATTCTTCAACTGACTTAAATTTTTGCATTTTAAATGCCCCCCAAAAAAAATTTAACAAAAAAAAAGTCTTTTATTTAAAAAAACTTTAATAATCGAGCAATACATCAAATATTTATTCAATGTAAAGCAAATAATGGCCTATTGAAATACGGAAAAAAGTGATCATATTAGGTTCATGAAAAACCAAGCTCCATTACAAAATCTGGCTGATTTTGACAATAAATCCTTATTAATCGTGGATGATGACAATCCTTTTAGGGAGAGATTAGCGAGAGCGATGGAAAAGAAGGGGTTTGAAGTTTTACAAGCTGAGAGTGTGCAAAAGGGTAAAGACATGGTTAAAGTGAAAAAACCAGGTTTTGCAGTAGTTGATCTAAGGTTAAATGATGGAAATGGATTAGAGGTTGTAAAGGAAATTCAATCATCAAATTCACTAAGTCGAATCATAATGTTAACCGGATACGGAAATATTCCAACCGCTGTAGCTGCAATCAAAGAGGGTGCTATTGACTATTTAGCTAAACCAGCAGATGCGGACGATGTAGAAAAAGCGTTATTAGCTGATCCATCAAAAAAAGCTGCACCACCTGAAAATCCAATGTCAGCAGATCGAGTTAAATGGGAACATATTCACAGAGTATTTGAATTATGTAATAGAAATGTTTCTGAGACTGCAAGAAGACTTAAAATGCATAGAAGAACTCTTCAAAGAATATTATCTAAAAGATCACCTAAATAAATTTTCTAAATCTAATAATTTTTTTTGCTATTAAAGTAAGTAGACAAATTTTGAAAATTTCAGCAACTAAAAAAGGCAATACACCTAATTTTAAAATAGGTTTATCCCAACCAATTAATGTACCTAGCCACAGAATACCTAGGATATAAATTGTTGAAACTGAAAATATTAATTTAAAAAAAATTAAAAAATAATTATCATTATTTTTTATGAATGAGGCTAAAAAACACGCTGATAGAAATCCAATTAAATACCCCATTGTTGGACCTGTAAAATAAGCCAAACCTATTCCTCTTTCAGGAGAATTAGAAAATACTGGTAAACCCAATATACCTTCTAATAAGTATAAACTTACAGTGGCTAGAGCTATTTTATATCCGAAGCTAATACCTAAAAATAAAACTATGAATGTTTGCATAGTCATTGGAACTGGATAAAAAGGTATCTTGATTTTGGCGGAAATTGTAAGAATTATTGAACCTATAAAGATAACCAATAATGATTTTACAAGCTGGTTTTGAGTATTTTGCTTTATAAGTTCCATAAAAAATAATACTCTTATTTTTATCTTTAATCTATATTAAATTTTAATGAATAAGATTCAAAAAACAGATCATTTTTATCTAATTGATGGATCAGGTTATATATTTAGAGCTTATTATGCCTTACCACCATTAACTCGAAAAAGTGATGGATTACCGACTGGAGCAGTAAGTGGTTTTTGCAGCATGTTGTTTAAACTTCTTGAAGACTCAAAATCAAATGAAAATCTACAGAAACCAACTCATTTTGCTGTTATTTTTGACTCAGCGAGAAAGACTTTTAGAAATGAAATCTATAGTGATTACAAAGCTAATCGATCTGAGGCACCAGATGACTTAGCACCACAATTTGAATATATAAGAAAATCAGTTTTAGCCTTTAATTTACCCTCTGTTGAATTAGTTAATTATGAAGCAGATGATTTAATAGCAACTTATGTTGATCAGATTTTAAAAAAAGGAGCAAAGGTAACAATAGTTTCATCAGATAAAGATTTGATGCAATTGTATAGAAAAGATGTTCGTATTTTTGATCCAATGAAAAATAAGTTCATCTCTAATGAGGATGTAAAAAATAAATTTGGAGTAGATCCAGATAAAGTTATAGATGTTCAGGCTCTAGCTGGGGATAGCAGTGATAATGTTCCTGGAGTTCCTGGTATTGGTGTAAAAACTGCAGCAGAATTGATTAATAAGTATGGCGATTTAGAGACACTTTTAAAATCGGCAGATGAAATCAAACAAAATAAGAGAAGAGAGACTTTATTAAACAACAAAGATAAAGCTTTAATAAGTAAAAAATTAGTAACATTAAAGCACGATGCTCCAATTGAAATGAAACTCAATGATTTTGAATTAAAAAGAATTGATAAAGATAAACTTTATAAATTTCTAAGAGAAATGGAGTTTAATAGGTTACTTAGCTCTGCCATTTCTGCTTATGGGGAACCAGATTTTAATGGTGAAAAAAAGGATGTTCAGATAAAGGAAAAAAAAGTTGAAATTGATAAGAAAAATTATTTTTTAATAACAGAACAAAGTAAAATTGATGCATGGATTAAGGAAGCTGAGGAAATAGGAGAAGTTGCAGTTGATACAGAAACAAATTCTTTAGATCCTCATCAAGCAGATTTAGTCGGAGTATCTTTGAGCTCTAAGATTGGAAAAGCTTGTTACATACCAATAGGACATAATTCAAAAAAATGCATTGATAAAGACATAGTGCTTAAAAAATTAAAACCTTTACTTGAAGATCCAAGTATCAAAAAAATAGGTCAGAATATTAAATTTGATTTTATTGTATTTTTCAATCACGGGATAACACTATCAGCTATGGAGGATACCATGCTCATGTCTTATGTGCTAGATGCTGGAAAAAATAGACACAATATGGATACGTTATCTGAAATTCATCTGAATCATAAAACAATAAAATTCAAAGAATTAGTTGGTTCTGGAAAGAAACAGATAAATTTTAGTGAAGTCGATTTAGAAAAAGCAAAAGATTATGCCGCTGAGGACGCTGACATAACTTATAGACTATATAAAAAATTCTATAAAAGTTTGAAAGAAGAAAAAATGATTAATATTTATGAAATTTTTGAAAAGCCATTACTTAGAATTTTAGCTGATATGGAAATACAGGGTATTAAAGTTGATAAAAAGTTTCTCAAAACATTATCTACCAAATTTGAAAAAAAGATTGAAAAAATTCAGAAAGAAGTTTTTAAACTCTCCAAGAAAGAGTTTAATATTGCTTCTCCAAAACAACTGGGTGAAATTTTATATAATGATCTTAAGATTGCAGACTTAAAAAAAACTAAAAAGGGAAGTTTTGCAACAAGTGCCACAGTATTAGAAGATCTCGCTTTTAAAGGTCATAAATTTCCACAATTAGTCTTGGATTGGCGGCAAGTTTCAAAACTAAAAAATACCTATTCAGACTCATTACCCGAACATATTAATCCTGATACAAAAAAAGTTCATACTTCTTTTTTATTAGCAGCAACGACTACAGGACGATTAGCTTCAAGTGATCCAAACTTGCAAAATATTCCAATTAAATCAGAAGATGGTAGAGATATTCGTAAAGCTTTTGTTGCTGACAAGGATAATATTTTGATTTCTGCAGACTATAATCAAATTGAAATGAGAATTTTAGCTGATTTGGCTGATGTTAAAGAATTAAAAAAAGCTTTTCAAAATAATGAGGATATACACTCTCTAACTGCTAGCCAAATTTTTAATATTGATATTGATAAGGTGAATCAAGATCAAAGAAGAAAGGCTAAAGCCATAAACTTTGGAATAATTTACGGAATTTCGCAGTATGGATTAGCGAAGCAAATAAATGTCTCTAATTTTGAAGCTGAAGAGTTTCTAAATTCATATTTCTCAAAGTTCCCTGAAATAAAAGTTTATATGGATCGAACAATTAAATTTTGTAGAAAAAGTGGTTATGTAAGTAATATTTTTGGAAGAAGATCTCATTTTATAAATATAAATGATAAAAATTATAATGTGAGAAACTTTCAAGAACGTGCAGCAATTAATGCTCCAATACAAGGGTCGGCTGCTGAAATAATGAGGTTAGCAATGATAAGAATTGATAAAAAATTAAAAGAGCAAAAACTCAACAAAACAAAGATGTTACTTCAAATCCATGATGAACTAATTTTTGAAAGTCCCAAAAATGAAGTAAAAAAAATATCCAAAGTGATAATTGAAGAAATGTCTAGCGTTGCTGAGAGTGATCAACATTCTTTCTCAATACCTCTTACAGTAGATTTAAACACTGGAGAAAATTGGGGTACATTACATTAATTTATTTGCCCAAATTAGAACAATTTAGTATTTTTATAATTAAGTATGCAAAAACAAACAATTGCCTTAGTAGATGATGACAGAAATATTCTAACCAGCTTAAGTATTGCTCTTGAAAAAGAAGGTTTTAAAGTTCAGACTTACATTGATGGAGAGAGTGCATTAATTGGATTAACCAGGACACCACCAGATCTAGCTATTGTTGATATAAAAATGCCAAAAATGGACGGTGAGGAATTGCTCAAGAAATTGAGAAAAAAAACCTCATTACCAGTTATTTTTTTGACCTCTAAAGATGATGAAATTGACGAATTACTAGGACTAAAATTGGGCGCTGATGATTTCGTAAAAAAATCAGGTGGTTTTTCAATTAAAGTTTTAATTGAAAGAATTAGAGTTCAACTAAGAAAAAAAGATTCCAAAGAAACTCTTGAAGAAAATAAAAGTATTATATCGCATGGAAAATTAAAACTTGATCCGTCCCAATTAGAGTGCGAATGGAATGGGAAACAATTGCCTGATAAATTGACTACCACAGAATTTTTACTTGTAAAAGAGCTAGCCAAAAGACCAGGAATTATAAAAGAGAGAGCTCAATTAATGGATATTGCTTATAGAGAAGATACAGATATTGAGGACAGAACAATTGATAGTCACGTAAAGAGAATCAGAAAAAAATTCAAAAAAGTTGATCCTGAATTTTCAGCTATAGAAACTAGATATGGAAGCGGATATAGATGGAATGTTAGTTAATGCTCAGCAATTTTCTTAAGAACTTATCAATTTTAAAAAAATTTTTATTCATAAATTCTATTTTTTTTACAATAATAGGCCTGTTCACATTCATTTATTTGAAAAATGTCCAACCAAATTTAATTAAAAAAAAATCCTCAAATCATATTGAGGTTATCAATAATACAATTGATAATCTAACAAGATTAAATGTAAAATTCGTTGAAAAAGATATTAGAAAATTTTTGTTTTCAACGAGATTCCTTTTTCAGAACTTGGATAGAGTAATATTTTTTGATAATAAACTTAATCTGATAGGAGACACTGATACATTAGACTTAGATCCAAGATCATTTTCACAAAGGTTGGATACTATTGAGTTAGAGGTATTGGACTCAACAACAACAAAAAAAATTACTGAAGAAAAAAATATAGATATTGGAAATGAAAATAATGTGTCTCTAAATGATGTTCTTCTAAATTACGCAACGTCTAAAAATTTTGGAATCCCTTTTACATTTACCGAGGAAGAATTTAATAAATTTAAATTGACTACCATCAAAAACGTGATGAAGGATGGAGAAAATATAGGATATTTAGCAATAACAGAAAATGCCAATGATATAAAAGCTGCCATAGATGAAAGAAAAACTTTTGTAATTAGGACTGCAATTGCGGTTGGTATCGTAATATTGATTTTTTCGTTTGTTTTAAATAGATACTTTTTAAAACCAATTAAAAATTTAGTCAGTTATACCAAAATCATAAAAAATAAAGATACAAAAAAAACAAATATAGATACATTAAAATTAAGAAATGATGAACTTGGTTTACTCTCTAATTCTTTGGATGATATGACTTTAGAATTACAAAAAAGAATTTCACATGCAGAAAATTTTTCAACTGATCTTGTACACGAAATTCGTAATCCATTGGCATCATTAAAAAGCGCGTCAGAAATTTTACATGATGCACAAGACTCTGAACAGAGACTTAAATTGATTAATATTTTAAGCCACGATGTACAAAGAATTGAAAGATTGATTACTGATTACTCACAAATGTTAAAAGATGAAGTTGCATTAAGTAAAGAAAAAATAAAAAAAATAGATATTGAGCCAATAATTAAGTCAGTAGTGGATGATTTTAATAATATTTATAAAGTAAAAAGAGGAATTAATATTTCTTATAAAAATGATGGTAAAAATAAATATTTAATTTATGGAATCGAAAACAGAATTGAACAAATCATTGCAAACCTTTTAGATAATGCGATTTCTTTTAGTGATGATAATAAAGATGTAATTGTGCAAGTTTCGAAATCAGAGGATAATAAAGTATACATAAAGATATTAGATGAGGGACAGGGTTTTAAAGAAAAAGACACGAACAAAATATTTAAAAGATTCTACAGTAACAGACCAGATAAATTTGGACAGCATTCTGGTCTAGGGTTAAATATAGTAAAAAATTTAGTTGATTTACATAATGCCACAATCAAAGCAACTAATAGAGAAGATAAAAAAGGAGCAAGTATGGAAATAGAATTTCCAAAAGTTTAAAGAGTTTTATTGATTAATTAATTTTTAATTGTTAGAAGAGCCACGATGGAAGATTATAAAGTAAGAGATTTATCACAAGCAGAATTTGGTCGAAAAGAAATTTCAATTGCTGAAAGTGAAATGCCAGGACTTATGGCTTTAAGGGAGGAGTACGCTGGAAAATCTCCTTTAAAGGGTGCAAAAATTATAGGTTGTTTGCATATGACAATACAAACAGCAGTATTAATTGAAACCTTAGTAGATTTAGGTGCAGAAGTAAGATGGTCATCTTGTAACATTTTTTCTACTCAAGACCATGCAGCAGCAGCAATAGCAAAAGCTGGTATTCCAGTTTATGCGTGGAAGGGAGAAACAGAGGAGGAATATGTTTGGTGTATAAAACAAACCATTGAAGGTAAGAAAAGTTGGAAACCCAATATGCTTTTAGATGATGGTGGGGATTTAACTGCAATGATGCACAATGAATATAAAGATTTATTAAAAGATGTGAAAGGAGTTTCGGAAGAGACTACTACAGGGATAAAAGCTTTGAATAAAATGGAAAAAGAAAATTCTTTGTTGGTTCCAGCAATAAATGTGAATGATTCTGTTACCAAATCAAAATTTGATAACTTATATGGATGTAGAGAAAGTTTAGTTGATGGAATAAGAAGAGCCACTGATGTAATGATGTCAGGAAAAATTGCAATTGTTGCAGGCTTTGGTGATGTTGGGAAAGGAAGTGCTGCATCATTAAGGCAGAGTGGGGCTCGTGTGTTGGTTACCGAAGCAGATCCAATATGCGCATTGCAAGCTGCAATGGAAGGTTACGAAGTTGTTTTAATGGATGAAGCAATTAGTAAAGCAGATATAATTGTAACTGCGACTGGTAATAAAGATATTGTTACAGCTGACCATATGAGAGATATGAAGGATAGAGCAATCTTATGTAATATCGGACATTTCGATAATGAAATCCAGGTTGAAGCTTTGAAAAATTACAAATGGACTGAAGTAAAACCCCAAGTACATGAAATTGAACTACCTAGCAAAAAAAGAATAATTTTATTGGCAGAGGGTAGATTGGTAAATTTGGGTTGTGCTACAGGGCATCCAAGTTTTGTAATGAGCGCTTCTTTCACAAATCAAGTTATTGCTCAAATAGAACTATGGAATAATCATAAAAATTATGAAAACAAAGTTTATGTTTTACCAAAACATTTAGATGAGAAAGTAGCTACACTCCATCTTAAAAAAGTTGGTGCTAAATTAACTAAACTTTCTAAAGATCAAGCAGATTATATCAGTGTAGGGGTAGAGGGACCTTTCAAACCTAATGCCTATCGCTACTAAAAGTGATTTTATCAATTTATCTTCAGAAAAAAAAACAGAGGAATTAGCTGAGAAGATTTCAAAGAAATTGAAATTAGGAAATGTAGTTTTTTTTGTGGGTGAGATGGGTGTCGGAAAAACTACTTTTATTAGATATCTAATTAACAATTTTCAAAAACAAAATGGACTTAAAATAACTGAAGTAACAAGTCCTACATTCAATTTATTAAATGAATATCAAATTAAACAAATCAAAATTAATCATTATGATTTATTTAGAATAAATAGTTTAGATGAAATTCACAATCTAGGATTATTTAATGATATTACCGATGCTATTACATTAATTGAATGGCCACAAAAAATAAAACCAAAACCAAAAAATTTGATAGAATTAAATTTTGAATATGGAAATGATTACAAGAGACGAATATTAAAAATTAAGGGTTTAAAATTGTAATTATAAATAAATGCAAAATCTTAAAAAATTAAAAGGAGACGCTTCACATAGAAAGTTTTTTAGAAAAAAAACCAATTATGGTAATTCTATTGTTATTCAAGCAAAAAAGGACAAATTTAAAAATCTTCTTGTTTATGATGCAATTAGCAGGATTTTAAATAAAAACAAAGTTCTAGCTCCAAAATTATATCAAGAGAATTATAAAAATAATTATATTGAAGTTGAGGATTTTGGAAATAAAACAATTTTTCAAATTTTACAGAAAAGTAAAAATAAAAAATTATTATATTTTAAATATGTAATAAAATTGCTTAATCAAATACAGTTAATAAAAGATAAAAAAATAAAAAATTTTAAAAATAAATATTATCGAATACCTGATTATAAAAATGAAATATTAATTCAGGAAGCTAATTTATTTTGTGAGTGGTATGTGAAAAAAAATTTGTCAAAAAATAAGAGACAAGACTTTAATAAAGAGTTTAAAAAAATAGTTAAAACTTTATCTTTATGTCTTAAGATGAAAAAAAATGTATTTGTTCATAGGGATTTTCATGTATCAAATTTAATGCTGGTTAATAACAGAATAGGTGTAATTGATAGTCAAGATGCTTTAATAGGAAATAGAGCTTATGATTTAGCTTCTTTAGTCGATGATGTAAGATTAAGAACCTCAAAAGTTCTAAAAAAAAAGATTTTTAATTTTTATATAGGTACTCAAAAAAAAATTGATAAGAAAAAAATAAAAAATGATTTTGAAATTTTATCTATTTTAAGAAACCTGAAAATAATAGGAATATTTACACGTTTGGCAATCCGAGATAAAAAAAAGGGTTATTTAAAATTAATACCTTATGCGTGGGAATTAATTTCTTTAAGAATCAATGAAAATGAAATTTTCTTAGATTTAAAAAAATTACTTAATAATAGTTTTAAAAAAAATTTATGAAAATTAATAATGCTTTTATTCTCTGCGCTGGATTTGGCAAAAGATTAAATCCTTTAACACTTGAAAAACCCAAACCATTACTTCAAATCAAAAATCAAACAATTTTAGAGGATTGTATTAATACTGCAATAAAACTGAAAGTCGAAAATATTTATTTAAATACTTTTTACTTAAGTGAGCAAATTATTGACTTTTTTGAAAATAAAAATTTTCCAGCAAAAATAAAAATTATAGAGGACGGTAAAGAAATTTTGGACACTGGTGGAGGAATTTTAAATTTGATCAACCACTCAGATTGTGAAGATTTTTTTGTTTTTAATCCTGATACTATTTGGAATGAAAATTATGTGAGCGAAATTAATGATATGCAAAAATATTATTTTCTAAATAAATTAAATAATATTCTTTTACTAGTTAATAAAAAATTAAGTTTTGATAATAACCTAGAGGGCGATTTTGATTTAGAAGATAATATAATTAAACAAAGTTTTGAAAGAAACTTTATTTATACTGGTTGTCAAATTTTGAATAAAAACTTATTTAATGAATATGAAGTAGAAAACTTCTCAGTTGCTAAAATTTGGAATAAATTATTAATGAAACGAGAGTTAAATGGATTTGAGAGCACCAATAAATTTCACCATTTAACGAACTTAGAAATTTTTAAAAAACTAAAAGATCTTTAGACCTCTCTTTATCTAGATATTTACATTCATTTATTTTCAAATTTTCACCAAAATTAATTATTAAGGGATTTCCTGTTGGAATTTCTAAACTTGTGATTTGATTGTTATCTAAATTGAATAGATATTTACATAAAGCTCTTATGGAGTTTCCGTGTGCTGTAATTAAAATATTTTTATTTATTAGTTTAGGCTGTATTTCTTTTTTGAAATACTCAAAAACTCTATTGTATGTATCTTTTAAAGATTCTGTGTCAGGAATGAGCTCTTTGGGTATTTTTTCGTATGTTTCAATATTTAGTGGATGATAAGAGCTTTCTCTACTTAGTTTTCCAGGTTTGATATCCCAAGATCTTCGGAACTCAAAAACTTTATCTTCACCAATTTTTTTTGCAGTCTCAATTTTATTTAACCCTGTAAGCTCACCATAGTGTCTTTCGTTTAGCTGCCATGCTCTTACAAAATCCTTTTTTGATTTTAATACTTTTTGTATTATTTTAAGAGTATGGTTTGCCCTCACCTGAAACGAAGAATAATAAAAATCTATATTTATATTTTGATTTTTGATAAGTAGACCAGCTTTCTCAGCTTCTATTTTACCTTGATCTGTAAGATCAACATCAACCCAACCGGTGAATCTTTTTTCAAGATTCCAAATACTCTGACCATGTCTTACTAATATTAAAAAACTCATCTTGTTATATCTAAAAATTATTTATAAAAAAATCATTTAACTAAATGTCAAAATTTTTTTCTACATATAAAGTAATTTTTTATATAATTAATGTCCTTTTAATTATTTTATATCTATATCCTGGAAGTCTATTAGGCTGGATAATTTATGACAATAAAAGTATACAACCTCAAATAACACCAGATTTTGTTATATCATCAAATCATTTTTATGTATTTGTTTTAATTTCAATTATTGGTTTTTTAACTTTTGCTAATTCCAATAAAAATATCTTATTACTATTATATTTAATTTTTCTTTCTATAACGCTTGAAATTTTTCACCTATTTATACCTGAAAGAACTTTTCAATGGTCTGATTTATTTGGAAATTTATTGGGTGTTATTGTTGTAATTCTTCTTAATAATTTTATAAATAAATATGGTAGATTTAAAAAATAAATTATTAATTTTTATTTATTTTTTTACAATCGGGTGCTCATCAATCCCATCAAATACTTCCAACAGTTGTTCAATTTTTAGCGAAAGATATCTATGGTATAAACATACAAAAAAAGTTGAGCAAAAGTGGGGCACACCTATTTACATTCAATTAGCTATAATAAAAATGGAGTCTGATTTTGATTGGCTTGCTAAACCGGCAAGACAAAAAATTTTTAAAGTGATACCTTATAAACGACCTTCTAGTTCTTTTGGTTATTCGCAAGCAATTAAAGGAACTTGGGAGCAATATAAAAAAGAAACTGGTAATAAATTAGCAACGAGAGCAAGATTTAAAGACAGTGTTGACTTCATTGGATGGTATACAAATAAATCAGAAAACATTTTAAAGATATCAAAGAAAGATGCTTTCAAACAGTATCTTGCATATCACGAAGGATGGGGAAATTATAAAAATTATAAAAAAAATAAAAAAGTAATTGGACTAGCTAAAAAAGTTGAGAGACAATCTAATAAATACAAAAATCAATTATTGAAATGTAAAAGTAAATTAAATAGAAAAAAATATATTATTTTTTAGACAATTCTTTTTTTAGTTCTAAGTCAACTATATCAATCCTTTTAGTATTTTTTGCTAATGCGAGATACATTGAAGGAGTGACATATAAAGTAAAGAAAGTTGAAATAATCATTCCTCCTAATATTGTAGAACCAACTGCTAATCTTGAACCCTCTCCTGCACCTGGGCCAAAATTTCCAATCACTAAAGGCATCATTGCAATCATCGTACTCAGTGATGTCATTATAATTGGTCTAAACCGAACAGCGCACGCTTCTTTAACAGCTAATTCAATAGTTTTTCCACTAGATCTAATTTGGTTTGCGTAATCTACAATTAAAATACTATTCTTAGTTGAGATACCTATTAGTATAATTAATGCAATTTGAGAAAAAATATTTACTGAGCTATTTAAAAATAAAATAAACACTAATCCTCCAAAAATAGCTAAAGGCACAGTTAATATTATTACAAATGGATGAATGAAAGAGTTGAATGTTGCAGCCATAACTAAGTAAGCAGTTAGCAAAGCTAAAGCAAATATTATAAATAGTTCATTACTTGTCTCTTTAATTTCTTCTGATTTTCCTTTCCAAGTAATTTGGTTTTCTGGTGCTAAATCAACCATCACATTTTCAAAGTACTTAATCGCTTCTGTTAATGTATACCCCTCACTAATATTTGCAGAAATTGTTACAGCCCGTTGTCTATTATATCTAGCAAGTTCCTTTGCTGAACCTTCTTCCTTAAAACTAACAAGATTTGCTAAAGATATTAATTTTCCATTGGTTTGAGAGCGAACAAATATTTTCGAAACACCCTCTTTATTTCGTCGATCAGATAAATATTGTTGAACAATTATTGGATATTCTTTACCCAGTTTATTAAAAGTTGTTATTTTTTTACCCCCATAAAGTGTTTCAAGTGTTTCACCAATCGATTTAGTCGAAACACCTAAATCTTTGGCTTTATTTTTATTTATTATTAACTTTACCTCTGGTTTGTTTCGATTGTAATCAGACTCAATTCTTGAGAGATTTTTATTAGATCTGAGTGTTCGTATTACTTTTTTTTGTATCGCTTCAAGTTCTTCGTAAGTATTTCCATAAATGACCATTTGGACTGGTTTGTTGTAATTTGATACTCTAATAGATTGAGGAGATATAGGAAAAGCTAGGGCTTGGGGTAAAGTCACTATTTTTCCAATTGCTTCTCTAAGAACAACTTGTTGACCTTTTTTACGATTTTTCCAATCATCAAGGAGAGCGATTATTATAAAACTATTATATGAATTAGCTGAATTTCCAAAACCTGGAACACGCATTATAAATCTTGAATATGGACTATCCTCAGCTTGTAGCAAAGGAATAAGTCTTGCCTCTACTTTTTGGGCTTGTTCTTGAGTATATTCAAAAGAACTTCCTTCATCAGTTGAGCCAATTATTAGATATGCTCCTCGATCCTCCATAGGCAAAAGTTCTTTTTTTGAGAAACTAAATAAAAGCACTGAAGCAATTATTATAAAAACAATAAAAAAACTTACAGTTTTAGTTTTATTAATAACGTTCACTAAAGTTTCCTCATAAAATTTTGCGAAGTTGGAAAAAATTTTTTCAAATTTTTGAATAAAAATTTTTTTTGATTTTTTTTTGTATAAAAATTTACTTGCAAGCATTGGTGACAAAGTTAGTGCAACAAAAGAAGAAACTACAATCGAAAAAGATAATGCAATCGCTGTTTCTCTAAATAATGTTCCAGAAATTCCCTCAATAAATATTAACGGTAAGAAAACTGCTACTAAAATTAGTGTTGTAGCAAGGATAGCAAAAGAAATTTGTTTAGAGCCTTTATAAGCTGCAACGAGTGGGGTCTCACCATTCTCTATTCGTCTATATATTGCATCTGTCATAATTACTGAGTCGTCTGTGATTATACCAATCGCTAAAATAAAACTTAAAAGGACAAAAATATTAATAGAAAGACCAAATATGTATAAGCCTAGAAAGGATGCAATTAAACTCACGGGTAGTGCAATAGCAGGTACGATGACTGCCTTTAAATTCCCTAAAAATAAGTAAATTATCAATACAACTAAGATAAACGCAATGACCAAAGTTTTATATACTTCTTCAATTGCAGCCTCAACATAGTTAGCTCTATTGAACGAAACCCTTAAATCCAATTCTTCTGGTAAAGATTTTTTTACTTCAACAATTTTTTTTTTGATATCATTTGAAAGTTCTACTGTTGAAGCACCACTTCTTGCATAGATACCTATTCCTACGGTTTTCAAATTTATTTGATCTTTAGTTTGAGCTTTAAAAAGAGTTTTCTCTGATACTGGACCGAATTCAACGTTTGCTACGTCTGATAACAGAATTACACGATTACTAGTTTTTTTGATGGGTATCTGCTTTATAGTATTAATATCGTTGTATGATTTATCTAGATTTAGTGTTAAATCGATATTATCTGCTTCCAACGTTCCTGCAGGCAAACTTACATTTTCGCCACGAATTGCAAATTCAACTTCTTTAATGGTTAAATCATTAGCTGCAAGTTTAATAGGATCAATCCAAACTCTAATGCTTAATTCTCTTAATCCACCAACCCTTATTCTTCCAACATTTTTAACACTTGAAAATTGGTCTACAAGATATCTCTCCGCGTAATCTCCTAATTCAAGGTCACTCCATGAGGATGAAGATAATGACAACCACATTGTTGTTGTAAACCCTGCAGCTCGTTTAAGTATTTGCGGTGGATCTGACTCGGTTGGCAAGTTATCCACAACTCTTGCAACTCTTTCTCTGATATCATTGGCAGCATTATCTAGATCAATACTCGTATCAAACTCGACATTGATTGTGCTTCTTCCATTTTCTGATTTCGAGTCTATATTTTTTATACCTTCAGCCCCTCCAATAACATCCTCAACAACTTGTGTAACTTCTTGATCTACTATCGAAGCTGATGCAGACTTGTAGTCTACTTGAACTTGAACAACAGGTGGTTGAATTCCATTGGGCAATTCTCTAACGGGCAATTTCCAAAAAACAAATAAACCAAATATAATCAGTATTAGGGACATCACCCACGATACTGTTGGTCTTTTAATACTTAATTCAGTAATAAACATTATTTATTTATAGGTTTTATTTTTCCACGAGGCCTTACCTTTTTTAGACCCTCAGCTACAATTATATCCCCCGCAGTTAAGCCTGAAATTATTTCAATGTTACTATCGCCTCTAAGGCCGGTTTTTACCTCAGTTTTGTTTGCAATATTTTCTGCATTGATTTTGTAGACATATGATTTATCGCCTTCTATCATCACACTCGTATCGGGTACACTTAAAGAATTTCTCAAATCAAATTTAACTTTTACCTCTAAAAGTGAACCTGAAATTAATTCTAAATTTTCATTTTTCACTTTTATTCTTGATAATAAACTTCTG
Organism: uncultured Pelagibacteraceae bacterium; assembly: GCA_902595405.1. Classification (GTDB taxonomy): domain Bacteria; phylum Pseudomonadota; class Alphaproteobacteria; order Pelagibacterales; family Pelagibacteraceae; genus Pelagibacter. The sequence goes on from CACJPX010000003.1 coordinate 67,409, forward strand.
GTATCTGCATTTATTCTGCTTGAAACAAAATCTATTTCACCTGAAAAAGTTTTATCTTTAAAACTAGATAAGGTAACTTCAACTGGAAGACCTTTTTTTATAAATGTAGAATAACTCTCTGGAATTTTGATATCTGAGTAAATTACTGAGTTATCATCAAGTGTAATGATAAATATGTTATTTGAAACAAGAATGTCTTCAGTTAAACCTGTGTAGCCAAGAACTCCACTATATGGAGCCAATATATCCCCACTTTTTAATTTAATTAAAACGTCTCCTTTTTTAACAAAATTTTTAAGCTTTAAATCCTCAAAAAGATCATCTTTTTTAATCTTAAAAGTTTTTGATTTTTTAGAAATTGCTGTTCCGTAAGTTTCTATTTGTTCAGAGAATTCTTTTTCAATAACCTCAGTTACAATTATTCCTGGTGGTGGTCTCTTACTGAATTTTTTTTTAAAATGATTGCCAATCATCGATCTTCCAACAATTACAATTGTAATTATTAAAAAAAACACAAATATTATTGAAATCGTTTTTGTAGATCTTTTCATATTAAATTTAAATTAGTCCGTATTCGGCCCAAGAGCCATCATATATACAAGGAAGATATTTATCATTAATTAAAGAATAAGCTAGTGCCAAAACACACGCTGTAACACCTGAACCACATGAAAAAACAATCTTTTTTTGGTCTAAATTTTCAATGCTTGTTTTAAAAATTTTTTTAAGCTGATCTTTATTTTTAAAAGTTTTATCGTCATTTAGACAGTCATTAAACGGTATACAAAAAGAGTTTTTTATACATCCGCTTCTAAGACCTTTTCTGGGTTCAGGGATTTTACCTTCAAATCTTTCTCTACTTCGAGCATCAATTAATGTGAATATTTTTTCGTCTATATTTTGATCAATTGCTTGTTTACTCTTAACAAGATCTTTTCTCTCACTACCTTTATAATCTGATTTATCTATATTTGAAATTTCATCAGTTACTTTCTTTTTTTCTTTAAGCCATTTCCTTAACCCACCATTTAAAACATTTATTAATTTTGGATCATGTCCGTAATAGATAAAATTATACCAACCACGACATGAGCTTATAACATCTGAATTATCATATATGACTATTTCATCATTTTTTTTAATTCCCATATTTGAAACAATTTTATCCCAACTCATTTGGTCAACTAACATATGTGGTAAGGCAGTATCTTTTCTTGAATTTTCATCTATATCAAAAAAAATTGCGCTTGGTATGTGAAGTGATTTATATTCCTCAAATCCACTTCTTTGTGTTTGAGGCATATGCCAAGAGCAGTCAATAATTTTCACCTTAGTAAGGTTTTTTTCTAACCAATCAGTTTCAACTAAAGACATGTTATCGCTTTTCCAAGTATTTTTGATGATATTCTTCAGCCGGACAGTAATTTTTTAGTAAAGATATTCTTGTAACGACTTTTCCAGATAAACGCGCATTCACTTCATTTAATACCTTCTCAGCTATCATTTTTTGATTGTCATTAAGATAAAATATTTCACTTCTATACTGAGTTCCAAAATCTGGTCCTTGAGAATTTAAAGTTGTTGGATCATGAATTTGAAAAAATATTTTTAAAATTTTTTCGTATGTGATAGTTTTTTCATCAAAATCTAACTTTACCACTTCAGCATGATTTGTATTGCCAGTGCAAACTTCTTTATAAGTGGTGATAGAGCTATTACCTCCACAGTAGCCAACTTCTGTTTTGATTATGCCATCTATTTTACCGAATTTAATTTCAGGTCCCCAAAAACATCCAAGTGCTAAAACAGCTATTTCCATTGAATAAGATTTAATTTAATTTACAAATTATTCATATGCTAAGTAAAAATCAATTGGGATTTTTGTACATGTTTTTGTCCATTTGTGCATTTTCATTAATGGATTTAATTGTAAAGTGGTCTGTAGATTATCCTATTGGGCAGGTTTTGTTTTTTAGAGGTTTTTTTGGAATAATCTTTTATTTTTTTATAATTCCAAAAGAAAGATTTCATAATTTTTACAAAACTCAGCGACCAGGTTTACATGCTTTAAGATGTGGCTCAGGATTAATAGCTCTAATTGCAATATTTATTGCTTTAAGGCAGCTGCCATTAGCAACTGTTGTAAGCATTTCTTTTGCCGCTCCAATATTTACAACAATATTATCTATTTTTCTATTAAATGAAAAAGTTGGAATTTTTAGGTGGTTAGCAGTGATCATAGGCTTTGTTGGAATTCTTATAATTACAGAACCTGGTATCACTGAATTAAATATTTATTATATTTTTCCGATTATATTTTGTTTAGGTCTATCCTATGTAGCCATAACTATTAGACAACTTTCAACAACCGAACCAGTGTGGTTAATTTCTTTTTATTTTTCGTTAGCAATTACTCTATTAAGTTTTTTAACTATCCCACAGGGCTGGGTAATGCCTACTTTAAATCATTTTATACTTTTATCTTTGATAGGTATTTTTGGAGGTGTTGCAAACTTGTGGTTAAGTCAATCATATAAATTTTCAGAGGTTTCTCTGGTAACTCCCCTTAAATATTTAGCTTTAGTTTTTGCTATTATATTTGGATATTTCATTTGGAACGAGATACCCACGTTTAAAACGCTAATGGGGGCTTTATTGGTAATTGTTTCAACGCTTATAATTTTTAGAAGGGAGATTTATAAGAAAAAAATTATAACATCTAGGTCAATTAATGAATAAAGTACCTAAATATTGGAACAAGGCAAAAAAATATTTATCTAAAAAAGATCAAACTCTTTCTAAGTTAATCAAAAGTTACGAAAGTCCTTCAGAAACTATTTTAACTTCAAGGCGAGATATTTTTTTTTCGTTATGCAAAAGTATAATTGGACAACAAATAAGTGTTGCAGCAGCAAATTCTGTCTTTTTAAAATTTAAAAAAAAATGTAAAAATAAAATTAACGCAAAAACAGTATCTAAACTGACTTTTACTCAATTGAAAAGCTGTGGATTAAGTAGACAGAAAGTATTAGGCATAAAGAGTTTAGCGAAGCAAACAATAGAAAAAACTTTTAATCCTAAACTGATTAATAAAATGTCAGATGAGGAGGCTATTAATTATTTATCACAATTAAGACAAATAGGGAGATGGTCAGCTGAAATGATTTTATTATTTACATATAACAGATCAAATATTTGGCCAATTCAGGATATCGGCCTTTTAAGAGCTATTTCAAAAAATTATAAAAAAAAATATTTACCACCTGATAAATTTGTATCATTATTAAAAAAAAGGTTTAGTCCTTATTGCTCTGTAGCCACGTGGTATTTATGGAGAAGCATAGATCCTGAGCCTATTCAGTACTAAACCCCTCAACTACTTGCATATGTCTTTTTGTAGTTTTTTTTGCTACTGCCCAACTATCTTGATATTCTTTAGAGGAGTGACATTCTAATGCTTTGGCATAACTTGGAAATTCCCACACAACAGTCCTACTAAAATCATCACCACTAAAAGTGTCATGCTTGCCACCTCTAATTAATGGTACACCGCCATAACTTTTGATAACGGGTGTAGCTAATTCTGAATATTTTTTCAGATTTTCTTGATTTTCTATTTTAAAATATAAACTAACCCAATATCCTTTTTTCATATTAATCAATCCATTGTTTATAATCATTTAAGTTATCTTGCAAAAACTTTGGCAACTTGTCTGATGGATATTTCTCAAGTTTGCTACCGTCACCAATTTTGTTTACTCTTTTATCAACTTTTAGATCATAAATAGCTTGTTTGTTTTTTATTAAATCGTTTATTTCCTCAACAGATAAAGGATTTTCATCAAATTCTCTATGATGGAGATATGATTTAAGTTTAAATTCAATTTCAGAGGCAGTTTTTAAGTTAGAAAAGTGCCATCCACCATTAGATATGATTTTGATGTCAATATACTTTTTATCAGAGAAAAAAGTATCTAATCTGTAAAAGGGGTATTTTCTGTCTTTTATATTTCTCAACCATTGAGGCGATTTAAGAAATTTTTTTTTACATCCTTTTGTACCAGTCCAATCGAGATTTGGTAATTTAAGATTAAACTTATAATAAAACATGTCCTGTTTAAAAAGAATGATTTTTTCCTGGATTTTTGATAGTTCTAAATTTTCTAAATTTGGAATTTCATCGACATCAGAAATTAAAATCATGTCATCATTGTTTGCTAAATCTAATCCTTTTGAGATATAATTCCTTTGACCATTTTCTCTGTAAAGTGCATTTGATATATATTTCCAGGATTTGACAGCTTCACTATCTTTATCACTGACTTGGTTTTTTGCTATTTCTGGTGGTTCTTTGTCATAAGTAATATAAATTATTTTATCTTTAAATTTTTTAAATTTTTGATGATTAAACTTTAAATCTCTCTTATCTCCTTTGTGAGTGAATGAACTCTCTACTATAATAAAATAATCGACATATTTACTCAAAATGTTCAGTCTTAATTCTAAAACTGTCTCCTCATCAAAATACATAAAACAATCAAAAATTTTCATAATGACTTTTTAATCTTTTTTAATTTTTTTTATATGATAAAAAAATCTATGGCAGATAAATTAATAGTTAGTTTTGAAGAATATATCAAAATAGTTGAAAAATTAGCTATTGAAATTCATAATAACTACAAACCTACAGTTCTAGTTGGAATAATGAGAGGAGCAGCACCTATAATTGACATACTCTCACGGATACTAAAACTCCCAATAGCTTACATTGTTATTCAAAGTTACACAGGAAAAGGATTAGAAGATCAACAAGGTCAATTAATGTTTGCTAGAGAAATAAGCTCATTAGCTAAAGAAGAAGATTTTGAAAAAATCCTTTTAATTGATGATTTATCAGATACAGGATTAACACTAAATAAAAGTATTGAATGGCTAAAAGTTTACGAACCAACAAAAAAATTTATTAAAGAAATTAAAACGGCTTGTTTATGGAAAAAAAAATCATCTTCCTTTGAACCAGATTTTTGTCCAATTAAATTAGATTCGGATCCTTGGATTGTTCAACCTACAGAACATTATGAGGAACTTTCTATTGAAGAAATTATAAAAAGAAACTAATTAACGGAGCTAGAAAACTAGCCCCGTTAAATTTAATTTAGCTTACTGCAAAACTTACAACACTAAGTATTGCCACAACCCATATTGCTGGAGAAGTACTTGAGAATTTTCCAGTGAATATTTTTATTAAAGCATACGAAACAAATGCCAAAGCAATTCCATTACTAATACTATAAGTTAAGGGCATAGCAATCATGGCTAAAATTGCAGGAGCTGACTCTGAAATGTCATTCCATTCTATATCAGTAATATTTCTAATAAATAAAACAGAAACAAAGAGTAAAGCGGCACCGTCAATTTGTTTAGGCAAACTAGTTGCAAGAGGCGCAAAAAATATACATGCTAAAAACAATACACCTATCACAAGGGAAGTCATCCCAGTTTTACCACCTGCCTTTACGCCAGCACCTGACTCAACATAACTAGTAACAGTTGTTGTTCCCATCATGGCACCCGCAACAGTCCCAACGCTGTCAGACAACATTGCTTTATTAATGTCTTGAACTTTCCCTTGTTTATCAACTTTACCCGCAACGTTTGCAACAGAAGTTAATGTTCCAGCTGTATCAAAGAAATCTATAAATAATAAAGTAAATATTACTGTAGACATTCCAGCAGTCATGGCAGCGGACAAGTCAAATTCAAAAAGGTATGTCATCGGAGGAGGCGCACTTGCTAAACCATTAAATTTAGCCAGACCAGTAGCCCAAGCAATAACACTAAAAAATAAAATACCTATAATGATATTCCCTTTAACATTCATTTTTTCAAGTACGATAATTGCAATAAATGTTGCACATCCAAGAAGTACTAAAGGGTCGCTTAAATTTCCAAGTTGTACTAGTGTTACAGGATTATCAACTACAACTTCCATAATTTGTAATCCAATAATTGCAAGAAATAATCCAATACCCGCACCAATTCCAAGTTTTAAACTTTTTGGAATTGAGTTAATCAACCAGGCTCTTATCGGTGTAAGTGAGATGATTAAGAACAATACCCCCGCAACTAAAACTGCACCAAGAGCTTCTTGTGGCGTATAACCCATGCCAGCACAAACTCCAAAAGCAACAAATGCATTAATACCCATACCTGGAGCAAGTCCAATTGGCCAAGTTTTTCCGTAAAAGGCCATTATGAAACAAGCCAAAGCAGTTGCTAAAATAGTTGCTGTATATACTGCGCCGAAATCAAAGAAACCTTTTTCAGGGCCGGCGAATTCACCTGATAAGATGAACGGATTTAAAAACATTATGTAAGCCATTGTGAGGAACGTTGTTGTTCCTGCAATTACTTCAGTTTTAAAATCAGTTTTATGTTTTTTATATTCAAAATATTTTTCAAGCATTTATCCTCCTATAAATTGAAAAATATTTGATTCTTTCTTATATTGCCCGTCAAAACTAATTCTTATTAACAATTTTCAACTCACAAGTTTATATTTATGCCATAATTAGGTTGTTATTATAAAATTATGAAAAAAATTAAGATCTCAATTCTAAGTGTATTTATAATATTTTCTTTGTTGGGTTGTCAGACAATTAAGCAAAAAACTGACGCTATTGTTGAGAAGGAAAATAAAAAATTAAGTGCATTTATAGGTAAGTCCTCTCAAGATTTAAAAAACAGCTTGGGCAGCCCAGATGAAGATTTCAAAAATGAAAAAGGAAATTTAGTTTTAGTTTATAACACCAAAAAATATGGAATCCCTTGCGAAAGAAGATTTGAAGTAAATTCAAAATTGATTGTTATTGGATTTGTATCTAACGGATGTTTTTGATTACCTGCGGAGAATTTATCTCCGCAAGTAAGGTATACTTATTTAATTTCAATAAGTTTTCTTTTTTTATGCTCTGGAACAATCCTTTCACAAGATATTGTTAAAAGACCATCTTTTAACTCAGCGCCATTCACTTTTACATCATCAGCTATAGTAAATGATCTAGCAAATTGTCTTTGAGAAATACCTTTGTGAATTATTTCTCCATCAGCATTATTATTTTCAGATTTATTAACTTGTTTAGTTCTTACAGTTAATAAATTATCTTCAAACTCAACTTCAACATCGTTTTTATTAAAACCAGCTAATGCAACTTCAATCGCATAATTATCCTTACCAGTTTTTCTGATGTTATAAGGTGGGTAATTTGACTGCATAGTCAAAGAACCATTACCAAGCATATTTTCGAATTGGTCAAACATATCGTCAAAACCAATTGAAAAAGGTCTTAGTGAGTTGAATATAGATAAATCCTTACTTGTCATAATATCCTCCTTTGTTAAGCAAGTTTATTTATTGTTAGCCCCATTAGGCGACCAACATAGTGTATATGGGAGTTATTTATTTTTTTTCAAGATATCAAATTTTAATTTTTTTGGAGATCTTTAAAATAAATGCGTAGTCAAAAGCTATTTCTTCAATGGCACCATCTCTACCTGACTTACCTCCATGACCTGCATTCATTTCAGTTTTTAACAAAAGCAAATTATTATCAGTTTTTAAATCTCTAAGTTTGGCTGTAAATTTTGCTGGTTCATCGAATAGCACTCTATTATCACTTAAGCTTGTAGTAATTAACATGTGAGGGTAATCCATTTTTTTAATATTATTATACGGAGCATAAGAATAGATGTAATCAAAATGGTCTTTTTTATCTTTTGCATTTCCGAATTCATCGAATTCTCCAACAGTAAGGGGCAAAGAATGATCCAAGTTAGTTGTTAATGAATCAACAAACGGCACAGCCATAACAATTCCAAGAAATAATTCTGGGGATTGATTAACTACTGCTCCCATTAATAAACCACCAGCTGATCCACCCATACCAACAATTTTTCCTTTCGATGAATATCCTTTTTCAATCAAAAACTTTGCTACGTGTATATAATCTTCGAATGTATTTTTTTTATTAAGAAGTTTTCCTTCTTTCCACCATTTCATTCCTTTTTCCATTCCCCCTCTAATATGTGCAGTTACCCAAATAATATCTCTGTCAATTAAACTCAATCTAGTTGAGGAAAAATCTGGGGTCATTGAACTTCCATATGACCCATAGCCATATAAAAGTAAATTTGCTGACCCATCAATTTTTGTTTTTTTGTGCCTGGTAATTGTAAGTGGAACTAATCTTCCATCATGAGAAGGGCATTCTAGTCTTTCGACTATATAGTCATCTGGATTATGACCAGATGGGATTTCTTGTTCTTTTACTAATTTTTTTTCTTTTGTTTTTAAATTGTATAAATAAGTTTTACCCGGTGTTTTTGGGGATGAATATGACAAGTAAACTAAGTCAGTATTTTTATTTCTTTGTATCAATGAAACACCGGGCACAATCACAGATTCGTCAGTAAATTTTAATTCTTCCTCAATTCCTGTTTGTTTATTTCTTACAAATAATTTCCCCAATGCATTTGATTTTTCCCCTCTGATAATCCAATCATTTAAAAATATTAATCCTCCAATTAAAACCTCTTCTTTAGCAGCTATATAAATTTCCCACTTTTGATTTGATAAATCATCACATCTTTCGATTTTGAAATCTTCTGCACCATTATTAGTATGACAATAAAAATATCCACCCCAAGAATTGACTGAATAAATTACACCCTTATTTCTTTTTATAATTAATTTTGGCTTTGGATTTTTTTCTGTTACCTCAAAGTAATATTGTTCGGAAGTATTATGATCTGATGTTGTTATAAAAAAATATTTTTCATCTGAACTTAAACTTATGCCCACAGTAAATGCTTCACTCTTCTCTTCAAAAATAAGCTCATCATTTTTGACTGATGATCCAATTTTGTGTCTAAATATTTTTCTTGGTCTGTGAAATTCATCAAGCTTTGAATAAAAAAAATATTGGTCGTCCAAACTAAAAGTAATACTTCCACTAGTTTCCTCTATTTTCTCAGTGACTAATTTTCCCGAGCTAATATTTCTTATGTAAATTGTATAATATTCAGATCCTTTTAAATCTAAAGAATAACCTAAAAGTTCGTCATTATAACTTACCTCTAAATCACCTACACCGAAATATTCAGTTTTTAATTTCTCTTTTTCTTCATCACCGTTCCAAAATTCTTCAACTTTATCACTCCCAATTTTCTTTCTTAGTTTTATAGAATAATTTCCTACTGCAGTTGTTTTAGTCCAATATTCATATTCTTTGTCTTTAAATTTTAATGATTCATCATCTAACTTTATTCTACCTTTAATTTCATCAAATAAGATTTTCTGATATTTTTTTGTGTCTTTTAAATTATGTTCTGTAAAATCATTTTCTTCTTCAAGATATTTCCTAACATCTGGAAGTAGCTTTGAACTATCTTTTAAAACCTCAAGAATATTATCTTGATGGATCCAACTATAATTATCCTCCCACGTGGTATTGTGACAAGATTTAAGCTCTGGTTTTTTTTTAAGTTGTGGTATTTTCATTAAATCAAAAATATATGAATATAATAATTTATACAGTGGTTATATTAACCATTTTTTATTTTCTACTACGTTTAATAACCAACATTTCATCTAGGAAAATTTCAAAAGGCCTAAGATTTTTAATTATATTAGGATTAATTGCTTTAGCAGTTTTGTTTGCTATTGGTGGAAAATTTTTAGTAACCCTGCCTCTTACTTTGGCAAGTTTAGCTTTATTAAAATTAAAAGGCTTATCTATTTTTCAATTAATTTCTCTTTTTAGACTTATTCAAACATTAAGAAGATCTGGTCGCTTTTCTTTTAACCAAGCAGGTACCAATAACGTTTCGTCCATATCAGTTTCGGAGGCTTACAAAATTTTAAATTTAGATATGAATAAAAAAGTTACCAAGGAGGATGTCAATAAAGCATACATAAAAATTCAAAAAAAAATTCATCCTGACATTTCTCCTGAAACTTCAAGATTATCCTCAATTGTTAATGAGGCTAAAGATATTGTGCTAAACGATATTTCTTAAGCAATAATTTCTAAAAATCTCTCAAAAATTTTTTGTGGATCAATTTTATCTTTACCTAAAGTATTATGTGTTACTGTGTTTTCTCCGTCTGGAATTATCGGAAACATTTTTGAGCTATAATTTCCATAAATTAATGGAGTATCAGCCATTAAAGTAATTGTTTTAATACCTAAAGCTGAGGATAAATGACTAAAGCTCGAGTCATTACAAATGGACACATTACAATTCTTAATTAATGGTAAAATTTCACTGATAGTAAAATTATCTAAACGAGTGCAAAAATTCTTAAATTTAGACTGCAAAATTTCGTTTAATACTTCCTGTTCTTCTTTTGCCTTACCTGTTGCAAGAAAAAATTTGCAATTTTTCATGTTAGATATTTTATCAATTACGCTTAAGAAAGTTTTTGCAGGAATTCTTTTTGTAGGTCCAGAACCACCTATGCCTAAGAGAATATTTGTAGTATTTTTATCTATTTGAAATTTTTGTGCTGCTTTAGAAATTAAATCATTATCGATTTGCACCTCAGGATCTTCATTAATGTCTAAATCTAATTTTTTTTTTAAAAATTTTTTAGGAGCCTCAATTATATGTTGCTTGTTTTTTGCGAACAATGGGTATTGGTAAATTTGTGGAATACCAGATATCTTAGCAACAAAGTTAAATCTTAGAGATGAATTAAAAATAAAAATTTTATCAAATTTATATTTTTTTAAATCGTTTGCTAATTTAAAAATACCAAAAAAACCACCATGTCTATTATTTGTTTTATTATCTCTTTCTAGGGTAAGAATTTTATCAATATATTTTGTCTGGTGTAAATATTGATTGGCTTTAGAGTTTTCTTTAACCAATATACTAATTGGTGAATTAAATTTTTTGGACAAAGCCTTTATAAATGGTAAGAAAATTACGGTATCTCCAATACCCATTCTGCTCTGAACTGCTAATATTTTCATATAGTATTTATAAACTTTACTGAGTATATTTTTATATAAATTTTTATTATGACAAAAATAAGTGGAATTTTTGCTGCTTCAATGTCAGTGCTTAACAATGATTTAAGCCTGAATGTTGAAAAAACAATAATGCATGCTGAGAAGCTTATCGATCAAGGTTGTCATGGCACTGTAATCTTTGGCAGCACAGGTCAGTCTCAATTAATACCTATTTCAGAAAAAATTGACTTACTTAACAATCTTTCAAAAAGCAAATATCAAGATAAACATATAATTGGGACAGGTCTTAACTCTTTAGGTGAAACAATAAATTTTATGAGAATAGCAATTTCATTGAATCTAAATAAATTTTTAATAATGCCTCCCGCTTATTATAGTTATGGTGATACAGAGGTTTTGAATTTTTATTCTAGAATAATTAATTCAGTGCCAGATTGTAAAATTATTCTTTATAATTTTGAAAAACTTAGTGGTTATAAATTTAGTTTGAAGTGTGTAGAGACACTTGTTAATAAATTTCCAAAACAAATAGTTGGGGTAAAAGATAGCTCTTACAATTTATATGAAAATTTAAAACTTAAAAATTTTTCAATTTTACCTGGTTCAGAAATTAAATTGTTAAAAGGATTGGAATTAGGATGTTCTGGTATAATAACTGCAACATGCAACGTTACAGCAGAATTATCTAGGCAAGTTTATGATGATTTTTTTGCAGAAAAAAAACAATTATATAATGATAAGTTATGTGATGTGAGAAGCACCTTTGATAAATATAATCTAATTTCTGGTTTACATACTTTCTGTGCACAAAACGACAATATGTACAAAAATATTTTACCACCACTAAGTCTTTTAAATAAAAATGATGAAGAGGAATTAATGAATAGATTAAAAGATTTAAAATTTTATAACAAACCAACCCTGGCAGCATAAAATGCAATTAGCAAGATTTCTTAACAAAGTTTTTAAAAAAGGTGGTTTTGTATTAACTGATGCTAATTCTAAAGAGTATATTATTGGAGAACCAGACAATAACCCTATTAGACTAAAAATTTTAAATAAAAATCTTCATTATAAATTGTTATTTCATCCTGATTTATATTTTGGCGAAGCATATACCAACGGTGAAATTGTAATTGAAAACGGCACACTTACAGACTTTTTAAATCTTGCCCTAATGAATTTTGGAAGGGGAGAATTAAACATTTTTAGTTATTTAATTAATAAATTAAGGGGATCATATAGATATTTAACTAACTTTAATTTTATTAAAAAATCCAAAATGAATGTTTCTCACCATTATGATATTAAGGACGACTTGTATGACTTATTTTTAGATCCAAAAAGACAGTATTCTTGTGCATATTTTAAAAATGAGAATGACAGTCTGGAAACAGCTCAAAATAATAAAATTCAACACATAATTAAAAAATTAAATATAAAACCCAATCAAAAAGTTTTAGATATTGGATGTGGCTGGGGTTCACTTGCCATCGATATAGCCAAAAGCGCTCAATGTGAAGTAACTGGTATTACTTTATCAAAGAACCAACTTAATTATTGTACCCAAAAAGCTAAAGAATTGAATTTAGAAAACCAAGTTAAGTTTAAACTAATGGATTATAGAGAGTTAAATGAAAAATTTGACAGAATTGTAAGTGTTGGGATGTTCGAACATGTTGGAAGGAAATTTTATAAAAAATTTTTCAAACAAATCGAAAAAATGTTGAAAGAAGACGGGATTTCACTGATACACACTATTGGATCTGTAAATCCTCCAAGAGATCCTCATCCATGGATTACGAAATATATTTTTCCTGGTGGTTATACTCCAAGTTTAAGTGAAGTAACCAACCCTATTGAAAAAGCTGGCTTAATAGTAACAGATATTGAGGTTTTAAGGCTTCATTACGCACACACGTTGAGACATTGGAAAGAAAATTGCTTAAAAAATAAAGATAAAATTATCCAAATGTTTGATGAAAAATTTTTTAGAATGTGGGAGTTTTATCTTGCTGGTTGTGAAATGGCATTCAAGTGGGGAGATCAAGTTGTATATCAATTTCAACTTACTAAAAATTATAGTTCAACACCTGTGACTAGAGACTATATTTATCAATAAATTATTGATAGGGTCATTTCTTCTTAGAAATGAAAAAAAAACAGAAAAAATCAAAAAAAAAGACAAAAACTAAAAAGAAAAATAAAGCTAAGAGAGCTAAAAGAAAAATAAATAAAATTAGAAAAAGCTCAAAAAAACAAAGAAAAAATAAGTTAATTAAAAAAAAGAAAAAAAATAAGTCTAAAAAACCAAAAAAAGTCAATTACCAAACAAAAACAAAAAAAAAACAGAAAGATAGCCTAGTCTTAAAACTTGTTAAATTTCAATTATCTCTCAAACCACAATTTAATTTCAATTTTAATTTTGGTTTGGAAAAAAGCATTCAGAGTTTTTTTGACAAGATTTCAGAGACAATTTCTAATTACAAGATATTAAAAACCGATGAAAAAAGAAGAATAAAAATAGAAAAAATTGAAAGAGAAAGAAAAGAAAAAATCGAAGAAGCAGAGAAGAAGAAAGAAGAAGAAAATTTAAGATTAAAGCTGAGGGAGCAAACGCTAAGAGAAGAAAAAAGATTAGAAAAACAGAGAACGAAAGATATAAAATTATTTTTAAGAAAAGAACAAGCGCTTTTAAGAATCGAACAAGCAGAAAAGCAAAAACAATTTTTAAAACAATTAAGATTAGATAAACAAATTGAAAAATTCAGAATAAGAGAAGTTAAAGAACTAGAAAAACTTGAGAAAATTTCCCTAAAAGAAAAAAGAGAAGATTATTCTGGGCTACAAGAGAGAATTGACAAACTTAAAGAAAAATACAGATTACTAAGAGATCAAAAAATCAAAGAAAGAGTTGAGGCGCTAGGTGTTAAACTTCAAGGTGACGAAGACAGAGAAACCTTATTAGAAAAAGAAAAAGAATATACATTAGCAAGACAAAAAGTTGAATTTGCACTTGAAAGTTTTTACAGAAGCGCAAGTAGTTTAGTATTTCAACTCAATAAAAGACATATTACACGAGATATGTCTATTTTTCGATGTATAGATAGACGATTTGAAACTGGAGAAGTTTTTATTAAATGGGACGAGTCATCAGATGATGAGTGGTTATTATTAATTTACATCAAAAATAACTCTCCAGATGAGGGAATTGTCATTGAAGATAAAACAAACCCTGAAAAAAATCTTTCCCATGAGTTTAGAAATGTAGACATCTTTAAAGCTTCAGACACCATGGTAGATTCTTTAACACAGCTTATTGCAAGGAAAAGAGCCAAAAATAATAATTAAACATTTATATTTAATTAGATATTATCTAATATGATTTTAGGATCTGCTTTTTTAATAATTTTATATTTAGTTTTTAGATACATTATTGCGTGGATCACATATTATAATAATTTAGACCCAAGACTTGGTGAAAGTACGTGGCGATTTACTTATGATTATCCAGTAGTTGGTGATAGAGACATTTCTGATCTGGATGATAAAGATTTTGTTAGATTAAGAAGAAAAAAAAATAAAATTATATTACTAATGTACTCAATAGTCTTAGTAATGTTTGTGTCTTCCATGTCTTTATTAAGTAAATTTTTATTATTTTTCACAAGTTAGATTTTTTTAGTTGCTTTTTATTTTTTAAGTAAAGAAAAAAGGCTACTATTTCATATACAACTGAAAATATATTAAAGATGATTGGTAATTTGAAAAATTTATAGAGAAATTTATATTTTGGCATTTTTTTCCATAATAATAAAAATGCCTCTGCACCTCCTAAAACTTTCTCACCATCTTTGATATGAAGCCTTCTTAAAAGTTGTTTACTGTCTTTAGAAGTTTCCTTTTCAGCCAACTCATTATCTGTAATATCAACCCAATCGATTTCATCTATTTTTTCTTTTTTATAAAGATCAATTTCGGCCTTACAAATTTTACAAGAATTATTAAAATAAACTTTCATAATAAGTGAATTTATTACTAATTTGTCTCAGATATGTACATGCGTAAAATACTCTAGTTGAAAATTTTATGAAACAATCTATTTAATGTCTCATATGAGTAATTTCTTTGAAAAATCTGATGTATCTAGAAAAGAGGCTGAAAGTATTATTTCTGACACTTTGCAAAAATGTGATGATGGCGAATTGTATCTGGAAAATTCAAAATCTGAGTCGATACTATTAGATGATAACAAAATTAAAAATTCTAGTTATAATTCAGATTTAGGATTTGGTTTTAGAGCTATATCTGATGAAGTGGTCGCTTATTCTCATTCTAATGAGATTTCTAAGAACTCTTTAAAACAATCTTCAGAAAATTTAAAGTCAACTTTAAAATCTGTCAAAGGTACTTACAATCATGAAATTCCTAAATCAAATAAAAAGTATTATGACAATATTAATCCTATTGAGCAAAAATCTCTTAATGAAAAAATAAAAATATTGAACGATGTAAATGATTATTTACGATCTAAAGGTGATAAAGTTAAACAAGTTACAGCCAATTTTTTGGGAGAGCAAAAGTCTGTAGAAATAATTAGATCTGGTGGAGAGACTTTGTCAGATGTCCGTCCCTTAGTAAGATTTAATGTGTCAGTTATGGTGGAGAAAGATGGCAGAAAAGAAACAGGCGTATACGGTGTTGGTGGAAGACAATCTTATGACTCATATTTAAAAGATGAAAATTGGAAAAGTGTTTGTGACGAAGCTTTAAGGATAGCATCAGTAAATTTAGAGAGTAAACCCGCGCCAGCAGGAGAGATGAAGGTTGTACTCGGACCTGGGTGGCCAGCAATATTAATTCATGAGGCTGTTGGTCATGGTTTAGAAGGAGATTTCAATAGAAAGAAAACTTCAGCATTTCATAATCTGATGGGCCAAAAAGTTGCAAGTGAGGGAGTTACAATTATTGACGACGGTACCATTGATAATAGAAGAGGTAGTCTTACAATTGACGATGAGGGAACACCAACAGAAAAAACTGTTTTAATTGAAAATGGAATTTTAAAAAATTTTATGCAAGACAGGCTCAATGCACGTTTGATGAAAACAAGATCTACTGGTAGCGGAAGAAGAGAAAACTATAGACACATAGTTCTACCTAGAATGAGAAATACGATGATGCTAAGCGGTAGGCAAACCCAAGAAGAAATGATAAAGGCAGTCGACAAAGGTATTTTTGCAGTAAGTTTTGGTGGTGGACAAGTTGATATTACATCTGGAAAATTTGTATTTAATTGCACTGAAGCTTATGAAATTGTTAATGGCAAAATTGGATCACCAATTAAGGGTGCAACATTAATTGGAGACGGTCCTTCAATTTTAAAAGAAGTTTCTATGGTAGGCAATGATATGATGATGGACCCTGGAATTGGAACATGTGGCAAAGCTGGACAGGGTGTCCCCGTAGGTGTAGCACAGCCATCTATATTAATAAATAAGATGACTGTGGGTGGTACGAAACTTTAAATGGTTAAAGATCAAGAATTTTTAGAAACAAAAGCATCATATTGTTTAGGTTTAGCAAAGAAATTAGGTGCAACAGACTCAAGTGTGATTGTAAAAAACTCGATTTCTGAAACTGTAAATTTTAGAAATAAAAAATTAGATGAGTCTAATAGATCAGATGATCTAGGCCTAAGCATCACTACGTATATTGGTAAAAAAAAATCATCAATATCTTCCTCTAATTTGCTTAATGATAATTTAAATATCTTGATTGAAAAATGTATTGAGACTACAAAAAATACACCTGAGGATGAATTTAATTCTTTACCGGATAGAGATTTATTTGCAAAAGAAGTTAAAGACCTAAATCTTTATGATGAAACTCATATAGAAAATAATCAAAAAATAGATTATCTAAAAAAATTAGAAGCTGCAGCTTCCAACGATAAAAAAATTGTTAATACTGAATCTAGTTTTACTCAAAATAAATCTAATTTTGTTTTAGCTAACAGCGAAGGTTTTTGTGATGGTTACAAAACATCTTCATTTACAGCTTCAAGTGTAACAGTTGCAAAAGATGAAAAAAGCATGGAAAGAGATTATGAATACTCTAGTAAATGTTTTCTTAAAGACCTAGATGATGCAGATGAATTAGGCAATTTAGCTGCTAATCAAACCATTAGAAAATTAAGTCCAAAAAAAATTGGGAGTGAGAAAATTGCTATAATTTTTGATAAAAGAATAGCTAAGGGAGTATTAAGTACTTTTGCAAGCGCTATTTCCTCATCAGCAATATCAAGAGGAACTTCTTTTTTAAAGGAAAAAGTTAATCAAAAAATATTCTCAGATAAAATTAATGTATTTGACAAACCTGATATGCTCAAAGGATTAGGCTCAAGAAATTTTGATAGTGAAGGGGTAAAAACCGACACACTTAAATTAGTGGATCAAGGAATTTTGAAACATTATCTGATTGATACTTACAATGGAAAAAAATTAAATCTTAAATCTAATGGAAGATGTGGAGGAACAAGTAATCTTTATTTTGAGAATGGAAATATTAATTTTAAAGATTTACTGAATTCACATTCAAAAAGTCTTTATATTACCGAAACCATAGGACATGGAAGTAATATTGTGACCGGAGATTATTCAGTTGGAGCAACCGGGTTTTTAATTGAAAATGGTGAGTTTAAATATCCAATAAATGAAATTACTATAGCAGGTAATTTTAAAGACATGTTTCAAAATATTACCTTAGCAAATGATTTAGAGTTCAAATATGCAACTAACTCACCAACCATGTTAATAGAGGGAATGGTTGTTGCTGGTAAATGAGTGAATTTTGTATAATTGGTTCTGGAATATCTGGATCCACAATTGCAAATCTTCTTAATAAAAAATATTCAGTAATTTTGTTCGATAAAGCAAGAGGTCCTGGGGGTCGTGCATCTTTTAAAAGAATAAAAGGCAAAACAGGCTTTGATCATGGCACTCAGTATATTTCACCAAAAACTAAGGAATTTAAAAAATTTACTAAAGATTTAATAAAAAAAAGAATTTTAAAAGTATGGAGAGGCAAACATGTTTTTCTTAATTCAAAAAAAAAAGAGGATAAAAAACATTTAAAATTAATTGGTAAAAATGGAAATAATGATATCAGCAAACATTTGCTAAAGAAAATTAATTGCAACTATCACAGTGAATTAAAAAAAATCTATTATAAAAATAAACTCTGGTATTTGTTATTTGACGATGGAAAATTAAGATCCTTTAAAAACTTAATTTTGACTTGTCCTTTTCCACAATTAAAAAAACTTTCTAAGAAATTTATTAATAACTCTTTTTTAAGAAAATCAATAAAAATGGATGCAAATATTACTACTATGATTGCAATAAAAAAAAACAAGAATTCAAATAGTAGCTATCTTTTTGAAGACTCAATTCTGGGCTGGGCAGGAAATGAAAACTCAAAAAAAAGATTTAAATCAAAATATGATTTATGGACTCTTCAAAGTACATTTAAATGGGCAAATAAAAAGATTAATAAAAACAAGAATAACAAAAAAGAAAATTCACAAATTATGATCGATAAATTTTTTAAACTTTCAAATATCAAAAAAACAAAGATTTATTATTCACTTAATCACGGTTGGCGATTCTCTTCAAATCCCAGACCATTTAAAATTAAGAGTTTTTGGGATCCTAGGAAAAGATTGGGTGTTTGTGCTGATTGGTTCGTAGGACCTAGATTAGAGTCAGGATGGATAAGTGCACATGATTTATTTAGAAAAATCTCAAGAGAAATTAATTAAAATTCTTTAATTTATATTCCCAGTTACCCATTCTTGAATAGGATACTTTTAATATCATTAAATTTTTACGATCATACCAAATGTTAAAATCTAATCTTTTATCTTTCGGTATACTCATGTCTTTAGACTTCAGTGTAAAATGATCAACATCATAAACTTTTCCATAAAGATCTATTTTTTCTTTACCTAAAAAAGTTACAACTTGATCCTTGATACTCCCTGAGATAGGACTTATTTGAGAGCTCGCTTGTAAAATTTTGTGACTCCACCAATTTCCGATCACGTTATCAGCTGATGCCTCTCCGCTATATGAAGAGCCTTTGATATCAAATTTTTTATTTTTTTGGTCAAATGTTAAATTAACAAACTTCTTTTTGTCATTTTGTAAAGTTTTAGAATTGTAAGAAACTAATTGATCTTTGAAATATTTTTCTTCGCTATAACCCTCAACTTGGAAAACTGTTGCTCCCAAAAGTTTAACTACAAACTTAATTTGATTAGTAACAATAGTTTCTGATCCATTTCTATTGAAAAAATAATGATTATAGCCAATAAGTTCACCATTTCGAAAAATCTCCATCTCAATTTTGTTGTATTTAATGTAATGTCCAATATGAGCGATTGAATTTGTTGGATAAATAAAAAGAAATAAAATGACTATAATTTTTTTCATTTAAGAACTAGTTTAATAGACTTTATTAACAATAGAAATAACTTAATAAAATGTTTTTAAAAATTAAGAAAATACCAAGGGTCAATTGGAGTTCAGATAAGCCTTATAACTTTAAACCAAAATTCTCCACATTCTTTTTTTTATTTTTTGGCTTGATGTTATTTGGTCTTGGAGAAGGTCTATTAATTGTATCTTTTACTGGTGCTTCTCCATGGAGTGTATTAGCTCAAGGAATCTCGTTAAATGTTAACTTGAGTATAGGAACAATAACATTTTTGATTAGTGTTGCAGTTTTAATTTTGTGGATACCGCTTGGTCAAAAACCAGGGATGGGAACAATCCTTAATGCAATCATTATTGCATTGATGATTGATCTTTGTATAAAATTTGTTCCAACCCCATCTAATTACTTTTATCAATTAATTCTGGCAATAATTTCAGTAATAACCGTTGGGATTGGTGGAGGTATTTATCTAGTATCTAATCTTGGAGCTGGACCAAGAGATGGTTTGATGATTGGTCTCCAAAAAAAAACAAATTTACCAGTTGCTGCCGTAAGAGCATTCTTAGAAATTTCTGTTGTAAGTATTGGATGGTACTTAGGTGGAACTGTGGGTGTGGGAACATTATTATTTGCTTTTGGAATCGGTCCTTGTGTTGCCTTAGGCCTGTATTTAGTTGATAAAATTTTCGATTAGGCTGCAGCGCCTGATTTTTCACTTCTTTTTCTTTCGTGCGGATCGAGAATGGCTTTTCTCAATCTACAAGAGTCTGGAGTGATTTCCAAAGCCTCATCAGTATTTAACATGCTTAATTGTTCTGCGATGGTCATTTTTCTTACTGGTGTTAAAACGACATTTTCATCTGTACCTTGTGTTCTCATATTAGTTAATTTTTTGCCCTTCATAACATTAATAATCATATCTCCAGGTTTAGGAGATAATCCCACAATCATACCTGGATAAACAGGATCATTATGAGTTACAAACATTTCTCCTCTAGCCTGTAAATTAAATATTGCAAATGCAACTGCTTTTCCCTGTTCCATTGAAATAAGTGCACCATTTCTTCTACCTTCCATTTCACCTTCAAATGGCCCATAAGCATGAAAAATTCTGTTAATCACACCATTACCTTTTGTAAGTGTTAGAAACCGGCTTGTGTACCCCATTAATCCTCTTGTTGGTGCATGAAATATTAATCTTTTTTTATTTTTACCAGTATCTTTTAATTCTATTAATTTGCCTTTTCTTCTATTCATGGAGTCAATAATTTTTGATGAATGCTCCTCATCGAGATCCATAGTTATTTCTTCTATTGGCTCAAGTTTGTTACCATTTTCATCTTTTTTATAGAGAACTTTTGGGGGACTAACAGTCATTTCAAAACCTTCTCTTCTCATTTGAGTAAGTAAAATTTCTAACATTAATTCACCTCTACCGCTTACAACAAAAGAATCATTACCCTCATTTTCTGTAAAAGTAATTCCAACATTATTCTGCGCTTCCTGTATCAACCTATCTCTTATTTGAGTACTTGTAAGCTTTTTACCCTCAGTTCCTGCAAGAGGAGATGTATTAACAGTAATGGTAATAGACATTGTTGGTGGATCGATTGGAGTAGCTTTAATAGGATCATTTACCTCAAGATCACAAATTGTGTCAGCAACATTTGCTTTTTCTAAGCCAGCGACAACTACAATATCTCCAGCTTCGCCGATTTCGATTGGTACTTTTTTTGTGCCTTCATATCTAAAAATTTTAGTAAGCCTTCCTTCATCAACTTTTTCCCCTTTTAGATTTATTGCCTTAATCGATTGATTAGCTTTTGCAGTTCCTTGAGCAATTCTTCCGACTAAGCTTCTACCTAAGAAATTGTCTGCATAAAGAAGAGTAGACAGCATTGCAAAGGGCTTTGTTTTATCAAGTTCAGCAGGTTTTACATGATCAATAATTTGATCTAATAAAGGATTTAAGTTTTCCCTTGGACCATCAATTTCTTTATCAGCCCAACCGGATCTTCCACTTGCATATAAAACAGGAAAGTCTAGCTGTTCTTCATTTGCATCTAAACTTACAAATAAATCAAAAGTCTCATCTAAAACTTCATTAGCTCTTTGATCTGATTTGTCCAATTTATTGATTACAACAATTGGTTTTAAGCCTTGTTTTAGAGCTTTAGATAAAACAAATTTTGTTTGAGGCATAACTCCTTCAGCAGAATCTATTAAAAGTAATGCACCATCTGCCATGCTTAAAACTCTCTCAACTTCTGCTGCGAAATCTCGGTGACCTGGTGTATCAATAATATTTATTCTTGAATCTTTCCAATTGATAGATGCAGGTTTTGCTAAAATCGTTATTCCTCTTTCTTTCTCAAGTTCACCTGAGTCCATTAATCTTTCGTCAACAATTTCATTTTCCCTAAATGAACCACTCTGTTTCATTAGATTATCAATTAAGGTAGTTTTTCCGTGATCAACGTGTGCGATTATGGTGATGTTTCTAATATCTTTGCTCATAAATCCTGGCTCTTATACCTTAAAAATTTTTTTTGAAAACTTTAAAAAAGTCAATAAATATTGGCATTTTGATCAAAAAATGTCGTTATTTTGTTTTTTTTGCCTTTTCTCTTTTTAATCTTCTTTTTTCTTTTAGAGTAAATTTTGGTTTTTTATTAAGACTAGAGTCCTTGAAAGATTTCCCGCTGTATCTTTTTGACATTAAATTATTTTAATATTTCTAAAAAAAAAGGCCATCAAAAGATGGCCTTTAAATTCTTTATATTTGAGATTGGGTTACATTCCCATTCCACCCATTCCTCCCATGCCGCCCATGCCGCCCATTCCTCCTGGCATTCCAGCAGGAGCTGCATCTTTTTCTTCAGGTTTATCAGCTATCATAGCCTCAGTTGTTACCAATAATCCTGAGATAGATGCTGCGTCTTGTAAAGCAGTTCTAACAACTTTAACAGGATCAATAATACCTTTAGCGAACATATCACAATACTCTTCGTTTTGTGCATCATATCCATGTGTCTTTTTATTCTGTTCTAAAAGTTTGCCAACAACTACTGATCCATCCACACCAGCATTTTTTGTAATTTGTCTAATAGGAGCCTCTAATGCTCTTCTTACCAAATCAACCCCAGCTTTTTGATCTTCGCCCTTAGCTTTAACTTTTTCAAGTTCTTGAGCAGCATACAATAATGCACAACCACCACCAGTAACGATACCTTCCTCAACAGCAGCTCTTGTTGCATTTAAAGCATCTTCAACTCTGTCTTTTCTTTCTTTTACCTCAACTTCTGTTGCGCCACCAACTTTAATTACTGCAACACCACCAGCTAATTTTGCTAATCTCTCTTGCAGCTTTTCTTTATCGTAGTCTGAAGTTGTTTCATCAATTTGTTGTTTGATTGAGGAACATCTAGCTTCTATATCTGATTTTTTACCTGAACCATTAACTATAGTGCTGTTATCTTTATCAACCTTAACTTTTTTACAAGAACCAAGATCTTCAAGTTTAACATTTTCAAGTTTAATTCCTAAGTCCTCAGAAATAACTGAACCACCAGTAAGAATTGCTATATCTTCAAGCATAGCTTTTCTTCGATCTCCAAATCCTGGTGCTTTTACAGCTACAACTTTTAAACCGCCTCTTAATTTATTTACTACTAAAGTAGCTAATGCTTCACCCTCAACATCTTCAGAAATAATCATTAATGGTCTTCCAGCTTGAACAACAGCCTCTAAAAGAGGAACCATTGGTTGTAGGTTTGTTAATTTTTTTTCGTGTAATAGAATAAAAGGATTTTCTAATTCAGTTGTCATCTTATCACTATTCGTAATAAAGTATGGAGATAAGTATCCTCTATCAAACTGCATACCTTCAACAACATCTAGTTCTGTCTCAATTCCTTTATTTTCCTCAACTGTGATAACACCTTCGTTACCAACTTTTTGCATTGCTTTCGAAATCATGGTACCAATTTCTTTATCACCATTAGCAGAAATAGTTCCAACTTGAGCAATCTCATCACTATCTTTTACTTTTTTAGCTGAGGATACAAGATTTTGTTTAACTACATCTACTGCAGCATCAATTCCTCTCTTCACATCCATAGGATTCATTCCTGCAGTAACATATTTTACACCTTCTTTTACAATAGCTTGTGCAAGAATAGTTGCTGTAGTTGTTCCGTCACCAGCTTCATCATTTGTTTTGCTAGCAACTTCTTTAACCATTTGAGCACCCATGTTTTCAAATTTATCTTCGAGATCAATTTCTTTAGCAACAGAAACACCATCTTTTGTAATTCTTGGAGCACCATAAGATTTGTCCATAACTACATTTCTTCCTTTTGGCCCTAGTGTTACTTTAACCGTATCAGCAAGGATATTTACTCCTCTAATCATTGCTGCTCTCGCTTCTGCATCAAATTTTACTACTTTTGCCATTTTATTTTCTCCTTTAAATTAAATTATTTGCTTGAAATTCCCATGATGTCTGACTCTTTCATTATGCTGTATTCCTTGCCATCAATTTTAACTTCAGTTCCTGACCATTTGCCAAATAAAACTTTATCTCCAACTTTTACATCCATTGGTATCGTTTTGCCGTCCTCAGTTTTTGCACCACCACCAACCGCAACTATTTTTCCTTCTTGAGGTTTTTCCTGTGCTGTATCAGGTATGATTATTCCACCTGCAGTTTTTTCACTGCTATCTAAAACTTCTATTAAAACTCTATCGTGTAATGGTCTAAATTTCATAAATTCTCCTTATTAATATGACCTTCATATAGAGATTGGCCTTACTATTTCAAGATATAGTTAAAAATTAGTTGATCAAAAAATAAAGGAATTTGTGGGTTTTATGGTTTATAGATTAATTTGATGACTAAAAATTTAGATAAAGAGGGTCTAAGTTCTATCGCAGACAATTATCAGCTATTTTATGTTGACTTGTGGGGAGTAGTCCATAACGGGGTTACTTTACATCTAGAAGCAATAAAAGCGCTCAAAGAAATCAATAAAAAAAAAAAGGACTATATTTTACTCACTAATGCACCTAGACCTAATCATGCAGTTAAATCTTTTTTAGAAAGACTAGGCATGGAAAAAGAAATCAGAGACCATGTTTTTACCTCTGGTGAGGCAGCCCTCGTTTATTTAAAGAAAAATCTGACTAATAAAACTTTTTTTCACGTAGGGCCACCAAGAGATTTTGATTTATTCAAAGATTTCAAAAAGATGAAATTAAATAACATAGACAAATCAGATTATATTTTGTGCACAGGATTATTTGATGATCATCATGAAGACTTAAAATATTATAAAACTTTGTTTGAAAAAAATATTAAAAAAAAAATGATTTGTACCAATCCTGACCTGATCGTTGATAGAGGAAACACTAGAGAATTCTGTGCTGGTTCAGTTGCAATGATTTTTGAAAAAATGGGTGGAGAAGTTGTTTACTTTGGCAAACCTTATCCTGAGGTTTATAATCAATCTACTGATAATAAGAATAAAAAGATTCTATCTATAGGTGATAATTTAAACACTGACATAAAAGGAGCAAATCTTTTAAATTATGATTCTTTAATAATCTCAAATGGAATTCATAAGGATGAGATTAAAGATAAAGGAATTGAAAAAGTTGCAAAATCTTACGAAGCAATTTGTAATTATATTCAATCGGAATTGAAATGGTAAAATCAAAAAATATATATAAAAATTTTAATATCAATAATAGATATAAAAATTCTATCATCTTGATTGGTAACTTTGATGGGGTTCATAAAGGACATCAAAAGTTATTCTCGTTAGCTAAGAAATATAAAAAGAAATATTCCTCAAAAATTGGTGTGTTGACTTTTGAACCAATGCCAAAAATGTTTTTTAATAAAAATTTAGATAATTTTAGAATTTCAAGTTTACAACAAAAAATTAATAATCTTAAAAATCTTAACGTAGACTTTATAATTATAAAAAGATTTGATCGTAAATTCTCAAAAATAAAATCTACAATTTTCATTAAAGAAATATTAGGTAAAAAGTTAAAACCAAAATTCATTTTTGTAAGTAATAATTTTAGATTTGGTAATAAGAGAGAAGGCAACGTTGGACAGTTGATTGAATATGAGAAGAGGTGTGGTTACAAGGTAGTAAAACCACAGCCACTGTTAACCAATAAGAAAATAGTATCTTCATCGTTGGTTAGAAAATTTTTACAAAAAGGAAAATTAGAAAAAGCCAATAAGATTTTGAATAGAAATTGGTCAATCGTTGGAAAGGTTCAAAAGGGAAGACAGCTAGGAAAAAAAATTGGTTTCCCAACAGCAAACATTGATATCAAAAATTATATTTTAGCCTGCCCCGGCGTATATGCAGTAAAAGTAAAAAGGAGTGATAAAAACAATTATTTAAAAGGAATCGCTAATTTAGGTTATCGTCCAACATTTAATGGAAAAAAAATATTATTAGAGGTTCATCTATTTAATTTTTCTGGAAATCTTTATAATAAGTATTTAACAGTAGAGTTTAAAAAATTTATAAGAAAAGAAAAAAAATTTAAAAATGTTGAACAGCTTAGAAGACAAATTAAAACTGATTTATTGATAGCAAAAAAATAAAATGAGCAAATCACAAATTAATCTTCCCAAAACTGCTTTCTCAATGAAAGCAAATTTGCCAACACGAGAACCAGAAATTTTGAAATTTTGGCAAAAAATAAATCTTTATGATGAATTAAGAAAATCCAGGAAAGGAGAAGAAAAATTTGTTCTTCACGATGGTCCTCCCTATGCAAATGGTAATATACACATGGGAACAGCCTTAAATAAAATTCTTAAAGATATAATTGTGAGATTTCATCAAATGGATGGAAAAGACTCTGTCTATGTTCCTGGATGGGATTGTCATGGATTGCCAATAGAATGGAAAATTGAAGAACAATACAAAAAAAATAAAAAAAACAAAAATGAAGTACCAATCGTTGAATTTAGAAAAGAGTGTAGGGCTTTTGCAGAAAAATGGATAGATATTCATAAAGACCAATTTAAAAGGTTAGGAGTTGTTGGAGATTGGGATAATTACTATTCTACAATGAGCTTTGATGCCGAAGCTCAAATAGTAAGAGAATTAGGTAAATTTTTAAAAGAAGGAAGTTTATATAGAGGATTTAAACCTGTTTTGTGGTCAACTGTTGAAAAAACAGCTCTAGCAGATGCAGAGGTTGAATACCAAGATCATAAGTCAGATACTATATATGCATCTTTTCCGGTTAAATCATCAAACATTAAAGAATTAAATGATAGCGAAATAGTGATTTGGACAACTACTCCATGGACTATTCCAGCCAACAAAGCATTAGCATACAATGAAAGCTTAGAATATTCGCTAATTGAGGTAAATGACGATGGAGATTTTAAAAATAAAAAGATTATTGTTGCAGATGCATTAATAGACTCAGTTGTAAAAGATACCAAAATTCAAAGTTTCAAAAAATTAAAAAATTTTAAAGGTAAAGACTTAAAAGGAACAATATGTAATCACCCTTTTTTAAAACTTGGTTATGAATATGACATACCTATGCTGGAAGCACGTTTTGTTACTACAGAACAAGGTACTGGAATTGTTCATTGTGCGCCAAGTCATGGTCCTGATGATTTTAATTTGTGTATGAATAATGGAATTAAAGCGATTGAAACAGTTGATGGTGATGGAAAATATACAAAAAATGTGGCCCTTTTTGAAGGGATACATATTTTTAAATCTAATTCAATAGTCATTGAAAAATTAAAAGACCAAAAAAAATTATTATCGAGTGGTGAACTAGTTCACTCTTATCCTCATTCATGGAGGTCAAAAGCACCATTAGTCCACAGAGCAACTCCCCAATGGTTTATTTCTATGGATAGTCATAAACTTAGAAATAAAGCTTTAAAAGCAATTGATGAAACAACTTTCTATCCTAGCAAAGGAAAAGAAAGATTAAAATCGATGATTGAAACAAGACCTGATTGGTGTGTTTCAAGACAAAGAGTATGGGGAGTTCCATTACCTATTTTTATTAACAAGAAGACAGGTAAAATTTTGGTTGATGATGAGATTTTTGATAATATTGCGAAAATTTATGAAAAAGAAGGATCTGATTGTTGGTTTTCGGACGATCCACAAAAATTTCTCGGAAAAAAATATAAAGCTGAGGATTTTGAAAAGTTAAGTGATATCGTAGAAGTATGGTTTGATAGTGGATCTACACACTCATTTGTATTGGAAAAAAGAAAAGATTTAAAATGGCCTGCATCCATGTATCTCGAGGGCTCTGATCAACACAGGGGGTGGTTTCATTCGTCTCTTTTAGAGTCTTGTGGAACAAGAGATCGTGCACCTTTTGAGTCTATTCTATCTCATGGTTTTGTAGTTGATGGCAAAGGTTTAAAAATGTCAAAATCCTTAGGAAATGTAATTGCGCCTGAAGACATCCTCAAAAAATATGGAGCTGATATACTTAGAATTTGGGTTGCTTCCTCAAATTATGCCGAGGATCTTCGAATAGACTATTCTATATTAGATCAGCATGCTGAGTCTTATAGAAAGATAAGAAATACATTTAGATATTTGCTTGGAAATCTAAATGATAATTTTGAACAAATAGATTTAGAAAAAATTAAAATCGAAAATTTACCCGAACTAGAGCAATTTATGCTTCATAAAATTTTCAATTTAAGTTCTAAATTTAATAAGTATTTCAAAGATTATGATTTTCATAATTTATATAAAGAATTATTGAATTTTTGCACTGTAGATTTATCTGCTTTTTATTTTGATATAAGAAAAGATACTTTGTACTGTGATCCAATAAATTCAGAAAAAAGAAAATCTACTCTTGTATTGTTAAACGTTATTCTTAACTCTTTATTAAGATGGTTTGCGCCTATATTATCTTTCACAACTGAGGAAATTTACCAACTTATCTCAAAAAACAAAAAAAGTATTCATCTTGAAAAATTTTTAAACTTTCCTGAAAAATTTGATAATTCAAAACTAAATTCTAAATGGGAACAATTGATCAAAATAAGAGATATTTGTAATCTTAGTATTGAACAAAAACGAGCAAGTAAAGATATTGGATCTAGTTTAGAAGCGGCATTAGTCGTAAAATTGAATAATGAAAATCAGAAATTTTTAAAAAATATTGATCTTTCAGAACTTTGTATTACTTCTTCAGTTAAAATTGAGAATAATGATACTAATGAAATAATTGTAGAAACAAATAAAGCATCAGGTGAAAAATGTCCAATATGTTGGAAAATCAGAAGCGCACCATGCGAAAGACCAAATTGTAAATAAAATGTTTAAAAAACATTTAGTAGATTTTTCTATAATTATTTTTATCTTTTTAATTGATCGAATAAGTAAATTATTGGTCATTGGCTCTCCAGAAACTTATGAACAATATGGTATTAGTATTACATCTTTTTTAAACTTTAATTTGATTTGGAACGAGGGTATTGCTTTTGGTTTATTTTCTTTTGATGAAAAACTATATTATAACTTTCTAACAATCTTTATTTGCCTAATAATCGTCCTTATTATTTGGCTAATGTTTAGATCCAAGGGATTTGAAAAGTTAAGTTATGTAATGATTATAGGAGGTTCTGTCGGAAATATTTTTGATAGAATTTATTATTCTGCAGTACCAGATTTTATAGATATACATATTAATAATTTTCATTGGTTTATATTTAATGTTGCTGATATATTTATTACCATTGGCATAATTTTTTTAATAAGTTTTGAAATCTTTGGTAAAAAAAATTAAATGAAATTTATTTATAATACTTTCCTAATCTTAGCATTATCCTCATTTTTATTTTCTTGTGGAGGTTTTAAGTTGAAAAAGAAGGCTGAATCAGGTGAGGAATTTTTAATAGAAAAAAAAGATCCTTTAGTTTTACCACCAGATTTTTCAAAATTGCCAAAACCCAATGAGCAACCTGAAACGGATGATGAAGAAGTAAATATCATATCTGTATTTGATGGAGAACAAAGTAGTTCTGAGGAAGATAATAATCAAAACTCTTCAAAATCTAATATTAAAAAAAGTATTTCTGATAAAATTAAAAAATAATAATGGTGACAAAGAATCTTACTTTTGAAAATTTTGTAAATAAAAAAGTTAATTTAAAATTAAAAAATTATTTGAAAGAACTAATTTCTTCAGAAAGCGAAGTTATTAATTCTTTATCAAGAAACTATAAATACAGTTACTCTAAAAAATTGATCAAAAAATTAAAAAGATATAAAGATATTAGAATTTTTGGTATGGGTGGATCTTCTTTAGGGACAATAGCGATTTATGATTTCTTAAAACATAAAATAAATAAAAATTTTTATTTTCTTACAAATTTAAATCAAAAGATAAAATTTCCAAAAAAAAAATATCTTAACTTAGTAATTTCAAAATCTGGAAACACATTGGAAACAATCGTTAATAGCAATTTATATATAAATAAAAACGATAAAAATATTTTAGTTTCAGATAAAAAAGAGAGCATTTTAAGAGAGATAAGTATGAAGCTAAAATCAGATATTATTGATCATAATAACTTTATTGGTGGAAGATATTCAGTTTTATCAGAGGTTGGTATGTTACCAGCAGAATTAATGGGTTTGGACTCAACAAAATTTAAAAAATTTGACAATTTAGTGACTAATAAAAAATTTTTAAATTCACTCATAATTAATGTTTCAAATATCTTAGAATTAATCAAAAGAAAAAAATTCAATTCGGTAATTCTCAATTATGATGAAACTGCTGATAGTTTTTTAAAATGGTATCAACAATTAGCAGCAGAAAGTTTAGGAAAAAAAGGAAATGGAATTTTCCCAATAATATCTAATATGCCTAAAGACAATCATAGTTTAATGCAATTATATTTAGATGGTCAAAAAAATAATTTTTACACATTTTTTTATACAAAGGATCAAAATTACCAAAAGTTAAATCAAAATATCATTCCTGGTTCTTTAAAATTTTTAAAAAAAAAGGATTTGAGGGATATCCTTAATTCTAAAATTTTAGCAACAAAAAAAGTTTTTCAAAAAAAAAAAATACCATTTAGAAGTTTTTTTATAAGATCTAAAAATGAGGAGGCGCTTGGTGAATTATTTACTTATTTTATTTTAGAAACAATTCTTTTAGCTAAGGCTTTAAAAATAAATCCTTATGACCAACCGGCTGTTGAATTGATTAAAATAGAAACTAAAAAAATTTTAAAAAATTCTTAATTAGCAAAATATACTTTAGAGACACCATAAGACCTGGTATCAAAAATATTAATTTTTTCAGTTATTACGACTTTATCTTTTTTATGCCTGTGGATAATTAGAATACCATTTTTTTTTAGAAGTTTTTTATAAATAATTCTTTCGATTAACATGTTAATTTTTATTTCTTTGTATGGTGGATCAATAAAAATTATATCAAATTTTTTATTAATTTGATTGTCAGAGTTGAAATATTCAAAACAATTTTCTTTAAAAATTTGAAATTTTTTTTCATTTTTCAAAAGAAGTAGATTTTTTTCTAATACTTTAATTGCCTTGAAATAATTTTCAAAAAAACACACATGCTTAGATTCTCTTGATAAACATTCGATTCCAAAAGATCCGGAGCCAGAAAATAAATCCAAAATTGTAGAGTCTTTTAAATTTATATTTATTTTATTTGAATGTTCTAGGAGATTGAAAATTGACTCTTTTACTAAATCTTTTAAAGGTCTGGTATTTTTATCTTTAGGTAATAATAATTTCTTCCCTTTAAATTTCCCAGAAATTACTCTCATCACGATATAATTCTATAACCAATATCTTTTCTAAAATATCCATTTTGCCAATTTAATTTGTTAATTAAAGTAATGGCTTGATCTCTACCGATTTTTAAATTATCTGTTTTAATCACAAAATTTAACACCCTCCCACCATTGGAGTATATTTCTGAATTGTTTATTTTAGTTCCGGCGTGAAAAATGTATTCATTATCCTGAAGCTTAATTTCTTTTAGGCCTTTTATTTTAAAATTATTTTTAAATTCGTCTGGATATCCTTTTGAAGCTAAAACAACACAAATACTTTTTTCTTCAAACCATTCTAAATTTATACTTTTTAAATTTCCATTAACAGTAGCAATTACAATGTCTAAAAAATCGGTTTTGAGTCTTGGAAGTATTGTTTGACATTCAGGATCACCCATTCTTACATTATATTCAATCAAAAAAGGCTCACCATTCAGAATCATTAATCCTGCATATAGAAAACCCTCAAATTTGTTATTCATATCTTTTAAGCCTTTTAATGTTGGTTCTATTATTTTCTCTATTATTTTTTTTTCTAGTTTTTCACTTTCTAATCGAGAAGGTGAGTAAGCTCCCATTCCTCCTGTATTTTTGCCCTTATCCCCTTCCAAAGCTCGTTTATGATCTTGTGCAGTTCCAAATATTTTATAACTGACACCATCAGAAATTATAAAGAAACTCATTTCTTCACCTTTTAAAAATTCCTCAATTAAAATTTGTTTAGTTTCTCCAAATTTACCATTGAAAATTTCTTCAACTGCTTTTTTGAACTGATCATGAGTTTCACAAATATAGACACCTTTACCCGCTGCTAAACCATCAGCCTTAACGACTATAGGAAATTTACCCTCATTTAAGAATGTAAGACTATCTTGAACGGTGTTGAAGACACCAAATTTTGCAGTGGGGATATTATATTTTTTACATAAATTTTTTGTGAAAATCTTTGAACCTTCAAGTTGCGAAGAAACACGATCTGGACCAAACACTTTAATTTTATTTTGTTTCAAGAAGTCGACTATTCCATCTACCAGTGGTTTTTCAGGGCCTACTATTATTATGTCTATACCTAGTTCTTCTATAACCCTTTTTAACTCTTCAAAATTATTCAGTTCAATCTCAATATTTTCTGCAATAAAGCTAGTACCCGCATTTCCTGGAAAACAGTAAATTTTATCAATTTTTTTTGATTTTTTTAAAGACACACATATAGCATGTTCTCTGCCGCCACTTCCTATTATGCCTACTTTCATATAATTATATATAAATTATAACATGAAAAAATTAGCAAAATTAAAATATTTACCTAATAACTTCAAAATAATTGAAAATGGAGATTATGTTTTTTGTGCCGTAACAGGTAAAAAAATCTCCTTAGAGAGACTCAATTACTGGAATGTAGAAAAACAAGAGGCATATTTTTCATATAAAGAAGCTCACTTAAAAAAAGAAAAAGATAATTAAAGTTCCAACATTCAAATTAAAATGTTTTCCTGGCTATGATAAAATATTATAGGCTAAATTTAAAAATTTCTTTTTAAACCAAAATTAAAACTTCTATCCATTTGAGAATAATCTTGTGCAGTCTCATATTTTTTATCAGTGATGTTTATAACATCAAAATAAAGCTTATAACTATTTGGTAATTTATAGCTTATTGATAAGTCATTAACCAAATAACTTTCTAACTCAGCATCACTAAAAGATTGAGATCCATTTCTATTGGCATTTCCATTTCCATAATCTCTTGCTTTATCTGACCATTTAGTTCTTAAAGTTAAATCTAAGTTTTTATAACCAGGAACTTTTATATTTGTAATTAAATTCAATAAGTTTCTTGGCACTCTGACCATTTGTGAATTAATATTTGTATTATTAGGGTTATCCTGCTCTGCTCCATCGTAGGTTTGTGTGTATGTATAGTTTAAACCAAAATTTAAAATTTCACTAAATTTGTAATTAGAAAAAAATTCTAAACCTTGTGATTTAGTAGTGCTTGGAGAGTTTTGAGTTGTAGAACCTGAACCAGCTGCATTATTTCCTGACCACCCTTCTAGGGCATCATTATACTTAATGTTAAAATAACTAAGATCTATAGATAAATTTGGATTTATAATTGTTTCAATTCCAAAATCATAACTTTGACTCGTCTCTGCTTTTTTGTGCCCTATCGCTCTACAGTTAGCACCACCAAAATTACAATTATTAGCTGAGTTCCATACATAAAATGTTTCATACAATGAAGGAAACCTATAGCCAGTTCCAAAGGAAGATTTTAACTTCGTAGCTTTACCGTCAAACACGTATGCAAGAGTAGCTCTTTGAGAATCTTCATTTCCAGCAAATGAATGTTCGTCAAATCTTGCTCCAAAGGTGGCATAAATATTATTTGTTATTCTACTTTGATAATCAAAATACCGAGATATAACATGAGAACTTGAGTCTATCCTTACAGTTGAATCTTTATTAAATCCCATCTGGTCATCCTCTCTCTCTACTCCAAAAACAATACTATTATCTAAATTAAAATTATAATTACCTTGGTAAAGAAAAGCGTATCTATCACCATAATAGTTATCTTGCTTTGTGTTTTTACTATTAGGTGCGCTAGCATAAATTCTTTTTATATAAGTATTAGCTAAAGTAAATTTATTTGAAAATTTTTCTAAAGGTTTGTGAATTAAACTAATATTATAGGAGCCTTCTAGCCCATCTGTCTCTTCAGCGTGATCATAATTAGGCGAACACCCAAATAAATTAGAAACACACGCTGCATCATATTGTAGATAAGTTTCAGCAACTCTTGCATTGCTCTGTAATTCAATTTTGTCTGTAAACTTTTTACTATAACTAGCTATTAATCCATTGTTTCTATATCTATCCTTTTCATCATTATGTGTCATTTGAGATATTCCATCGGTTTGAAATCTTTGAAGTCCTAAATAATAATTTGATTTTTTATTACCACCGGAAAGTGAAGCTGATAGATTGTGAGTATTATGTGAACCCGCAATATATTCAAAGTCTTTGTGAAAACCAGGTTTTCCTTGTTTTGTAAAAATATGTATTGTTCCGCCTATTGCCCCACTACCATAAATAGAACTTTGATTACCTTTTAAAATCTCAACTTTTGATATTTGACTGGTCAAAATATTATTAAAGTCAAAGTCTCCAGATACACTTGAGGGATCTGACATTTTAACACCGTCTATGTAAACTGTTGAGTATCTTTTTGGCATTCCTCTTAGTTGAATTGCTGATGCTGTCCCATGACCACCACTTTGAAAGAAGTTTGCACTTGTGGTAGCTGAACTCAATGCATCACCTAAAAAATGTTCAGTAGAATCGCTAAAAAATTTTTCATCAAGAATAGTAACTGAAGTTCCAACAGTAGATAAAGATTGAGGTTTTTTACTCGGTGCAGAAATTACAATAACAGGTATTTCAGAATAAACATGTGATGTAAAAAAAATTAACATTATTATAGTTAATGTTTTTTTAAGCATAATTTAATCTCCAATTTGACCTAAACGCTTGGTTTAGAGTTTTAATTCATGCCGATGCTAATTTTTCATTGCAGAACTAGACTTTTCCTGGCCCTCGTTCAACAGCGGTCTTTACTGGGTGGCGCTCCGACTTTACGGTTCCAGGAAGAGCCAATGAATTGCACACTGATTCCCCACCAAACTTCAGT
>CACJPX010000004.1:0-94814 GCA_902595405.1 uncultured Pelagibacteraceae bacterium
ATTTCTTCCCTCTTTACCCATAAGATTTATAGATGTTTCGTCCATAGTTAATCCATGAACTATTTTTTTACTTAAAGACTCTGCATCCCCCGATTTAAATAAAAAGCCTGTTTTTTCATCATTAATTGTCTCGTTAGATCCTCCAATATTACTAGCTATAATTAATTTTTGCATAGATTGTGCTTCCACTGCTACCCTTCCAAAAGCTTCTGGTTCTATTGAAGCTGATACAATTATATCAGAAACTTTATAAGCTAATGCCATATCCTCACAATGATCTATAAATTTTATTTGATTTGTTAAATGGTATTGCTCAGTAAGACGTATTAGTTTTTTTTTATAAAGGTCTCTTCCTTGATCGTTTCCAAGTATAACTGCATGAAAAGCTTCATAACCTAATTCAATTTTAACAAGATTAATTGCCTCAATAAATAATTCTTGTCCTTTCCACGAAGTAAGTCTACCTGGCATTAAAATTATTTTTTTTTCATCATGGATGTTCCATTTTTGAAGTAAATTTTTTTCATCATTTTCTAATTTTGTGGAGGAATCAAAATAGTCAACATTTATTCCCCTAAAAATAACTAAAAATTTTTTTTGACTTGTCAAAAATTCAGAATAATTTTCCTTAATGTGAGAAAAAATAAAATTTGATCCTGCAATAATCAAATCAGACCTTACCATCACAGAATTATAAAATTTTTTAAACTTGCCACTAAAATTGTATGTTCCATGGAATGTGGTAACAAACTTTCTATTAGTTAACTTTGTTGCGAATAAACAAGACCAAGCTGGTGCTCTACTCCTTGCATGAACAATTGTGATCTTAAAAAATAAAATTATCCCAATTAATAAAATTGTATTTATTAGAATCAATAATGGATTTTTACTATGAACTGGAAGTTTAATTAGTTTTACTTTTTTTTTATCAACGAATTTTGTTAATTCCCCTCCGCTAGTTACTATAAATGACTCACACCCATTTTCTGGTAAATAATGAGCAATATCATAACATCCTGTTTCTGCTCCTCCGTAACCTAGTTTTGGTATTACTTGCAGGACTTTTATATTAGACGACATACAGTTAGATTATATAATAATAGAGATAACTAATAAACTTTTATGAGCAAATTCAATTACTTTAAAATAAATAAATCAAAAAAAATCAGATACTTAAAATACAACCAAAAAAATAAAGCTTACATAGTTTTTTTACACGGGTTTATGTCTGATTTAGAGGGAAAAAAACCTAAAGCATTTTTAAATTTTGCAAAAAAGAATGGACTTGGTTTTCTTGCACTAGAATATTCTGGTCATGGAAAATCATCTGGTAAATTTACCAAAGGGAATATCTCAAAATGGACTAAAGAGACAACTTTATTAATTAAAAAAATTGTCAAAAAAAATAGAATCATCTTAGTTGGCTCAAGTATGGGGTCTTGGATCGCTTTAAATCAATTTAAATTTTTTAAAAAACAAATTGTAGGTTTTTTAGGAATTGGTTCTGCACCTCAATTTTTAGAGGGTTTAATGTGGAACAAATTTTCAAAAAAAATGAAAAAAGAAATAACAATAAATAGGATTATCAACTTAAAGCATGGAAATTATGAATATCCAATCTCTTTACAACTAATTAAAGATGGCCGGAAAAATAAAGTATTTCATAAAAAAATTTACGACAAATTAAAGATTACTATGGTTCATGGACAAAAGGATGAGTCTGTCCCTGTCAGTTATTCCAAAAAAGTTTTAAAAATTTTTGTAAATTCAAAAAAAAAATTAGTTATCATTAAAAAGGGTGATCACAGCTTATCTTCACCTAAATGGTTAGGCATATTAAAAAAAGAGTTAAAAGTTATAATTAACTAACTTCTTTAATCTTAGACTTAAATGTAATTGGATTTTTAAGTTTATTAATCATCTCTTTTGGACAAACCTGAACAAAATTTTTAATTTCAGCTTCAAAATTTTCAAAAATATTTTTCGATATCAATGATCCTGTCTCCTTTGAATGTTCTAAAATTAATTCTTTTAAATAACTTGTCCAATAATCTGTCTCAACATTTTGCCAAACAACTGAATCTGGATTTACTTTTTTTTCAAACTCTTTAGATTTATCATAGATAAATGCCAT
Organism: uncultured Pelagibacteraceae bacterium; assembly: GCA_902595405.1. Lineage (GTDB taxonomy): Bacteria > Pseudomonadota > Alphaproteobacteria > Pelagibacterales > Pelagibacteraceae > Pelagibacter. The sequence continues at coordinate 2,135 of CACJPX010000004.1, forward strand.
ACCTCCGGTCATCCCAGCTGCAAAGTTGTCACCGACATTTCCTAAAATGACTACTGTTCCTCCAGTCATATACTCACAACCATTTGAGTCACAACCCTCAATAACTGTAGTTGCACCAGAATTTCTTACAGCAAATCTATCACCTGCTTGACCCGCAGCAAAAAGTTTACCTGAAGTGGCTCCATACAGAACTGTATTTCCGATGATTGTATTTTCATTGGAGATTAAATTACTTTCATCTGAAAGTTTTATCGAGATAGTAGCGCCTGACAATCCCTTGCCGACATAATCATTTGCATCACCTTTAAGATTTAATTTTAGTCCTTTTGATGAAAAAGCACCAAATGACTGACCCGCAGAGCCTTTGAAATTTAATGTAAGAAAATTTTCATCAAGTTTTTCATAACCATACTTTTTGTAAAGATGATGTGAAATTCTTGTACCAACTGCCCTGTTTGTATTTTTGATAATAAATTCTTTCTCAACTTTTTCTGAATTATCTAAAGATTTTTCTATTTCTGGCCAAATTTCCTGATCTAATGTTTCTGGTACTTTATTGATCTCTAATGACTCGCAGTATCTTTTATTGTTTCCTGGGTCTGCCTGAATAAATATCGGATTCAAATCCAAATCATCTAAATTTGGTGAAGCTTTATTAACTTGCATTAATAAATCAGTTCTTCCAATAATATCATTTAATGATTTAAAACCTAATTCAGCTAAAATTTCTCTTACTTCGGATGCAATAAAAGTGAATAAATTTACAACCTTGTCTGGAGTACCAGTAAACTTTTCTCTTAATTTTTCATCTTGTGTACAAACACCTACTGGACAAGTATTTGAGTGGCACTGTCTTACCATTATACATCCCATTGCAACTAGAGCTGTTGTTGCAACTCCATACTCCTCTGCTCCCATCATTGCAGCAATAACAACATCTCTTCCAGTTTTAATACCACCATCAGTTCTTAATGTAACTTTGTGTCTTAAATTGTTTAACGTTAAAACCTGATTTGCCTCAGTGAGACCCATCTCCCAGGGTATTCCAACATATTTGACACTTGTTTGAGGAGTTGCGCCTGTTCCTCCATTATGACCCGAAATTAAAATAATATCTGCTTTTGCTTTAGCTACGCCAGCAGCAATAGTTCCAATTCCAGATGATGCAACTAACTTGACACCAACTCGTGCTTTTGGATTTGTTTGTTTCAAATCATAAATCAGTTGTGCCAAATCTTCTATGGAATAAATATCGTGATGTGGAGGTGGAGAAATTAATGTTACTCCTGGTGTGGAATGTCGTAGTCTTGCAATCTCCTTTGTTACTTTGAAGCCAGGTAACTGACCGCCTTCCCCTGGTTTAGCACCTTGTGCCATTTTAATTTCTATTTCATTACAATTATTTAAGTAATTTACAGTCACACCAAATCTAGCAGATGCAATTTGTTTGACTCTAGAATTTGCACTATCACCACTATCCATCACCTTAAATCTTTCTGCATCTTCTCCACCTTCACCACTACAAGAAGCTCCTCTAATTCTATTCATTCCAATAGCAAGTGTTTCATGCGCTTCTTTAGATAAAGCACCGTGGGACATGCTTCCACTACCAAATCTTTTTAGTATTTTTTCTATTGGTTCAACTTCAGATAAATCTATTGATGAACCCAATTTTTTTTTTCTAAAATCAATTAGATCCCTCAAATTTATTGGTGGTAAATTATATATACCTTCAGCATATTTCTTATATGCCTCATATGAATTCGAGCCTACAGCGCTTTGTAATAAATGAATTAGCTTTCCTTGATATTGATGTGTTTCACCATTTTTCCTGTATCTATAAATACCTCCAATTGGCAATATAGTTTCTGTGCTTTCAAATGCTTCTTTGTGAATTTCTCTTATTTTTTTTTCAATTCCAACTAAACCAATGCCTGAAATTTTCGAGGTAACTCCAGGAAAGTATTCATTAACAACTGTTCTACTCAATCCTACTGTCTCAAAATTACATCCACCTCTGTAAGAACTTAAAACCGAAATCCCCATTTTTGACATTATCTTCAATAAACCTGCATTAACTGAATTAATGTAACGTTTTACACATTCATCAAAACTGAATTGATCAAAAAGTTTTTTTTCATATCTCTGATATAGACTATCAAAAGCCAGATATGGATTTACTGTAGTTGCTCCAACCCCAATTAATGTTGCAAACGAATGAGTATCTATAGACTCTCCAGACTGAACATTTATAGAAACATAACCTCTTAGTTTTTTTTGTATCAAAAATGTGTTTATGGCTCCGACACATAATAACATAGGCATTGGCAATCTTTCAGATGAGAGATTTTTGTCAGTTAAAATCAGTTGGGTAATACCTTGTCTTACTGCAATTTCAGATTCTTTTTGAATCCTGTTAATAGAATTTTCTAAATTATCATTTTGTGAAAATGAGCAATCAATGGTCACTGAACTTTTACCAAAAAAATTAGTGAATTTGTTAAATTGTGAATTTGATAAAATAGGACTATTTAAAACATAAATATTCTCTTTGGTTAAAGTATCAAAATCAAGAATATTACCTAAATTTCCAAATCTAGTTTTTAAACTCATCACTTTATTTTCTCGTAAAGAATCAATTGGTGGATTAGTTACTTGGCTAAAATTTTGCCTAAAAAAATGGTAAAGCGGTCTATATTTGTCAGATAGTACTGCTAGAGGGGTATCATCACCCATTGAACCTGTTGCCTCTTTTGCATCTTCTGCCATTGGATGTAATATAAGTTCTAGATCCTCTAAACTTATTCCAAAAGTATATTGTCTTCTCCTTAGACTTTCACCATCAAAATTATGTTTTTCATTGGAGATTGATAATTTTTCATCCAGATCAATTATTTGAGAATTAAAATGTTTAAATTCTTTAGCCAAATAATCTTTTATTTGACTATTAGTAAAAACTTTACCTTTTTCAATTCTGACCCCGATAATTTCACCAGGACCAAGTCTTCCCTTGGTTAAAATCTTTTTTTCATTTAAATCAATCATTCCTGTTTCTGAACCTGCAAAGATCATTTTGTCTTTTGTAATGGCATATCTCAAAGGTCTAAGACCATTTCTATCATTTGCAGCTATAACCCATTCATTGTCTGTAGCTGCAATAGCAGCAGGTCCATCCCATGGCTCCATTGTACTATTTAAAAAATTGAATAATTGCTGATGACTTTTTGATAATGTCTTATTTTTTTTCGACCATGCATCAGGTACTAGCATTAATTTAGCTAATGGTGCAGATTGGCCTGATTTATTTAATAATTCAAACACATTATCTAAAGCTGCAGAGTCAGAGACGCCCTTTTGGATCACAGGTTTTAAATTTTCTATGTCTTCGAAAAGTGGGCTGCTCATCTCTTGCTCGTGAACTTTCATCCAGTTTTTATTTCCTTTATAAGTATTTATCTCACCATTGTGTGCTATAGCCCTAAATGGTTGAGCTAAGCTCCAGCTCGGTGCAGTGTTTGTTGAAAATCTTTGATGAAAAATTGCATATCTTGAAATAAATCTTGGGTCTCTAAGATCTAAATAGAAATCAGATAATGCTTCTGCCAAATATAGCCCTTTATAAATTATAGATTTTGAACTAATTGAACAAATGTAAAAATTATTTAATGAGGCATCAAAAGCTTTATTTTCAATTCTCTTTCTTGTTTCATAAATTTTTCTCTCTAAGTTTTTATCTAATAAATTTGGATCATTGGGTTTAAAAAGAACTTGTATAATTTCTGGCATGGTTTGAAGAGCTTTTTCTCCTAAAACTTTTGAATTTGTTGGTACTTGTCGCCAACCATATATACTAAAATTATTTTTAGTTAATTCGCTCTCAACTATTGTTTTGCAATTCTCTTGCGCTGAATAATCATTTCTAGGTAAAAAAATCATTCCTACACAGATTTCAGAATTATCATAATCGTGTCCAGTAACTTGTATTTTTTCTATAAAAAAATCTTTCGGAATTTCAACATGTATTCCGGCTCCATCACCCGTTTTACCATCTGCATCAACAGCACCCCTGTGCCAAACTGCTTTTAAAGCTTCAATTCCATACTCAACTATTGCCCTAGATTTTTTTCCTTCTGTAGATGCAATTAAACCAACTCCACAAGCATCGTGTTCCATCTCTTTTGAATAAACATGATTTTTTGAGAGTAACTCTAAATTTTTTTTATAATTTTCCATTATGCTACTTTTGTTTTTTTTAGTTGCATATTTTCTAAATATGTTTTCATAGAAGAAGCTGCATCTCTCCCATCTTTGATTGCCCATACTACTAACGACGCTCCTCTTACAATATCTCCTGCAGCAAAAACACCTTTTAAATTTGTTTCCATCGTATTGAAATCAGTTTTAATTGTTCCCCATTTTGTTACTTGTAACTCTTGCGCATCAAATAATAATGGTAAATTTTCTGGATCAAATCCAAGAGCTTTGATTACCATATCGGCTTTCACCATAAATTCTGAACCTTTTTTAATTTCTGGTTTTCGTCTTCCTGATTCATCTGGTTCACCTAATTCAATTTGATTAACAACTAAATTTTCGATTTTATTTTTTCCCTTAAACTCTTTTGGGCTAGAAAGCCAAACAAATTCTACACCCTCTTCCTCAGCATTTGCAACTTCTCTAGCAGATCCAGGCATATTTTCTTTATCTCTTCTATATAAACATTTTACCGACTTTGCTTTTTGTCTTACTGAAGTTCTTACACAATCCATTGCTGTGTCACCGCCACCTATCACAACAACATCTTTTCCCTCAGCGTTTAAAATTCCTTTATCAAATAACTCTACTTTATCCCCTAGGCCTTTTTTATTTGATGCTGTCAAAAACTCCATTGCAGGAAAAATATTACCTAAATCATTACCAGGTAATTCAACTTCTCTTGGTTTATATACACCCGTCGCTATTAAAATTGCATCATGTTTTTTTCGCAACTGTTCTAAAGTTGCATCTTTACCAACTTCAAAATTTTGAATAAATTTTATCCCACCATCCTTTAACAAATTTGTTCTTCGCTCAACTACATGTTTTTCAAGTTTAAAATTTGGAATTCCATAAATTAATAATCCACCTGCGCGATCATATCGATCATAAACAGTAATTTTATATCCATTTTTCCTTAGCTGTTCAGCGGCTGCCAATCCTGCGGGACCGGCACCAATTATTCCAACGCTTTGGTCTTTTTCATATTTTAGAGAAATTGGTTTAACCCAGCCTTGTTCCCACGCTTTATCATTAATATATTTCTCAACTGAACCAATAGTAACTGTTCCGTGTCCTGATTGCTCAATAACGCAGTTACCCTCACACAATCTGTCCTGAGGACAAATTCTTCCACACACTTCTGGCATATTGTTAGTGCTTTGAGATAATTCGTAGGCCTCTTTTAATCTTCCCTCAGCTGTAAGTTTTAACCAATCTGGAATATTGTTGCTTAAGGGACAATGCACTTGGCAAAATGGAACTCCGCATTGAGAACATCTGCTTGATTGTTCTTCAGCTTTTTTAGTTAAAAACTCGTCATAGATCTCATTAAAATCCTCTTTTCTTGTGCCGATCTTTCTTTTAGGTGGAGTTTGTTGACCTATTTTTACAAATTTTAACATTTTATCAGTCATAGAATTTTTAAATTTTTGGCAAATTATACATTGTTTTTAGTAATAAAAGTATTATTTAGGTCAATAATTATGACATATAATTAACTTTATTTAGCATAAAATGTGAGAAATTTATTTTTTGCATGCCTAATATGATTAAATCGAATTGTTTTAAATGAATATTTTTTAAGTTACGACATCTTTATGCTTCAAGATTTTATAGAAATACTAATTCTTTCTGCGGTCCAAGGAATTTCTGAATTTTTACCTATTAGCTCTTCAGCCCATCTGATTTTAATATCAAATTTTTATGATTTTAGCACAAGCTCTTTATTCATTGATATTGGTCTGCACTTGGGTTCTTTATTTGCAATAATCTATTACTTTAAAAAAGATTTACTAAATTTAAGAAACAATCAAAAACTATTGGTTTTGATTTTAGTTGGATCATTACCTCTTATAATTTTTGGATATATAATATATTCGATCGAAATAATCAATCTTTTAAGAAATATAGAAATTATTGCATGGACAACTCTACTTTTTGGTTTAGTCCTATTTTTATCAGATAAAAGAGATACCAATCAAAATATAACAACCAACTTAAATATAAAATCAATATTATTCATAGGTTTGTTTCAAATTTTAGCACTCATACCTGGTGTGAGTAGAGCAGGAATAACTTTAACAGCAGCTCGATTTCTAGAATTTAATAGAGTTGATTCAAGCAAAATCGCCTTTTTATTATCTATACCTGCGTTAGCAGGGGCAAGTTTTTTAGGTCTCCAAGATGCAGTACAACAGTCTACTGAATTAAATTATTTATTATTAATTGCAGTTACTCTTTCTTTTATCTTTTCATTTATCACAGTCAAATATTTTATAAGATATGTAAGGAATTTTTCTTTAACCGTGTTCGTAATTTATAGAATTATTATTGCTTTAGTTTTATTATTGATAATTTATTTTCCTCATCAAGGGTAATAATTGAGAAATTAAAACACCACACAATATGAACAAGCACCCTAATATATTATTAAAATCTAAAATTTGACTTAATAAAAACCATGCTGCGATAGTTGCAAATACACCTTCTAATGAAAAAATTATGGCTGCTGGTGCAGGTGTTATATTTTTTTGAGCGTAAATTTGTAAAACGAACGCAAAACCACCTGATAAAATTCCTGCATAGAGTATAGAGTCTATCTCGTTGAGAATATTTTCAATTACAAATTCTTCATAAATCAAACCAATGATAAAAGAAAATAAAGCCACTAATAAAGTTTGGATTGCACCTAATGTTAAGGGTAAGTTATATGTTTTAACAATCATTCCAGTAAATATTATGTGAGTGCTCCAGAATAATGCTCCAAGAATGACCAATGTGTCTCCAAGTCTAACTGTAGCATCATAAAAATTGGTTAAAAGATATCCGCCGATTAAACATAAAATAACTGAAGGCCATACACTCCAATGCAATGAGTCTCTCTTAAATATAAAAATAATAATTGGCACCATCGGAACATAAAAAATCGTAAAGAAAGCAGCATTAGCTACATCTGTATAAAGCAGAGCTACTTGCTGCAATGCCGATCCTAAAAATAATGATAATCCTATTAAAAAAGATAGAATAGTAAAATATCTAAAACCAGTTTTAAATTCTAATTTAAATTTTTTAGTCTCAAATAATAATGCTAAAGGTAGAATTGCCAAAAAACCCACAAAAAATCTTACTGCATTAAATGTAAACGGACCAATATCATCCATGCCAGTGTCTTGAGCAATAAATGTAGTTCCCCAAATAAATGTACACAGCAAAGCACTTAACAATGAAACGCCTTTAGACATAATTTTTATCAAACGGCTAACTTATAAGCAAAATTTTTACCAAGATTTTCTTTTAAATCATTATTAAATCGAGCTGCCTCTGCACCATCAATAATTCTATGATCATAAGATAGTGAAAGTGGCAACATAGTGCGCGTTACAAATTTTCCATCCATGAATACTTGTTTTTTTTCTGCTCTTCCTACTCCTAAAATAGCAACTTCAGGATAATTTATAATTGGGGTAAAAAAAGATCCCCCGATTCCCCCTAGGCTTGTTATCGTCATAGAACCTCCGAATAACTCTTTTTTATCAATTTTAAGATCTCTACATTGCTGACTGATTTTTTTTAATTCTGTGCTTATTAAAGAAATATTTTTATTATCTGCATTTCTTAATTTAGGAACCATCAAACCATGTGGTGTATCCACTGCTATGCCAACATGATAATACTTTTTAACAGTCATTTTGCCGTTTTCAATTTGATCGATTGAGGTATTAAAATTTGGAAATTTTTTTAATGATGTTGTTAATGCTTTTACTATAAAAGCTAATGGTGTAATTTTTTTTTTTTCACCGGTATATACGTCCGTAAGAGAAGTTCTAAATTCCTCTAATTCGGTTATATCAGCTTCATCATGATTGGTTACGTGAGGAATTTTTGTCCAAGAGTTCATTAAATATTTAGACGACAACTTTTTCACTCTGGGAATGTCTTTAATATCCACTTCTCCAAAATCTGAATGGGAATACTCTAGTTCAATTTTTTGTTCAGTTGTATTTTGATCTTTGAAACTTTTGTCAGATTTAGTTGCAACAAATAACTTTACATCACTCTCAGTAACTCTACCTTGTCTTTCACTACCTGGGACTTTGTTGATATTAACTCCAAGTTCTCTCGCAAATTTTCTTACTTTTGGTGAAGCAGAAGCTTTTGTAGAAAAATCTTTAACTATTATATTTTCAGGCTCATTGGTTTTTGTTACATCATTTTTTTTTATTTCTTTTGGTAATTGACTTTTTGGTAATTCTTGAAGACTTGTTTCTTTTATTTCTTTCTCACTTTCAATTTCAATAATTTTATCACCTTCCGATACCTTGTCTCCAATTTTAACATTCAAAGAAATTATGGTTCCATCATCAGAGGATGGTATTTCCACACTTGATTTATCACTTTCTATAGTTATCAGTGGATCATTCTTTTTTATTTTTTGACCTTTTTTAATCAAAACTTCGATGACTTCCACATCTTTGAATTCACCAATATTTGGAACTTTTATATCTTTCTTTGACATTATAATTTTGTCGGCATTGGTTTATCTTTATCAATTTGATACTTCTTTATTGCCTCTTGAGCATATTTAGATGCAATTAATTGTTCTTTAGCTAAAACACTTAGTCCATATGCAACGACATGTTCTTTATCAACCTCAAAGAACTTCCTCAAATTTTTTCTGGTATCACTTCGACCAAATCCATCTGTTCCTAACGAATAAAAGCTCTTGTCAATATAAGGTCTAATTTGGTCTGAATTCATCCTCATATAATCTGATGCAGCCAAAATTGGACCTTCAGTTTTACATAAACAGCTTTCAACATATGATTTTTTTGGTTCTTTTTCAGGATTTAATAAATTATACCTTTCAACCTCTAAGCCATCTCTTCTTAATTCATTAAAACTAGTTACGCTCCAAACTTCACTATCAATTTGATATTCCTTTTGTAGAATCTCAGCACCAGCTATCATTTCTCTTAGAATTGTGCCTGATCCTAGAAATTGAATTTTGGTTTTTTTATATTTGTTAAATTCTTTAATTTTATACATTCCTTTTAAAATGCCTTCTTCACATGATTTTTCAGTTGGCATAGCAGGATGAGGATAATTTTCGTTCATTGTTGTAATGTAATAAAAAATATTTTCTTTCTTCTCATGCATTCTTTTCAATCCTTCTCTAAAGATTGTTGCTAGTTCATAATGAAATGTTGGATCATAAGACTTACAGTTTGGAATAGTTGATGCCATTAAATGACTATGTCCATCTTGGTGCTGTAAACCTTCTCCCGCTAATGTTGTTCTCCCAGCAGTAGCACCAATTAAAAACCCTCTTGATTGACTGTCTGCTCCTGCCCAAGCAAAATCACCTATTCTTTGAAAACCAAACATTGAGTAAAAAAGATAGATAGGGATCATTTCAATATCATGATTTGTGTATGAAGTGCCTGCAGCAATCCATGAAGACATTGCACCTGCCTCATTAATTCCTTCCTCCAAAACTTGTCCGCTTTTTTCTTCTCTATATGAACTTAATTGTGCTGAGTCCTCAGGTTCATATTTTTGTCCCTCGTGAGCATAAATACCAATTTTTTGAAAAAAACCCTCCATACCAAATGTTCTCGCCTCATCAGGAATGATTGGTACTAATCTTGATGCAACATTTTTATCTCTCAGAAGATTAGTAAGCATTCTTACTAATGCCATCGTAGTCGACATTTCTTTTTTACCTGTTGACTCTTTCATATTGTCAAAAATATTTTTTGGAGGAGCTTTAATGGGTTTTGCATAAGTAGTTCTCTCTGGGATAAATCCTCCTAATTGAAGTCTTCTTTCTTTGATATATTTTATTTCAGGTGAATTTTGGTCTGGCTTATAATACTCAATATTTTGTACCTGTTTATCAGTTAAAGGAACATCAAACCTGTCTCTGTAATACATCAAATCGTCTATATCTAATTTTTTAGTTTGATGTGTAGTATTTACACTCTCACCACTTTTGCCCATCCCATATCCCTTTATGGTCTTGGCAATTACAACTGTTGGGCTACCAATATTCTTTGAGGCTTTATCATAAGCTGCAAAAACTTTGTGAGGATCATGTCCGCCTCTATTCAATCTCCATATATCTTTGTCCGAAAGGCTTGAGATTAACTCTTTAGTTTCAGGATATTTGCCAAAAAACTTTTCTCGCACATAAGCGCCATCTCTTGCTTTCATTGCTTGATATTCTCCATCGACAGTTTCATTCATAACTTTAATTAAATGGCCAGTTTTATCGTTAGCCAATAACGGATCCCAATAAGAACCCCAAATTACTTTGATAACATTCCATCCAGCACCTCTAAAAATTCCCTCTAGTTCTTGTATTATTTTTCCATTACCCCTCACAGGTCCGTCCAATCTTTGAAGGTTACAATTGATCACAAATATTAGGTTATCTAATTTTTCTCTGGCTGCTAAACCGATTGCTCCTAAAGATTCCGGTTCATCCATTTCCCCATCTCCTAAGAAAGCCCACACTTTTCGTCCTTCATCTTTAATAAGACCCCTGTTAATCAAATATTTCATATATCTTGCTTGATAAATAGCCAACATTGGTCCTAAACCCATTGAAACTGTAGGAAATTGCCAAAAGTTTGGCATCAGCCAAGGATGTGGGTAAGATGATAAACCTCCTGGGTTAACTTCTTGTCTAAAACTATCTAATTGTTTTTCATTAAGTCTTCCCTCAAGAAATGCTCTTGCGTACATACCTGGAGCGCTATGTCCTTGAAAATAAATTAAGTCTCCTCCAAATTTATTGTTTTTTGCTCTCCAAAAATGATTCATTCCTACATCATAAAGCGTAGCCGCAGATGCAAATGTTCCAATATGTCCTCCAAGTTCAGGAAATTTTTTATTTGCGCGAACTACCATTGCTGCGGAATTCCATCTTATCAATGACCGAATTCTTCTCTCAATATTTTGATCACCATTTGATTTTTTCTCTTCATTTACTGGAATTGTATTTATATAAGGTGTGTTTTGTGTGTAGGGAATATTTGCACCCTCCATATAAGCTTTATTAATTAATTCCTTTATTAAATAATGGGCTCTTTGATTTCCATCTTTTTCAATTACTGCTGTGAGTGATTCTAACCATTCATTAGTTTCTAATGGATCAATATCGCTTTCATTAACTACTTGAATTATTTCTGGTTTTTTTCTCTCAATATTATTTGTATGAATAGTTTGCTCTTGTTTTTTTTCTAATGATTTTTCTGCTTCTTTAATTAAATTTTCAGTGTCTTTTGGAATAGTTTTTTTTGTAGAGTGTTCTTCATTTGACCCTAAAATATTAAGGATTAAATCACCTTTTGAAACTTTATCACCTACTTTAACTTTTATTGTCTCAATTATGCCTGATAACGTTGAAGGTATTTCAACACTCGATTTATCACTTTCAATAGTGACTACTGGATCATTTTTGGCAATTTTTTGGCCTTCTTTGACAAGCAATTCAATGACCTCTACATTTTCAAAGTCACCTATATCAGGAACTAATAATTTTTCGCTCATTTAATATTTAGATCTTATACACTATATAATTTTACTTAATTGCTAATTTTAACACATTCTGCTCAATTTTTTGACACTCTTCTGAAGTATCCTTTAAAAATGATTAAAAAGTTATTAAATACACTCTTGCAACCAAAAGAAAGCACTTACATTGATGCTAAAATTTGGATACAAAAAATTCTACTTGAAGAGAAATTTAAAAAAATTAATTCTTAAATTCTCTCAACACATATAGCAATGCCCATTCCACCACCTATGCATAGTGTAGCGCAACCTTTATTCTTTTTCTGTTTTATCATTTCGTGAATGAGAGTAACTAATATTCTGGCACCTGATGCTCCTATAGGATGACCTAAAGCTATAGCCCCTCCATTAACATTAACTTTATTCTCGTCAATATTTAACTCACGTATTACCGCAATGCTTTGAGCAGCAAAAGCTTCATTAATTTCAAAAAGATCAATATCACTTAAATTCCATTTTGCTTTTTTAACTGCTTCACGCACAGCCTCAATTGGTCCAAGACCCATAAGAGTTGGGTCAACTCCAACTGAGGCCCAAGAGATTATTTTTACTAAAGGTTGAATTGATCTTTTTTTTGCCTCTTCAAAGGTTGTTAATAATAAAGCAGCGGCACCATCATTAATACCTGATGAGTTTCCAGGTGTAACGGTCCCATCTTTTAAAAATACTGCTTTTAGCCTGCCTAAATCTGATTTAGTAATATCTTTTCTTGGATGTTCATCTTTCTCAAGATTAATACCAGATTGATTTATTTTAATTAGTTCATCCTTAAATCTATTAGTATTAATTGCAGTTTCTGTTTTTTTTTGAGAATTTAATGCAAAGTCATCTTGTTCAACTCGTGAAATATTAAATTTCTTTGCAACATTTTCAGCTGTTACACCCATATGATAATTATTAAATGCATCTATCAATCCGTCATTTATCATTGTATCTATCAAATGTTCTTCTAAAATTTTTTTACTATTCCGGTAAAAAATTGAATGTGGGGCTAATGACATGTTTTCTTGTCCACCAGAAATTACATTTTTTACCTCTCCTAATTTAATTGATTGATAACCTGAGATTACAGCTCTAAGTCCAGAGCCACAAACTTGATTTACTATGTGGGCTGGTTTAGAAATATTTATACCTGCATTTATCGCAGCCTGTCTTGCAGGATTTTGGCCTCCACCAGCTGTGAGTACTTGGCCCATAATTACTTCATCAATATCATTTTTACCTAATTTACTTTTTCTTAAAATTTCCCTAATAACTATTGATCCCAACTTATCAGCACTTAATTCTTTAAGAGACCCTTTATAAGCTCCAATTGGAGTTCTGATAGCTTCTACAATTACAACTTCATTCATTGAATTATTCATAATAATTTAAATTTGTCTTAGCATTAAAATACACTAAAAAATGATATAGAATAATAAATAAAATTTAAAAATGCGCCTGTAGCTCAACTGGATAGAGCGCTTGGCTACGGACCAGGAGGTTCTGGGTTCGACTCCTAGCAGGCGCACCATTAATAAGATAAATTATGTTGAAATGGCTTATAAAATCTTCTCTACAAATGTCTGTTATTTATTTTTTCGTAATTATTTTTATAGTTTTAATTATTTTAACTTTTATACTTTAACAAATTATGTCTAATTTATTTGAACAAATAAGTTTAAAGCATGGGTTTATGAAACATAATGGTGGTGTTATGTTTAGAAATATCTCTGAAAACGAATATGAATTCAAATCAGTTATTAATGAAAACCATTTGAATGCAGCAGGTATAACTCATGGAGGATATTTGGCCGCTTTAATAGATGCTGGAGCTGGAACAGCAGCACACCGTAGTGTTCAAAATGCACCATGTGTAACGATTTCATTAGATCTAAAATATATCGGTGCTTCGAAAATTGGTGATGAGATTATAGGGCATGTAAAAATTTTAAAAAAAACAAAAACTTTGGTATTTTTATTTTGTGAATTAAAATGTAATAACAAAATAATCACATCTGCTTCTGGAGTTTGGAAAATTCTTAAGATAAAGTCTTAAGCCTTTGTGTTTGATAGTAATTTGGACAATAAATCATATTATGTTAAACTTAACTTTTTAAAAATTTGAAATGAGAACTTTTAATAGAATGATTCGGTCATGTTTTAGTCTATTTTTGTTCTTTACGAGTAACTACATCTTGTAGGTAATATATTAAACATACCAAAGATAGAAATGAATAAAAATAAAATCACAGCAGTGCTTGGTCCGACAAATACTGGCAAAACCCATTTAGCTATAGAAACAATGCTCTCTTTTGATACTGGGATGATAGGTTTTCCATTAAGACTTTTAGCTAGAGAGGTCTATGACAAAGTTATTAAAAAAACTAGATATGATGAAGTTGCTTTAATAACTGGTGAAGAAAAAATTATACCTTCAAATGCAAAATATTTTTTGTGCACAGTAGAGTCAATGCCAATAGATAAAAATTTAGAATTTGTAGGTGTTGATGAGATTCAAATGTGTGCGGACCATGAGCGAGGTCATATTTTTACAGATAGGTTGCTTAATATGAGAGGAAGTAAACTTACAATGTTTATGGGATCCAATACAATCAAAGGAATAGTTTCAAAATTAAATGATGATATAGAATTCATAGATAGAAAAAGATTATCTAAACTCACCTACTCAGGTCACAAAAAAATTTCACGTATTAATAGAAAAACAGCAATTATAGCTTTCTCAACAGAAGAAGTTTATGCAATAGCAGAATTAATACGAAGACAAAAAGGTGGCGCTGCAATTGTTATGGGATCTTTAAGTCCGAAAACAAGGAATGCACAAGTAGACTTATACCAATCAGGTGATGTTGATTTTTTAGTGGCAACTGATGCAATAGGAATGGGTATAAATATGGATTTGGATCAAGTGTATTTTTCAAATTTAAAAAAGTTTGATGGAAAAAAATTAAGAAAACTAAATTTATCCGAGATAGGCCAGATTGCTGGGAGAGCAGGTAGATATCTCAATGATGGTAATTTTGGTATCACAGGTGATTGTAAAGAAATTACAGCTGAAGAAGTTGAACTTTTAGAAAATCATAAATTTGAAAATATCAGAACATTATTTTGGAGAAATTCAGATTTAAATTTTAACAATCCCAACTCGTTATTAAAATCACTTGAAGAAAAGCCAAATAAAGATTGGCTTAGAAAGATTCATGAGTGTGAGGATGAGAAGGTTTTAAAGTATTTCTTAAAGAAGTTGGACTTATATAATTTTTCTGATGCAAAAGAAACGCTGATGCTACTGTGGGAATGCTGTCAAATTCCTGACTTTGTAAAGAAAACCTACGGAAATCATATCGATGTTGTTGAAAAAGTATTCAATTTTTTAAACAGTGATAAAGGGAAAATACCGGATAATTTTATGCATTTACAGCTTATGAAGCTAGATAAATTGGATGGAAATGTAGATTCTTTAGCAAATAGAATTGCAAATGTGAGAACTTGGTCATATGTTTCAAATAAAAACAATTGGGTCGAAAACCAAAATTACTGGATTGAAAAAACAAAATTCTTAGAGGATAAACTTTCAGATAGACTTCATGAAGAACTTACAAAAACATTTATTGATAAAAGAGCAAGTGTACTTGCCAGAGGTTTAAAACAAGATATGGAATTTGATACAAAAATTTTAGAAAATAATAATGTCATGATTGATGATCAATTTATAGGTAAAATAAATGGACTTAAATTAGAACTAGATCTCAAGAAAGGAGCTTTAGAGACTGATATTAAATCTCTAAAAAAAGCTGCAAGAAAGACAATAGGACCAGAACTCGAAAAGAGAATCCAAATTGTGATTGATACAGGTCTTGTTGAGTTAAAAAATGACTCCAGAATATATTGGAACAATGCAACAATTGGCAAATTAATTCCTGGTAAAGATTATTTGAGCCCTAATATAGAATTATTAGTAGATGAAATGTTAGAGCAAAACCAAAAAAGTAAATTAATTACTTTTTTAGAAAAATGGTTAAAGAATAAAATTTCAACAGTTTTAAAAAGTCTCTATGATTTAAAAGATTTAAAGGATAAGAATTCATCGATAAAAGCCTTAGCTTATCAACTTTATGAAAATAATGGTGTCATTAAGAGAGATAAGGTAACTGAGTACATAAAGAAATTAGACCAAAATGATAGAAAAATTTTGAGAGACCTGGGTGTAAAATTTGGTAGATACCATGTCTTCTTATTTAAATTGATCAAACCAGAGCCAGTTTCATTAAGAACTCTTTTGTGGAAAAATCATAATCAAAAATACTTCAATTTAGAACCTCCAACTTTTGGTTTAAATTTCTTAAATGATAACAAAGTTCAAAACAAAAATTTTATGTTACTTTGTGGATTTGAAAAATTTAATAATTTCTATATTAGAATAGACATTTTAGAAAGATTATTTGTACAAATAATAAATTCAGATAAAAAAGATATGAAGGAAATAAAGATGATACCAGAGATGTTAAATTTATTAGGATGTAAGAAAGATGACTTTAAACAACTACTTAAAGCTATGAGTTATAAAATTTCTGAGAAAAATAATGAAGTTTTCTTTAAATATATTCCAAAAAAGAGGGTAAAGTTTCAAAATAAAGAGAATATTAAAGAAAATCCTTTTGGTGTTCTAAAAACTTTAAATCTTAATTAAAAGTATGTTTTTCAAAGAAGATAAGAATGAGAGTAGTAATCTATCTAAAGTAGCTGCACTTTTAATTCACGCAGCTAAAATTGATGAAAACTTTTCGAAAAATGAAGAAACAATTATAAAACAAGCTCTTTTACAAATAGGTGCGAACAATGAAAATTTAGAAAAAATATTTTTGGATGGAAAAAAAATTGAAGAAAATTCAAATCAAATTTTAGAATTTACAAAAGAAGTAAAAAACATGGAAGAAAATGATAAAATAAAAATAGTTGAGACACTTTGGAGAATAATTTACTCAAATAATGAGGCAGATATTTATGAGACAAGTTTAATGAGAAGACTAGGTGGACTGTTATATATTGACAGTAAATTAATGGGCGATATTAAAGAGAGAATTAAAAATAAAATCTGATTATGACGTACATAGTAAATGATAAATGTATCAAATGTAAATTAATGGACTGTGTTGAAGTTTGTCCCGTAGATTGTTTCTATGAGGGAAAAAATATGCTTGTAATTAAACCTGATGAGTGTATAGATTGTGGCGTTTGTGAACCTGAATGTCCTGTTGATGCTATTAAAGCTGATATAGAGCCAGGCAGTGAGAAATGGTTAGAAATCAATAAAAAATATTCTGAGATCTGGCCAAACATAAGCGAGAAGAAAGATCCACCATCGGATCACGAAAAATATAAAAATGAGCAAAATAAGTTTGAAAAATATTTTAAAGAAAACCTTTAAAAAAAAAAATAAGTCTAAAGTCAAAAAAAAACCAATCAAAAAAGTTAAAAAAACAAAAATTATTAAGGTAAACAAAGTAAAAAAGATTTCAAAAATTCCTAAGAAAGGTGAAAAAAAGATCAAACAAAAAACTGAAGCTCAAAATGAAAATCTAAGAATCCCAAAGAGTAATGAAATTAAACCTGAAATCAAAAAAGTAAAAAAACAAAATACTGAAAAGAGAGAGTATAAAATTAAAGATCATGTTGTGTATCCCAAACACGGTGTAGGACAAATTACAGAATTTAAGAAAATTAATATTGGTGGGATAGATGTTGAAACTTATATTATAAAGTTTGAAAAAGACAAAGCTAACGGTATGGTACCAGTCAATAAACAATCTCATTTACGTCCACTTTCAACAATTAATCAAGTTAACAAAAGTATTTCAATTTTAAAAAGTAAACCAAAAATTAAAAGGTCTATGTGGAGTAGGAGAGCTCAAGAATATGAGGCAAAAATTTCCTCTGGGAAAATTTATGAATTAGCTGAGGTAGTCAGAGATCTAAATAAAGGTGATGATCTAATGATTGATCAATCTTATAGTGAAAGACAACTATTTGAGAAAGCCTATGATCGAATTCTTTCAGAATTCCAAATTGTTTTAAATGTTTCTAGAGAGGATACACAAAAAAAACTTGATAAAGCCCTTAAAAGAAATCTTAATAAGGAAACAAAAGAAGAGGACAAGAGTGCTAAGTCATCGAGTTCAACTACAAGCACAAATGAATTAAGTGTTGAAGAGCAAATATCAGAGGATGATGAACAAATAGAAGAATAAAAAAAACGCCTCTCACACATAAAGTTATGAGAAGCGTTTTTTATAAAGAATACTAAGTTATTATCTTCTTCTTCTTTTCTTAGCTTTTTTCTTAGCTTTTTTCTTAGCCTTCTTTGCTTTTTTTCTTCTCTTAGGCATCTTTAGCTCCCTTTTTAGTTAAACGAATCAAATTGATTCGCGATTAGCTTATTTTTATTTTTTTATACACGTTATGTCAATTCTTTAATTGAAGTTAAAAATTTTGAAAAATAATTTATAAAAATATTATTTTAAATTTTAAAAGTGTAAAAAAGTTAATGTTTATGCGCTTTATAATCAAATATTTTTAATAAATTAATAAAGTTTTTCTAAATCATCTTTATATTTATCTAAAATTTTTTTTCTTTTTAGTTTTAATGTTGGTGTTAACATTCCATTATCAATTGAAAACTCTTCTTTAATTAATTTAAATTTTTTAACTTTTTCAACTAAAGATAAAGTTTTATTTAAATTTTCTAAAAAAATTTCAATTTCTTTTCTATTTTCAGTGCTTTCAGAAACAATTAACGCAACTAAATAATTTTTTTTATCTCCATAAACGAAACTTTGTTTAACTTTTTCATTTAAACATAATAAATTTTCAATTTTAGATGGTGAAATGTTGTCACCACCAAGATTAACTATTATTTCTTTCTTTCTATCAGTAATTTTTAAATTTCCATCCTCTGTGATCTCTCCAATATCACCAGTATGCAACCAACCATTTCTTATTACATCAGTTGTCTCTTTTTTCATATTCCAATAACCAAGCATGACATTTTCACCTTTAACTAAAATTTCACCATCAGCAGCTATATTTACCTGGTTTGTTTTAAAAGGAGGCCCTACTGTGTCGATTTTGATTTTTCCAGGAATATTACAACTTACAACAGGTGAGGCCTCAGTAAGACCGTAACCTTGGAGGGTGGGTAATCCTATTGCGTTTAAAAATTCTCCGATTTTTTGATCTAAAGCACCGCCCCCAGATACAAAGGCTTTTAGTTTTCCACCAAACTGATTTTTAATCTTTTTTCTTACCAGTTTTTCACAAAAAAAATTAATCAATTTTTCTATCAATGTTAAATTCTCATTATTTAGTTTTTTGGTACCTAGTGAGATAGTGGATGATATCAGTTTTTTCTTAAATCCTTTTTGTTTTGAAAAATTTATTGAAATTTTACTATACAAATTTTGATAAAATCTTGGAACAGCTGTCATAATTGTAGGTTTTGCAATGGACATATTGGATAGCAACTTCTCTAGACTTTCAGCATAATAAATTTTTGCTCCAAGTGAGATTTGAACAAATTGGACTGCATGCTCATATGAATGAGATAACGGTAACCATGTCAAAAAAGTAGGTTCACTATCCTGAACTAATCGATTTAATACTTCTTGAGCTCCCTCACAATTTGATAAAATTCCTCCATGACTAAGCATTACTCCTTTAGGATTACCAGTCGTTCCAGATGTATAAATTATACAAGCAAGATCTTTCCTTTCAAGATTTTGATTAAAAATTATATCAATACCTGGTTTCTTTTTTTTTAAATTTTCATTGAATATATTTTCTATGTTCTCAATTTTTTCATTTATATTTTGAATAGATAAAACTTTTATCTCATCCGAGATAAATTTTTCAATTTTTTTTAATTGGATTTCATTAGAGACGATACAAATTTTTGGCTTACAGTCATTAATGATATATTCATAGTCTTTCCCTGAATAAGTTGTAAATAATGGCACCGTCACTCCACCTGCATTCATAATTGATATGTCAGAGATAAGCCACTCAGGTCGATTTTCAGATAATAGGATGCATCTGTCTCCGTCAGTTATATTTCCTCTTAAGTATTCAGATAAAATTTGAATTTTTAAAGCAACTTGTTCCCAAGTAAAAAAATCTTTTTCATTTTCTTTTAACCATTTTAAAAATGGTTTTTCAGTAACTGAGTTAATTTCTTTATACTTTGTAAAAAAAAGTTCTACTAAACTGTTTATTCTACTTAATTGCATAATTTGGTGGGCGAAGAGAGAATCGAACTCTCACTTCTTGCGAAACACGATTTTGAGTCGTGCGCGTCTACCAGTTCCGCCATTCGCCCCAATTGTTAAATAATTTATTAAATAGTATAAGAACTAAAATTATATTAAAACCAAAAAATGTTTAAAAATCTTTACAAAAAATGTTTAGATTTGGCAGGTCACGAGAGTTCTAAATATTACTTAGCGATTGTGTCATTTGTTGAAAGTTCATTTTTTCCTATTCCTCCTGACGTCATGGTTATTCCAATGGTAATCTCCAAAAAAAATGATTTTAAAAAAATTTTTCTTATAACAACAATATTTTCAGTTTTAGGTGGTATGCTCGGTTATGTAATTGGAGCATTCTTTTTCGAGTTTGGAGCACAGATCATGAATTTTTATGGTTATGAGAATAAACTATATAATATAAAAGAAAGCTTGATTAGAAATGATGGTTTTTATGCTTGGCTAGGAATACTTTTTTTAGCAGGTTTTACCCCTCTGCCTTATAAAGTTTTTACGATTGCAAGTGGTCTCATAGGTTTTAACTTTTTAATTTTTGTTTTAATAAGTTTAATTTCTAGAGGGTTAAGGTTTTTTTTAGTGTCATATTTCTCTTATAAGTTTGGAGATTTGTTTAATGAATTTATGGATAAACATGGGTCAAAATGGTTTACGATAATTGGAATATTAATTGTTATTGTTGGAATAGTAGTTTATCTAATTTTTAAATATAATGTTTAATTTAAAAGCTGAATTTTTTTTAAAGATAATTTTTCTGTTTAGCTTTATTGCTTTAATTTCTGCTTTTTTTATAGAATATGTTCTTGGACATCAGCCTTGTAATTTATGTTTAATAGAAAGAATTCCTTATGGATTAAGTATTATGATAATAATGGCGATCTTTTTAATTAGAAAAAATCAGAAATTCTTAGTTATGTTATTAATTCTTACTTTTACCTTTTCTTTTGCAATTTCATTTTATCATTTTGGAGTTGAACAAGGTTTTTTTCAGGAGGCATCTGTTTGTGGATTAAAGAGTTTGACAGAAACTATCACCAAAGAAGATTTGCTTAAACAATTAAGTGAAAAAACAATAAGCTGTAGAGATGTGACATTTAGGATTTTTGGATTATCGCTCACAAGTATTAATAATGTAATTAGTTTATTGTTTATTTTAACACTTATAAAAATTTTTAAGGAATATGAAAAAAACAAATAAAAGAGTACAGGAATTTATTAGAGTTGATCATGCTGGTGAGAGAGGTGCTGTCAAAATCTATGAAGGTCAATTGTTAGCCTTAAACACTATTGTAAAAAATGAAAGTTTAAAAAAAACAATTGAAGATATGAAAGAACACGAAATAGAACATTGTCAATTTTTTGAAAACGAAATAAAAAAAAGAAATATTGAACCTACAAAATTTTTACCCTTATGGGATTTATTAGGAGTTGGATTGGGATTTGGCTCTACATTATTAGGTAAAAAAGCTGCGATGCTATGTACAGCATCTGTTGAAGAAGTAATTGATAAACATTATTTAGATCAAATTAATCAGCTTGGTCCAGAAGAGGAAGAATTAAAAAAGAAAATTACAAAGTTTAGACAAGATGAATTAGACCATAAAGACATTGCTTATGAGGAGGGTGCAACAAAAAAAGGCTTTTACGCTATAATGGATAGAATTATCAAAACTGGATCTAAATTAGCAATAAATATTTCTGAGAAAATTTAGTTTTAAGCTTCTAGCTCAACATCCCAATATAAATAGTCCATCCAACTTTTATGTAAATAATTAGGGGGAAAATTCTTTCCATTTCTATGTAAATCTTCAGTTGACGGTTGATAAGGATATTGATTGAGTTTCATTCCTGAAGATTTTAATAATTTTCCACCTTTTTTGACATTGCATGCTGAACATGCTGTTACAACATTATCCCAGTGTGTTTCTCCACCCTTTGATCTCGGTAATAAATGATCAAAAGTTAATTCCTCTCCACTTCCACAGTATTGACAAGAAAATTTATCTCTTAAAAAAACATTAAATCTTGTAAAACTTGGTTTAGATTGTGGAACTATATAATCTTTAAGAGCAATAACGCTTGGAAGCTGCATTTTGAATGATGGACTTCTTACAATTCTATCATAACTACTTACTATAATTACTCTATCTAAAAAAACTGACTTTACCGTATCTTGCCAAGACCACAATGATAAAGGGTAATAACTTAAAGGTCTATAATCAGCATTTAAAACTAATGCAGGACATTTTTCTAATGATACATCTTGCTCAATAAAGTTGTTCATAAATTAATTTTAACTTAAATAAAAAATGATTTCAATATTAAGAACTCATTTTATTTTTTTTTAAAATATAATTTAATGCTATGCTGGAAGCTTCGATGGGAATATGATGGTCGCAATTCTTAATTAAATGGGTCTCTATTTCAATATTAGATCTGATAAAGAAATCTTTTGCCTCTAACATATAATTGGGTGAGACAACTTGATCAGAATCACCATGAATTAAAAGAATATTTGTTGATGTTCTCATTCTTTGCTTGAGATCCTCTTGATTAATGATCTTGCCAGAAAAACCTACAACACAACTAAATTTATTTTTAGATGTAAGCCCTAAATTAATGGACATCATACATCCTTGACTAAAACCAGACAAACAAATTTTATCGTTTTCTAAATTATATCTAATTTTTACTTCATCTATGAATTGGTTGAGTTTTTTTTCAGCCTTGATTGTCTCATTTAAAATGTATTTTGGATCATCTTTTGTAAGATCAAACCATTGATACCCAGATGGATTTATCGGACAAAGTTCATGACCATTCGGGCAGAGAAAAATTGTATTTGTAAGGTGTCTTTTCCAATTTAATGAAAGCATACTTATATCTTTACCATCACCTCCGTACCCATGTAGTAAAATAACTGCGTTTTCAATTTTCACATCTTTTTCTGGTTTTATAATGGTTGTATCAAGGCAAAATGTCATAGTAATTGATTTATGTTTTTTTATCTATAAAACAGCCTACTATAATTTTATGATTTCTGGAATATTAGTAAAAATTTTATCTATAATCTTACTAGTGGCTGTTGGTTTAGTTCTTATTCTTGGTATTGGAACTTTATTTAAAGGTGGAGAAACAAGTAAAAAATACTCTAATAAATTAATGCAGTTAAGAGTCTTGCTACAATTTATAGCAATTATAGCTCTAGTTGCTTTTGCATATTTTTTTAAAAATTAATTAAAATTACTTAACCACTCAATAAATTTTTCATCAACAAAGTCGATTGATCCAATTATTTTTGCAAACTCAAGTCCATCTTTGTTAAAAAGTATAGTTGTAGGAAGACCTCTTAATTTAAATTTCTTTGCCAATGTATTGGGTGAGTCAAAATATATTTCTAAATTTTTTATCTTTAAATCTTCAAAGAAAGTTAAAGATTTTTGATTAGTATCTTTGCCAATATTTATAGGAAATATCTTTAGATTATCTAAATTTGGATTTTCAGCTAACAAATCTAAAGATGGCATTTCATCTTTACATGGAGCACACCAAGTTGCCCAAAAATTCAATAAAACTAGATTTCCTTTATAATCTTTTAAGTTTAATTCTTTATTTTTAATGTTTAAAAACGTTATATCACTGTAATTTTTTAACTCTTTATTAATGACTAAATTTTTTATATCGGAAGCGTCACTAGCAAAAGAATTTGATAGCATTAAAATAAATATTATTAATAATCTCATGTTAAATAGGTATAATTAATTATCATGGTAAAAAATAAAAACAACCAGACAATATGGAATACAAGAATTAAAAATAATTCTTTTAATCTTTCACAAAAAATAGGTAGCTCTATTGATGTAGATAAAAGACTTTATAAAGAGGATATAAATGGTTCTATTGCTCATGTAGAAATGTTATTTAAACAAAAAATAATTTCTTTTAGAACAAAAAATAAAATTATTTATGGACTAAATAAAATTGAAAAAGAAATATCTAATAAAAAATTTGAATTTAATAAAAAATACGAAGACATTCATATTAATATTGAAAAACGACTGTTTCAAATAATTGGCGAAGAAGCGGGATATGTCCACACAGCAAGGTCTAGAAACGACCAGGTAATAACCGACTTTAAAATTTGGATTAAATCTGCAAACAAAAAAATTAGTGTGATGTTAAATAACGTAATTAAAAATTCAATTAATTTGGCTGAAAAAAATGTAGATACTATTATGCCAGGTTTTACTCATTTGAAAAATGCACAAGCAGTTTCATTTGCACACTATCTAATGGCATACGTAGAGATGTTTAAAAGAGACAAAGACAGATTTAAGAATAATTTAGACAGTTTAAATGAAAACCCATTAGGTGTTGCTGCATTAACTGGAACCTCATTTAACATTGACAGAAACTATACGACAAAAAAACTTGGTTTTGAAAAGCCTACAAATAATTCAATCGACACTGTAGCGGATAGAGATTTTGTTTTAGATTTTCTTTACAGTGTTTCCGTTTGTTCGTTGCATTTATCAAGAATTTCTGAGGAACTAATTATCTGGAATTCTGATGGTTTTAATTTGATTAACCTCTCAGATAAAATAGTAACTGGTTCATCAATAATGCCACAAAAAAAAAATCCTGATCTTTTAGAGTACTTAAGAGGTAAATCTGGAATTACTTTTGGTAATTTGTTCTCAATGTTTACTATATTAAAAGGATTGCCTCTTTCATACTTCAAAGATCTTCAAGATGATAAAGAAATTATTTTTAAATCATATGATGTTCTTTTTCAAAGTTTAAAAATATTTAATGAAATTCTAAAGAATGTAAGTCCTAATAAAAAAAGAATGCTTGAATTAGCATACTCAGGTTACATTACTGCAACAGATTTAGCAGATTATCTAGTTAAGAATAATTCAATGTCTTTTAGAAAAGCTTACCAACAAACTGCTTTGCTAGTGAATTTAGCAGAAAAGAAAAAGAAAAAATTAAATGAATTATCCTTGGAAGACTTAAAAAAGGTAGAACCAACATTAACAAAAGATGTGCTAAAAGTGTTTGATTTAAAGAATTCTGTCAATTCCAAAAAATCTTATGGTGGAACATCTTTTGATAATATCAAAAAGATGATAAGGAAATATAAAAAAAATTAAAATGATTAAAAAAATTACATTTGTTATTTTAGTTTGTTGTATTTTAGTTTCTTGCGGAAAAAAAAGTGATCCTGAATATAAAGTTTTAAATAAAGAAATTGGAATACCAACAATTATGATTAACAAAATTTCATGAAATATATAAACAAAAGACTAACAGTGGAAAAAGTTAATTTCCAGAGAATAGCTAAAAAATTCGGAACACCTTTTTATTGTTATTCATATTCAAAATTAAAAGAAAATATAAATAAATTTAAAAAAAATTTTAAATCTTTTTCACCATTAATTTGTTTTGCAGTTAAATCTAATACCAATATTAATTTAATTAGAGAAATTAAAAAATTTGGTTTAGGAGCTGATGTGGTTTCTTTAGGTGAACTTATGATGGCTTTGAAAGCAGGTATAAAACCAAAAAAAATAGTATTTTCTGGAGTTGGAAAGACTTCTAGTGAGCTAAATTTTGCAATAAATAAGCAAATACTACTCATTAATGCTGAGTCATTGAGTGAAATAATGGAAATAAATAGACTTGCGAAATTAAAAAACAAAAAAGTTAGAGTTGGAGTTAGACTTAATCCTAATACAGATGCAAAAACACTTAATCAAATTTCTACAGGGAAAAAAGAGAATAAATTTGGAGTAAATAAAAATACATTTCATAAAATTGTTAATTTTTGTAAAAGTTCAAAAAATATAGACTTAAAATGTTTGAGTGTTCACATAGGCAGCCAGATATTAGATCATAAACCCTATGGAAAAATGCTTAAAGCTGTCAGCCATATCTTAGTCAAAACTAATCATCAATTCGAATTTATTGATTTAGGTGGCGGTATGGGAATTAATTATTCTGATAAAAACAAATTACTTAATTATAAAAAGTATAACACTGCAATTAATAATTTTCTCAAAAAACATAAAGTAAAAATTATTTTTGAACCTGGTAGATCTATAATTGGTAATACTGGAATATTAATTAGTAAAGTCATTTATATTAAAGACAGTGGTAGGAAAAAATTCATAATTTTAGATGCTGCTATGAATGATCTTATGAGACCTGCATTATATGGGGCATTCCATAGGACATTGCCAGTAATAAAATCTAGTAAAATATCAAATAAGCCTTATGAATTCGTTGGTCCAATTTGCGAAAGCACTGATAGATTTATAACTTTAAAAAAATTCCAAAAATTAAAGGAAAAAGATTTAATAGCTATATGCGATGTTGGCGCCTACGGTATGTCTTTAAGCTCAAATTATAATTTAAGACCTAAACCAATAGAATTATTAATTAAAGGTTCAAAGATTAATGTAATTAGAAAAAGACAAAGGCACACCGAAATAATCTAGCTTTTAACACAATGTTAAGAAACTTTATATTTTCATTATTTTTTTTTGGTGGAATTATTATTATTTCAATAATTTTTTTACCCTCATTTTTCTTACCTAAACAAGTAGTGTTATTTGGTGGTAAATTAATGGGTCACTGGACGAGTTTTTGCTTAAAATTTTTTCTTTCAACAAAAATAATAATTAAAGGGACTGAAAATATTATTAGAGATGAAAAATTTTTTATAGCAGCATCACATCAATCAATGTTTGAAACATTTTTCCTTCAAACTTTATTTAACTCACCAGTATTTATTCTTAAGAAAGAGTTATTATTAATACCTATATTTGGATGGTATCTGAAAAAAATTGGATCCATATCAATTAAAAGAGGTCAAATTACAAAAGATAATCTCAATTTCTATGATGAAATTTCAAGTGTAGTTACTAATTCAGATAGACCTTTGATAATTTTTCCTCAAGGAACTAGAGTTTTACCTACTGAAAGACCACCTTTTAAAAAAGGAGCCTCTAGAATTTATGAAAAACTTAAAATTGCCTGTCAACCAATTGCAATTAATTCTGGATATGTCTGGCCTAAATCAGGTAGAAAAGTTAGTAATAGAATTATCACTGTATCTATAATTCAACGAATAAATAATAATTTAGAAAAAGAGACATTTCTAAAAACTTTAGAAGATAAAATTTACTCAGAATTAAATTTTATGGATTAGCCTTTCATGGGCATTACTACATAGATACTATCAAAATCACCCGGATCTTTTATTAAAGCTGGAGATCCTGTATCATTTAAATATAACTCAATTTTTTCCCCATCGAGCTGTGAGGCAACATCTATTAAATATCTTGAATTGAAACTTATTTCTAAATTATGATCAAATTTAACCCCTAAAGTTTCATTACCGTCACCACTAGTAGTATTATTGACAGAAAGATTTAATATATCCTTGGATAATTTAAACTTAACTCCGTCTTTTTTATCAAGAGATACTGATGCGACTCTGTCAATAGATCCTAAAAATAATTTAAGATTTGCCTCTAATTTTTTTTGATTATTTTTAGGAATTACCTGTACATAATTTGGAAATTTTCCATCAATTAATTTAGAAATTAAAGTGCTATTTGTTAACTCGAATTTAATTTTCGATTTCAAGTTAGATATTTTTAGATCACCATCATAATTATCTAGTAAAGAGCAAAGTTGGAAAATAGTTTTTTTTGGAAGGATAATTGGTTCAAAATTTATTTTTTCACTTAATCTTATTTTTGAAATTGACATCCTATGACTATCAGTTGCGGCGGCAGTCAAATAGATCTTATCTTCAACTTCAGTTTGATGAAAATATATGCCACTTAAGTAATGGCGTGTTTCATCATTTGAAATTGAAAACTTACACTTATTAAGTAACTTTAAAAAATGTTTAGAGTTTATTAAAAAAGTATTATCATTAAAATTTTCATCAGTAAGCGGAAACTCTGAGGAATTTATACAATTTAAATTAAATATTGATTTTTCAGACTCTAGTTGGAGTTTGTTTTCGCTCTTCATGGATAAGTTCAATTTTTTGTCTGGTGAAAACTTTCTAACAATATCAAACATAATTGAGGAAGTTACTGTTGTATTTCCCTCCTCTAAAATTTCAACATTTTCAATTTGATGAATGAAAATCAAATCAAGATCTGTGGCTGTGATTGTTAATCTTGAATTACTTGCATTTAGTAAAACATTGGAAAGTATCTGTAATGTACTCCTTTTTTCTATAACACCTTGACAGTAGCTTAGAGCTTCCTGAAGCTCTTTTTGATTAACGTTAAATTTCATCCTTCTTTATTGTATAAAATAATATTTTTTAGTTTATTTATATTATCATTCATGTTTGGATTTTTTTCTTTTAATTTTTCTATTGTTTTCACAGAATGAATTATAGTCGTGTGGTCTCTATTTGAAAATTCTCGTCCAATTTCTGGTAATGACTTTGTAGTTAAAATTTTAGTTAGGTAAATAGCTGTCTGTCTTGGTCTAACTAAATATCTCGATCTTCTTGAGGATAACATTTCATTTTTACTAATTTTGAAAAACTTGCAGACAATGGTTTGTATTGAGTCTATTGTCACATTATTTTCCGTTAGATTTAATAAATCTTTCAAAATAATCTTTGTTTCGGATAAACTTGGCAGTTTGTTATAAATCCTTGAAAATGAAACTATACGATTTATTGCTCCTACTAATTCCCTAACATTGGTTGTAATTTTGTTGCTTATAAAATCTTGTATTTCATCTGAGATATTTAATTTATCAGTATATAGTGTCGTTAACTCATTAAGCTTGTAATTGATGATCTTTCTTCTTAAATCGTATTCAGGTTTTTGAATATCCACTACTAAGCCTCCAGAGAATCTTGATTTAATTCTTTCTTGAATTCTAGACAACTTATTAGGAGGCCTGTCCGCTGAAACAATTATTCTAGACTCTTTATCTAAAAGAGCATTAAAAGTATGAAAAAACTCCTCCTGCATAGCTTCTTTGCCATTCATAAATTGTATATCGTCTATTAATAAGACATCTGTATTTCTAAAATAATCTTTAAATTTAACCATATCGTTAGACTTTATTGACTTTACAAATTGATACATAAAACGTTCAGCAGAAATGAACATTACTTTTTTATTTTTACTCATTTCATGACCTATTGAATTTAGAAGGTGAGTTTTACCTAAACCTACACCCCCATATATATAAAGCGGATTATAATGAGACATATTTTCAGATACCTTTAGAGAAGCCTCAAAAGCAATTTTATTGCTTGAGCCAATTAAAAAGTTTTCAAATCTTTTATTAGGATCTATTCGACTATATTGAAGATGGGAGTCTTTTATAAATGAGATATTTTGATTTTTATTTATCTGATTAAGATTATTCAATTTTTCACTATTATTGATCTTTTTTTCTATAACCTTAAATTCTATTCTAACAATTTGTTTTTTATGTTTTTTAATTGTTTGTAAGATTTGATCTAAATATCTTGATGTGATCCAGTCACGGATAAACCTGGTAGGGACAGTTAATAAGATATAATTATTAAACTCTTCATGTAAATCAATTTTTTTTATCCAACTTTCATAAACTTCTATTCCCAATTTAAGTTTTAATTCAGACTGAATCAATTTCCAATCAAGATTAATTTTATCAAAACTTTTATTTATGTGTGTGTTGTTCATATTTACGGAAAGACTCCAGTTACATCAATAATGATGGGTATTGCAACAAATTATTTTACTAAACTGAAAATAAATAAAATCTGGGATTGTGTAAAAAATTTTTTTAAAAATTTCTTTGACAAATTTTTTTTTTATGTATCAAAAAAATAAATAAAATTTATGATTGAATTAAATATAATATTTTTTTACTAATTCTAAATATTGTAATTTAAGATTTAAGCATCATACATGAAGCGTATTCTTTAAGTTGAATCAACTTGAGGTATAGAAAATTATAAAGAACTTATTTTTTTTGTAATTCTCGATACATTCCTAGATGCATTTTGTTTTTTAATAATTCCAGTTTTAGCAATCTTCATTAACTCGGAATTCAACTTAGGTAAGAATTTTAAAGCCTCTGACTTTTTTTTATTTTCAATCAGAGCGTTCATCTTTTTTAATGCAATTTTGTATCTACTTTTTCTCACCTTATTAACTGCGGTCTGTTTAGATATTCGTCTAATTCTTTTAATTGCTGATTTTGTATTAGCCATAATTTTGCAGATTTTGCAGGGGTATAACCGCTTAAATAGGCCCGGTCAATAATATATTTATTATTTTTGACATATTTCACAAAAAAATGTTGATCTATTTGATTGGGTTATTTTATTAATTGTTCCCAAACAACTAAGTCTTTTACATTTTTTTTTATCTCTACCATAAACCCTAAACTCTTTTTGAAAATTACCTTGATCACCTTTGGTATTTTTAAAGTCTCTAATGGTAGATCCACCCTTTCTTATAGCATTTTGTAAAATTTTTCTTGAATTTATAACTATATTTTTACATTGATTTTTTTTCAAATATTTAGCTGATAACGAAGGATTAATTTTTGATAAATATAAAATTTCACTTGCGTAAATATTTCCAATTCCAGATACAAAATTTTGATCTAATAAAAAATTTTTTACATTCTTATTTTTTTTTTTAAAATAATTAATCAAATACTTTGAATTAAATTTTTTATCAAAAGGTTCTGGTCCAAATTTTTGAAACTTTTTTTTTAGACTCTTAAAATCATCTAAAAATTGAAAGTAACCAAATCTTCTCGGATCATTATAAATTAATCTAATATTCTTAAAGAAAAATTCAACATGGTTGTGATTTTTAGGTAAATTTGGCGAATTATAGAAACTAGTGTTGGTAAGTAAATTTTTTTTTTTATTTTTAATAATGTGAATTGTTCCTGACATTCCTAAATGAATTATACAGAAACTTTTATTTTCCAGCTCAATTATTAAATATTTTGAGAATCTTTTAATATTTGAAATAAATTTATTTTTTAACCTCTTTTCAAAAGAGTTTTCTAATTTAAATCTTAAGTTTCTGTTTCTGACCAAAACTTTATTGATTTTTTTACCTTTTATATTTTTTAATAAAGATTGTCGGACTATTTCTACTTCTGGTAATTCTGGCATTTACTATTATATTAAATGAATAATTAATTAAAAATGCAACAACATCTTCAGAGTAAAAAAGGGCTAGTTCAAGGTGTATTTGATCAAGTTTTTGATAAATATGATTTAATGAATGATTTTATGTCATTCGGAATACATAGGCTTTGGAAAAAAAATTTAATCAATATGATGGGGCCATCAAAAAATAAAAACTTGATCGATGTTGCTTGCGGAACTGGAGATATAGGAAAACTTTATTTAGATAATACGGATATTAATAATCATATTACTTGTATTGATCCAAATAAAGGAATGATAACCAAAGGAAAAGAGAAACTTCAAAATTATAAAAATATAAAATGGATAATTTCAAGTGCAGAAAAACTCCCCATTGAGAGTGATACATTCGATTTTTATACAATCAGTTTTGGCTTGAGAAATACAAAAGATTTAGATAAATCTCTGTCAGAGGCGTACAGAGTATTAAAAAAAGGTGGGAGATTTTTTTGTTTAGAATTTTCCAAAATACAAAATAAAAACTTAGAATTTATCTATAAAAAGTATTCAAAATTAATTCCTTTAATTGGTAAATACATTGTAGGACAAAGAGAGCCCTATGATTATCTTATTGAAAGTATAGATAATTTTGTAAATCAAGATGAACTTTTAGAATATATGAAAAACAATAAATTTCAAAAATGTAATTATAGGAACTTCTCTAATGGAATAGTATCTATACACAGTGGTTGGAAAGTTTAATGATAAAAAAATTTATTACTTTATTTAAACTTGGTCGAAAAATAGCTAGTTCAGATATATTAGATATAATATCAAAATTTCAAAAGCCACCATTTGCAATCACATTACTATTTAAATTTTTATCAATATCTTTTTCACCTAAAAAAAGAGACTCAAATAAAAGTGAAGGTGAACTTTTATCAGATTCTTTGGAGTCTATGGGTACAACTTTTATAAAACTTGGACAATTCTTAGCTACACGACCAGATATAATCGGAGAGAACCTCTCAAAACAATTAGAAAATCTTCAAGATAAATTGCCACCATTTTCATTGGTACAGGCTGAAGAAATCATAAAAAAAGATTTGGGACAGGAAACATTTGACTCAATTATTAATTTAAGTGAACCCGTTGCAGCAGCCTCTATAGCTCAAGTTCATAAAGCTCAAATCAACGACAATGGGACTATCAAGGATGTTGCAATAAAAATTTTACGACCAAACATAAAGAAAATTTTTAATGATGAGATTGATGCAATTATGCTTTTTGCCTTTTTAGTAGAGTCATTTATTAAAAAGACAAAAAGATTGAAATTAGTAGAAGTAGTTTTTTTACTTAAAGAAATAACTAATTTAGAAATGGATTTAAGATTTGAAGCAGCGGCAGCCAATGAATATGCTGAAAACACCAAAAATGATGTTGGGTTTAGAGTTCCTGAAATATATTGGAATTTTACAAGCGAAAATGTAATGACACTAGATTGGGTTAATGGAATTTCTATCAGAGAAACTGAGGAGCTAAAAAAAAGAAATTTAAATACTGAAAAAATCGCAAACGACATAATTCAAAATTTTCTAAGACATGCTGTGAGAGATGGATTTTTTCACGCTGATATGCATCAGGGAAATGTATTTATAGACAACAATGGTCATATAGTTCCAATTGATTTTGGAATAATGGGTAGATTGGATAAAATGAGTAAAAGATTTTTGGCAGAAATACTATTTGGTTTTATCCAAAGGGATTATCGTAAAGTAGCAGAGGTGCATTTGATTGCTGGATTAGTTCCTAAAGAGGTACCAATAGATGACCTTGCTCAAGCCCTAAGATCAATCGGTGAGCCAATTTTTGGCCAAACAGTAAAAGATATTTCTGGCGGGAAATTATTAAAACAATTATTTGATGTAACAGAAAAATTTAACATGCAAACGCAACCTCAACTTCTAATGCTACAAAAAACAATGGTCGTTGTGGAGGGGGTGGCTAGAAAATTAAATCCAAACACAAACATTTGGACTACATCCAAACCTGTTCTAGAAAATTGGTTAAGAGAAACAAAAGATCCTATGACCACAATTAATGAGACAATTCAGAGTACTTCTGAAGTCATTAAAAGATTACCAGAATTCCCAGAAATAATGGATAAGGCTAACCAAGCCTTAACATATTTAGCTAGTGGTCAAATTCCACAAAATTCAAATTCTTATACTGCTTTGAATACAAAAAAATCAGAAATGACCGCTTTTAGAAATCAATCTATTATTGGCTTTTTAGTCCTTGTAATTTTTAGTCTATTGGTATTTTAATTCACATCATGAGTAACTTGAATAATAAAAAAATCTTATTAATAATTTGTGGAGGTATAGCAGCATATAAAAGTCTAGAATTGATCAGGCTTTTAAAAAAGGATGGTGTAAGTATAAAAACAATTCTTACTAAGAGTGGTGCTGAATTTGTAACACCTCTTTCAATTACTTCGTTATCTCAATCTAAAGTTTACCAGGATCTTTTTAGTATAGAAAATGAAGCAGAAATGGATCACATTAGTCTTTCAAGATGGGCAGACCTAATATTAATTGCACCTGCAACAGCCAATACAATATCTAAACTTGCAAATGGAAATTCTGATGATTTAGCCTCAACTGTTGCTCTTGCATCAAATAAAAAAATTTTTATTGCCCCAGCTATGAATGTAAGAATGTGGAAACATAAGTCTACTAAACAAAATATATCAAAACTTAAAACCTATAATTATGAATTAATTGGTCCCGAGGTTGGAGATATGGCATGTGGAGAATATGGTGAAGGTAAAATGTCAGAGCCAAAAAAGATAATAAGTAAACTTAAAATTTATTTTAAAGATTTAAAACTTAAAAATAAATTAACGGCAATCGTAACTGCAGGACCAACAAAAGAGTACATCGATCCAGTAAGATATATATCAAATAAATCTAGTGGTAAACAAGGTTATGAAATTGCTAAATCACTTTCAAAAAAGGGTTTTGAAACAACTTTAATTTCAGGACCAACAAATTTAAAAATAAATAATGATGTTAATTTGATCGAGGTTGAAACTGCTGAAGAAATGTTTCAATCGACAATTAAAAGTTTACCGGTAGATGTTGCAATATTTTCAGCAGCAGTGTGTGACTATAAAGTGAAAGAAGCGTCTAAAATAAAAATAAAAAAACAAGATGAAATTAGTTTAAAATTAGAGAAAAATGTCGATATTCTTAATTATGTCTCCAATCATAACTCTCTAAGACCAAAACTTGTTGTGGGCTTCGCAGCTGAAACGAATGATTTAGAAAACTATGCTTATAAAAAACTAAGTGAAAAAAACTGTGACTGGATAGTTGCGAATGATGTGTCAAAAGAGTCCATTGGTTTTGACTCAGATTTTAATGAGGTCTCAATTTTTTATAAAAATAAAAAAATTGATAGACTTAACTATAAATCCAAATCAGAAATTTCAGACGAATTAGTTGGAAAAATTATTGATCATTTAAACTAATGATTAAAGTTTTAGTTAAAAAGTTAGAACCTTCTGTAAGATTACCATCATATAAAACCGATGGCGCATCTGGTATGGACCTTATGGCATATATAAATGAATCAATTGAATTAAAGCCTGGTGAATCATGCCTAGTACCAACCGGATTGTCAGTTGCATTCCCTAAAGAATATGAAATTCAAATTAGACCAAGGTCAGGATTAGCGGCAAAAAATAATATAAGTGTTTTAAATACACCTGGTACAATTGATAGTGATTATAGGGGTGAAATAAAAGTTATTTTATTTAATCATGGTAACAAAAACTTTAAAATCGATAACAACGATAGGGTTGCCCAAATGATTTTAACCCCAGTTATAAAAATGGATTTAGAAGAAACAAATGAACTTCCAGAGTCATTAAGAGGAGCAGGGGGTTTTGGTTCAACTGGTAAATGAGAGAAAGTCTAAACAAATCTCAAATTGAAAGATTCTCAAGACAATTAGTTTTAAAAAACATAGGTGCGAAGGGTCAAAAAAAAATTTTATCATCTAAAATTTTAATAGTTGGTGTTGGGGGTTTGGGCTGCCCTGCTGCAGAAAATCTAGTGAGAGCTGGTGTTGGAAATATCGGTCTTATCGATAACGATATTGTTAATCTTTCTAATATACACAGACAAAGCTTATTTACTTCTAAAGATGTAAAAAAATTAAAGGTTAGTGTAGCTGCAAAAAAACTTAGAGAAATAAATCCAACTACTAAAATTAAAACTTACAAATCACGACTGGATGAGAATAATATCAAAAAAATAATTAAAAATTATGAAATAATAATTGACGGTTCTGATAATTTTAAAACTAAATTTTTAATCAATGATTATTGTAGAAAATTAAAAAAAAAATTGGTGACAGGAGCAATCAGCAAATTTGATGGTCACGTATTCACATTTGATTTTAGTGATAGAAAAACAGCTTCTTTAAAAAATTTCTACCAAGAAGATGAAATTTCAGATGATGACCTAAATTGTGAATTTGAGGGAGTTCTTGGCACAACAGCATCTATTGTGGGAACAACCCAAGCTAATGAGGCATTAAAAATGATCATGAAAATTGGGCAAAACTTGAAAAATCAAATATTAATTATAGATCTTTTAAATCTTAATTTTAGAAAAGTAAGATTTAATAAAAAATACAGAGACGCTAAATAATGAAAAAATTATTTTTTTTAATTTTACTCTGGATTTTTTTTCCAT
The DNA here is from genome assembly GCA_902595405.1 of uncultured Pelagibacteraceae bacterium. Classification (GTDB taxonomy): domain Bacteria; phylum Pseudomonadota; class Alphaproteobacteria; order Pelagibacterales; family Pelagibacteraceae; genus Pelagibacter. Next base: position 38,206 of record CACJPX010000004.1, read on the forward strand.
TTAGCGTTTTTGCAAATGATACTTTCCTCTCGTTAAAAAAAGATAAAGTAAATGTAAGATATGGTCCAGGATTTGAGTATCCTATAAAATATATTTATAAAAAAATTAATTTACCCATAAAGCAAATTGATAAGAAAGAAAATTTTAGGAGGATTATTGATCTTAAAAATAATAGTGGATGGATACATGTCTCTCAACTTAAAAAAGTAAATTCCATTATACCTAAAAAAGATAAAATTTTGTTCAGTAAACCAACGAATTTTTCAAAGCCTTTAGCAAAAATAGAAAAGGGTAGAATTTTGTTAGTCCAGAGTTGTAGCAATAATTGGTGTAAAATAAAAACTGATAATTTTAAAGGCTGGATTAAAGTAGAAAACTCCTGGGGACTTAACTAATCTTTATTACCCCTGTTAATTTTATCGTAAACTATTTTTGTTGTTCACAAACATCCTTAATTACAGGGGCATTTGCACAGTCTAAACATTTTGTTTTCTGAACAATGCAACCATCATCAAGAACTTCAACATCTACAATTTTATCACACTTTGAACAAGTTGAAGAAATTGTTAGTCCACATTTTTTACAATTATAATTTTCTGTTTGCATGCACAAAAATTAATCATAAATAAACTTATTTCAATTATTATTTATGCGAATGATTATTATTAGCGAAATTTTTTTGCGAATGATTACCAGTCGCTTTTCTCAGAAGTATTCTGTGAAATTATTTTTTTGATTTACTTGTCCACCATTTATCTAAAATAAAATACCAAATTGAATTTGCAATTGGTTCAACAATAGCATCGGTTAGTGCAATTTTAAAAGAAACATCTGCTACCATCATTAAAACTGTAATCGCAATTGCAAAGTGTCCAATTGTATAAATTATAGTTCTAAGTAAGGAGCCTTTATTATTTTGATAAATATTTTGGGATGCTTGAAATATGCCTTTGGTAATTTCCATCAGTTTTTAAAAGGACTCTCAAGAACACAAGCCACAAGGTGTATTCTAGCCTGTTCACCTCCATTAAAAAAATTATGATATTTAGTGTTATTTGTAATCCAAACTTTCCCGTCTGCAGGTAAATGTTTAGCGACATTCTCTATAACCATTGAACACCCTTTATTTGTGATTATAGGCACATGAAGCCTACATTCTGGATCTTTGTGCCAACTCAAAGTTGATCTAGGCTCTTTTAATAAGAGCCTAACCCTTCCCAATTTAAATCTCTTACTTAGAACTTTATAAACTTCTGCAAAGTATGTATTTTCAAATTCAGGTATTAATTGTGTGTATTTAGACTCATCTATATCAACATCTCTTGAAACCTCTTTTCCAGTTTCATCTGCAATTGTCCAATATTTTCCTCTAATATTACTCCCTTCAATCGAGCTCTTATCATTTGGAATTTGGTTTAATGGAATTGCACCAAAATGTGTAACACCTGGTGAATTAAATCTTTTTAATTTCAAAATTTTATCTAAGTCATCTTTTAGTTTTGAAATGTCAAAATTTAAATCTGGGACTTCATAAAAATCCTCAAAACTTGCTGTTGCCATATAACTCTATCTTTTTTTCAAATTTAATTTAATTTCAAGTCAAATCGATCAGAATTCATAACTTTTACCCATGCAGCTATAAAATCTTTAACAAATTTTTCACTTGAATCCTCACAGGCATAAACCTCTGCAAGAGCTCTTAGTTGAGAATTTGAACCAAAAATCAAATCAACTCGTGTTGCTTTCCATTTTGTTTTTTGAGTTTTTCTATCTCTTCCTACAAATGTTTGCTCTGATTTGTCTTCCTCTTTCCATGTAGTATTCATGTCTAGTAGATTTACGAAGTAATCGTTAGTAAGAGAACCAGGTTTATTTGTAAAAACGCCATAATTTGAACCGTCATAGTTAGTATTTAAAACTCTCATACCACCTATAAGTGCTGTCATTTCTGGTGCAGTAAGACCCATTAGTTGTGCTTTATCAACCAATTTTTCCTCTGCTGAAACATTTGAAGCTCCACCATTAAGATAGTTTCTAAAACCGTCTGCCTGAGGCTCGAGAAGACCAAATGAATGAATATCTGTTTGATCTTGTCTTGCATCTCCTCTGCCTGCTGAAAATGGAACATTAACTTTATGCCCTGCCTTTTTAGCAGCCATCTCTATACCAACGCCACCTGCTAAGACAATTAAATCTGCCATTGATACACTTTTCTTTTTATTATCAAATTGATCTTTAATTTTATTCAAAGTTTTTATCACAACGGATAACTTCTTAGGATTATTCACAACCCAGCTTTTTTGTGGTTCTAGCATTATTCTTGCACCGTTAGCACCACCTCTTTTATCTGATCCTCTAAAAGTTGAAGCTGATGCCCATGCAGTAGAAACTAAATCTGAAATTGATATTTTTGATTTAGAGATTTTGTTCTTTAAATCTTTTATATCTTTTGATTTAAGTTTGTACTTTGGTTTATCAATTGGATCTTGCCAAATTAATTGCTCTTTTGGAACTTCACTACCTAAGTAACAAACTCTTGGACCCATATCTCTGTGGGTTAATTTAAACCATGCCCGAGCAAATGCATCATGAAACTCTTTAGGGTTTTGATGAAAATGTTTTGTAATTGGTCCATAACTTGGGTCAACTTTCATTGATATGTCTGTTGTCTGCATCATTGGTGGATGAAGCACACCCTTTTGATGCGCATCAGGAACCATTTTGATTTTTTGACCATTTTTCTTTGGAGTCCATTGATGAGCACCGGCTGGACTTTTTGTTAATTCCCAATCATGACCGTATAAACAATCCAGATAACCCATGTCCCACTTAGTAGGATTTTGAGTCCATGCACCTTCGATACCACTGCTTATTGTGTCGACGCCTTTTCCAGATTTATATCCACTATTCCATCCAGTAGACTGATCTTGAAGTTTTGAAGCTTCTGGATCTGGACCTTTATAAGACTCTGAAGCTGCTCCGTGAGATTTTCCAAATGTATGTCCTCCAGCAACTAAAGCTGCTGTTTCATAATCGTTCATAGCCATTCTTCCAAATGTCTCTCTGATGTCGTGTGCTGCTAGTAATGGATCTGGATTTGCGTCTGGACCTTGTGGATTTACATAAATCAAGCCCATATGAGAAGCGCCTAACGGCTGCTCTAAATCTCTTTTTCCACTGTATCTCTCAACACCTAGCATTTCTTTTTCTGAACCCCAATAAATATCATCCTCTGGTTCCCAGATGTCTGTTCTACCTGCACCAAAACCAAAAGTTTTAAAACCCATGGAGTCTAATGCTACATTTCCAACTAATATAAATAGGTCTGCCCATGAAATTTTTCTTCCATACTTTTTTTTGATTGGCCATAAAAGTAACCTTGCTTTATCTAAATTCACGTTGTCTGGCCAAGAATTGAGCGGAGCAAATCTTTGATTGCCAGTACCGGCACCACCTCTACCATCACCAGTCCTGTAAGTTCCTGCAGCGTGCCAAGCTAATCGGATAAATAGAGGGCCATAATGACCATAATCTGCAGGCCACCATTCTTGTGAGTCTGTCATTAATTTTTTTAAATCTTTTTTTAACGCCTTGTAATTAATTTTTTTAAATTCTTTTGCATAATTAAATTTTTTATCCATAGGGTTTGATAAATTTGAATGCTGACTCAGAATTTTTAAATTCAAACTATTTGGCCAGAAGTCTCTTACTGTTTGACCTCGTCCTGCAGAAAACTTTGCAGGTGTACCTGCTCCTGTGAAAGGACATTTGCTTAACTCACTTACTTTAAAAGATTTATTTTTGAAATTTTCAGTGCTCATTTACTCCCCATGTTTAAAAAATTGATTGTGGTTGCAGTTTATAATGGTTCTAAAAAACTGTCAATTGGTTAATAATGACGCTAAATAAATTGATAAATTAATCTTCAAGTTTGATAAGCACTTCAATGGATTTGATTTTTTTCCCATCAATTTTTCTCTTAATATTTATGGGTCCTACATCAGAGTTTTCTAAGTCAATCAACTTTCCATCTTTCAAATTGTAAAAATGATGATGATCAGTAATGTTTGTGTCAAAATAAGTTTGATTTGAATTCACAGGGATTTGCTTTAAATATCCTTTTTTTTCAAAAGCGTGAACTGTATTATAGATTGTTGCTAAAGATATTTTGTTGTCTATTTTATCTTTAATTTTTTGCTCTAACTCATTTATTGTGAAATGAAATGTTCTTTCAGTATTAAATAGAACCTCGCATATTTGAAGCCTTTGTTTAGTAGGTCTTAATCCTGAATTTCTTAATTTATCTATATATCTCACTTTTTAAGCAAATTGTTAGTTAAAATTACTCTAAACAAGTATTATAATTATATTATATAGTTACAAAATCAAGTAAATAAGAGTATTCAATTTTATGAAAAAAAACTCTTACTCATACGATGAACTAATAAATTGTGGTGAAGGGAAACTATTTGGTCCTGGTAATGCTAAATTACCTCTTCCACCAATGCTTATGTTTGATAGAATTACAGAAATTAATGACGACAAGGGAGCTTTTAAAAAAGGTTTATTAAAAGCTGAGTTAGATATTAAAAATGATCTTTGGTTTTTTGATTGTCACTTTAAAGAGGATCCTGTTATGCCAGGATGTTTAGGATTAGATGCTATGTGGCAACTAGTTGGTTTTTTTCTAGGTTGGAAAGGAAATCCTGGTAAGGGAAGGGCTTTGGGAGTTGGTACTGTTAAATTCACAGGTGAGGTTTTAAAAAATGTCAAAAATGTAAGGTATGAAATAGATATGAAAAAAATAATGTCGCCTGGAGGAACAACTGTTGGTCTTGCTAATGGGGTATTACTTGCTGATGAGAAAAAAATATATTCAGCTGAAAATTTAAAAGTAGGTTTATTTAAATAATGAGAAGAGTAGTAATAACTGGTTTAGGGGTAGTATCTTGTTTAGGTAACAATCAAGATGAAGTATATCAATCTTTATTAAACTCTAAATCAGGAATTTCTTTTGCAGAAGAATATAAAGAACATAACTTAAAAAGCCATGTTCATGGTAAACCGAATATTAAACTTGAGGATCACATAGATAGAAAAACAATTAGATTTATGGGCTCTGGTTCAGCGTATAATTATATAGCCATGAAAGAAGCAATAAAAGACTCTGGCTTAGAGGATAAAGATATAAGTAATTTTAAAACAGGAATTGTAATGGGTTCAGGTGGCCCTTCGATTGAAAATGTTATTTTGGCTGCTGATAAAACACGAGCTAAAACACCAAAACTTATGGGACCTTTTATTGTACCAAGAACAATGGCAAGCACAGCTTCAGCTACACTTGCTGTGCCATTTAAAATTAAAGGCACTAACTACACTATGAGTTCAGCTTGTGCAACAAGTGGGCATTGTATTGGAAATTCTATGGAATTAATTCAATTAGGTAAACAAGATATTGTTTTTGCTGGTGGTAGTGAAGAAATTCACTGGGCAATGACTGCAATGTTTGATGCTATGACTGCTTTGTCATCAAAATACAACGATACTCCTGAAAGTGCATCAAGAGCATATGATAAAACAAGGGATGGTTTTGTAATTGCCGGAGGTGGAGGGGTGTTAGTACTTGAAGAATATGAACATGCTAAGGCTAGAGGAGCAAAAATTTATGCAGAGTTAACTGGCTATGGAGCAACTTCAGATGGCTATGATATGGTAGCACCATCAGGTGAGGGAGCAGTAAGATGTATGAAAATGGCTATGGCAACAGCAAAAAATAAAATTGATTATATAAACACTCATGGAACATCTACTCCTGTCGGAGATATTACAGAATTAAATGCTGTGAAGGATACTTTTGGATCAGAAATTCCAAAAATTAGTTCAACTAAATCTCTTTCAGGACATCCATTAGGGGCAGCATCTGTTCATGAGGCAATCTATTGTTTAATTATGATGAAAAATAATTTTATTGCTGGCTCTGCAAATATTAATGAAATGGATGATGAGGCTAAAAAATTCCCAATAGTCGCTAAAACTGAAACAGGAGTAACTTTAAATACAGTAATGTCAAACAGTTTTGGGTTTGGTGGAACTAATGCGGCTCTAATTTTTGAAAAGGTTTAATTATGAGTTTAATGAAGGGCAAAAAAGGATTGATCATGGGTGTTGCTAATGAGAGATCTATAGCATGGGGCATTTCCCAAAAACTTGCTGAGGCTGGAGCAGAACTTGCGTTTACTTACTTAGGAGATGCATTAAAAAAAAGGGTAATTCCCTTAGCTGAAAAATTGAATTCTAAAGTAACATTTAGCTGTGATGTTGAAAAAAAAGAAGAAATAGTAAAATTATTTGAAAATATTAAATCCCAGTGGGGTGAAATTGATTTTGTAGTTCATGCTGTTGCATTTTCAGATAAATCAGAATTATCTGGTCAATATTTAAACACAACTAGAGAAAATTTTCTAAGAAGTATGTTGATTTCATGTTTTTCGTTCACTGAGGTTGCTAAAGAGGCTTCGAAGATTATGAAAAGCAATGGCAGTATGCTAACTTTGACTTATGAATCTACAAAAGCTATTCCAAATTATAATGTAATGGGTGTTTGTAAATCGGCTCTTGAAGCAAGTGTCAAATACTTAGCTAGAGATTTAGGTAATAAAAATATAAGAGTTAACGCGATTAGTGCCGGACCTATTAAAACCTTAGCAGCCTCTGCGATTGGTGATGCGAAATTTCTTTATAAATGGAATGAAGATCATTCTTTTCTTAAAAGAAATGTGGATATAAATGATGTGGGAAATTCAGCACTGTATCTTTTAAGCGACCTAGCAAATGGCGTAACTGGTGAAATTCATTATGTTGATGCCGGATATAATAAGGTCGGGATGCCTGACCCAAAAAATATTTCATAATATTTAAGATGAATGGACGTCTTGATAGACTCTACTTACTAGACCTTGCTCGAGCTTTTGCTGCTACAAGTGTTGTTCTTCAACACTATCAACACTTCTACTACGATGAACTCAATCTGTTTGTGAGACAAGACCAGCCTTTTTTTGATATATTTGGATTTGTCTATTTATTTGGATCTCAAGCTGTTCCCTTTTTTTACATGCTATCAGGTTTTATTTTTTTTAATTTTTATTTAGAAAAAATTTATAAAAAAGAAATTTCTTTTAAAAAATTTGCAATACTTAGATTTTCAAGACTTTATCCGTTACATCTTTTAACACTTTTATTGGTAATGTTTTTTCAACAAATTTATTTTAATTTTGAAAATGATTATTTTATCTTTAAAGAAAATAACTTAAAAAATTTTTTCCAACATTTTTTTTTGATACAAGAATGGCCATTTATGAAAGGTGGCTTAGAGTCGTTTAATGCACCATCCTTTTCTATATCTGTTGAATTGTTTCTCTATATCTCTTTTTTTATAATCTCTCTTAAATTTTTAAAAAACATAACACAAACAATAATAGTGACCACCATTGCATTAATTCTATACTTTTTTTTTGAGTCAAATCTTAATCTTGGAATTTTTTTATTTTTTTATGGAGGTGTAATATATTATCTAATCAAAGCTATTTTAAAATATCTAGATAAAAGTAAGATAAAAGTTTTATTTTTATTAATCAGTGTTAATTTTTTAACTTTATCAGGAATTCTAGATAATTTTTTTCTAAATCTTCAACTTAATATTCAAAATAATTACGGTGGAAGGATAATGCTATTACTTTATTTTATAAAATTTCCACTAATAATTGTTAATTTAACTATAATTCAAACTTTTTTTAATAATCTTGGAAAAAGAACTCAAATCTTTGGTGATATTTCTTACACTATTTACTTAGTACATTTTCCAATTCAAATAATATTTCACATAATAAATAAGAATTATTTTGAAATAAATTATAATAATAATTTAACATTCATATGTTTTATAGGAACTGTATTTATTGTTTCCTTAATCACGTACAAATTTTTCGAGTTACCTGCCAAAAAATTTATTCGTAATAATTCTAAATCTTAATATTAATCTGAGGCTTGCTTCATAGAAAGTTTAACTTTACCCCTGTCAAAACCAATCACTTTTACTTTTACTTCATCACCTTCTTTGACGACATCAGTAACTTTGGCTACTCTTTTGTCTGCAAGCTCTGAAATATGCACAAGTCCATCTTGTTTTCCTAAAAAATTTACAAACGCACCAAATTCCATAATTTTCATTACTTTGCCTGAATAAATTTTATTCAATTCAGCTTTTGCAGTAATATCTTTGATCATTTGCATAGCAATATTTCTAGCTTCTTCATCTGGTGCTGCAACTGTTACTACACCCTCATCATTAACATCAACTTTCGCACCAGATTTTTCTACTATCTCTCTAATTGTTGCTCCACCTTTTCCAATTACGGCAGCAATGTCTTTTTTATCAACATTGATTTTTTCCATTTTTGGGGTGTGTTTTCCAACATCTGATCTTGAAGCTGATAATGCTTTATTCATTTCACCTAAAATATGAATTCTTCCGTCTTTAGCTTGATTTAATGCCTGCTCCATTATTTCAAATGTAATACCAGTGATTTTTATATCCATTTGTAGAGATGTAATTCCATCTTTAGTTCCGGCTACTTTAAAATCCATATCACCTAAGTGATCTTCATCACCTAAAATATCTGATAGGACACTGAAATCATCGCCTTCTTTAATCAGTCCCATTGCAATACCAGCAACAGGTTCTTTGATAGGCACTCCAGCGTCCATAAGTGCAAGTGATGTTCCACAAACTGTAGCCATTGATGAAGAGCCATTAGACTCTGTAATTTCTGAAACAACTCTAAATGTATAAGGGAATGACTCACTTGATGGTAATGAAGAGTGGATAGCTCTCCAAGCTAATTTACCATGTCCTATTTCTCTTCTACCAGTTCCTATTCTACCTGTTTCACCAACTGAGAAGGGTGGAAAATTATAGTGAAGCATAAACCTTTCTCTTTGTAATCCATCTAAGCTTTCGATTCTTTGTTCGTCATCTGAGGTTCCTAAAGTTGCAGTTACAATTGCCTGTGTTTCTCCCCTGGTGAATAAAGCCGAGCCATGAGTTCTTGGTAAAATTCCTACCTCGCAAGAAATAGGTCTAACATCAGACAATCCTCGACCATCAATTCTATTTTTATTTTTTAAAATATCTGTTCTGACTATAGATTTTTCAATTTTTTTAAGTTCAGAATTTATATCTAGATCAGAATAATTTTCATTCTCCTCATAAAGTTTTTTTGCTTTATCAGTGATCTCTGAAATTTGGTTTGATCTATCTTGTTTATCTCTGGTCGCAAAAGCTTTTTTAAGATCATCAGTAAATGTTTCTTCAAGTTTTTTCTTAACTTCCGAAAGATCTTTCTTTTCAACAGTCCACCCTGGTTTTCTACATTCTTTTGCAAGTTCCTCAATCATTTCAATCACAGGAACAAAACCTTCATGACCAAATTTAACTGCATTTAACATCTCTTCCTCTGTTAAACCGCTTGCTTCAGACTCAACCATTAGCACAGCATCTTTTGTACCTGCCACGACTAAATCTAATTTTGATTTTTCCAAGTCTGTTTTTGATGGGTTCAAAACATACTTGCCATCAATATATCCAACTCTAGAAGCACCTACCGGCCCCATAAATGGCATGCCTGAAATTGCTAATGCTGCTGAAGAAGCTATGATAGATAAAATATCAGCTTCATTTTCTTTATCATAAGAAATTACAGTTGGTAACAACTGAACCTCATTTTTAAATTCATCTGGGAATAATGGTCTAATAGGTCTGTCAATTAATCTTGAAATTAACGTTTCGCTTTCAGTTGGCCTCGCCTCTCTTTTAAAATATCCACCTGGAATTTTTCCAGCTGCATAATACTTTTCTTGATAGTTCACAGATAATGGAAAATAATCCATGTCTGGATTTACTTTTTTTGCTCCCACCACTGTTGCTAAAACAACTGTCTCCCCACATGTTACTATAATTGCTCCATCTGCCTGTCTTGCTACTTTACCTGTTTCTAAACTTAATTTCTTACCTGCTACTTCAATTTCCTTCTTATATACTTTAAACATTTCACTTCCATTTCGTTTCGTTCTTTTCTTTTCATTCCGTTCTATCAATCTTGACTTCTATTTTCTCAAATTCAGTTTCGACAGTACATTTTTGTAAGAGTCCAATTTATTATTTTTTAAATACTCTAACAATTTCTTTCTTCTATTGACCGCTCTCAACAATCCTACAGATGAGTGTTTATCTTTTTTGAATTGTTTAATGTGCTTAGAGAGAGCTTCAATTTTTTCCGTTAGCAAAGCAATTTGAACTTCTGACGAACCAGTGTCCATATCATGCATTGCTAATTCTTGTGCTTTTTTGCTCATTCTTTATTTTTCCTATTTATTTGTTTGTTTAATTAAATTTTCTATTTTTTCTGCATACTCAAAAGATTCATCTTTTCTAAAAAGTAATTTTGGTAAAAATTTCATAACCACTTTTTGTGATAAAATTTTTCTAATTAAAAATGAATATTCTTTTAATATATTTACTGCTTCTTCTGCATCTTTTCCACCCAATGGGAGGACATAAGCTTTAGCAATTTTTAAATCTGGACTCATTTTTACCTCAGTAACAGTTATAGTATTTGTCTCTAAATTCGGCACCTTAGCCTCATTTCTTATAAAAATCATGCTTAAAGACTGCTTAATCATTTCTCCAACTCTGAGCTGTCTTTGAGATACTGGTTTTCCTATTCGATCTGCCATTAAATTGACCTCTCTGTAGAAGTAACACTAAAAGCTTCTATTGTGTCATTTTTTTGAAAATCCATATAATCTTTAACTGTAATACCACATTCTTGACCACCATTAACCTGCTTGACTTGGTTTTTTTCTCTAAATATTGAGGAAACTTTACCTGTATAAATTATAGCACCATCTCTTATAATTCTTACATCTGATGTGCTATTAATTTCTCCTTCTGTCACTTTCGATCCTGCCACCTTGCCTGCTCCTGAAACTTTAAAAATCTCTAGAATTTGAGCTGTTCCAGTAATTTTTTCTTGTAAATCTGGTGACAATAATCCAGACATCTTTTTTTTAATAAAATCTAAGACTTCGTAAATTATGTTGTAAGAAGAAATTTTTATTTTTTCATCTTCAGCAAGTTTTTTTGCTTCTTTGCTTGGTTTTACATTGAATGCAACAAGAACAGCATTTGATGCTTTCGCTAAAGTGACATCTGTTTCCGTTACCATACCGATATCAGCTAAAATTATCTTTGGTTTTACTTCATCATGTTTAATTTGACTTATCGCATTCTTAATTGCCTCTGAAGATCCATGAACGTCTGATTTAATTATTAAATTAAGCTCTTTCGATAAATTATTTGAGAAGGCAGACTCTTGAGTGGCAAAAGATAAAGGATTTTTTCCCTCTTTATTTTCTTGAGCTCTATTTTCACTGAGTGTTTTGGCTTCTTTCTCAGTCTCTAAAACAATAAAATCATCTCCAGCTTTTGATGCGCCATTGATTCCTAAAATTTCTACAGGTGTTGAAGGTGAGGCTTCATCAATATTTTGGCCCATATCATTAATGATTGCTCTAACTTTTCCCCATTTCAACCCGCTTACAAAGAAATCTCCTTTCTTGAGTGTTCCAGTTGTTACAATTATATTTGCAACTGGTCCTCTACCTGTGTCTATTTTTGACTCTAAGACAATGCCAGTTGCTTTAGACTCGAAATCAGTTTTAAGATCTAATATTTCAGCTTGAAGAATTATTGACTCAACTAATTTATCTAAGTTTTTTTTTGTCTTGGTAGATATTTCAACCATTAAAGTGTCTCCAGATAAGTCTTCAGCAATTAATTCATGCTCTAATAATTGATTCTTTATCTTTAGTGGATCAGCTTCTGGTAGATCGCATTTATTTATTGCTACTACAATTGGAACATTAGCGGCTTTTGCATGTTTGATTGACTCAACCGTTTGAGGTTTCACACCATCATCTGCGGCAACAACTAATACAACTAGGTCGGTTAACTTTGATCCCCTTGCTCTCATCTCTGTAAAAGCTGCATGACCTGGGGTATCTATAAATGTTAATTTGTTTCCTTGACTATCTATTTGATAAGCACCTATATGTTGTGTAATTCCACCAAATTCTCCTGAAACAACATTGGCACTTCTTAAAACATCTAGTACAGAGGTTTTTCCATGATCAACATGACCCATTACAGTGATAATTGGAGGCCTGTTTTTAAGACTTTCAGTTCTTGAAGCCTTGATTTTTTGAATTATTTCCTCCGCTTTTTCCTCTCTTATTGGATTATGTCCAAATTCTTTTACCAAATACTCAGCAGTGTCAGCGGCCAGCGTTTGGTTAATTGTAACCGTAACACCCATTCCAAATAAGTGTTTAATAACATTGCTTGATTGTTCTGCCATTCTGTTTGCAAGTTCTCTTACTGTGATGGCTTCAGGTATATTAACATCTCTTTTAATAGGTTTGAGATTATCTTTACTTTGGTCTTTGTTTTGACTCTTATTTTCTTTTTCTCTTGCTCTCTTAACAGAGGCCAAACTTCTCTCTCTTGCCTCTATCTCATCACTTAATGCTCTGGATACTGTTAGTTTAACCTCTCTTTTTTTTAGACCAATCTTGTGTTTTTTATCTTTTAAATTTCCCTCATCTTTTAATCTTTTAGTTGCCCTCTGCTCTGCTAACTTTCTCTTTTCAAAATCATTCTGATTTGATGAAATTTTGTTGACAAATGATGGTTTAGTTTGTCGGAATGAACTTCCTTTTTTATCAAATCTATTTTGACTTTTTCCAATTACAACTGATCTTTTTGTTTGAGTATTAGATGTTGTAAAATTTTTAAGATTTTTTTTTGACTTTCCAGAAACTGTTAATTTTAATTTTTTGTTTTCCATAAATCATTTCTCAATCTTTAAAAACGATATTTCTTGCAGACATTATCAATTCATCAGCCTCTTCTTTTGATAATGCGAAATCCTCTAAATAACCCTCGATTTTTACTTTTGATCCTTTTATAAAATCATATCCACCAGTTAATTCATCCGACGCCAAATCAGCAAAGTTCTCTAAATTTAATATCTTTTTTTCACCCAATGTAACAAGCATTCCTGGTGTTAAACCTTTTAGATTGATCAAAGATTCCTCAAGTCCAAGGTCTTTAATTCTTTTTGAAATATCCTCTTGATCTTTTTCATGAAATTCTTTTGCTCTTTCAATTAATGCTTTTGCAGTATCTTCCTCTATTCCCTCAATTTTTAATAAATTTTCTACTGAAGTATCTTTTATTTCGTCAATAGTTGAAAAGCCCTCAGCAACTAAAAGTTGACCTAAAGTTTCATCTAATTCAAGATTTTTAACAAAATTCTCTGTTTTCTCTTTAAACTCAAGTTGTCTTCTCTCAGAGTCCTCTTGATCAGTCATAATATTTATTTCATAATTAATTAGTTTTGTTGCAAGTCTTACGTTTTGACCTCGTCTGCCGATTGCTTTACTTAAATTTTCCTCAGTCAAAATAACATCTAATTTTTTTCTTTCTGTATCAACATTAACTCTCAAAACATCTGCTGGTGACAATGCATTAGATACTAAAACTGCTGGATCTTCAGAATAGTTTACTATATCAATTTTTTCACCTTGGAGTTCATTTACTACTGCTTGAACCCTTGATCCTCGCATTCCAACACATGCTCCAACTGGATCTAAAGAAGTATCAACTGCTTTAACACAAATTTTAGCTCTACTCCCAGGATCTCTAGAAGAAGATTTAATTTCAATTAATCCATCATATATTTCTGGAACTTCCTGTATAAACAACTTTTCCATAAACTTTGAGTGCGCTCTTGACAAAAATATTTGTTGTCCTCTTTGCTCTCTTCTAACATCAACACAATATGCTTTTACTCTATCTCCAGCTTTAATAATTTCTCTTGGAATTAGTTCATTTTTTTGAATTATAGCCTCTGTCCTTCCTAAATCGACTATTACATTTCCAAATTCTAATCTTTTGACTATACCGCTTAGTATGCTGTCTTTTTTATCAATAAATTCACTAAATTGTCTATCACGTTCGGCATCTCTTACATTAGTGCTGATTACTTGTTTTGCTATTTGAGCTGCAATTCTTCCAAAATCAAAAGATGGTAAGGGTTGCAGAATTTCATCTCCAATAGATTTATCCTTGTTATCTTTATTTAGATTAATCGCATCCTCTAGCTTAATTTCTGTATTAGAGTTTTCTGGGTTTTCTGAAACAACCAGTTTTCTAAAAATCTCTATGTCACCATTTTCTCTATTTATTAAAACTTTTATTTCATTATCTTGACCAAATTTAGATTTTGCGGCTTTTGCAATTCCTATCTCCATTGAGTTTATTATAAGTTCTTTATCAATAGATTTTTCTAATGCAACAGCCTCTGCTATCCTTAATAATTCAAGTTTGTCAGCTCTTTTATTTAACATATTTTTGCTCGCTCCAAAAAAAAATGGGCAAAAGCCCATTTTGTAAAGTTCAATAATGTGAGAGGAATATAATAAAGTTTTTTTTTAATTCAACAGAAACTATTTAGAAAAAATGCGTGTTTTATCTGTTTTTTCCCAAGAAAATGAGCCATTACTTTCTGTTGCTCTCCCAAAATGACCGTAGGCAGAAGTTTTCTCATATATGGGTTTGTTAAGATCTAACATCTCTCTAATACCTCTTGGACTTAAATCAAAATTCTCCTTAATTGTTTTTACAACTAAGTTATTTTTTTCTAGATTGTTATCAAACAAGTTTACATAAATAGATAAAGGTTTCGAGACTCCAATTGCATAAGCAAGCTGGATTAAACATTTATCTGCAATTTTTGACGCAACAATATTTTTTGCAATATATCTTGCTGCATAAGCAGCTGATCTATCAACTTTTGTTGGATCTTTTCCTGAAAAAGCACCACCACCATGAGGTGCTGCCCCACCATATGTATCAACTATAATTTTTCTACCTGTTAAACCGCAATCACCATCAGGGCCACCAATAACAAAATTACCTGTTGGATTAACATAAAACTCGTTCTCATTAAAATCATTAAGAAAATTTTCAGGTATAGATTTTAATAAATAAGGTCTAAGCAAATCTCTGACTTGAGATTGATTTATATCAGCTGAATGTTGAGAAGAAATAACAACTGATTTTACTTTTGAGGGTTTCCCATCAACATATTCAAATGTTACTTGGCTCTTAGAATCTGGTTCGATATTTTTTAATTTTCCTGATTTTCTATCCTCAGCCATTAATCTTAAAATCTTATGAGAATAATGAATTGGTGCTGGCATTAATTCCTCAGTTTCATTACACGCATAACCAAACATAATACCCTGATCTCCAGCTCCCTCATCTTTATTTCCACTCGAGTCAACACCCATAGCAATATCAGCAGATTGCGAATGTAAATGACTTTCGATTTTAGTTGCTTCTCTCCAGGTAAACCCATCTTGATCATAACCAATATCTTTGATACAGGCTCTAACTTTTTCAATTAATTCATCTTTTTTAATTTCTGGTCCTCTAACCTCACCTGCTAAAACAACTTTATTAGTTGTGGTTAGTGTTTCACAAGCTACTCTAGAATACGGATCACCAGAAATATAAGTATCGACAACCATATCTGAAATTCTATCAGATACTTTATCTGGATGTCCTTCAGAAACAGATTCGCTAGTAAAAAGATAGTTTTTTAAATCACTCATTTTAAATTCTATTAAATGAAAATATTAAAAAAATATACAATAAAATTACTATTGCAAAAATTTTATTTCCATATTTTGAAAATATTGTTGGTTCTATTTTTTTTGTTTCAAATAAATCAACGAAACCGGATTGATTTAAATCAACTTGTTTTTCAACAACTCCCAAGGGATTAACTATTGCGGCTATTCCGTTATTAGCAGATCTTAAAACATATTTGCCACTTTCAATGGCTCTATAAATACTGTGCACAAAATGTTGATGTGGACCTATAGATTGACCAAACCAACCATCTTCGGAAATATTTACAATAAAATCAAAATCTCTGTTATTAAAAATATTTCCACTATAAATTATTTCATAACAAATAAGCGGTAATATTCTTACTGAAAAATTTATTTTATTTACTTCCATGATATTTCTTTTTTCTCCTTTTGAATAAGATTGATAATTATTAGTGATTGTCTTCAATCCTATAAGGCTAAGTATTTTTTCTAAGGGTAAAAATTCACCAAAGGGAACCAGATTAACTTTCTTATATGAATTTAATATTTCAATGTTGTGATCATAAATTGTTAATGAATTAAAATATTTAATAACTTTACCTTCCTCTTTTATATCATTAATCCCAATTAATAATATGTGATTTTCATCGAATTCATTCTCAAATAAAAATTTATATTCCCTTAGTTGGTCTTTTGAAATCTCTGGCAATACACCTTCGGGCCAAATAAAAATTGTTTTTTCATTATTTTGTGGTGAACTGATTTTGATGAGATCATTAATTACTGAAATAGGATCAGTATCATTATAAAATCTATCTATGCTAACATTCGAGCTTATAACTCTCAGTTTGTAGTCTAATTTATTAGCCTCAATATTGTTAAATTTTTCTAATCGTTGAGAGCCAAAAAAATAAAAACATAAAGTTATTATGATAAATAAAATACAAACAATAATTTCTTTTTTGCTGTCTCTTAAAATTAAAAATGAAGTACTAGCAAAAAGAGAAATACAAAAAAGATTAAAACTATAAGTACCAATAATCGAAGTAATACTTAAAATTTCAATATAATTAGAAAAACTATAAGCAATTAAATTCCATGGAAACCCTGTCATTATTGTTCCTCTAATGAATTCAATTGTTCCAAATATTAGAGAAAAAAGAAAAAAGGAGCTTAAATTTTTCTTTGGCTTCAGGATTAAAAATAAAAATGAAGCTAAACCATAGAATAAAGCTAAAAAAGCTGGAATTAAAAGTATACTCAGAGGGATCAAAAGCTTGAAACTTTCATCAAAAGTTAACGATATCGAAATCCAATAAAGATTACTTGTAAAATACCCAAGTCCAAATAACCAACCATAAAGAAAAAATAATTTTTTTTTATTGGCCTTAAAAGTTTTTATTAAAAGAATATAAAATAAACTAAAAGTTAAAAAATTAATTAGAATAAAATTAAATGGAGGTAAGCTTAATGATGAAAAGGAACCTAGAAAAATTAAAATAATTGATTCAATATAAATTTTTTTTTTCAAATTAATTTATTTTAGATTTTACATGTTTATATATAAAATTTTCTTCTCTTAACATTTTATAATAATCTTTATTCTTTAAATGATTAAAGCCTAAAAGGTGAAGAAAACCATGAATAAAAATTTTAATGGTTTTTTGTTTAAATAATTCTAAATCCTGAGATTTAGGCTTATCTAAATAATTATAACTAATTATGATATCTCCCAAATACATATTTTTTGAAAATTTAATTTTTTTATTAAATGGAAAAGATAAAATATCGGTAGATTTATTTTTATTTCTAAAATTTTTATTTAATTTTTTAATATTTTTATTATTAGAAAGCAATAAACTCAATAATACTTTTTTATTTGAAAATTTATATTTTTTTGGAAAAGCCCTACATATTTTTTTAAAAAAAATATCTGTATTTTTGAGTCTTTTTGACCAAGCCTTCTCTTCAGAGAAGACACTAACTTTAATCATTATTTGAGTATGCTTTTACTATTTTTGACACAAGTGGATGTCTAACTACATCTGAGTGATCAAAATCAACTATTGATATCTCTTTTAAATGTCCAAGTAATTTTTTTGATCTTACCAATCCAGACATATTTTTGTTAGGTAGATCAATTTGCGTTGGATCTCCGTTAACTACAATTTTTGAATTTTCACCAATACGAGTTAGAAACATTTTGATCTGAGTATCAGTTGCATTCTGTGCTTCATCTAAAATTGCAAAAGAATTCTTAAGAGTTCGACCTCTCATAAAAGCTAATGGTGCTATTTCTATATCTCCAATTTCAATCATTCTTTGGATTTTTTCAAAATCAAAAAGGTCGTATAGAGAGTCATATAATGGTCTTAAATAAGGGTCTACTTTCTCTTTCATATCACCAGGTAAGAATCCTAAACGTTCTCCAGCTTCAACTGCAGGTCTTGATAAAATTATTCTTTCAATCTTTTTCTCCAAAAGCATAGTCAAACCGACAGCAACAGCTAAAAACGTCTTACCTGTTCCTGCTGGTCCAGCAGAAATTACAATATCACTTTGTCTTAAAGCTCGGACATAATTCTTTTGTTTTTCAGATCTAGGAATTATAGATTTTTTTGGAGTTTTAATTATATCAGTTACATTATTGTTTTTTATTTTTTCATTAATCATAAATTTGTCTACCGAAGAAAGTATATCTTTATTTTCGATATTTCCATTATTAGTAAATTGATTAACTAAAAATTGAATCGCATTTTTTACTTTCTCATTTGTTTCTGGATCTGATTTTATAAGAATAGAATTTCCCCTTGAATATAAACTGCATTTAGTGATTTTCTCAAGTTCCTGTAAATTTTTATTAAATTCGCCAACAACACCCATTAACAAATCGTTATCATGAAATATCACGCTTAAAGAGTTATTGTCCGAGTAAACAAACTTTATTGCCTGGTCAATATTTTTTTTTGTTATTCCACTCAAACTTATGCAACTTTCTGATTAGAATTATCTATAATTTTACCAAATAAAGTACTTCTATTACTTTTACTAATTTTTACTTGCACAATTTTTCCAATATCACTTTTCTTACCATCAAAGATCACCGATGTCATGTGCTTAGATCTTCCAAATGTTTTGGTTTTATCCTCTGTGAGATTTTCAACTAACACTTCTACAGTACTGTTTTCCAAAGACTTGTTCTTTTGAATTTGATTTTCAAACAACTCATTTTGAATTATTTCTAATCTTTCAAACGAAGTTTTTTTATCAATTAAACTTAAATTTTCAGAAACGGTTCCAGGTCTCGGGCTAAAAATATATGAATAAGAATTTATAAATTTTACTTTTTTAATCAAGTTTAAAGTATCTTCAAAGTCCTTATTTTCTTCCCCAGGGTAAGCTATTATAAAATCACTTGAAAATTCTATTTTTGAATTAATTTCTTTTAGTTTGTTGAATGTTTCGAGGTAATTCTCAATAGAATGATCTCTATTCATCAATCTTAATATTTTATTTGATCCACTTTGCACTGGTAAATGTAATAGTGGCATAAGTTTATTTGAACTTTTATAAACCTCAATAAGATCATCGGTCATATCTTTTGGATGAGATGTCGTGTATCTGACTCTTTTAATATCATTTAATTTTTCTATACTAAGAATTAAATCTGATAAACGAAAACCGTTACTTTCATAGGCATTCACATTTTGACCTAACAAAGTTATTTCTCTTACACCGTTGTCTGCTAAATATTTTGCTTCATCCAAAATCTGACTAGGTGGTCTTGAATACTCGGGCCCTCTAGTATAAGGAACTACACAAAAATGACAGAACTTATCACAGCCTTCTTGAATTGTTAAAAAAGATGAAACTTTTCCAACTTTATTTTTTATTTTACTCAAATATTCAAATTTTGTAACTGCATCAAACTCTGTTTCTTCAAGTTTTCTTTTTTTTTCAACATAATTTAAAATTGTATTATTGATTTTATGGTAAGCTTGAGGACCTATTACCAAATCAATGAAAGGTTCTCTACTTAGCATTTCATGATTTTCTGCTTGAGCAACACAGCCTGCAATAATAACTAATGGTTTTTTTTTAAATTTAAAAATTTTTTTTACTCTACCTATCTCTGAATAAACCTTTTCTTTAGCTTTGTCCCTAATGTGACATGTATTTAGCAAATAACAATTAGCATCCTCATATTTTTCTGTTTTCTCATAACCAATTTTTTTTACAGCATCTAATATTCTATTAGAGTCATACTCATTCATTTGGCACCCAAAAGTTTTAATGAAAATTTTTTGACTCATTTATTGAGGCTTTTTTTTTACCCCATATAATTCCAATTTATGATCTACTAATTTATAACCGTATTTTTCAGCCACTTTTTTTTGAAGTTTCTCTATCTCATCATCAACAAATTCTATGATCTCACCTGTTTTGATATCTATCAAATGATCATGATGGCTCTCGATCATTGCTTCATATCTTGCCTTTCCACCTTTAAAATCGTGTTTTGTTAATATCCCAGCCTCTTCGAATAGTTTTACTGTTCTATAAACTGTAGCTATACTTATTTTTGGATCAACTTTCGAAACACGATTATAAAGTTCATCTACATCAGGGTGATCTGACTCTCCATACTCTGTCTTTGACTCCGAAATTATTTTTGCAATGATTTTTCTTTGCTCTGTAAGTTTAACACCTTTAGCTAAACACTTCTGTTCAATTGTATCTGCTGCGTCTGACATGCCTAATTCTAACTTATATAATAAGGTTTAATCAAATTTTTTTTGAGGTTAAATTTATTGCAAAGATGCGGTATATTTTCATATTTTATATCAATTTCATTCTTAAAGTCCTTAAAACTAAAGCAATAATAATCAATTTTATTGATCATATGAATAGCTTTAATTGTTGATAAAGAATTTCTAATACCTGCAAAACTACCAGGACCTCTATTTATATAAATTGATCCGATATCACTCATCTCTAAATTATTGTTTTTTAAAAATTCAATAAGTAAAATAATAAGTTTTTCATAATTATTTTTGCTATTTTCATGAGTAACACTATAAGTATTATTATCATTAATGATCATAAAAAAAATATTATCTTTAACAGCATCTATAATTAATTTATTCATTTTTCTAATTATATTTACTTTTAACTCAAACGCACAAGAAAATAATGTTAAGTATTTTTCCAATGATGAGGGTGTACTATCTATTATGTACCATCGATTTAATGAATTTAAATATCCATCAACAAATATATCAATGGATATTTTTAAGGAACACGTTGATCTTATTTTAGATGCTAACTTAACCTTTTATCATCCAAAAGATTTTGTGAATGAATTTGATGTTCCAAAAAAAGAAAAAAAAATTCTTCTCACTGTTGATGATGCATTTCAGTCCTTTTATGATAACGCCTGGCCTTATTTGAAAAAAAATAAAATTCCATTTGTATTATTTGTTTCAACTGAACCTGTCGGTAACAATGGTTACATGACTTGGAATCAAATTAAAGAAATTGAACGTAGTGAATTTGGAGTTATTGGACATCACTCACACTCTCATGATTATTTAATTGATAAATCAGAGGAAGTTTTTTTAAATGACATAAAATCATCAAACAAAATTTTTAAAGAAAAATTAGGATACGTGCCAACTTTATTTTCATACCCATTTGGAGAGTATTCAGGATTTATGAGAGATTATATATCTCAAAATTTTAAAATTGCATTTGGACAACATTCTGGAATTATTGACATAAATAAAAATAAATTTGAACTTCCAAGATTTCCTATTAATGAAAAATATGGAGAAGTTAAAAGATTTAAATCAATAATAAACTATTTCCCTCTTGAATATAAAAACTTAGAACCACAAGAAAAAAAATTATCAAAAAAAAATAATCCACCAAAATTTAAAGTAGAATTTTTTGAAAATCAGAAAAATATTGAAAATATTAACTGTTATTCCAATGAAGGAGATAAATGGATGAAATCAGATATTAAACTTGCTGAAAAAGTACTTACAATAGAATTTAGAGAACCATTTTTACCAAGAAGGGGCAGAATTAATTGTTCTGTAAATGACAACGGTAAATGGAGGTGGTTTGGAACTCAATTTGTTATTAGATAATAACTTTTAAATTAAACTTTCTAACTCAATACTGGAAGGTAATAATTTCGCATCATCAAAATCTTTTAAATTATTTTGTTGAATAATCTTTTGTAAAACTTTTACATACTCATTTCCTGTTTCAGCATATTTATCTAAATACTCTGATAAAATCATACTATCTAATGGTTCATCTAAATCTCTTAATTTTGCTCTAGCTGATCTAAAATCTTCGTAACTTGAATGTGTATTTAAATTTCTTTGGTAAGCTCTTACAGATGCTTGCAAAACATTAAACTTCATAACTTTATGACCTTCATTTTTCTCAGCATCTTTTGGTTTTAATCCTTCTCCTGACCACGTCCATTGTCCAAATAAAGCATTTCCTTGTTGTGCAAATCTCGAAGTTCCCCAGCCTGTTTCTTTAGCGGCTTGAGCAAGTGCTAATGAAACTGGAACTATATCCATTCTCCTTTTTAAAATTGATAAATCTCTCGAAGGTATACCGTATTGTTTATATTTTTTTTCTAACCATTGTTTTTCAGATTTTGAGTTATTGCTCTTATTAATTATGCTAAATAATCTCTTTCTATCTAACTTAATGTTTTTATTTTCCTCTAAAATCAATGGTAATACAATTTGTATAAAAAATTCTTTTCTCTTTTTTACGCTTTCTATCATCTTTATTTCTGCTGGAAGTAAAGTTAAAGCTATAGGCTTAACTAGCTTTTTTTTTCTTACATCATCAAGCTTATAATCAGTGTCTTCAAAAAGCTGTTTAATCGTTGAAGCTTCCAATCTTACCGTATCCGTTTCTTGATCATTTAAACTATAAATATCGATTAACAAATCATCTTCATTAAGTGTCTGAGAATTTGAAGATTTTTTATTAAGAGTGTATGCAAGTATTGCTTTTGAATTATTTTGAATTCCAGCAGAACTCTCAATTTTATTGTTGGTAAAATTGATAACTATTGGTAAAGAATAAAAAAACAAAATAACAACTATACTGCTTAAGATAATTCTTGGCAGTGAACTTAGGCCGTTTTCATCGAAAACTCTAAAAGGTTTGATCTTATCTTTTTTAAAGATTTTTCTCATATATTAAATAGCCTCGACTTTTTTTACCTCTGGTAAGTAATGACATAAGAGATTTTGAACACCTTGTTTTAAAGTCATTGTAGAACTAGGACATCCAGAACAGCTGCCTTGTAGTTGAACTTTAACTACTCCATCTTTAAATTCTTTAAATTTAATATCTCCTCCGTCTCTAGCTATTGCTGGACGGATTTTATCCTCAAGTAATTGCACTATTCGTTTCTCAATTTCATCAAAGCTTTCATTTTGTTCAGTTAAATCTTTATTAATTACAAATTCTTTTCCTGATGCATAAAATTCATTAATATGAGAAATCACTATATGTTTGATGTCATCCCAAGAATTTTCATCATATTTATTGACTGAAATGAAATCTTTACCTAAAAAAATTCCCTCAACACCATTTACTGAAAGGATATTTCTAACAAGCTCATTATTTACGTTATCATTTTTACTTACTTCAAATGATCCTGCACTAGAAACAACCTTGCCTGGTATGAATTTTAACGAATTAGGATTTGGAGTTATCTCAGTTTGAACGAACATAAATTATATATAAGCAATATTTTTAAAAATGGTACCGCTTTATGAAAATTTATTCAAAAACCTACGATTTCGTGAATTTTTTTTATTTTTTTTGAGGCAATTTCATTAGCTTTTTCGTATCCCTCTTTAAGTATTTTTTCTAAAAAAACTTTATCATCTAATAGCTCTTTAATTTTTAATGAAATTGGATTGATTTCATTAACAACTACATCTGATAATTTTTCTTTAAATTCTGAAAAATTTTTTCCAGCAAATTCATCAATCGATTCCTGGAGTGTATTATTCATTAAACTTGAATAAATACCGATTAAATTTTTAGCCTCAGGTCTTTTTTCTAACTCCTCAATTTTGCTAGGTAAAGGCAAAGTATCAGTTTTTGCTTTTTTAATCTTATTTATTATTTGATCTTTATCATCAGTTAAATTAATTCTACTCAAGTCTGATACCTCTGATTTACTCATCTTTTTAAGACCATCCTTTAAACTCATAATTCTGGAAAATTCTTTTTTAATTAAAGGTTCGGGAGTTATAAAAAAATTTTCGATTTTATAATCATTATTAAATTTTTGAGCTATATCACGACATAACTCCAAATGTTGTTTTTGGTCATCTCCAACTGGTACATGAGTTGAGTCATATAATAAAATGTCGGCTGCCATTAAAACAGGATAAGAATAAAGACCGATACTTGCTTTCTCTTTATCTTTCCCTGCTTTTTCCTTAAATTGGGTCATCCTATTTAACCATCCCATTCTCGCAACACAGCTTAAAATCCACGCTGCTTCTGAATGCGCACTCACCTGTGACTGATTAAAAATTATACTTTTTTTAGGATCTATTCCACTTGCAACAAATGTGGCGACTGTCTCATGTATATTTGATTTTAGATCTTTTGGATTTTGACTTACAGTTATTGCATGAAGATCAACTACACAAAAAATACATTCATTTTGAGTATCATTATTTAATTCAACGAAATTTTTTATCGCACCTAAATAATTTCCTAAATGAAGATTTCCAGTAGGTTGAACACCAGAGAAAATTTTTTTTTTCATACTTTAATACTTTAATTTAATATCTTGATAATTAAAAGCTTTGATAAAATATGATAATACAAAATAAAATATTATTGAAAATAAAACACATAATAATAAATAAGCAGACTTAAAGAAATAAGTATAACTTAATTGATTTTCAAATAACAAAATCAGGTAGTGAAAAAAAATACCCGTCATGAGTGATGCAAAAATTATCTTAACAAACTGTTTAAAAAAAGTTTCGTTAAATTTAAATAAGTTATCATTTTTTAAATAGATAAATAATATTAAGGAATTAAACCATGAGGATATTGTCGTTGCTATAGGAATGATTATAAAACCAATATCTTTAAAAAAGTAAACGCTTATCAAAATATTTAGCAAAACAGAAACTAAGGAAATATAAAATGGAGTTTTAGTATTATGATTTGCAAAAAAAAATGTCGAAAAAACTTTTATTAAAGCAAATGCTGGAAGTCCTAAGCCGAAATAATAAAGAGCATTCGAGGAGTTAAAAACTGAGTTTTCTGTAAAAGAACCATATCCAAATAGAGCTGAAATAATTTGTTCAGATCCTATAACTAACGCTACTGAGGCAGGTATACTTAAAAACATACTTAGCTCTAATGCTTTATTTTGAATTAATGATATTTTCTTCTTTTTTTTTTGGTGAACATGCTTTGAGAGTTGAGGCAGGACAACAACACCAATAGCTATGCCAGCTATTGCTAAATTAATTTGGTATATTCTATCAGCATAATATAGGTATGATACAGCACTTGCCTGGAATGAAGCTATAATTGTTCCAACTAAAATATTTATTTGGGTAACTCCTGAGGAAAAAATACTTGGTAATAATTTTTTAAAAAAAAATTTTACTTTATTGGTGATTTTAAATCTAAAATCAAAATCTAACGCATAATATTTTTTTACAAATTTATATAAAAAAATTAATTGTAGTAATCCTGCGATAGATACCCCATATGAGAGATGATAAATTAATTCATCACCTAAATATCTTCCAAAAAATAAAATAGTAATTAAAACTATATTTAAAATAATAGGTGCTGCTGAAGCAGCAGCAAATTTATTATGTGAGTTTAAAATTGCACCAAAAAAGGAAGATAGACTTACAAACATTAAAAAAGGGAAAGTAATTCTTGTTAAAGTAGTTGCTAATTCAAATTTTTTAGTATCTTCAATGAAGCCTGGTGCTATCAGTCCCACAAAAATTGGCATAAAAATTTCAATTATGAGAACTAAAAAAAATAAAGCTAAGAATAATAAATTAAAAACATCATTAGCAAATTTATTTGATCTAGATTTATTTTTAACTAATTCTGAAGTGTAGCTTGGTACAAAAGCGGAGTTAAAAGTTCCCTCTGCAAAAAGTCTTCTAAAAGTGTTAGGTATTCTAAATGCTACAAAAAAAGCATCAGCCAAAAAACTTGTTCCAAGAAAAATTGCTATCAAAACATCTCTCAAATATCCAAGTAATCTGCTAATAATAGTGTAGAAACCAAAAGTCCCTGTTGACTTAACTAAATTCATAAATCATATTAGTCTTAAATTTACCTCATTTGTACACCTAATTAAGCTAAATGAAAAAAACAAAAATTGATCATTATACAGATAAAGAAGCTTTAGATTATCATCGTCATAATAAACCAGGCAAGATCGAAATCTCGTCCTCAAAGAATATGACTACAAAAAGAGATCTCGCATTAGCTTATTCGCCAGGTGTGGCAGCACCAGTAAAAGCTATAAGTGAAAATCCAGAAACCGCATTTGACTATACAAGTAAGGGAAATCTTGTAGCAGTAATTAGTAACGGCTCTGCTATTTTAGGTATGGGTAACTTGGGAGCTTTAGCCTCAAAACCTGTTATGGAAGGAAAAGCAGTATTATTTAAAAGATTTGCTGATATTGACTCGATTGACCTTGAAATTGACTCACAAGATCACAATGAAATAATTAATAGTGTTAAAAATTTTGCTCCGAGTTTTGGAGGTATTAATCTGGAGGATATTGCTGCTCCAGATTGTTTTATTATCGAGGAAAAACTTAAAGAAATTTTAGATATTCCTGTGTTTCATGATGATCAACATGGTACAGCAATCATAACTACAGCTGCATTAATCAACGCACTGGATATCACCAAAAAAAAAATTAATGAAGTAAAAATTGTTGTTAACGGTGCAGGCGCATCAGCAATGGCTTGTGCTAATTTATTTAAGAAAAGTGGTGTTCCACAAAAAAACATTACAATGGTTGACAGAACAGGAGTGATCTATAGTGGAAGAGAAAATTTAAACCAGTGGAAATCAGCTCATGCTATTGAAACTAAACATCGAACTTTATCAGATACGATCAATAATGCTGACGTATTTTTAGGTTTATCAGCAAAAGGGGCTTTAACAAAAGATATGGTTAAAAAAATGGCTAAGAATCCCATTATATTTGCATGCGCAAATCCTGATCCAGAAATTAAACCTGAAGAGGTTGCTGAAGTAAGAAGTGATGCAATTATGGCCACTGGAAGATCAGACTATCCAAACCAGGTAAATAATCTAATTGGTTTTCCATATATATTTAGAGGCGCATTAGATGTAAGATCTAAAACCATAAATGAGGAAATGAAAATTGCTGCCGCCCATGCGATTGCTAACCTAGCTAAAGAGGAAGTTCCTGATGAAGTTGTTGCTGCAATGGGGGGTGAGAGACCACATTATGGGAAAGATTATATAATTCCCTCAACATTTGATCCAAGACTTATAAGTGTAATTCCTGCTGCAGTAGCTAAAGCGGCAATAGACTCTGGTGTTGCGAGAATAAATATAAAAGATTTTGATACTTACAAAGAGCAATTAAGACAAAGATTAGATCCAACAGTTACGATCATGCAGGGTATAAATAACTACATAAAGAAAAAACCCAAAAAGGTAATTTTTGCAGATGGTGAGGATGAAAACATGCTTAAAGCAGCAATAGCATTTAAAAACTCTAATTTAGGTATACCAATCCTAGTTGGAAAAGAGGATTTAATTAAGAGTCAATTAAAGAAAATAGGTTACAGTGAAAATTTTGATATAGAAATTACCAATTCAAAAGACGCGAAAAAAAGGGAAAAATATGTAAAATATCTTTTTGGCAAACTTCAAAGAAATAAAGGCATGCTAGAGCGAGACTGTGATCGTTTAATCAGAAATGATAGGGTTGTTTGGGCATCTTGCATGGTAGCGTGTAAGGATGCTGATGCGATGGTTACTGGAAATACCAGAAGATATTCTTCATCTTTAGAAAAGATAACCCAAGTTGTTGATCCTAGAGCTGGAGAAATAATGTTTGGCTTAAACTTAATCGTTAATAGAGGAAAAACAATTTTTATATGCGATACCTCTGTCATTGAATATCCTGATGCAAGTCAGCTAGCAGAAATGGCGAAATCAGCAGCTAGAGTAGTTAGGTTATTTGGATTTGATCCTAAAGTTGCTTTCTTATCTCATTCCACTTTTGGGGAACCAGCTACTGATAGAACAAAAAGGCTAAGTGATGCTGTTGAAATTTTAAAGAAAGAGAGAGTTGATTTTAAATTTGATGGAGAAATGCAGCCAGATGTTGCATTAGAAGAATTATATAAAGAGCTTTACCCTTTTTCAGAAATTGTAGGGAATTCCAATGTCTTGATAATGCCTAGCCAACATAGTGCAGCTATTTCATACAAAATGATAAAATCAATGAGTAGAGCAAAGGTTATCGGACCCTTGTTAATTGGCTTGGGTCTTCCAATAGAGATAGCTCCTCTAAGAACTTCCACTTCAGAAATTATTAATCTAGCATCAATTGCAGCGTATTCTTCAGATGTAATTGATTATAAAAAAGATTAATTTTTTTGAATTCTTAAATCATCAACAATTAAAATACTAGCTATTACGTCCTCAACATCTAGTATTTCTTTAGCCTCTTTTATTACTAATGCCTTTTCATCAGATGTTAAAGCTATACCATATACATAAATTTTCTTTTTATAGGTATCTATTTGGTAATTGGTTGCTTTTATCTCTTTATTCAAAATTAAAGCTGTCCTTAATTGGGAAGTAATTAAAACGTCTTTTGCAGATTGTTTAAAATTAAATTTCTCTTTAATCTTAATGTCGTTTCTTACAGATCTTGCTCCTTCCGTTTCCCAGGCTAATTTTGTTATTTGAAGTTTTTCTTCAGGGTCATCAACTTTGCCGGTTAAGAATATTCTTCCATCTAGAACTTTTGATTTAATAGATAAAAAATACTTTTTATCTTGTAATAATATTCTCGCTGATAAATTTTTTTGCATTATAGAATCGTCAATCTGTGTCCCTAAAGACCTAGGATCCAAAGCAACTGACACTCCTGTTCCAAAAATTCCCTTTGATGAAACACCAACACATCCTGTCAAAAACAAAGTAATAAATAATAATATTAAAATTCTAAACTTCATTCTTTATTTTAAGACAAAAATTATAAATTTTTTTTTTGGGTACAGCATTATTTTGGGAAATTAAATTCACAATTTCTTTAATACTTAATTTTTTAATCATCTTCCTTATGTTATTCTTATCTGATTCACTTAATAAAAGAGAACTTTTTTTTGATCTTTTTTTTTCAGATATTACAATAGTTAATTCACCTTTTAAATTTTCATCTAGATTTTTTAAATCTTCAACTTTATATCTTAAATATTCCTCATAAATTTTTGTCATTTCTCTACAAATTAAAATTTCTCTATCAGAAAAACTTTCTTTAAGAAATGGAATAGTTTTATTCAATTTTTTTGATGAAATAAAAAAAACGATGCTTGAGTCTAGCTGAGAAAGTAATTTTAAATTATCTTTAATATCCTTTAACTTTGATGGGAAAAAACCATAAAAAAAATATTTTTCGGAAAAGCCACTAATTGATACGGCAGTGCTAACTGCGGAAGGCCCTGGTAATGGAAAAACGTTTATTTTTTCTTTAACACATTCTTTAACTAAGATGGCTCCAGGATCTGATATTCCAGGAGTGCCTGCATCTGAAACAAGAGATATAATTTTATCATTTCTTAAATGATTTATAATAAAAGATAAATTTTTCCTCTCATTGAATTTGTGATTAGATAATAATTTTGATTTAACCTCAAATTTTTCCATCAATTTTCTTGAAATTCTAGTGTCCTCACACAAAATAAAATCTGATTTTTTCAAAATTTCTATTGCACGGTAAGTAATATCTCTTAAATTTCCTATAGGAGTGGGTATTATATATAGACCTTTTTTAATTTCTTTATTTTGAAATTTAAGGTTTACAGTCATAATTATACAATACTAAAATTATATAAATCATTAAATGAATAAATTTTTTAAAATTCTTTTTTCTATATTTTTTGTTTTATTATTTGAAACATCAGTTTCCAATTCTGAAGAAACAAAAATCAAAATAGGAGTATTAGCTCCACTATCTGGAGAAGACGCGTCTTTAGGAAAACAAATACTAAATTCCATTAGAATGGCCTTAATTGACATAAAAGATAATAACATTGAAATATATCCTAAAGACACAAGGTCAGATCCCGATATGACTTTACGTTCAGCTCTGGAAT
The DNA here is from genome assembly GCA_902595405.1 of uncultured Pelagibacteraceae bacterium. Taxonomy (GTDB): domain Bacteria; phylum Pseudomonadota; class Alphaproteobacteria; order Pelagibacterales; family Pelagibacteraceae; genus Pelagibacter. The sequence continues at coordinate 68,433 of CACJPX010000004.1, forward strand.
TTGAGAAAATGGGAATATCGTTGGTTATCGGTCCAGTTTTTCATAAAAATTTATTATTTTTAGATAAAGTAAAAGGTATTACTTTTTTATCTTTAACAAACAAAACTTTGGATCTTCATAAAAATATCATTAGCAGTGGCATAAACTCCTCTTCACAATTAAATACAATCAAAAAATTTTTGGAAACAAGTGAGATAAAAAAAACAATTTTTTTAATCCCAAATTTAAATTATGACCTAGAGATTAAAAAAGGAATTAAAGAGTCAAAGATAAAATTTTTTAAACAATACAACTATGATATTGACCCAACTAAATTAACTAAACAAATAGAAAAAATCACAAATTACGGGATAAGAAAACAAAATCTATTAGATGAAATATCACGAGTTGAAAATTCTGATGATCCAAATAAGGAAAAAATTATAGAAAAACTTGAAAAAAAATACACTCTTGGAAATGTAAAATTTGACTCTGTTATTATTACAGATTTTGATGAGAGTTTAAAAAGTGTTATTACTTCATTACTGTATACTGACGTATCACCAAAAGATAAATATATAATTACTTTAAACCAATGGTTTGATGAAAGTTTGTTAAAAGAACTAAATTTACAACCCATTTATTATCCTTCAATAAACAAACAAAATTTGGATGAATTTAATAATAAATTTTTTAAAAAATTTAATTATAAACCAAATTATCTATCATTACTGAGTTATGATTTAGTTGGATTAATATATTATCTGTCACTTAAAAATGAAGCTATGGAAATAAATAAATCATTTAAAACCCAAAATACATTTAAAGGGAGAATAGGAGTTTTTGAAATTAAAGATAATAAGATAAACCACCGATTAAATTTTTATGAAATTAATAACGGTAAACTTAAAGAAATTTTTTAATTTTTTTAAACGCAATTGATCTATGGTCGATTTTACATTTACTAGAAAACTTCATTTCACCAAAAGTTTGTTTCTTTTTTCTTGGAATAAAAATTGGATCATATCCAAAACCATTTTTTCCCCTGATTTTGTTTGAAATAGATCCCTCAATTTTTCCTACAACACTTGCGATTATTTTATTTACATAACAAATTGACAGTGCACATACGAATCTTGCTTTAATCTTTTTAGCTCTCCAGTTTTTATCTTTTTTATCTAACTCTTTATACACTCTTTTAATTGCTTTGTTAAAATCCCCCTTGGATCCTGCCCATCTGGCTGAAAAAATTCCAGGCTTTTTATCCAAGTAATCTATTTCAAGACCAGAGTCATCAGCAATACAAACTAAATTAGATTTTTTTGAAAAATACTTAGATTTAATTATTGAATTTTCCTTAAAAGTTTTGCCATTTTCTGCTGGGCTTTTAAGATTAAAATCTGATGTAGAAAAAATCTTAATTGATTTTGGCAATAAACCCTTAATTTCTCTAAGTTTTCCTTTGTTATTTGTGCCAATTAATATTTTTGATATTTTTTTTTTTAACATCTAGAAATTCTTAAATTTCTTACCATATAAGCTACTATGGAAAAAGAACAAAAAGAAAATATCCAAAACGAAAATTTAGCCAATCAAGAAAATAACCAATCTGATAAGCATGAAGATCAAACAGATGATCATAATAAAAAAGAGGAAGAGAACAAAAAAGAATTAACAGCAGAAGAAAAGATTTTAGAGCTTGAAGATAAACTAGCTAGAGCATTTGCTGAAATGGAAAATCAACGAAGAAGGTTTGAGAAGGAGAAGGAAGATGCTTTTGAATACGGTGGTTTTTCATTTGCCAAAGAAGCTCTTAGCCTTATAGATAATTTTGAAAGATCCAAAAGTATTTTAGAGAGTGATGAAAAGTTGAAAGACTCTGAAGCGCTTAAAAAAACTTTAGAACATTTTGATATAATTCATAAAGATTTAATATCCATATTTAACAAAAATGATATTAAACAGATTGATAGTATAAATAAAAAATTAGATCCAAACTTTCATCAGGCAATGATGGAAATTGAGGATGATACAAAAGAGCCAGGAACTATAATTCAAGAAATTCAAAAAGGTTTCACTATTAAAGATAGATTACTAAGGCCCTCATTAGTTGGCGTAGCTAAAAAAACTCAAGAAAAAGAAGCCAAAACAGAGGAAACTAAAGAGAATTCGGAGACTAAATAATGATCAGAACAGCTTGTAGAATCAAAAATAACACATATATGACGAGGAGAATTAATTATTATGAGTAAAATTATTGGAATTGATTTAGGAACAACAAACTCCTGCGTGGCTATAATGGAAGGAAGCCAAGCAAAAGTTTTAGAAAATGCAGAAGGTGCTAGAACAACACCATCTGTTGTTGCCTTTACTGATGAAAAAGAAAAATTAATAGGACAACCAGCTAAAAGACAAGCTGTAACCAATCCTGAAAATACAATTTTTGCAGTTAAAAGACTAATTGGAAGAAACTTTGATGACCCGACTGTTAAAAAAGATATAGAAGCGGCTCCATTTAAGATTGTTAATTCAGAAAAAGGAGATGCATGGATAGAGTCTAAAGGTGAAAAATACTCTCCATCTCAAATTTCAGCTTTTATTTTACAAAAAATGAAAGAAACAGCAGAAAAATATTTAGGCCAAGCTGTCACAAAAGCTGTAATTACTGTTCCTGCATACTTTAATGATGCTCAAAGACAAGCAACAAAAGATGCTGGAAAAATTGCAGGTCTAGAAGTTTTAAGAATTATAAATGAACCTACGGCTGCATCATTAGCTTACGGTTTAGATAAAAAACAAAATAAGAAAATTGCAGTTTATGACTTAGGTGGCGGAACATTTGATGTTTCAATACTTGAGCTTGGTGATGGAGTTTTTGAAGTTAAATCAACTAACGGAGATACATTTTTAGGTGGTGAAGATTTTGATAATTCTGTGGTTGAATATTTAATTTTGGAATTTAAAAAAGATAATGGGATAGATTTAAAATCAGATAAACTTGCTCTTCAGAGGTTAAAAGAAGCAGCAGAAAAAGCTAAGATTGAATTATCTTCAGCTGAACAAACTGATATTAATTTACCGTTTATTACTGCTGATAAGACTGGTCCAAAACATATTAATCTAAAGCTTACAAGAGCAAAATTGGAAGCGCTAGTTGAGGATCTTATAGCCAAAACAATGCCACCTTGTAAAACTGCATTAAAAGATGCTGGTATTACAGCTAATGAAATTGACGAAGTTGTTATGGTTGGTGGTATGACTAGAATGCCTAAAGTAATCGAGGAAGTTAAGAATTTCTTTGGGAAAGAACCTAATAAAAGTGTTAATCCAGACGAAGTTGTGGCTATGGGTGCTGCTATTCAAGCAGGTGTTCTTCAAGGTGATGTAAAGGATGTATTATTATTAGATGTAACACCTCTTTCTTTAGGTATTGAGACTTTAGGTGGAGTTTCTACAAAATTAATTGAAAAAAACACAACAATTCCTACTAAAAAAAGTCAAGTATTCTCAACTGCTGAAGATAATCAACCTGCTGTTTCCATTAGAGTGTTGCAAGGTGAAAGAGAGATGGCATCAGATAATAAAATTTTAGGTAACTTCGAGCTTGTTGGAATTGCACCTGCACCTAGAGGTGTTCCTCAAATTGAAGTTACATTTGATATTGATGCGAATGGTATTGTTAATGTTTCAGCGAAAGATAAGGGCACTGGAAAAGAACAAAAAATTCAAATTCAAGCTTCAGGTGGGTTAAGTGACGAAGAGATTGAGAAAATGGTTAAAGATGCTGAAGCCAATAAAGAAGCTGATAAAAAGAAAAGAGAGTCTGTAGATATAAGAAATCAAGCAGATACCTTAATTCATTCTACAGATAAAAATCTTAAAGAGCACGGTTCTAAAGTATCTGAAGCCGACAAAAAAGCTATTGAAGATGCTTCGAGTCAACTAAAAGAGGCTCTCAAAGGTGAAAACACAGATGATATTAAGAAAAAAACCGAGACATTGGTTCAGGCTTCAATGAAACTTGGAGAAGCAATATACAAATCACAACAAAATACAAAACCAGATTCTAATAAAGATGATGGTAAAGATGATAAAGGAAAAAAAGAGGATAATGTTGTTGATGCTGATTTTGAGGAAGTAAAAGACGAGAATAAAGAAAAGAGCGCTTAACATACATTTATCTGTCCGGGGTATTAAATGGCAAAAAGAGATTATTATGACGTCCTCGGTGTAAATAAAAGCGCATCCCCTGAAGAATTGAAATCTGCATACAGAAAGTTAGCTGTAAAATATCATCCAGATAAAAATCCAGGTGATAAGGGAGCTGAAGAAAAGTTTAAAGAAGCAAGTGAAGCTTACGGCATTCTCTCTGATAAATCTAAAAAAGAAAATTACGATAATTTTGGTCATGCTGCCTTTGAAAATGGTGGTGGTGGACAAGGTGGATTTGGAGGTTTTGGAGGTTTCAGTGGTGCGGATTTTTCGGACATATTTGAAGATTTTTTTGGTGATTTTGGGGGTGGAAGAAGAAGTTCTAGAGGAAGAAACTCAAATAATAGAGGCTCAGATCTAAGATATGATTTATCGATTACATTAGAAGAAGCTTACGCGGGTAAGAAACAAAATATACAATTTTCAACATCAGAAAAATGTAACACATGTAAGGGAAATGGATCTAAGCCTGGGTCTAGCCCTGACAGATGTACTTACTGTGGAGGAAACGGTAGAGTCAGATCTAATCAAGGTTTTTTTACAGTTCAACAAACATGTCCTCAATGTGCAGGAAGTGGGGAAGAAATAACAAATCCTTGCTCAGACTGCAATGGACAAGGAAACACCCAAACTTCAAAAAAAGTATCTGTCACAATACCAAAGGGAGTTGATGACGGGACAAGAATTAGACTTGCGGGCAAAGGTGAAGCGGGGACAAGGGGTGGTGCTAGTGGTGATTTATATTTATTTATAAATGTAAAATCTCACGAGCTATTTAAAAGATCAGATGTAAATTTATTCTTTGAGTTTCCAATTTCAATAGCAGACGCAGCACTTGGTACAACAATAGAAATACCAACAATAGATGGTAAAAAAGCAAAAATAAAAATACCTGATGGAACTCAAGATGGTAAACAATTTAGGTTGAAAGGCAAAGGAATGCCTTTTATGCGTAGAGGAGATTTTGGGGATTTATACGTACAAATTAAAACTGAAGTTCCAGTATATTTAAACAAAGAACAAAGAAGTCTTTTAGAAAAATTCAGGGAAATAGAAAACGATAAATCTAATCCAAGTATCAAAAAATTTTTTCAAAAAGCAAAAGATTTTTGGAAAAGTTGATAAATTCAACTTAAGTTCGTCAAAAATAATATTTAAGTTGAAATAATTAATACCTAGTTTAATAAATAAATATGATAATCTGGATTGCCTCATATCCAAAAAGTGGAAATACTTGGATCAGATCTTTTCTTACCGCTTACTATTTTTGTGAAAAAGGAATTTTTGATATTAATAAGTTAAATTTAATCGAAGATTATCCAAATAAACAATTTTTTAAAGAAGAGGTCAAACAAGGTGAAATTCATAAACACTGGGAAACTTCACAAAAAAATATTCGTGACCAAAAAAAAGTTAAGTTTTTAAAAACACACAATTCTCTAATTACTGCGTTTGGAAATGACTTTACAAAACCCGAATACACCCTAGGGGTTATTTATGTAATCAGAGATCCAAGAAATGTAATTACTTCAGTTAAAAATCATAATGATTTAGATTCTTATGATGAGGCATTAAAATTTATGCAAGATAAAAATAAAGTATTAGAAGACTATCCACACCTGAAAAACTATGCAAAAACAAATATAGTAAACTCTTGGAGAATTAATTACCGATCTTGGTTAGCTAATAAGTCTTTTAGAAGAGTTACAATAAGATACGAGGATATGGTTAAAAATCCAACTCAAACGTTTGAAAAGCTAGTAGTTTTTGTTAATACCTTAATGAGATTTGACAATAAAATTGATCAAAAAAAGCTCAATAATGCAATTGATACTACTAACTTTAAAAGTCTACAAAACATAGAAAATGAGGGTAAGTTTGGTGAAAACGTATATTCTTTAAAAGATAACAGAAAAATTAAATTTTTTTATCAAGGACCAGAAAACGACTGGAAAAAAAATCTTGATGAAAACATGATAAAAAAAATGAACGAATATTACCAAGATGATTTAAAATTCTTTCAATATGAGCAATAAAAAAATAAATTTAACAATTACAGGATGTCTGGGTAGAATGGGACAGCAATTAATCAAATCTGCAAGTAAAGATAAAAGGTTTAAAATTAATAGTCTCACGGAAAATAAGTTACAAAGAAAAAAAATCCTCGGTATTTTACCAAAATTGAATAATTCTGAAGCCTTTAAGAGTAGTGACGTAATAATAGATTTCACAATTCCAAAATGTACACTTGAAGTTCTTAATATTGCTGCCAAACAAAAAAAAAGAGTGATAATTGGGACTACAGGTTTTACTTTAAAAGAGGAAAATATAATAAAAAAAATTTCCAAAAAAATTCCAATTCTCAAAGCTGGAAATATGAGTCTTGGGATTAATCTTTTGATGTATTTAACTGAAATTGCATCAAAATCTTTAGGTAATAATTTTCTAAGTAAAGTTTTTGAAGCTCATCATAAATTTAAAAAAGATCATCCTTCTGGTACAGCATTAATGTTAGGTCAGGGCATCGCGATAGGGAAAAATAGAAATTTCTATGGAATTATGGGTAAAAAATATCTTAATAAAAAAAAATTTCCCTATGGAAAAAGAATAAATTTTAATTCGGTTAGAAAAGGTAAAATTATTGGTGAACATGAAGTTCTATTTTCCAGCGGGAAAGAGATAATAAGACTTAATCATGAGGCATTTGATAGAGCACTTTACTCTGAAGGTGCGCTAACAGCTGCTAGTTGGTTAATGAAGAAAAAACCAGGTTTGTATTCCATGAGAGACTTAATGAATTTCAAATAATGAATGAAATTCAAAGAGCAAAAATAATACTTAAGATACTAAATAAAACATATCCAAGTATTAAGGTTCCACTCAAAAGTCGAAATGTATTTACTCTACTAATATCTGTTCTTCTTTCTGCTCAGTGTACAGATGTAAATGTAAATAATGTAACTAAAAATATTTACCCTAAATATCATAAACCAGAGCACTTTGTTAAATTAGGGAGAAAAAAAATAGAGACTTTAATTAAAAAAATCGGCATTTTTAGGATTAAAGCAAAGAGCATTTATAATTTATCAAGAATACTGGTCAGAGATTATAAAGGTAAGGTACCCAAAACTTTTGATGAGCTTGAAAAATTACCAGGCGTAGGACACAAAACTGCGAGTGTAGTTATGTCCCAAGGTTTTGGTCATCCTGCATTCCCTATAGATACCCACATTCATAGGTTAGCTCAAAGATGGGGATTAACCAATGGAAAAAATGTTGTTCAAACAGAGAAAGATTTAAAAAGATTGTTTCCTAAAAAATATTGGAACAAATTACATTTACAAATAATTTATTACGGTAGGGAATATTGTAAGGCAAGAGATTGTTATGGATTGAGTTGTAAAATTTGTACTTCTTGTTATCCTAATAGAAAAAAACCATTTATAGCAAAAAAGCCATAATGAAAATATTAGGTATTGGAAACGCTATTGTTGATGTACTCTGTAAAGTATCAGATGAATTTTTAACACAAAATTCATTAACAAAGAGCACTATGAAATTAATCGATGAAGTAGAATTTAAAAATTTACTTGCATCATTAAAAATTGAGGAAACCATTTCAGGTGGATCTGTTGCTAATTCAATAGTTGGCTTATCTCAACTAGGAAACCAGGTTGGATTTATTGGAAAAATTAGCGACGATAAACTCGGTCAGAAATATGAAGATGGTTTAAAAAAAGAAAGAGTAAAATATTTGTATAAAAAAAAACAAGAGGAAATGCCTACTGGATCTTGTTTGATTTTAATAACACCCGACTCTGAGAGAACAATGTGCACATTTCTTGGTACCGCTGGAAGAATTAATGACAATGATATTAAAGAAGAAGATATAAAGAATGCAGAGATGGTTTTTTTGGAGGGTTATTTGTGGGACGAGGGTAATCCAAAAAAAGCTTTTGATAAAGCTATTGCCCACTCAAAAAAAGTTGCAATGTCACTATCAGATCTTTTTTGTGTAGAGAGACATAAGCCACATTTTATGGAGTTAGTTAAGAATAAATTAGATATTATTTTTGCAAATGAACAAGAAATATTATCCTTAATTGGCTCAGAAACGTTTGAGGAAGCCATCACATTTTCAAAAGAAATTAAAAAAAATATGATAATTACTAGGGGAGAAAATGGTGCAGTTTCAATAAACAAAGACCAGGTTACAGAAATTAATGCCCAACCTAATTTAAAAATAAAAGATTTAACTGGAGCTGGAGACTTATTCGCTGCAGGATATCTTCATGGTGTAATTAACCAACTAGATTCTAAAGAATGTTTAATTAAAGGTACGGAGTTGTCTTCAAAGATTATTCAAAAAATAGGTGCTAGAATTTAATCACTAATCTATCGAATAACCATTATTGATGTTTAATATAAAACTTTCATTTCCAAAAGTTTCTTTCATTTTTTTCCTTAATCTATAGATATGTGTTTCAACTGTATGTGTGTCTAAATCTGGTGAATAGTCCCAGACCTTTTTTTGTAATTCTTTAACCGTTACATTCTTTTTATCTTTAATAAAAATTATTAAATTTGTTTCTCTTTCAGTTAAATTTAAACTTTTATTTCCAAATGAAATTTTTCTTGAATTCAAATCTAAATTATATTCGCCTATTTTAATATGTGATTGATCTAAAAATTTATTTTTTAAAAACTTAATATTTATAGTTTCAATAAGCTTTTCAAATTTAATTGGAAGATTATCTAAAATTAAACTATTCTTTACTCCTTCAATTTTTTTTTCTGAAATAATCAAATAATTATTTTTTTGATCAAAATTAAATTCTTTTAAATCCTTCTCATTAGATTGGACAATCTCAAAATTTAAACTTTCACTAATTTCATTGAATACTTGGTATAAAATCTGATATTCATATATTATTAATATTCTAGAATTCATTTTTTAAAAATATGATAATTTTTGTCAAAAATAAAGATACACTTTTAATTGATGATTTTAAATTTAGGTGTTCTATTGGAAAAAATGGATTTAGTAAAAAAAAATATGAGGGTGATTTTACAACACCAAAAGGCAAATTTAATTTAGGTAATATTTATTATAGACCAGATAGAGTTCAAAAACCCCTTTCAAAACTAAGTTCAATTCCTATAAAAAAAAATATGGGGTGGTGTGATGATCCAAAAAGCAAATTTTATAATAGACAAATAAAAATAAAAAAAAATCTAAAAATAAGACATGAAAAATTGTACCGTAAAGATCATAAGTATGATTTTTTAATTTTGATAAAATATAACTATAAAAATCCAACTAAGTTTAAAGGAAGTGCTATTTTTTTACATTTAACGAAAAAATATCTACCAACAAAAGGATGTATTGCATTGTGTGAAAAAGATTTTTTGATTTTAGCTAAACTGATCGATAAAAAAACAAAGATTAAAATCAATTAGTTCTTTTACCAAATATACCTGTACCAATTCTTAAATATGTTGACCTAAATTCTAGAGCCTCCAAATAATCATTGGTCATACCCATACTAATCTCTGGAAGTTTAATTTTATTATTTAAATTTAATAATTCTTTAAAAAAATACTTTGGATCTTGATTGTCTGGTGGAATACACATGGTTCCCACAATATCTAATTTTAATGATAAACAGCTTGTGTAAAATGTTTCTAAATCATTAGGCTCTATCCCAGATTTTTGTCTTTCACCACCTAGATTAATTTGAATGAACATCTTTACTTTTCTATCTTTTTTGTGGATTTCATTCGCTAATTTATTAGCAAGCTTGAGACTGTCCAAAGAATGTATGTAATCAAATATTTCAACAGCAAACTTTGCTTTGTTTGTTTGCAGCTTTCCTAACATATGTAATTTTACGTGTTTATATTTTTCTTTAAGATTTGGCCACTTTAATAAAGCCTCTTGAACTTTATTCTCACCAAAGTCACAATGGCCATAATCTAATAAGGGCAAAATATCTTGCTCTTTAAAAGTTTTTGATACTGCAATCACTTTTGGATTATATTGATCCAAGGATAATGAATTAATTTTATTCTTAATTTTATTGTTTATTTCAATTAAATTAGTTTCGGTATGATGCATATTCATAAATTAAAAAAATACTATTTCATAAATGAGTTTAATCAAAATCACTTAATTAGTTTAAACAAAAATATATCTTTTATATGGAGAAATAAAGATAAAGAAACTCCAATAAATACTCTAATAAAATTACGCGATTTTTGTAAAAAAAATCAGAGAAGTTTTTATATTAGTAATAACGCCAAATTAGCTGAGAGAATAAAAGCTAATGGGGTTTACATTTCATCTACTAATAGAAATTTAAACTTAAGGACTAACAAACTTAAAAAAAAATTTAAGATTTTAGGATCTGCGCATAATCTTAAAGAAATTAAAATAAAAGAACTTCAAAACATTGAAGAGATTTTTTTATCCCCTTTATTCAAAGAAAAAACAAATAAGCAATTAAATATCCATAGATATTTAAAACTTAGAACAATTACAAAAATGAGAGATATTTCTTTAGGGGGTATTAATAATAAAAATATAAAAAAACTTAATATGATCAAACCTTTTGGTTTTGCAGGTATTTCTTATTTTGAGTAAAAAAAAAGGCCCCTAAAAAATAGGGGCCTTAATATAAATTAACTAATCAGATGATTAGAATGCAAACGAGATATTAAAGATTGAAGCTTCAATATCTTTTGAAGCACTTAATCCATTTTTGTTCTCAAGTTTATTGAAACCACCATACATTGAGATTGATCCCATTGTGTATGATGCACCAATACCCTTGTTTTTCTCATCTTCTGCTTTACCGTCAAACTCGATACTTTGTTGACCAGCTGATACAGATAGTGAATCGTTAACAGCTATAGATACACCAACATGTGTAGCATCTTGGTCAGTTGATCCAGTTGCAGCGTAGTCTACTTTTGTCATTTGGTAAGCAGCAGTCACTGAACCCATAGTGTATTTAATACCTAAAGTGTCGTTTTCTGCTTCATCACCATCATCAAAGTAACCAGCACTTAACTCTAAACCATCCATTAAGCCGCTGTAAACGATTGCAAGACCAGTTTCAGCTTCTTTGCCGCTTGTTCCTGGCTCTGGGTTGTAAGATGCTGACAATGCTGCATTACCTACAGTTATGTCATAACCCCACTGACCTGCTTGGTTGTTACCTGAAGCATCAATTAAACCACTGTCAACAGAGTCTGTTGCTTCATAAATAGGTGTATAAGCATTTGGAACGATGTCTTTTAATTTGTCAACACCACTTCCTGAGCTTGAGTTACCTGAGAATGATAATGTACCCATATCACCCATACCTAGTTTTAGATTGTAGTCATCATAAGTACCACCATCTAACTCATAGTAAACTGATACAGTCATACCATTGTCTAAGTCTCCACCACCATTAAACTTAACGCTGTCACCCATTGCCCATGGGTTAGTATCAGAGTTGGTGCTAAGACCTGTGTAAGATAAAGCTGCACCACCAGAAACACTTAGCTCACCAGCAACTGATGCTGAAGTAACTAAAGTAGTAGCTAAAGCAGTTAATCCTACTTTTTTTAAGTTGTTCATAAATTTACTCCTTTTTATAATTAATTATAAACAGGGTACTTTTAACAAAAAACAGCCAATTCATTATAAATTTATGTATTTTAAACAAAAAATTTTCATCAGTGTTGTATTTTTACATCACTTTTAGCGTGTATTTTAAGGCTTTTTGATTAATATAATCATAATCTAATTTTAAACATCAAATTTTATGTTAATAAGGTTGATGCAAAAAATAATTGCTCTGAAGAAAAATATTATAATTTTTTTGTCAATTTTAATCCTCTTAACACAAACAGGTTGTGAAGCACTAAAGCCAAAGAAAGTAAGTGCTAAAGATTTTCCACCAGATCCAAGAAAAAGAGTTGAAAAAAATATTAATGAAGGAAGAGGCTTTAGAGTAATGGGTGGTTCTAAAACAGGAACGAATTATGAGTTTGCTAGCGCAAATCCTTTGTGGCGTGCCACACTTGATACTTTAGACTTTATGCCTTTAGCTTCTGCAAATTATAGTGGTGGCATAGTAATCACTGATTGGTATAGTGAAAATAATTCTCCTAATGAGTCTGTTAAAATTTCTGTAAGATTTTTAACAAATGAAATTAGATCTGATGCCTTAGATATAAATGTTTATTTAAAAAAATGCTCTGAAGGTTCCTCGAATTGTTCTATAAGTAAAAATAATAATGATTTAGTCGCAGATCTTAATTTGAGTATATTAAAAAAAGCAACAAAATATCAAAAAGAGATAATTGACAAGAATATAAAAGAGAACCCCTATATAATCGGAGATCCTAAACAAGGCGATAGCAGGAAAAAAAAGAAATAAAAAATAAATTTTAATTATTCAATTATTGTGGAACGATATAATTTCAAGTTAGTCGAAGATAAATGGCAAAGATTTTGGGATAAAAATAAGTCTTTCAAATCAGAAATAGATAAAAATAAAAAAAAATTTTATTGTTTAGAAATGTTTCCATATCCCTCTGGGAAAATTCATATGGGCCATGTTAGGAATTACACAATCGGAGATGTGCTTTCTAGATATAAAACTTTGAAAGGGTTTAACGTTCTTCACCCGATGGGGTGGGACTCATTTGGAATGCCTGCAGAAAATGCAGCTAAACAAAATAATTTAAACCCTAAAACTTGGACAGAAACAAACATTCAAGTGATGAAATCACAATTAAAAATGTTGGGTCTATCTATTGATTGGGATAGAGAGATTTCAACCTGCTCACCGAATTACTTTAAACATCAGCAAAAAATTTTTTTGGATCTTTATGATAAAGGTTTGGTCTATAGAAAAGAGAGTTATGTCAATTGGGATCCAGTAGATAAAACTGTTCTAGCCAATGAACAAGTCATAGATGGAAAAGGCTGGAGATCTGGAGCAACAGTTGAAAGAAAAAAACTAAATCAATGGTTTTTTAAAATTTCTCATTTTTCTGAGGAATTATTGAATAGTTTAGAAACTCTTAATAGTTGGCCAGATAAAGTTAAAACAATGCAAAAAAATTGGATTGGTAAATCATACGGGTGTGAGATTGATTTTAAAGTAGAAGGTTCCAAAAACATAAAATCAATCAAATGTTATACAACAAGACCAGATACCCTATTTGGATTTTCTTTTTTAGCATTATCAGTGGACCATCCTCTTTCCAAATATTATGAAAAAAACGAGGACTTTCAAAAATTTAAAAAAGAATGTTCAAAAACAGGAACTACTGAAGAGTCTATTGCTCAAGCAACAAAAATAGGGTTTAAAACTGAGTTAACTGCTATTAATCCATTTGAAAATGGATCAAAAGTCCCTGTTTTTTTTGCAAACTTTGTTTTAATGGATTATGGATTTGGTGCCGTATTTGGATGTCCAGCTCACGACCAAAGAGATTTTGATTTTGCAAAAAAATATAAACTTGAAATTAAAACAGTTGTTAGACCTATAGATAAAGATGACACTTATAAAGTTGAAAATGAGGCTTATGCTGGTCCAGGTATAATTATAAATTCCAAATTTTTAAATAATTTAAAAGTCCCAGATGAATCAATAAATGAAGCAATAAAAACTCTTGAAGAAAAAAAATTAGGTAAAAAAAAAACAAATTTTAGATTAAAAGATTGGGGAATATCAAGACAGAGATATTGGGGATGTCCTATTCCAATAGCTTACGATGAAAATAATAATGTAGTAAAAGTTCCAGAAAAAGAATTGCCAGTTAAACTTCCAGAAGATATAAATCTTAACACTAATGGCAATCCACTTGATTCCCAAGAGAAATGGAAAGAGATTGAGATTAATGGGAAAAAATGTAGACGTGAAACAGATACTTTAGATACTTTTGTTGACTCCTCTTGGTATTTTTTAAGATTTTGTTCAGCTCAAAATTTAAAAGAACCATTTGATAAAAATGAATTAGATTACTGGATGCCTGTAGATCAATATATTGGTGGTGTTGAGCACGCAATATTACATCTTCTATATTCTCGTTTTTTTATGAGAGCTATAAATCTAAATAACAAGGATACAAATTTAAAAGAACCATTTGAAGGTTTATTTACCCAAGGTATGGTTTGTCATGAAACTTATAAAGATAAAAATAATAATTGGATTTATCCTGATGATGTTTCCAGTAAAGATGGCAAAAACTATTTCCTAAATAACAACCCAACCGAAAAAGTTATAGTTGGTCCATCAGAATCGATGTCAAAGTCAAAAAAAAACACTATTGATCCAGAAAAAATTATTAAGATGTATGGAGCAGACGCTGTAAGATTATTCATTTTATCTGACAGTCCACCGGAAAAAGACATACAATGGTCTGATACAGGTATAAGTGCATCTTATAAATTTCTTCAAAAATTATGGTCGTTGAACGAAAAAATTATTAATAACAAAACAAAATTCTCAAAATTTGATAATGAATTGGAAAAATTTACAAACCAAATTATTAAAAAACTAGGGAATGACTTAGATAGATTTGGTTTTAATGTAACCATTGCATCAGTTCATAAAATTCACTCTTATTTTAATCAACAAACAAATAAAGAGGATTGGGGAAGCAATTTTCATAAAAATTATATAAATATTTTAAAAGCGATTAACCCAATAGTTCCACATTTTTCAAATGAGTGTCTTGAGAAACTTAATATGTCAACAGAGAACATGGAATGGCCAACCATTGATAAAAAATATCTTGAAGAGGAAATATTCAATATAGTAACTCAAATTAATGGAAAAAAAAGAAAGGTTTTCTCAATCAGCAAATCAATTGATGAAAAAACACTAATTGAAAATATTAAAAAAGATGAACAAATTAAGAAATACCTTGATAATAAAGAAATTATAAAAACAATATATATAGAAAAAAAATTAATAAATTTTATTATCAATTAAATATGAAAAATTTTAAATATTTTTTTATCTTTGTGTTTGTATTGAGTTGTGGTTACACACCAATCTATCAAAGTGATCAAAAATTAAACATCAAGCTCGATACTATAGATTTTTCAGGAGATAAAGATATCAACAGAGAAATAGTTAAAAATTTAAATAAATATAGAGATAGTGACAACAATAACATTTATGACTTATTCATAAATTCAACCAAGAAAGAGGACGTTGTTACAAAAGATAAAAAAGGTAATGCTTCTAGTTATAAATTGACTTTAGAAGTCGATATAAATTTAAATAACAATTCTAATAATAAGAACTTCACAAAAAAATTCACCAAAGATATGTCTTTTAATTCTAAAAATAACAAATTTGAACTCGATCAATACAGATTAAACATTCAAAAAAATATGATTGCTCAAATTCTGCAGGATATTAATACATATTTAAAAAATTTAGAAAATGATCTCTAAATATTATGAAATAAAAGAGTTTAAGAATAAAACTAATTATTTTTTATTTTATGGTGAGAATGAGGGTCAAAAACAGGATGTTATTCAAGCTAATTTTTCTCAATTTACAAAAGAGAGTATCTACAAATATACTGAAAAAGATATAATTGAAAATAAACAAATATTTTTAGAAAATATTTATTCCAAGTCCTTTTTTGAAAATGAGAAGTTAATTTTAATATCTGATGTCTCAGACAAGATGTTAAACTTAATAAAGGAAATAATTGAGTCAAATATAAATGACATTGTTATAATTTTGATTGCAAAAAGGTTAGATAAAAAATCAAAAATTAGAAATTATTTTGAAAAAGAAAAAAAAATTCTCATTTGTCCTTTTTATGAGGATACCGCACAAACCCTTTTATCGATTGCAAAAAAAATTTTATTTGAAAACAAAATTAATTTATCCACTGAAAATATAAATTTAATCATTGAAAGATCACAAGGAGATAGAATTAATCTTAAAAATGAATTACAAAAAATTATTAATCTAAGTCAAAATAATAAAAAATTAGATTTAGAAGATATTTTAAAAGTAACAAACCTAAGCGAAAATTACAGTGCTGGAGAGTTAGTAGATAATTGTCTGAGCAAAAATAAAAAAAAAACTCTCAATATTCTTAATGAAAATATCCCATCTAGCGAAGATAATATTTTAATTTTAAGAACTTTTTTAATCAAGTTAAAAAGACTAAGAAAGTTAAGATTAAATTTGAAGGAAAATAATAATATTGATCAAGTAATTAACTCATTTAAGCCTCCAATATTCTGGAAGGATAAAAATATAATTAAGCAACAGATCAAAATATGGGAATTGAATGATATTGAGAGTTTTATTGTAGATCTAAACAATACTGAGAGTTTAATTAAAAAAAATCCCCAGATTTCAAATCAAATCATAAACAATATGATTTTAGATAAAGTTGAAAACACTAATATCCAGATTTAATTATATCAATAATTTTATTTAATTGATCAAGTTCTTTGTAAAAAAATGATATAGTGCCCTTATTGTTTTTATTATTTTTAATAGAGACACTAAGTCCAATTTTTTCAGAAATAGAGTTTTCTAAATCTCTAATATTTGAGTCAACTCTACTTGAAGTATTTCTTTTAGATTTTCTGAATAATTTAACTAAATTTTCAGCTTGTCTAACAGATAATTTTTTTTCAATAAATTTATTTGCTAGAAATGTAGCATTATCTAATCCTACTAATATCTTTGCATGACCAGCTGTGATTTTTTTTTGTTCTACAAAATCAAGAACTTCTTTGGGTAAGTTAAGTAATCTCAACGAGTTAGAAATATAGCTTCTGCTCTTACCTATAAATTTTGATACTTTATCTTGATCATATGCAAATTCATCTATTAATCTTTTGTAGCCTTGTGCTTCCTCTAGAGGATTTAGATCATGTCTCTGAACATTTTCAACAATCGCAAATTCTAAAGATTTAAGATCATCAGCATCTGTTACAACTACTGGAATATCATGCAGTCCGGCTTTCTGAGCTGCTAACCATCTTCTTTCTCCAGCTATAATTTCGTATTTAGAGTTATCCGTATTAGATTTTCTAACTATAATTGGCTGAATAACACCCCGTTCTTTTATTGAATTAACTAAATCATTTAAATTTTCCTCATCAAAATTTTTTCTTGGTTGATATTTGTTTGGAACTATTTCGGCTAAACTTAAGTTATTTGTTTTATTCTCAACTTTAGTTTCACCTATTAAAGAAGATAAACCTCGTCCCAACCCTTTTTTTATTTTGTTCATTACGCTGCACTCCCGACTTTATTTTCTTGTGCCATGAACTCATCTGTAAAACTATAATATGACTTACTTCCTGGACAATTCTTGTCATAAATCAATACTGGAATACCATGAGATGGCGCCTCTGATAATCTTACATTTCGAGGTATCACTGTTTGGTAAACTTTATCTTTGAAATAATCTCTCGCTTCTTGTTCAACCTGTGATGAGAGTTTATTTCTTCGATCGTACATTGTTAAAAGTATGCCTTGAATCACCAATTCAGGATTCAAGTTAGTTTTAATTCTCTCAATAGTCTTCATAAGTTGTGTAAGTCCCTCTAAGGCAAAAAATTCTGTTTGTAATGGCACAAGCAGTGAGTTAGATGATACCAAAGCCATTACTGTTAGAAGACTCAAAGAAGGAGGGCAATCTATAAGAATATAATCATATAATCCTCTAGAATCTTTTAAATACGAGGTTAATTTAGTCTTAAGTATAAAGGCTCTATCACTATCACCTGCAGTCTCAACCTCTAATCCTGACAGATCTACATTGGATGATATTAAATCAAGATTTTGAAAGTCTGTTTTTTTAATTACGTTTGAAATCGACATTGTACCATTGAGAATCCCGTAAATGGTCTGATCGGATTGAGAGGTGTTGGACAATCCTAATCCTGTAGTAGCATTCCCTTGAGGGTCTAGATCAATTACTAAAATTTTTTTACCGAGTTGAGATAATGCTGATGCTAAATTAATAACAGTTGTTGTTTTTCCAACCCCACCCTTTTGATTTATAATTGAAATTATTTTCATGAAATCTTTTTTTTAATTTTTTTAATATTTAATATAAACGAGTCGTTGCTTGTTAAACTTTTTTTTTCTTCATAATCTAGATCCCACTCTTGAAGTGTTTCATTAAGAATTTTTCTTCCACTACTTCCCATAAAAAAAATAATATTTTTATATTTTTTAAAATTTTCATTAACCAAGTTTAAAATCACAGGCATTGGCTTGAACGCCCTGGACATAATTGTTCCTGTTTCAATATTTTTAAGTGAAAAAATATCTTTCTGAATTATTTCTGTATTTAAATTTAATTTTTTTGAAACTTCTTTAAGGAAAGCACATTTGTGGTAGCTTTTTTCATAAAGATTTACTTTCAGGTCGTTTTTAATTTTTTTCATCACTATAGCCACTATTAATCCAGGCATTCCACCCCCTGTACCTAAATCTGAGGTTGTATTGCAATTTAAATCAACAAAATCAATAATTTGTGCTGAATCAATTATATGGCGCTCTCTTATTACTTCTTTTTCATACATTTTTTTACTTATAATATTAATTTTCTGATTTTTTTCCTGTATCATCGTAATTAAGCTCTCAAGCTCATTACAAGTTTCACGTGAAACATTTAAATTGGAAATTTTGGAATAGGAATTTAAAATTAAGTTATCCATTAAGCTATATGCTTAATAGACTTTCTTTTGACGTGTGACAACAAAATATATACGGCTGCAGGGGTTATTCCATCGATTCTTAGGGCTTGACCCATAGTTTTAGGCCTTATTTCTTTAAATTTAGCTTTAACTTCATTAGAAAGGCCTGAAAATTGATCATAATCAATATTGTCTGGTATTTTTAAATTCTCATCTCGTTTAAAAGCTAAAATATCAGCCTTTTGTTTCTTTAAATATCCTCTATAATGAGAGTTAATCTCAATTTGCTCGTCAATTTCATCTCCATAATCAGCGATTTCAGGCCAGATATTCCTAATTTTTGTCATATCAACACTTTTTTGGGTAAGAATTTCCTCTGCTGATCTAAAAACACCGTCTTTCGCTATTTTTATTCCAAATTTATCTGCCTTAGAGGGTGAAATGTTTAAATTAGACATTTGGAGAGATATTTTACTTAATTTATTAAATTTGTCCTCAAAGAGTTGCTTTCTAGTTTCTGCTATCAAACCAATTTTAATTCCTTTATGGGTAAGCCTTAAGTCAGCATTATCAGACCTTAGACTTAGTCTATATTCTGCTCGAGATGTAAACATTCTATAAGGCTCTGCAACGCCTTTGGTGACTAAATCATCTATCATAACACCAATATAAGCATCTGATCTATCTAAAATAAAAGGCTCCATATTCTTAAAGGATAGAGCGGCGTTAATTCCTGCTATAAGGCCTTGAGCAGCTGCTTCCTCGTAACCTGTAGTTCCATTAATTTGACCAGCAAGATAAAGATTTTTTATTTTTTTTGTCTCCAATGTTAGAAAGAGCTCTCTAGGGTCAATATAATCATATTCTATGGCATATCCTGGTCTAATTACTTTTACATTCTCTAAACCATTGATATTATTGAGTATTTCGTATTGTACAACCTCAGGTAGAGATGTAGATATGCCGTTAGGGTAAATAGTATGATCATTTAGACCCTCAGGCTCTAGAAATATTTGATGTCTTGTCTTATCAGCAAATTTTACTATTTTGTCTTCAATAGAGGGGCAGTATCTAGGACCAACACCTTGTATGCTTCCAGAATACATTGCACTTTTAGATAAATTCTTTTCGATTATTTTATGAACTCTTTCGTTAGTATAGGTCATGGAACAAGACACTTGTTTGTTTAAATTTTTTTTGGTCAGAAAAGAAAAAAAATATGGATCTTCATCGGCAAACTGCTGTTCCAAATTTTCAAAATTAATTGTTCTAGAATCTAATCTAGGAGGTGTCCCTGTTTTTAATCTTCCAATTTTGAAATTATACTTTTTTAGCTGTTCACTTAAACCTGTACTCGGTTTTTCATTAAATCGACCAGCAGGAGTTCTTTCATCACCTATATGTATCAAACCATTCAAAAAAGTGCCTGTTGTTAAGATTAACTTGTTACAACTAACCTTATTATCATTTAACGTAATAAATCCACTTATTTGGTTATTTTCAAAAATAAACTTTACTACAGGATCAGAAAAAATGCTTAAATTACAGTAGTTTACAAGTTTTTCTTGCATATATTTACGATATAATGATCTGTCAGATTGAGTTCGAGGTCCTCTTACCGCAGGTCCTCTACTTCTATTTAATAATCTAAATTGTATTCCAGACTTGTCAGCAACCTCTCCCATGACTCCATCTAAAGCATCAATTTCTCTAACCAGGTGACCTTTACCTAAACCACCTATAGCTGGATTACATGACATTTCTCCGATTGTATTTTTGTTATGCGTAAACAAAGCGGTATTTGCACCAAGCCTTGCTGAGGCCGCTGCAGCTTCACAGCCAGCATGACCACCTCCAATAACAACTACATCAAATTGCAAATTTTTTTTCATGACCTAAATTTATATTCGATTATGATATTTACAAGATTTCTGTTTTTTTTATAAAAAAGTGATGTTTTTTGACGAAAATCAATGAAAAGCTTCAAAAAAAACCCATAAAACGTGATTATTTACCAATGCAAAAATCGTTGAAAATACTGCCTAATATCTCCTCAACATCAACTTTTCCAACAATCATACCTAATTGTCTTGTGGCTAATCTTAAATCCTCAGCACCTTTATCAAAATCTTTTTTATCATTTTTGTCGGAAAAATTTTTCAAATGTTCAGCACACTGAAGCAAATGTTGTCTATGCCTTTCTCTTGTAATTAAGATATCCTCATCTGATATAAATTTATTTTCTAAGTGGTTTTTTATTTTAGAAATTAATTTATCTATATTTAAATTGTCTTTTAGTGAAATCAAAACATGATTAAATTTAGAAGTTTCAGAATCTAATTTTTCTCTCAACAGATCTGATTTATTTATAACTAGAATTGCGTCTTTTTTTAATAAATCATTCAAAAATCCGCTTAAATCAATACTTTTAGCATCCACCACTACTAATTTTAGATCAGCATTTTCAGCTTTTTTTAATGATAATTTTATTCCTTTTTTTTCGATTTCGTCCTTGGAGTCTCTTATGCCGGCTGTATCTGAAATTATAACTGGATAACCGTCTATGTTTAAATGTGTTTCAACAACGTCTCTTGTGGTACCAGCAATTTCAGACACTATAGCAACTTCCCTGTTTGATAAATTATTTAATAAGCTAGACTTACCAGCGTTAGTTGGACCAACAATTGCAATTTTAAAACCTTCACGAATTATCTCACCAACTTTTTGATCATTTAAAATTTTTTTAATCTCATTTAAGACATTCGATGAATCCGTTTTTATCTTTTTTAAGTTTTCTTCTGGCAAATCTTCATCGGGAAAATCTATTTTTGCCTCAACAAATGACAGAATTTTCAATAATTTTTCTCTCAACTCATTAAATTTTTCTGAAGATTTTCCTTTCATCATTTTTACAGCTTGCAATCTCTGAATTTCAGTTTCTGCTGAGATCAAATCAGCTATACTCTCTGCTTTTAGCAAATTTATTTTACTGTTTTGAAAAGCAAGTTTTGTAAACTCACCAGGATCTGCAAGTCGACACTCTTTTATATTTGAAAGAGTATTTAAAAGCGCCTCCACAACTGCTTTGCCACCGTGGATATGAATTTCTACCATATCTTCACCAGTGTAGCTCTGAGGGCCAGGAAACCATAAAACTAAACCCTCATCAATAAGTTCAGAAGTCTTGATATTGTTTATTTTTCGAAGAGTAGCCACTCTAGGAGTTGGTAATTCATTCTTTGTTAGCAACTTTAGAACCTTCGAGGAGTCTGGACCTGAAATTCTCACAACAGCTATGCCAGAAATACCGGGCCCACTAGATAATGCATAAATTGTCATATAATTTAGTTTTTTATTTTATATAATTATAAACTTTTATGATTATTTGGGTAGCATCATATCCGAAGAGTGGAAATACATGGGTGAGATCTATTATTTCTTCTCTAGTTTATACAGAGGATGGAATATTTGATTTTACTAATATAAAAAAAATTGACCAATATCCACAAAGACGGTTTTTAGAATATTTCACACGAGATTATAATAATATTCACGAAATCAAAAAGCATTGGATTACATCTCAAGAAAAAATTAATTTAGACACTAAAATAAAATTTTTCAAAACACATCATTTAAACTGTAAAGTTGACAATTATCCATTTACCAATAAAGAATGTACACGAGCTACGATTTACATTGTTAGAGATCCTAGAAATCTTGTTGACTCCATATCAAATCACTTCAGCAAGTCTATTGAGGAGTCTAAAAAGTTTCTTCTCACATCAAAAATTCTTTCTCCTGGGAAAGAAATTGAGTTAAGAGGTGGAAACGTAATTACATATCTTGGCTCGTGGAAAGAACATTATAAGTTTTGGACAAAAGATAATGAAAATTTATTAATTATAAAATACGAGGACTTAGTAAAAAATATACATCAAGAAATTGATAAAATTATTATATTTCTTAAAAATTTTATTGATTTTGAGGTATCTGATACCAAAAAAGAAAATATTGTAAAATCAACCTCCTTCGAAGCATTAAAAAAAATTGAAGATAATGGTAATTTTACAGAAAACGTTTTCGTTAAAGGAAAAAATGAGAAAGTAAGATTCTTTAACAAAGGACCCAGCAATAATTGGCAAAAGACACTACCAAAAGACATTCGGAGAGAGTTGGAAACTGAGCTTAATAATGAATTAAAAGAACTTGGCTATCTTTAAATTAACTAGGTTTGTTCATTGAGTTGAAGAAATCAGAGTTGTTTTTTGTATCTTTTAACTTAGAACTTATAAACTCGATTGCATCCATTGTTCCCATTGGGGCGATTATTCTTCTTAAAACATTCATCTTTTGAAGATCATTTTTATCAAATAACAATTCTTCTCTTCTAGTTCCTGATTTTGTTATATCAATAGCTGGATAAATCCTTTTATCTGCAATTTTTCTATCTAGCACGGTTTCACTATTTCCAGTTCCCTTAAATTCCTCAAAAATTACTTCATCCATTCTGCTTCCAGTATCTATCAAAGCTGTGGATATAATAGTTAAAGATCCACCTTCCTCTATATTTCTTGCTGCACCAAAAAATCTTTTAGGTCTTTGGAGTGCGTTAGCATCTACACCGCCGGTTAAAACCTTACCCGAGCTTGGTATTACAGCATTATAGGCTCGACCTAGTCTTGTTATTGAGTCTAGTAGTATCACCACATCCTTCTTATGTTCAGTAAGCCTTTTGGCCTTTTCTATTACCATTTCAGCTACTGCAACGTGTCTTTGTGCAGGTTCATCAAAAGTCGAACTTATAACCTCACCTTTGACGGTTCTTTGCATATCCGTAACTTCTTCAGGACGTTCATCAATCAATAATACAATCAGATAACACTCTGGATAATTTTTAGCAATTGAGTTTGCAATACTTTGTAAAATCATAGTCTTTCCTGCTTTAGGTGGAGAAATAATTATCGATCTTTGACCTTTTCCGATTGGACTAACAAGATCTATCAATCTTGGTGTTAAATCTTGTTTTTTATCTGGTTTTGTGACCTCAACTTCCATAACTAATTGTTTATCTGGATACAGAGGAGTTAGGTTATCAAATGCTATTTTGTGTCTAGATTTATCGGGTTCTTCAAAATTAATTTTGCTAACTTGTAATAAGGCAAAATATCTTTCACCTTCCTTAGGAGCTCTCACAGGACCCTCAACAGTATCTCCTGTTCTTAAACCAAATTTTCTTATTTGACTTGGACTAACGTAAATATCGTCAGGACCAGGAAGGTAGTTTGACTCCATCGCTCTTAAAAAACCAAATCCATCCTGAAGCAATTGTAAAACTCCTGCGCCTGTAATTTCCTCTTTTTCAGCAACCTTTTTAAGAATTGCAAAGAGAATTTCCTGTTTTCTCAGTGTGCTGGCATTTTCAATACCAAGCTCCTCTGCTTGAGTAATAAGTTGTTCTGATGATTTAAGTTTTAATTCTTGTATGTTCATGATTAGATATTATTAAGGACTTAATAATGAGATAAATATATATGCTATTTGCAAATTTTCAACCCCAGATAGGCTTAAAAACCACAACAAATATGATTAAAATAAGCAATAATGTGGGTATTTCATTTATAAATCGATAAAATTTATGTGAATGCGTATTTAGGTCGAATTTAAACTGTCCTAAAATACGGCCAAGGTAAAAATGATAAATTGTTAATATAACCACAAATATCAATTTCAAAATCATCCAAGTTTGTCCAAGTTTTTCAAATCCTATTTCGTGGATAAGTAGCAAGCCAAATAGCCAAGATAATATCATTGCTGGGGTCATGATATAAAAAAATAATTTTCTTTCCATAACCTTAAACACCTCTGATATAATTGGCTGAGTATTGTTTTGAGAATGATAAACGAAAATTCTTGGAAGATATAACAATCCAGCCATCCAAGAAATGACAGATATCAAATGTAAAGATTTAAAAAGTAAGTAAGTATTCATTAATCAAATGTTTTTTTGAATTAGAGATTTTAATAAAATTATGTGATCGTCATTATCATTCAAACAAGGTACCATATCAAAATTTTCTCCACCAGATTCTAAAAAACTCTCTTTTCCTTGAATTAGGATTTCCTCTAAAGTTTCGACGCAGTCTGAGGAAAATCCTGGACATATGGCCAAAACATTTTTTTTACCTTCTTTGGGTAAATTTTCTAAAGTTTTATCTGTGTAAGGTTGAAGCCATTTCTCAGGACCAAATCTAGATTGAAATGTTGTCTTAATTTCAATTGAAGTAAACTTTTCTGATATTAGTCTCGTGGTCTTGTGACAGTAGCAATGATAAGGATCGCCCTTATCAAAATATTTTTGAGGTATTCCATGATAAGAAGCTAATATCAAGTCTGGCTTCCAATTTATTTCTTTAATTTTTTTATTCAAAGAATTTACGAGCGCTTCTATATATAAAGGATCCGACTCATAATGTGGCACTATTTTTAGTGATGGTTGCCATCTCATTTTCATAAGAGTTCTATATACTTCATCACATACAGTTGCAGTGGTTGCCGCAGCATATTGAGGATAAAGAGGGAGAATTATTAAATTTTCACAACCCATTTCATTAAGAGTTGCAATTTTACTTCTTATGCTAGGATTTCCATATCTCATAGCATAGTCTACTATTAAGTTTTTTTCAGATATTAAGTTTGAAAGTTTTTCTGCTTGTCTTTGCGTATAATGCAAAAGAGGAGAAATGTTTTTGTCTTTCATCCAAATTTCTTTATAAGCCTTAGCTGTTTTGGATGGCCGAAAAGTTAATATAATAACATTTAATATGATTTGCCAAATTATCGGGCTAACTTCGATTACTCTCCTATCTGATAAAAATTCTTTTAAATATTTTCTTATATCAAACCAACTTGTTGAGTCAGGAGTTCCAAGATTGACGATTAAAACTCCTGTTTTTCCGAAATTAACTGGCGGGTGTTCTATTTTTTTTTCCATTAATAATCTTTCACAGTTTTTACTAAATAATCCATCATATTAGGGTCCGTTTCCGGAAGAACGCCATGCCCTAAATTAAATATATATGGATGATCGTTAAATATATCTAAATATCTCGTTATTTCTTTTTTTAAGCTTTCTTTATCAGAAAGCAAAAGCTTTGGGTCCATTCCACCTTGAACAGGAATGTTTATTTCTTTATTAATTTTTACTGGATCAACCTCATAATCAATGCAAATTACGTCTGGTTTAATAATTTCACAGTAATCTTTGTAATTTCTAATACCTCTTGGAAAGCAGATAACGGGCACATTTAAAGATTTAATATAATTAACCAAACTTAAGGTGGGGTCATAAATGTAATGAGGTAAATCTTTTTCTTTTAACAGACCAGCCCAACTATCAAAAATTTGAATTATTTGGGCACCACTATCAATCTGATTTTTAATATGTATTTTTAAAAATTTATCTAAAATTTTAAGAATTTTATTAATAAAAT
>CACJPX010000005.1:0-87828 GCA_902595405.1 uncultured Pelagibacteraceae bacterium
TTTATCAATATTAAATTTACTAATATTTTTTATCTCAATATTTGATTCAAAAATTTCAATGTTTGGATTTATATCTTTAATCTTATTGTAAATATAATCTAAATTTTTTTCTTCATTAACTATTTTTAAAAATATCCCATGATAGTTTTTTAAAGCATTCATATTTTCTCTTAATGGACCAGACGGTATCAAATGTCCGTTTCCAATCCATTTCTCACTATCAAAACAAGCAAACTTTATATCATAATTGATCCATTTTTCTTGAAGCCCGTCATCAAAAATTATCATGTCGAATTTCATCTCTATTGCTTTTTTAACTATTTCTTTTCTATTAGTAAATGAAATGAAATTTGAATTTTCTTGAAGAAATTTTTGTTCGTCTATTTGATTTTTGTAAAATTTTTTTGCGGTTACAAGATTAATATTATATTTTTTTAAAAGATTATATAAAAATAATGAAGTTGGAGTTTTTCCAGTACCTCCAATATATAAATTTCCAACACATATAGTTCTTATTTCAGTGAATTTTTTCTTTGGAATAAAATTGGAGATAATATTATTAATTTTAACAAATATTGTAAAAGGATAAAGTAAGTAGGCAAAAAAATTTGGTTTTTTAAAATCCCAAAATTTTGGTTTTTTTAAAATCATTTGTTAATTTCTTTATAGGTTTTATTTAAAATATCTATTCCTATCAAATGTAAATCCTTTACTATTTTTTTAGAGTCATTTTTTGAATTAAAATATTTGTTGATATAGTTTATTAGTTGATCTTGATTAGTTATTTTTCTTGATAAATTTTTTTTATTAAGAAATCTATAAATTTCTCTAAAATTTGAAACATTTGGACCATGTAAAACTTTACACCCATATCTGGTTGCTTCTAATGGGTTTTGACCACCATGCATAATTAATGATCCTCCTAAAAAAATATTTTTACAAGCTTTGTAGAATAACTTTGTTTTTCCATAAGAATTTACTAGATAAATATCTGTATTAGGGTCAATTTTCTTTTTAGGTTCATCTAAATGAACTTTAAGATTTAAGTTATTGAGTTCTGTCTTAATTGAATTAATTCTATTAATATGCCTTGGAATAATTATTGTTAAAATGTTTTTAAATTTTTTTTTCAATCTTATGTGTGCCATTCCACAAAACTTCTCTTCGTTGTAGTGGGTACTAGAGGCGCACCATGTTTTCCGTGAGTTTATTAAATTAAGAAGATCTTTATTCAAGTTGGTTTTTTCATTTTCCGATTGACTGAATTTTAAGTTACCAATTATTTTTATGTTTTTAGCACCTAGTTTTTTTAAATATTTTTTGGTTTCAATATTTGATGAAAGACATAAATCAAATTTACTAAAGATTGATTTAGCAAAAGAGGAAAAAACTTTCCATCGATTAAATGATCTATTTGTTATACGTCCGTTTAGAAGAAATATTGGGGTATTTCTTTTGTACAGATTATTTATAGTTATTGGCCAAATTTCAGAATCTATAAAAAAGACTTTTGAAGGTTTCCAATAATTTAAAAATCTTTTGGAAACAAAATTACAATCAATTGGAAAAAATTGATGTAATGTTTTTTTTAATTTTAAATTTCTAATTATAAATGATGAACTCACGGTATTTGATGTAATTAATATTTGTTGAATTTTTTTATTTTTTTCAAATCTTTCTACCAATGGAATAATACTCTGGATCTCACCTACACTAGCTCCGTGAAACCAAATTAAATTTCCTTTATTTCTTTTTTTTGAAAAAAAACCTATTTTTTCTTTAAATCTTAATATGTCTTCTTTACCCTTGAATATTCTAAAAATTATTATTAATGGAGAAAAAAAAAACACTAAATTTATTAAAATTTTATAAATAAAAAACATTAAGATTTTAATTGTTTATCATAAAAATTTTTATAAATAGATGAAGTATCTAATAATTCATTATGATTTCCCTCTGCAACTACATTTCCTGAGTCAATTACATAAATTTTGTCTGAATTAAGAATTGTAGATAATCTATGGGCTATAACAATTGTTGTTTTATTTTTTGTAAGGTAATTAATCGCTTTTTGAATTTTATCCTCTGTTTCTGCGTCTAAAGAAGAAGTAGCTTCATCTAATAGAATTATTTTACTTTTTTTAAGTATTGCTCTTGCAATCGATAATCTTTGTTTTTCTCCACCAGATAATTTAATACCATTTTCACCTATCACAGTGTCATATCCATTTGGCATGCTTTTTACAAAATCTTCACAATTAGATAATTTTGCTGCTTCAATGATTTCTTCATCTGAAGCTGTGAGTCTAGAATACTTTATATTATTTTTAATAGTATCATCGAATAAAGATATGTCCTGACTCACTAATGAAATATTTTCTCTTAAAGATGAGAGTGAGTATTCATCAATTGGTTGATTATCTATATAAATTTTTCCACTTAATGGTTCATAAAATCTTGGGATAAAATTTAAAATAGTAGACTTTCCCGCACCACTATGACCAACTAGCGCTGTCATTTGATCACTTTTAAATTCTAAATTTACTTTATTTAAAACACTTTTTAAACTTTCAGAATACTTAAAACTCACGTCTTTAAAGTTTACGTTCCCTTGATCAATTTTAAGGTGTTTATCAGAATTTTTGTCACTATTATCCTCATCAATAATTGGCAACAATCTTTTGGCAGCTGATAAACCTTGATGAATACCCATGTTCAAAGTCGCCAATGTCCTTACAGGCTGGTAAGCCAACATCATAGCTGCCAAAAATGAAAAAAAATTATTCAATTCTAATTCACCTTTTATTATCAAGCTACCTGAATAATAAATTAATCCTCCAATCATTAAACCAGTCAAAGTTTCCATTATTGGTGTTGCTCTAGTCATAACAGTCTGGATTTTAACTACTTTATCTTTAAAGGTGTTTATAATTTTAGTTAACCTTTTATTTTCATATTCCTCTGTTTGAAAAATTTTAATAACTTTATGATTTTTGATAATTTCAATAAAAAATGAACTTAAAAACCCAGAAACTTCCTGTGACTCCGTAGTCACTTTCCCAATTCTTTTACCCAAAGACTTTGCAGCAATAGAAGCAAGAGGTATCATTATAATTGCAAATATTGCCAATTTCCAATTTTGATAAAACATTACACCAATTAGGGCAATCAATGTTAAACTATCTTTTGAGATCAATAAAATTGTGTCAGTTACGAGTTTCATAACCATGCCTGAGTCATAACTGATGTGTGAAAGAAATTTTCCTGTATGTTTTTTGCTCATTTTTTCAACATTTGATTTTAAAATTGATTGCATAATTTGTAATTGAAGAAGTTTTTGAACTTCGCCACCAACCTGTATGAGTAATGTTCTTGCTAAATAAAGTGAAGTGCCTTTAACCGCAAATGTAATTAAAATAATAAAAGGAATAATTAACATTAGCTTTTGATTTTTTTCAATGAAAATTTTTTCTATAGCTGGATCAAGTAAGTAAGCAATCATTGCAGTGCTACCTGCAACTAGTATTGAAAAGAATATAGAAAGAAAAATTTTTGCTAGGTGTTTCTTTGTATATCTTTTATAAAGATCTAATAAAATTTCTAAATTAGTCATTTAATTCAATTTACCAATAAGAATGCAAATTAATATTATTAATCCCAAAACGTTATTACTTTTAAAAATTTCCAGACATTTTTCCTTATTTTCTTTATTGAAACTCACAATTTGAAAAGCCAATAAATGAAATAAAACTGCCATAGCTCCTATAAAAAAATAATAATTAAAATTTAATTTGATACCAGTGACAACAAAAAGTAAGGTGAAAATTAAATAACATATAAATAAAAATATTTTTGGATTTTGTTTAAACTTAATTGATGTTGATTTTACTCCTATAATTTCGTCATCTTCAATATCTTGAAACCCATATATAGTGTCGTAACCCAATGTCCAAAATATGGCGCCAAAATAAAGTATTATGGGAATTAGACTTATTTCTCCGTTAATAGATGTCCATCCAAGCAATAATCCATAGTTAAAAGTTATGCCTAAGAATAGTTGAGGCCAATAGGTAAACCTTTTCATTAATGGATAAGTGAAGGCTAGCGGCATAGACGCTAAAGCAATAATAATTGTAAAAAAATTAAAATTGATTAGTACTAAAAAAGCGATCAAACATAGAATTCCTGAATATAACAGGGCAAGTTTTACCGATACTTTTCCTGAGGCTATTGGCCTATCTTTAGTCCTAAATACTTTTTTATCAAATTTTCTATCAAGAACATCATTTACTATACATCCAGCAGATCTCATTAAAACAGATCCTAAAAAAAATAGTAATAAGTAAAAAAAATAAATATTTAAATCCGATGAAAAATCATACGCTAGTGTAAGACCCCATGAACAAGGCCAAAATAATAGCATGTATCCAATCGGTTTTTTAAGTCTGGTAAGTTCTACAAAAAGATTTAATTGGTTCATAAGATTTTACTTGTAAATAACAAAGCCAAGATTGATAATCAAACTGATTCGTATGAATATTGATTATACTGTAACTGCATTAATGTTTCCTGCAATACCATTAATGATGGCAGTTTATAGTAATAGATTTCATTCATTAAGTATCCTTATTAGACAAC
This sequence comes from uncultured Pelagibacteraceae bacterium, assembly GCA_902595405.1. Lineage (GTDB taxonomy): Bacteria > Pseudomonadota > Alphaproteobacteria > Pelagibacterales > Pelagibacteraceae > Pelagibacter. Next base: position 4,639 of record CACJPX010000005.1, read on the forward strand.
TTCACGATGAACATGTGTATGAAAAGCACATACCACCTGAGTGGAAAAAACAATTCATAAATTTAAGTGGCAGGATAACTCTTTTAAGATGGACAATTTTATTTGCATCTTTTGGCTTTCTGTTTAACATGTTAACTGTATTTGCCCTTTACTTTAATGAGGTTTTTATAGCGAGGATTATTTTCGGGTCATGCTGTTTGTCGATGATAATTTCAATACTATTTTTTATTAGAGAAATTCATATTTCAACGAACGCACTTAAGTTACATATGTCTGATATGGACGTAAATGTTGATTAAGGAATAATGACTGCTGGACCAGTTAATATTCTTGCTTCTAGATCTTTATGAGCTTGAGCAACATCCTGAAGTGAATACTTCTTTGAAATTTTAACATTAAATTTCTTTGATAAAACTGCGTCAAAAACTTTTTTTGCAGATTCGACTAGCTCCTCTCTTTTTATGGTGTAATGAGCAATAGATGGTCGTGTAAAAAAAAGACCTTTTGCATTTATATCTTTTTTAACGTCTATGGTGTCAACATAACCTGATGCATTCCCAAAAGCTACCATCATACCTCTAATCTTTAATGTTTCGATAGATCCTTTGAAAGTTTTGATACCAACACCATCGTAAACAACGTCAATACCATTTTTACCAACAATTTTTTCAACCTCTTCAACAAAATTTTTTTCAGAATAATTAATTACATGATGGCAACCATTTTTTTTAGCAATCTCCTCTTTGGCTTTTGAGCCCACAGTCCCAATAACTTCAGCACCTAATGCATTAGCCCATGGACATAAAATCTGGCCAAGTCCACCTGCTGCAGCATGATATAAAACTCTATCACCCTTTTTTAACTGATATGCTCTGTGTAATAAGTATTCTGCAGTAATTCCTTTTAATGTAATGCAAGATGCTACCTCGTCAGAGACTCCATCTGGAACAGATACTAATTTTTCTTCAGGCATTATTTGCTTTTCTGAATAAGCACCGATAGGCATTGATGCATGAGTAACTCTATCACCAACTTTAAATAATTTTACTTCAGATCCAACTTCTTCAATTACTCCAGAAGCCTCAAGTCCAACACCGCTAGGTAATGGGATAGGATAAAGGCCTGTTCGATGATAAATATCTATAAAATTTAAACCAATTGATAAATTTTTAATCAACACCTCTTTTGGTCCAGGCTTCCCTAATTCTACATCTTTAATAACCAAAACTTCTGGTCCACCAAACTTATCTATTTGAACTGATTTCATTATCTACTTTACAAATGTACCATTATGATAATCTTGAACAGCTTGCAAGATTTCTGCTTTAGTGTTCATTACAAATGGTCCACCTCTAGCTATTTCCTCATTAATAGGTTTGCCTGAAATAACTAAGAATTTTGCATCAGATTGTGCACTGATTTTTAAATCCTCACCTCTCGATAGTAAGATCAAAGTACTATCCTTGACTTTTTCATGTTCTTTTTCACCAATTTTGATCTCACCTTTTATGAGATAGATAAATGTATTGTGTGAAGAGGGAAGACTAAATTTAAAATTTTTGTTTTTATTTAATTCAACATCAAAATAAATGGGTTCGACATTATGTCCTTTAACTGGACCTTCAGCTTTTTCAAATTTACCCGCGATAACTTTTACTTGCTTTTCATTGTCTTTGTGAACACTCATTTTATCTGCATCAATATAAATATATTCTGGTTTACTCATTTTTAATTTTGCTGGCATATTTATCCATAATTGAAATCCATGAAGTTTTCCCTCTTTCATGGCAGGCATTTCAGAATGAATAATTCCACTTCCTGTTTTCATCCATTGAACATCACCAGCAGTCATTCTGCCTTTTCCGCCAGTACTGTCTTCATGCTCAAAGTCACCAGCAAGCATATAAGTGACAGTTTCAATTCCTCTATGTGGATGTGGAGGAAATCCTGCAATATAATCTTCACTATTCTCTGAACCAAATTCATCTAGCATTAAAAAAGGATCAAAATAATTTGGTTCCACACCAATACTTCTTTTTAATTTAACTCCAGCTCCATCTGATGCTGGAATAGGATCAATGATTCTATTTACTTCAATATTTTTCATCAGATTAAAATAGTTGTTCTGTTTCGATTTGCAACATTACTTTTTGTTATGCGAGCCATCACAAAAAGGTTGATCGTTTGTTTGTTTGCATACACAAAAGAACACTTTTTTTGTTAATTCAGCTTTATAAGCCAAGGGTTTGAATTCTGTTCCTTTATGCGAACCATCACAAAATGGCTGCTTAGAACTTTTACCACAGCTACACCAGTAATAAGATTTTCCCTGTTCGACTTCTACAGCTAATGCGCTATTCCCAGCTCTTTGTCCTTTATTCATATTATCTGCATTTTAATTTAAATTAAATTAACAAGCTCGCTTAAATTTTTAACTTGATTTTTGGGTTTGTAATCAAGATTGTCAAAGATATTATTATTACGGTTTACCCAAATAGAATGATAACCATAATTTCCACCTCCTGAAACATCCCAAGTGTTTGCACTTAAGAAAGCTATTTCGTTGCTTTTAATTTTGTATTTTTTGATAGGCAATTCATAAACTTTAGAGTCTGGTTTATAAATTCCAACTTCCTCTATTGAAAATAAATCATCGAATAGATTATCTAAATTATTACTCTCAACTAACTCTTTTAAAAGAGACGGGGTTCCATTTGAAAGTATAGCTAATTTAAAATTCTTTTCTTTTAATTTTTTAAGAGTTTCTGGAACCTCCTTAAAAGGTGAAAGAACTTTATACAAATTCAATAATTCACTTTTCATTGAAGAGTCAATATCAAAAGTTTTAATTGATTTATCTAAACTATCCTCTGTAATTTGCCAAAAATCCTTGTGTCTTCCCATAAGACTTCTAAGCCAGGTGTATTCTAGCTGAGTTGTTCTCCAAAAATTTGCAAAACCTTCCCACTTAGCTCCAATCTTATCTTTACATTTTTCAGCAGCTGAATTGACATCAAACAATGTGCCATAAGCATCAAAAATTATTGCTTTAATATTTTTCATAAATTAACTTAACACAAATGAGTAATATTAGATTATTTTTTTCAGATACTTTATCAGCAAACATGATTGATAAACTCGATAAGAATCAATCACATTATTTAAGTAAAGTAATGAGAGTAAAAGAAAATGAGGTTTTCTCATTATTTAATAATGAGGGAGAGTGGGAGGCAAAAGTTTTAGGAATATTCAAAAATATTGTCGAATTTAAAATAATAAAACAACTAAGACAAAAAGAGACAACCAAAGAATTATGGTTAGCATTTTCTCCTATAAAATCAAACTATCAGAATTTTATGCTGCAAAAAGCAACAGAGCTTGGAGTTACAAAATTTTTACCAATTATTTTTGATAGAACAGTGGTTAGAAAAATTAATAAAGATCGCATTGAAAAAATTGTAATTGAAGCCAGTGAACAATCAAACCGTATCAATGTACCAACAATTGAAGAGGCTCAAGATTTAAATGGCTTTCTCAAAAAAAATTCGATGAATCTAATTTTTACAGATTTAAATTCAAATATTAAAAAAATTGATAAATCAAAATTTACAGATAAGCCTGTTTGTATAATCATAGGTCCTGAGGGAGATTTTTCAGAGACTGAAAGAGAGAAGATTCTCTCTTTTAAGGGCGTTCAACCTATTAAAATTAATGAGAATATTTTAAGGTCAGAAACCGCGGTCATATCTGCAATTTCGATCGTAAATTATGTGATTAATTGATAAATTGTCGCGAAAACTAAAGTGTAATTTTTATAAAAGAGCTTTATATAGCTATTAAAAATGAAGAAATTTTTATTTATATTTTCGTCGCTTTTTATATCGCAAAATGCTTTTGCTAACCAACCAGTTGACTGGCAATTAGGTTTTCAAAAAGCAGCTTCGGAATCAATGAGAGAAATAGTTGCTTTTCATGATTATCTATTATTACCAATAATAATCGCAATTAGTGTATTTGTTTTATTTTTAATGTTGTATGCGTGCATAAGATTTAGAGCTTCAGCAAACCCTAATCCATCTAAAAGAACACACAACGTTGCAGTTGAAGTTTTATGGACACTAATACCATGTTTAATTTTAATTGTAATTGCAGTTCCCTCATTTAAAATTTTATATAAACAAGATGCAATACCAAAAGCAGATTTAACAATTAAAGCAATCGGTTATCAGTGGTATTGGGGATATGAATATCCTGATGAAAATATTATTTTTGAGTCTTACATGGTAGAAGATAAAGATTTACGACCAGATCAACCTAGACTTCTAGCGGTAGATAACGAAGTTGTTGTGCCAGTTAACAAAGTTGTAAAGGTTTTAATCACTGCAAACGATGTATTACATGCTTGGGCTTTACCATCGTTTGGTGTAAAAAGAGATGCTGTTCCTGGAAGAATTAACGAGACATGGTTCAAAGCTGAAAAAGTAGGAACCTATTATGGTCAGTGCTCTGAACTTTGCGGTATTAAACATGCATTTATGCCCATCACCGTTAAAGTTGTAACTGATGAGGAATATGAGGATTGGTTATCTGAGGCAAAAGAAAAATTTGCAAAAGAGGAAATAGAAAATAATAATCTTAAATTAGTGAGTAAATAAATATGTATACACAAACAGCTTCGCACGACGATCATCATACACCAACAGGTTGGAAACGTTGGGCTTATTCTACAAATCATAAAGACATCGGAACAATGTATCTAATTTTTGCAATTGTTGCTGGAGTTATTGGAACTGCATTTTCAGTTATAATGAGAATGGAGTTAATGCATCCGGGCGATGGAATTTTGGGTGGAAACTATCATTTGTATAATGTGTTAGTGACAGGTCATGGATTGATAATGATTTTCTTTATGGTAATGCCAGCCATGATAGGTGGTTTTGGTAATTGGTTTGTTCCAATTATGATTGGTGCACCTGATATGGCATTCCCGCGGATGAATAATATTTCTTTTTGGTTATTACCCGTTTCATTAACGTTATTAATATTGTCAATTTTTGCTGATGGTCCTCCAGGACAAACTGGAGTTGGAGGTGGATGGACAATATATCCTCCTTTATCGTCAAAAGCTGGACAACCTGGTCCTGCAATGGATTTAGCGATTTTAAGTTTACACTTGGCTGGTGCTTCATCAATTTTAGGAGCAGTTAATTTTATCACAACAATTCTTAATATGAGAACTCCTGGAATGACTTTACACAAGATGCCGTTATTTGCTTGGTCAATTCTAGTAACAGCTTTTTTATTGTTATTGTCTTTACCAGTTCTAGCAGGAGCGATAACAATGCTATTAACTGATAGGAACTTTGGAACCGCCTTTTTTGAAGCTCAAACTGGAGGAGACCCAGTGTTGTTTCAACATTTATTCTGGTTCTTTGGCCATCCAGAAGTTTATATTTTAATTCTACCAGGATTTGGAATGATTAGTCATATTGTTTCAACATTTTCTAGAAAACCAGTTTTTGGCTATTTAGGTATGGCTTATGCGATGGTCGCAATAGGAATAGTTGGCTTCGTAGTTTGGGCTCACCACATGTATACTGTTGGATTAAGTACAGATACAAAAGCTTATTTCTTAGCAGCCACTATGATTATTGCTGTTCCTACCGGAATAAAAATCTTTTCTTGGATAGCAACTATGTGGGGAGGATCGATCTCATTTAAAACCCCAATGATGTGGGCACTAGGTTTTATCTTTATGTTTACAGTTGGCGGAGTGACAGGTGTAGTTTTAGCAAATGCAGGAGTAGATACTGCAATGCACGATACTTATTATGTAGTAGCTCACTTTCATTATGTTCTCTCATTAGGAGCTGTATTTGCAATATTTGCTGGTTTCTATTATTGGTTTTCAAAAATGTCCGGTTACGAATATTCAGAGTGGCTAGGTCAATTACATTTTTGGTTAACTTTTATTGGTGTAAATTTGATTTTCTTTCCACAGCATTTTTTAGGATTAGCAGGTATGCCTAGAAGATATGCTGATTATCCAGATGCATTCGCAGGTTGGAATTATATTTCTTCAATAGGATCTTATATAGCAGTTGCTGGCTTAGCTGTATTTTTTGTGAATTTGATTTATGCTTTTGCAAAAAAGAAAGCTGCAGCACAGAATCCTTGGGGAGAGGGAGCAACAACTTTAGAGTGGACCGTTCCATCTCCACCAAATTTCCACACTTTTGAAGAATTACCAAAGTTTGTAGATGATCAAGAGACCGGGAAATCTCATAGCTAGGAATAAAAGCTTTAAAATTGATGAATAGTTCAAAATTAAAAAAAGATAATCTGTCTCAAGAAGACTTACTAAATTTTTCTGAATTATTCAAATTGATGAAACCAAGAGTAATGTCGCTCGTGATATTTACTTGTGCGGTTGGATTATTAACAGCCCCAACTATGGTTTCAACTCAAGATGCAATAATTGGAATATTACTAGTTTCAATGGGCGCAGGAGCAGCAGGAGCATTAAACATGTGGTATGAGTCTGATCTTGATGCTTTAATGAGTAGAACTTGCCTAAGACCAATACCAACAGGTAAAGTTAATAAAAATCAGGCTCTTATATTTGGAATAACTTTATCGGTTATTTCAGTAGTTGCACTAGATTATTTTACAAATAGAGTATCTGCAGGAATATTACTTTTTACTATTATATTTTATGTTTTAATTTATACAATTTGGCTAAAAAAAAGAACCTCACAGAATATTGTTATTGGTGGTGCGGCTGGAGCTCTTCCTCCTGTCATAGGCTGGACTATTGCTACAGGATCCTTATCTCTTGAACCTCTTGTATTTTTTTTAATTATTTTCTTTTGGACTCCATCACATTTTTGGGCATTAAGCTTATATAAATCAGAAGATTATAAAAAAGCTAATATACCCATGCTTCCCCTAACAAATGGGATAGAAAGCACTAAAGTAAATATCTTTGTCTATTCTTTGATAATGCTTCCAGTTATAATTTTTCCATATGTAATCAACTTTGTAGGACTTGTTTTTCTTATTCCATCATTGTTATTAACTATTTATTATAATTATCTATGTTTCGATCTTTATAAATTTAAAAAAAATAAATTTAGTGCAAAAAAAGCTAAATCAATATTCGGCTATTCTATTTTATATTTATTTTTGGTTTTTGTGCTTTTTCTGATAGATAAGATTTTATGATTATACCAGATAAAAAAACTAAGAAAAAAAATATCAAGACAGCATTAGCGATTATTGCCTTCATGATTTTTCTTTTTTTATTTACATTATATAATACTGGAGTTTTTGATAGAGCAATATGATACAAAAAAAAAATCTTACACCATTAGTTCTTATAGGGATATTTGTATTCATGTTAGGTCTATCCTACGCTGCGGTACCTTTATATGATTTATTTTGTAGAGTGACGGGTTTTGGAGGTACTACTCAAATCTCAAATAGTGCTCCTAAAATAGTTCTTAACAAAGTTGTGAGCGTTAGATTTGATACTAATGTGAATAATCTACCTTGGGATTTTAAAGCAAAATCGAATGTTATAAATGTGAAAGTTGGCCAAGTTAACAAAATAGAGTTTGAAGTTGAAAATTATAGTAGCGAACCAACTGCCGGTGTAGCAAGTTTTAATGTATCACCAGCAAGTTTTGGAAAATATTATAGTAAACTAGGCTGTTTTTGTTTTGAAAAACAAGAACTAAAAGCAGGAGAAAAAGCCACCTATGTAATGACTTTTTATCTAGACCCTGAAATGATTAATGATCCAAGTGTTAAAAACCTAGAAGATGTAACTATGTCGTATACTTTTTTCTCGACAGATTATTATAAACAATCATAATTCAAAAAAATGTCAGCTGAAAAAAAACATGATTATCACTTAGTAGATCCAAGTCCTTGGCCTATTTACGTTTCGTTTTCTTGCCTAGTATTAGCTATAGGTGCTGTATATTACATGCATTCAGATGTTTCATGGGGAATGTATCTTGGATTAGCTCTTTTAATTTATGGCGCATATATGTGGTTCAGAGATGTGGTCATTGAAGCAGAACATCAAGGTCATCATACCCCAGTAGTCCAAATTCATCACCGTTATGGAATGACTTTATTTATTGCATCTGAGGTAATGTTTTTTGTTGCTTGGTTTTGGGCTTACTTTGACGTTAGTCTTTTCCCAAATGATTTTGTAGGAAACGTATGGCCACCTAAAGATATTGTGACTTTTGATCCTTGGGATATACCTTTGATTAACACATTAGTTTTACTATTATCAGGTACAACAGTCACTTGGTCTCACCATTCATTATTAGAAGGTGACAGAAAAGGTTTTATACAAGGATTAGTGCTAACAGTAATTCTTGGAGCATTTTTTACAGCACTTCAAGCATATGAATATCATCATGCTACATTTGCTTTTTCAGATCATATTTATGGTTCTGTTTTTTACATGGCAACAGGCTTTCATGGCTTCCATGTTATAGTTGGAACAATTTTTTTAGCAGTATGTTTATGGAGAGGAAAATTGGGTCATTTTACCAAAGACCATCATTTTGGTTTTGAAGCAGCTGCATGGTATTGGCATTTTGTTGACGTTGTTTGGTTATTTTTGTTTGCTGCAATATATATTTGGGGAAGTTAATTTGATCCTTGAAACATAAGTTTTTATTTTCCGTCTTTATAATTTTCTTTATTTTTGTTTTTATTGGACTAGGTACGTGGCAAATTATTCGTCTAAATTGGAAAAATAATTTAATTTTAGAAATTGAAAATTCATTAAAAAATCCTCCGGTGGAATTAGCTCAATCAAAAAAAGAAAATTTTCTAAAAATTAAAACTTCAGGGTCTATAGATTTTAATAAGCAAATTTATTTATACAATTTAAATGAGTCTGGTACTCCTGGATTTGAAGTAATAAATCCAATTACGATTGGGGATGAAAATTTTTTAATTAATAGAGGTTGGATACCATTTGAAAAGAAGGGTACTCAAGAAATAAATGTATTTGATCAAAAAAATATTATTGGAACTCTAAAATTACAAGGTAGAAAAAATATCTTTAAGCCAGATAATGATTTAGATGAAAATTACTGGTTTAGTTTAAATAGAGAAGATATCTTAAAATTTACAGGTAAAAATTTTTCTAAATATATTATTTATTTAGATGGAAATTATCAGTTACCTAGGCCAAAAAAAATTACTGCAAATATTTCTAATAATCATCAAAAATACGCTATTACTTGGTTTTCATTAGCGCTTTCAATTCTTTTGCTATATTTATATTTTAGAAAAAAGAATTATTAAATGAATTACATTAGTACGAGAAATAATCAAAAAAACTTTTCTTTTAAAGATGTTTTCCTCAAAGGATTGGCGGACGATGGAGGACTTTTTGTTCCTAAATCAATTAAACGATTCCAAAAGGAAGAATTAGATAATCTAAAAAATCTTAGTTACAATGATTTAGCTGCTGAAATAATTTATCCATTTATTGGAGATTTCATGTCTAAAGATGATTTAATCTCTATGATTTCAAAATCATATTCAAATTTTAGATCTGACGATGTTGTTAAAATTTCTAATCTCGGAAATCTAAAAGTATTAGAACTATTTCATGGACCCACACTTGCTTTTAAAGATATCGCAATGCAACTGATTGGTAATTTTTATCAATACCATTTAGACCGTGATCAAAAAAAAATTAATATAATAGTAGCAACCTCAGGTGATACTGGTGCAGCTGCAATCGATGCTTTAAAAGGAAAAAGCAATTTAAATGTTTTTGTATTACACCCAAATAATAAGATTTCACCTGTACAAAGAAGGTTAATGACAATACATGAGGAGAATAACGTGTTTAATATTGCAGTAGAGGGCAACTTTGATGACTGTCAAAATCTAGTAAAAGCAATGTTCAATGACGAAAAATTTTCAAAAGCGATTAATATGTCAGGGGTAAATTCAATTAATTGGGCAAGAATTATTGCTCAATCGGTGTATTATTTTTACGCTTTCTTTAAAGTTGGAAATGGTCAGCCTTTATCCTTTTCTGTTCCAACAGGAAACTTTGGTGATATTTATGCTGGATACTTAGCAAAAAAATTAGGCCTTCCAATTGATAAGCTAATCGTAGCTACAAATAAAAATGACATACTTCATAGAGCCATATCAGGCGGCGACTATAGTCAAAAGAAAGTTGAGGAAACAAATACTCCAAGCATGGATATACAAATAGCAAGTAATTTTGAGAGGCTTTTATATGATGTAAAAGGTTGTAACTCAGAAGTTACAAAAGGTGTAATGGCTGAAATAAAAAATAATACCTATAAAATTGATAAAAATGATTTAGATAAAATCAAAAAGAATTTTGTATCTGAGATGCTTGATGAAAACGAAACTGTTGAAATGATAAAAACTATCAATGATGAACATCAGATGGTAGTTGATCCGCATACTGCAGTAGGTATTGGTGCTATTAGAAAATTAGGGTTGGAAAAAAATTGCGTTGTATTATCAACTGCACATCCGTGTAAATTTCCAAAGGCAATAGAAGATGCAATATCAAAAACTGAAAATTTACCAGAAAGTCTTAAATATGTTTATGACAGAAAAGAAAAATTTGAGCTTCTTTCAAATGATATTGAAAAAGTTAAAAAATATGTAATGAATTCGATATGAAAATTAAAATAAAAGATCAACTTCCAGATACAGAGATTTTTCAACTTATTGATGGAGAGCCTCAAAAAAGTAACTTAAGAGAAATCATAGGTAATGGAAAAATTGTTTTGTTTGGTTTACCTGGAGCATTTACATCAACTTGCTCTAAACTTCACTTACCAGGTTTTGTAGCAAATGCAGATAAAATCAAAGCAAAAGGAATAGAAAATATATTTTGTTTATCAGTCAATGACCCTTATGTAATGAATGGCTGGGGAGAGATTAATAATACTGGAGATAAAATTAAAATGTTATCTGACCCATATTTAGTATTTACGAAAGCAATCGGTGCGGAAGTTGATAGAAATGCAAAAGGAATGGGAATTAGATCAAATCGTTATTTGATGGTTGTTGAAAATTTTACAGTTATTAAAATTCATGAAGAAGAAGAGACTAAAGAATGCGGCTTAACTTCTGCAGAAAACTTATTGAACAGTCTACTATAAATTTGCAGCATCTCTAGCAAGTAAATCCACCTCATTATTTAATTTATCTGTTGAATGCGCTTTTACCCAGTTCCAACTTATTTCAAATTCACTATTTAGTTGGTCCAATTCTGTCCAAAGTTCTTTATTACTCACCTCTTTTTTATTTGCAGTTTTCCATCCATTTTTTTTCCAATTGTGTATCCACTCTGTTATTCCAGACTTAACATATTTAGAGTCAGTGAAAATTTGAACTTTACTTCCTTTTGGAATCTTTTTAAGCGCCTCTATAGGCGCTAATAATTCCATTTGATTATTTGTAGTATCTTTTTTACTTCCTTTTATTTCAGTTTTTTTCCCCTCATCTAATATTATTGCTGCCCAGCCACCTTGACCCGGATTGTCAATGCATGAACCATCAGTGTATATTTTAATCATTAATTCAAATAATCTTTATAAGTTCTTAAATTATTGTGTATTACAAGCTTTTGATAATATTCTCTTGGATCTTTTATCTTAATTAATGCTGTCTTAGGAGTATTTGAATAGTCATAAAGTCTAGTCATAAAATATCTAATTGCAGCACCACGACATAAAATATTTAATGATTTACTTTCTTTAACTGAAATTTTCCTAATTTTTTCATAACCTTTTATTAAATTTTTGACTTTCTTTTTGTTCAACACAAACTTTGATTTTTTTTTATCAAAACATAGTGCATTCACACAAATTGCGATTTCATACATAAAATAGTCATTAGCTGCAAAATAAAAATCAATTACCCCTGACAATCTATTATTTTTAAAAAAGATATTATCGATAAACAAATCTCCATGAATTACCCCGTTCGGTAAATTTTTAGGCCATTTCGTTTTAATATCTTTAAAATTATTCTTTAAAAATTTTTCTACATTAGTAAATTTTTTTGACTTAAATCTTATACTTTTCAGTAATGGATTTAGATTTCTAACACCCATAGAGTTTTTTCTAGTAAGATTCATTTTTTTTGTAGATTGGTGCATTTCAGCAATCATTTTGCCAATGTCATAACAGTTTTTAAAATTAAGTGATTTTTTATCTTTTCCATTGAGAAAGGAAACTATGCATGCAGCTTTATTTTTTAAATTAATTAAATACCCACCACCTTTTTTTGTTTGTGGCTTTGGGCAATTTATTTTTGATTTATTCAATTTATCCATCAAATTCATAAAAAAAGGCAATTCTTTTTTTGATACTCTTTTTTCGAAAATTGTTAGTATAAATTTTTTATTCTTTGATTTTAGTAAATAGTTTGTATTTTCAATTCCTTGTTTTATACCTTTAAATTCTAAAATTTTTTCTATATCAAATTTTCTATTAATATAAGAAATGTCTTTTTTACTTATTTTCGTATAAACAGCCATTTTAGTTTAATTTTTTTGGTGCTTTGAAAACAACATTTTCTTTGATTATTTCTACTTCATCTATACTGACTGTAAATTTATTTTTAAGCTCATCTATAAAATTATTGACCAAAATTTCTGGTGCGGAAGCTCCAGAGGAAATTCCAATTATATTTGAGTTTTTGATTAAATCGAATGGTATTTCACTTTGTGAATGAATTAATAGCGAGTTAGAGCAGCCAGATTTTTTTGCGACCTCTACTAATCTAACTGAATTAGATGAATTTCTACTACCAATTACAAAAAATAAATCACATTTTTTTGCAATATTTTTTACAGCCAATTGTCTATTCGTTGTGGCGTAACAAATATCTTCTTTCATTGGTTCTTTTATATTAGGAAATCTATCTTTTAAGATTTGAATTATATCTTTTGTATCATCTACTGATAGCGTTGTTTGGGTTACATATGAAATTTTTTTGTTGTTGTGAGGTTTATATTTTTTGGCCTCATCCTCATTTTGAACAAGATCAATTGATCCTTCTGGTAATTGACCCATGGTACCGATTACTTCAGGGTGATTTTGATGTCCTATCAAAATTAAATGATACCCAGCTTTATGTAAATTTTCCGCTTCTCTATGCACTTTGGATACCAATGGACATGTAGCATCTATATAAGTCATGTTATAGTTTTTAGCATCTTCTGGTATTTTTTTTGGAACACCATGTGCAGAAAAAATAACTGGTCTTGATCTATCTTCTATTTCCTCGAGTTCCTCAACAAAGATCGCACCTTTACTTTTTAAATCGTCGACTACATATTTATTATGCACAATTTCATGGCGAACATATACTGGAGCACCAAATTTTTTGATTGATTTTTCTACAATTTCTATAGCTCTCTCAACACCTGCACAAAAACCTCTTGGTGCAGAAAGTAATATTTTCAAATGTTTATTTTTCATTTTTTTCAATCAAATACTCAAGCAATATATGTGGAAAGGTCAAAGACGCCAAACCTATAAATATAATTTTAAGAATTGAACTTTCTAAATTGTAAGTATTATTTAGTAAATAAAGGCCAATTGCACAAAAAATAGCTGTAATAATTGTTAGTGGCAAAGCCTTTTTTATAAAGATTTTAAATCCATTACCAAGGTCATCCCTGTCTAATTCAGAGATTAATGAGATACTATGTCTTACAGAGTGTAAAAAGCAGAAATAAATTGTAAAAGCTACTAATGGAGAAAAATAATAATTTATTATTATAATTGAAAAATAATCTAAAAATATTGTGAATTTCTTTAGCTCAAAATTTTTTGTAAATAGTAGAATGTTTGCTAAAGTTGATAGAATAATACAATATAATAATATCTTTTTCGACTCTATTAAATCTAAAAAATTATAGAAATTTTCATTTTCAATAAATAGTAATTTGAATATTGATATCGTCTCATTGAAATGGAAATACATTGGTGCAAAAACTATTAAAGAACCTTTTAACAAAAATAAAAATTGATTATAATAAGAGTTTTCAACTATTAAAAACTGAGTATCTTCTTTTCCAAAATGATATGAGGCAACCGTTAAAAAAATGATTAAAGAAACATATGGTATGAGTATCCACAAAATGATAACTATGATAGCTATTAAAATATATGCTAAGTAAAAAATATAAAATTTTTTAATTTCAAAAATTTGAAAAAGTTTTCTCCCTTTTACATCGTCAAGTGATCCATGAGATATACCGATACTTAAAATAAATAACAAACAAATAAATGGTGAAATTGAAAAAGTGTTAAAATTAAAAGCTATCAATGAAAAAATATTACAAACTAAAAAAAAAATAAAAGAATGATTGAAATTTATTTTTTTTGATCTGTTATTCATTTTAAAATTCTACTAATAAAATAATGCTTTTATAAAAGTCAATTTAGGCATTCTTAAAATAATACACAAATCCTCGAAAAAATTACTTTTATTGGACAAAAATTTTATAACAGTCTTTGGTGAAGTCTTAAACATTTTAAAGAATATATCAGACATTTTTTCTGGATGTTTTTCAAGAACTCTTAAAAATATTTCATCTAAAAACTGATATTTAGTGCTTATTTTATATTTTTTAACATTAGCAATATTTTCAATATTTTCTCTAATATATTTACTATGTTCTTGAATATTTAGAAAAGTATAACCTGTACTTAATCTAGTCATACCACCAGCAGTTCCAATATTTATTTTATTTTTTTCATTCTTATCGATTGGGTAAAATAAAGGTATCGCACCTTCCTCTTTATAAATTATCTTGTAATCTTTCAAATTTAGATGATTTTCAATATAATCTTTTATCTGTTTGTCATAATCTTTTTGAGAATTGTCATTAATTTTAGACAACCAAGTGGTTTCGACTAAAGCAGTATTTTTTGAGTAGGGTAAGGTATAAAAAAAATGAACACTTTCTCTTTGATCACAATCAAAATCCATAAGGTTAAAAATTTCATCATCAAAAAAATTATTTTTAGTTTCGATTTCCACTCCACAAAAATGTTGCCAAAGATTTCGATAATCTTTTTTAATGAATGGTACGCTATTAAAAATAAAAGAATTTTTTAAACTAATTTCACTGACATCTTTAAAGTAGGAAATATTTTTATTTTCATTTAGTTTGTTATTAATTTTTTCATAGAATAAACCACTGTCAATACTTTGATATGGAAAACTTTTACACTGCAAATAGTTAGTTTTTTTTGGAATATTAATTGAAAAATTTTCCCAATTTTTTTTTACACAATCATCAAAGTTGTGAGATGTTACTTTCCAAAAAGACCAAGTTTTGTCTCTTTTGTATTCATCTCTTGGCTCTATGATTGCCAAAGTTTTATCTTTAAGCTTTTCATGAATTTCCAATTCATACGCTAAAGATAAACCAGCACAGCCCCCACCAATAATGACATAGTCAAATTCTTTCATCTAGATTTATTTCCTCATTAATTAAAAAATGATCATGTTGAATCTGACCTTCCTTAATGCTAGTTAGAGATAACCTTATAAGATCAAAAATTGCAAAAATAGTCTCTATACTCTTTTCAATATTGGATACATAAATTTTTCCAGAATTTTTATAATTTTCAAACGTTTTTTTATTTAGAATATTATAGCCTATTTTTCGGTAGATCCTTCTTGCGACCAAAATTGAAAATCTAAAACTTATTGGAATGTCTTTTATAGAATAAAAGGAATTCTTATAAAAGGTATCTGCAAGATCTATAGTCGATGTAATTTCCTCAAAATTTTTATTTATATAAAATCTATTTATTTTTGAATCCTCAATTACATCTCTTGATATATTTGTAAGTTGCATTGCGATACCGAGATCAATAGCTGACTTAAGTGAGCTTTTTTTATTAACTTTTAAAATTTTTGCCATCATTAAACCAACAGTTCCAGCAACTCTGTAAGAATAAATTAAAAGGTCTTTTTTCGAATTTAATATTACCTTATCTTTTATGTCTGAATTTATACCATCTAATAGATCTTCGATAATTTTTACTGAAATTTTAAATTCATCAATAAGGTCCCACATATTTTTAACAATTTGATTATCAAAATTCTTTTGAACAAAATCTTTTTTAAATTGCTTGAATTTAATTTCTTTGACTTCTAATTTTTCTTCATCGTCTGCGATATTGTCGGCAACTCTACAAAAATCATACAACGCAGAGCATTTTTTATATGTTTTTTTAGGTAAAAAAAAACCCGCCCAATTAAAAGATTTTGCATAAACTGATAAGTAATTTTTATCAGACATCATAAAATCTTTTCTAATACCTTTGCTGATGAAAGCACTCCAGGTACACCTGCTCCAGGATGGGTTCCTGCACCAACAAAATAAAGTCCTTTGTATATCTCAGACTTATTGTGAAATCTAAAATATGCAGATTGAGAAAATTTTGGTTGGATTGAAAAACCTGAACCATATTTTGTATTTAAATCTTTTTCAAAGTAATCAGGGGTTAAATAAAAATCTTCTACAATATTGTTTTTGAGATCTGGCATTAAATCATTTTGCATTTTATCAATAACCAAATTTTTCATTTTTTCTCCCTCAACAGACCAATCAATTTTTGATTGATTATTTGGCACTGGGACTAAAACATAAAAGCAATCGTTACCTTCGGGAGCCATAGTTTTATCGGTTGCAGAGGGTCTGTGAAGATAATAACTAATATCGTCATTCAATTTTTTGTTATTGAAAATGTCATCTAAATGTTCTTTATATTTATTTCCAAACTTAATA
The DNA here is from genome assembly GCA_902595405.1 of uncultured Pelagibacteraceae bacterium. Taxonomy (GTDB): domain Bacteria; phylum Pseudomonadota; class Alphaproteobacteria; order Pelagibacterales; family Pelagibacteraceae; genus Pelagibacter. The sequence goes on from CACJPX010000005.1 coordinate 21,494, forward strand.
GTATGATGCTCAACATTATCGTATTTTTTTTTGGTACCAAAGTAATAGACAAATAATCCCATTGAATATTCCATTCGGTTTTTTTTCCATCTAAAAAGAAATGAATTACTTGTATTCCCATTTAACATTTTCTCATAAACAGCAGGAGGATCAGCATTACAAATTACATTGCTAGTCTCTATTAATGTTTGATCATCTAATTGGATACTGGTAATTTTTTTTTTGTTTGAAATAATTTTGGTTACTTCGTGACCTTTAATTATTTTAATCCCAACTTCATCCATTAATTTTTCAAAACCCTTGATTATATTTCCTGTCCCACCCATTGAGTAATGAATACCCCATTTTTTTTCTAGGTATAAGATTAATCCATAAATTGAGGTTGTAGTAAAAGGATTTCCCCCAACTAATAATGGGTGCATACTAAGCATTCTCCTTAATTTTTCATTTTCAATATATGAGGAGACTAAGGAATAAACAGATTTATAACTTTTTAGTTTTAATAGTGCTGGCAATTGCTGCATCATTACAAATGGTTTATCAAAGGGTACATCAGCAAGCTCCGTGAAACCTTTATCAAAAATTTTTTTTGTAAAATCGACTAATTTTTCATAACCCTTAACATCTTTTTCATTTATCTCTTTTATTTGTTTTTTCATCTCTAGCTCATCCCCAGAGTAATTAAATTTTGATTTATCTTCGAAAATGAATTGATACCAAACTTTTAGTGGAGTGAGTTTTATATAATCTTCTGGTTTTTTTTGAAATAATTCAAATAATTCATTTATCAAATATGGAGCAGTTATCACTGTTGGTCCACCATCATAAATGAAGCCATTTTTTTGAAATACTCTAGCCCTTCCCCCAAGATCTCGATGTTTTTCGATTAAAGTAACTTTATGTCCTTTAGCTTTAAGACGTAAAGCTGCAGCTATCCCTCCAAATCCTGAACCTATAACAATGGAATTCATCTATATAATTTATAGTTTTTTTTGTAAAATTGTAAGAGTATTATGAGTTGATTTTTTTTAACTCTTCTTTTGTTTCATCTAAATTTTTTTGAAACAAGTTATCAAGCTTGGACTTATCAACCGATGTTGTAATTATCTTTTTAACCGAGTCAACCGCAACTTTAATTGAAGCATCTTTTATTTCTTTTATTGCCGCGTCTTTCATTTGATTGATCTTATTTTCTGTTGAATTTTTTTTAATTTCTGAAGATTTATGAAATTTATCGTTTAATTCAATTATAAGATTATCACTGTCTTTTTTCGCTTGTGCTAATATTTCCTTACTAACTGATTGAGCTGTATCGAGTTTTTTTTGAGCATTATCTAGTAAAGTTTTAGCTTCTGTTCTAAGCTTTTCACTTTCATCAATCTCATTTTTGATATCTGAAATTAATTTGTTTAGTATTTCATTTATTTTTTGTGGAACCTTAAGATATATTAAGCCTCCAAAGAAAATAATAAACGATACAGCTACCCAAAATGTTGCATCAATTGCCATAATATTTATCCCCGTTTCTTTTAGATAAATCATCAACGATTGCAGAAATACTACTATTATTAACTTCCGTACCGATTAATTTCACTAGTAACTCTGAAGTAGTTTCGATTGCAATTTTATTAATTTTCTCTGAAGCACCTTTTCTTAGTAAATTTATCTCTTGCTCAACTTTCTTGATTTCCTCATCAATTTGTTTATCTAAAGTTTCCTTTTTTGTATTTATTTCTTTGAGCACATTTTCTCTAGCTTCTTTAAAAATGTTATTAGCTTCCAATTTACTTTTTGAAATAATATCATCGTACTCTTTAAGCTTGGCTTCACTACTTTCTCTCTGTTTTTCTGCTGCCTCAATATTTTCTTGTATTTGTGATTTTCTTAATTCAAGGTTTGCACTTATCTTAGGTAGTATTAGTTTAGATAATACAATGTACAGAATACCAAAAGTAAGTGTTAACCAAAAAATTTGTGAAATCCAAAATTCTGGATTTAATTGAGGCATACCTCCACTTTCAGCTGCAAAAACCTCTTTTAAAAAAAAGAGATTGAAAAATATTAACTGAAAAAATATTTTTTTAACCATCTATTTAAAATGCAAAAAGAATGATTAACGCTACAACCAATCCAAACAACCCAGTTGCTTCTGCTAGGGCAAACCCTAAAAGCAAATTAGGAAACTGTTTCTGAGCCGCGGATGGGTTTCTCATCGCACCTGATAGGTAATTACCAAAAATTATACCTATACCAACACCGGCACCAGCTAGGGCAATAGCCGCTAAACCTGCTCCGATCATTTTTGCTGCTTCTAATTCCATTATATCCTCCTCTGTTAATTAATGGTGTAAGTTTAATGCATCATTCAAATAGATGCAGGTTAAAATTGCAAAAACATATGCTTGAAGAAAAGCAACTAATATCTCCAGGCCAGTTAAAGCAACCGAAAAACTCAGTGGAAGCCATCCACCGACTACCCCAAGGCTTATTACAAAGCCTCCGAATACTTTCATCATTGTGTGACCCGCCATCATGTTAGCAAAGAGTCTGACGGATAAACTAATAGGTCTACTTAAATATGAGATAATCTCAATAACTACAATTAATGGTAATAGCACTATAGGAACCCCACTCGGTACAAATAATTTTAGGTAGCCCAAACCGTGTTTTATAAAACCAATTATTGTTACACCGATAAAAATAAAAGCCGCTAACACAAAAGTAACAATAATATGACTTGTGACTGTAAAGGTGTAAGGAATCATGCCAAACATGTTACAAAAAAGGACAAACATAAATAAAGAGAATATAAAAGAAAAATAAGGCTTAGCTTTAGAGCCTGCCGTATCACTAATCATTTTTGAAACAAATGTATAACTTAATTCAGCTAACAACTGAATTTTGTTTGGTAGCAATGAATTTTTTTTTGATCCGAGATTAAATATAATCAAAATAGCTAGCGAACTTATGACCATAAACAAACTAGCGTTTGTAAATGAAATATCAAAAGCACCTACTTTAATTTCAGGACCAATTCTATAGACTTCGAATTGTGTCATTGGATTTGCAGCCATATATTTTTCGATCTATTTTTGCATTTTCTTTGCAGATTTAATTACATTCATTATTCCTGCGATTACACCTACAAAAAAAAATATTAAAATTAACCAAGGTTTAGTACCAAAGGTCTTGTCTAAAATAAACCCAATAATTGTCCCTACAACTACTGCAGAAACTAGCTCAGTGCTTAGTTTAAAAGCATTACCAATTGGAGAGGGGTTATTTTTTTTCTTATTTTCTTTATCAAAAACCTTTTTTTTTGCAATTTCTAAGCGAGTTTTAAATGGATCTTTGGACATTTGAAATCAGCTTAATTAGGCAACCATACTTTCTGCTTTTTGAAGATCAACAGCTACAAGTTGACTAATACCTTTCTCGGGCATTGTAACTCCATATAGTCTGTTCATTTTAGACATTGTTAAAGCATGGTGGGTAACAATTATAAATTTCGTGTCAGTAATTTTTGTAAGTTCATCAAGCAAATTACAAAATCTTGTAACATTCGCATCATCAAGAGGTGCATCTACTTCATCTAATACACAAATTGGAGATGGATTAGTTAAGAAAACAGCAAAAATTAATGAAAGCGCAGTAAGCGCTTGTTCTCCACCTGATAATAAAGTTATTGATTGGAGACGCTTACCAGGAGGACTCACCAACATCTCTAGTCCTGCCTCTAGTGGATCATCAGCATCTACTAATTCAAGTTTGGCGCTTCCACCATTAAATAGTTTTGTGTAAACTTCGTTAAATTTTCTATCAACTTTATCAAAAGCCTCAATTAATCTTTCTCTTCCTTTTTGATTAAGCTCATTGATACTTTCTTTTAATTTTAGTATTGCTGTAACTAAATCGACCCTATCGCTCTCCATTTTTTTAATTTCAGTTTCATACTTATTTGTTTCTTCATCTGCTTTTAAGTTCACCGAGCCTAGTTTTTCTCTTTCTTGTTTTTTTTTGTCTAGCAAGTCCTCTTGATTTACAGCATCAGGTAGTTCCTCAACTCCGAAAAGATTTGAATTTTCTAAAATATTTTCCTCAGATAAATTTAATTCGGAATTAATTCTATCAATTAAATCATTTTTTCTTTTTTTTAATCCCTCAACTGTTGCACCCGAACTTGCTTTTCTCTCTCTTATCTGAATTGATTGCTCTTGGATTTCATTCAATTGTAATCTTAAATTTTCTATTTTTTCATCTGTTGAATTAATAATTTCTTCATTTTCTTTTTTTTCCTCTTCAGAAATTCTTAACCCTTCAGTTATTTGACCTTTTTTTTCTGCCTGTAATTTTGGTTGATTGTCTAATTTACTTAATTGATCATTCAATTTACTTCTTCTTTCGGTAAGCTGGGAAACCATTTTTTCAGAATTTGATAATAGGTTTTTCCAACTTTCTATCTCTGTATCAATTACTTTAATTCTTTCGTTTCTCTTTACAGACTCTTTTTTTATATTTTCATTTTTACTATAACTCCCAGCATATGCTTCAATCAACAGCTTACAATTATCAAGTGCTGAAATAGCTTCTTGATTTTTTTGTGAATTAATAAGTTCTTTAACTTTTTCAATTTCACTTTGTAATTTATCTTTAGAGGTGTTTAAATCATTATCAGACTGTTTTTCAGTTTCATAATATTTGGAGTCAATTTCTATTAACTCATTTTTTTCTTCTTTTAATCTTTTTTCATTTGAGTTCGCATCGATTACTATTCCTTTTTCTCTACCGATATCTTCCTCAAATGTTTGAAGTGTTTTTTTTATATTTTCAATTTCATCTTGTATCCTTGTGTTTTCTTCGTCCAGACTTTGTAGCTCAAGATTAAGTCTCTGTATTTTAGATAAGTTTTCAATATTCTTTTCCCTTAATGGTGTGACTTTTTCAGTTTCAGTCTTTATTAAATTTTCAAGATCTGCGATCTTATTATTAAAGTCTGTTACTTCAGTCTCTGCTTCAACATTAATCTCATTTTCTATTTTTATTTCTTTATCAATTTCTAATAATTTTAAATAATATAAGCCTGCTTCTATCTTTTTTATTTCTTCAGACATATTTTTATATCTTGCTGCCTCTTCAGCTTGTTTTTGAAGATTAACAAGTTGCCTTTCTTGTTGGCGCCTTAATTCATCCGCTCTTTTAAGATTATTTTCTGCAGCGTTTAGTCGTAATTCAGCTTCATGCCTTCTTACATGTAATCCTGAAATTCCTGCAGCTTCTTCTAAGATTGCCCTTCTATCGGCTGGTTTAGCTGTAACGATTGCACCTATACGACCTTGGCTTATCATCGATGGAGAATGTGCTCCAGTTGATAAATCTGCAAAAAACATTTGAGCATCACGGGCTCTGACTTCCTTATCATTTATATAAAATTTTGAGCCTTTATCTTTTTCTATTTTTCTTCTTACGTTTACTTCATCCAATTCTCTATATTGAATTGGCCCCTCATTTTTTTCATTAGTTACAGTAACAGACACTTCTGCAATGTTCTTGGATGCTTTGTTAGATGTTCCAGAAAATATTACATCCTCCATTCCTGATCCTCGCATACTTTTTGCTGATGTTTCTCCCATGACCCATCTTAAGGACTCAACAATATTTGATTTTCCACATCCATTAGGACCAACTATCCCAGTTAAACCATTTTCAATTAAGAAATTAGTTTTATCAGCGAAAGATTTAAATCCGTTCAATTGGATTTTTTTAAACTCCATTAGGAGTTTATATCAGTTTTTCCAGCGATTTTTTTAAATTTTTATAATTAAGGGGTTTCTCAAACTTTTTGTTATTAATAATAATCGTAGGAGTAGCATTAACCTTAAATTTTTTAGTACCTTCGATTCGATCGTTTAACACATAATCCTCTATTTTTTTATCATTTATACATTTTTCAAAATCTAAATCGAAGCCTTGATTTTTAATGAATGTTTTTAAATTATCATTAATTTCCTCCACATTTTTCCCTCTGACCCATGCTTGTTGATTTGAATAAAGGCTATTTAAAATTTTCAAACTTTCATTACTTTTACATTGAGAAATTTTTGATGCATTAAAAGCGGCTACATCTAGAGGAAAGTGTCTAAATTCAATTTTGACTAAACCAGTATCGATATAATCTTTTTTGAGTTGAGGATATACGTTTTTATGAAAATCTGCGCAATGACTACATGTTAAAGATTCATAAGCGATTATTGTAATCTTCGCATCCTTATTTCCTGCTATGATTCTATTTCCTTCAGCATTTAAAATACTTATCGACCCAAAAAACAAGAATAATATTAAAAATATTTTTTTCATTTTGTTTTAAACACTTTTGATAACTTTATTAAAGATTTCTTTATTTTTTCATTTTTAACACTATTTATCTTTTTTTGATAATCATGATTTGTCACATTATAGGAGCTTTCATCATTTGTAGATGGGTTAATTTTTTCATCATCAAAACTTGCTAGTTTAATTTTTTCAACAACAGAATAACCAAATAAATTATTTAATTTTTCTAATATATCTTTTCTTGAATATTCCAGTTCAACTTCATGCCCCCTTTTAACGTTAATTAACAAAGTGCTAACACCTAACTTATTAGAATTTTTAAAAGACTTGGGGTAGCAAACTTTAAATAAATTTTCTCCAACAATATATTTCCAATTATTGATAGTTTCAGAGTACACGTGCCCTTTCTTATTGATGACTTTTTTGATATTTTTTGGCAAAGTGTCTTTAAAGGATCTTAAGCCTTGAATGCTATTTCTCTGCTTAGTATATTTTTTGAATTGCATATGAAAGATCAAATAATAACAAAAAAAATTCTTAATTGGTATGATTTAAATAAGAGAAAATTACCGTGGCGAAAAAATGTTTCACAATCAAAAAAACATTATTATACATTGGTAAGTGAATTCATGTTGCAGCAGACACAAGTTGTGACTGTAATTCCTTATTTTAATAGATTTATAAATAAAATTCCAAATCTTAAAAAACTTTCAAAAATGCCAGATAGAGAATTGATAAAACTTTGGGAGGGTCTTGGATATTATTCGAGAGTAAGAAATCTAAAAAAAACTGCTAAAATCATAATTAGTAAATATCATGGAGAAATTCCAAATAATTATGAGGATTTAATATCTTTACCTGGTATCGGCAATTACACTGCTAATGCAATTTTAGCTATTGCCTTTAATAAATCCTATATTCCTTTAGATGGAAACATTGAAAGGGTTTTAAAAAGATATCTTTATTTAAAAAAAGATAAGGAAATACAAAAAGAAAATCTAATAGAAAAAAAATCTATTTTTGGAATTTCATCAAGAGCAAGCGATTATGCTCAAGCTTTAATGGAATTAGGAGCAATGATATGCAAACCAAAAAATCCTGAATGTAGTAAGTGTCCTATCTCAAAAAATTGCAAATCTTATAAGAAGAAAGATTTTGATTTAGCTAAAATTACAAAAAAGAATAAAGAAAAATATTTTATTCTTAAAGTTTATAAAAAAAATCAAAAATACCTGTTAGTAAAAAATACAAGATTTAACTTTCTAAAAAATTTAGCAATTTTTCCGATGGAAGAGCTTTCTAACCCAAAAAATTTTAATGAAAATCTTAATTTTAAAATGTCAAATATGAATATGAACATAAAAATTGAATATCTCAAAAATGCAAAAAGATTTCCCTCATCTTATTGGTTTGATAAAAGGAAATTAGATAATTATATGCTTCCAACATTCACTAAGAAAGTTGTTAAATATTTAGAAAAAAAATAATGAAAAAAGTAGCTGTAATTGGTGCTGGTATTTCAGGGCTATTCATTGCGAATTTATTTAAGAGAAATGAAAAATATCAAGTAACTATCTTTGAAAGAAATAGCTTAATCGATTTAAAAGAAGGTTACGGAATTCAATTATCTGTCAACAGTATCAAACTTTTAAATAAAATTCAGTTTGATAAATTAGAAAATAATAAAAAATTTAATCCAGACAAAATAAATTTTTACTCAGTTAAAAATTCTAATAAGATATGTGAGTTAAATATATCAGATTTTAATACTGAAAATTGTAAATATACTACTCTTAAAAGATCATCACTTATTGATTTTTTAAAAAAGGATATAGAGAAAGAAATAAAATTTAACCACACTATTTCAACGATAGAACAACAAGATCAAATCGTTAAAATTGCTTTTGAAAATAATGAAGCTTATGAATTTGACTATTTAATTATTTCAGATGGTGTCTTTTCAAAGAGTAAAAATTTGCTATCAAAAAATAAAATTCAGCCAAAATTTAATAATACGTTAGCCATAAGAGGAATAATACCAAGCTCTTCAAATATAGTTGATAAAAAAAACATCTCATTGTTTTTAGGTTCAAATTTTCACTATGTTATTTATCCAGTATCTCCTGATGGAGATTTAAACTTTATAGCTGTAATAAGGTATAAACTTTCAGAAGATGAGCAAAAAGATTTCTCGTTATTTAAAGATGACAATTTTATTAAAAAGATTTTAGAAAAGGTTCCGCGATTAAATAAGGCATTTTTTGATAGCATTAATGATTTAAAGATATACCCAATATTTGTGAGTCATGATTTTTTTGAGTTTAATAATAATAATATTCATCTAATAGGAGATGCTTTTTTTGCTTTTTCACCTTCATTTGCTCAAGGTGCATCACAATCAATAGAAGGTGCATATGAATTATTTGAGAATATAGAGAATAATACTGAAAGTAATTTTTTTAAAAATAGAGTTAATAAAACAAAAATGGTTAATAACAGATCAAAGTTTAATCAATTTACATTTCATTTATCTAATCCTTTAAATATATTTGTAAGAAACATTTTTTTAAAAAGATTAGTAAATAATAAAAAATTTTTAGAAAGTTATCTCGGTAAAATTTACAGATAACTTTATTTTACTTTGTTCTTAATTTGTTCCTATGGTATTTTATAACTGATTCGTTATGAAAAAATATAAAACAATTTATGCAGATCCGCCTTGGAGATTTAAAAATTTTAGTGAAAAAGGCGAGGGTAGAAATGCAATATCACATTATGATTGTTTGACCCTAGCAGATTTGAAAAAATTAAATATCAAGCGCTATGCTGATAAAGATTGTGCATTATTTATGTGGGTAACAGATCCAATGCTTGATCAAGGTATCCAACTAATGCAAGATTGGGGATTTAAGTTTAAAACTGTTGCTTTTTATTGGGCAAAGACAAACACTAAAGTTGATTTAAAAAAATTATCATCTGAAAAAGATTTTTTTACTGGTTTAGGTTATTGGACTAGAGCCAATTGCGAACAATGTATATTGGGCACAATAGGAAACCCGAAAAGAAAAAATAAAGATGTTAAGAGGTTGATAATAGACAAAAGAAGAGAGCATAGCAGAAAGCCTGAACAAACTTATGATAGGATAGAGAAGTTAGTTGAAGGACCATATCTGGAACTTTTTGCTAGAAAAACAAAAAAAAATTGGGATTCCTGGGGAGATCAAGTTGGTTTGTTTGATAATAAAAAACAACAGGTAAATACAAGAAAAAGACCTTCTAAATGGGTAGAAACTAGGGAACAATTAAAATTAATTAGCTAATTTTTTTAAGGCTTTAAACCTAGTTTTAAATTTATTATTGAAATAGTCATATCCCTCAGTAAGTGATCCAATAACATTTGAACCAAAATGTTTGTCGACTTCATTTCCATTAATCTGAAAAAATCTATACTCTGGAGAAAACAATTCACTGTTCATGTGTGAAATTATATAACTTTTTGCCTCTTTAATCTCTAAGCCACGATTTTGACCGTAACTTTTTAAAAGTATCTTAACAGCATATAAGTTTTCTAAAATTTTTTCCTGTTTTTCACTATCGTGGTGACCTCCACCTCTTTTAATTTCATAACTGCAAATCAATTTATTCTTTCTATCGTAAGTTATTAAGTCTATTTGTCTAGTTTTAGCTCTCTTTTTGATTTCAACTGCCTCTCCATAAGGGCATTCGGTATCTAAAATTTTTTTATTATCCTGGTCTGAAGCAATCATCATCGCATGTCTTGAAATTTTAAATTTTTTTTCACTCCAAACTTCTAAATTTGGGCAGCAAATTTTGACAGCCTCAAAATAGAGGTTCTCTAATATAATACCGCTTCTTATTGTTATTGCGTGAACAATGTATGCTATCCTAGCATCCAAATCAGAATATAAGGGTTCATTAATATCTTTATTTTTTTTTCTTCTTTGGATTTTTTCCCAATTTTCTTTACTAAAAAGTTCATCTAAACTGTCATCACATAGTTTTTGTATATGTGAATTAAGAGCCATTTTCTAAACTCTTTTGTGAAGGAATTTTTGTCTCAAATTATCAATAGGAACAATGCTGCTTCCTATTTTACAATGCCAGTAAGTCCACCCGTTACAGCTTTCAGCACCTAAAATTGTAGCTGCTACTTTATGGATTGAGCCTTCAGTTTGAGCGTGTTTGATACTGCCATCAGCCATAATTTTTGCACTGATTTTCTTTTTATTATCAAAAATAGTAGTGCCTGGTTTAATTATTCCTAATTCAACCAATGATCCAAAAGGTATTCTTGGCTTAGATCTACCATTTTGCAAAGTATCTAAATAATCATCTTCTATAGGTTTTGCTTTTTTTAATCTTTGTTCGGCAGCTTTAAAATAGGTTTTTTCTTTTTCAATTCCATAATAATTTCTACCCAATTTTTTTGCAACTGTTGCTGTTGTTCCTGATCCTAAGAAAGGGTCTAAAACTAAATCATTTTTATTAGATGTTGCTAATAAAATTCTGTGAAGCAGAGCCTCAGGTTTTTGAGTAGAATGGACTTTTTTACCATTCTTTTTTAGTCTTTCAGAACCATTACAAATTGGTAATTCCCAGTTAGATCTCATTTGAAGATCGTCATTTAAACATTTTAAGGATTGATAATTAAAAGTGTATTTTGATTTTTCAGACTTAGATGCCCAAATTAAAGTTTCGTGGGCGTTTGTAAAGCGCGTTCCTCTAAAATTTGGCATAGGGTTTTTTTTATTCCAAATGACGTCATTTAAAATCCAAAAACCTAAATTTTGAATAGCTGTTCCAACTCTAAAAATGTTATGGTAACTACCAATTACCCAGATTGCTCCATCTTTTTTTAAAATTCTTTTACATTCACTTAACCATGAATAGGTAAAGTCATCATACTTTTTAAAATTTTCAAATTGATCCCATTTATCATTTACCGCACTTACTTTAGATCTATCTGGTCTTGTTAATTCACTTTTTAATTGTAGGTTGTAAGGAGGGTCAGCAAAAATTAAATCAAAAGTCTCATCAGGAATTTTTTTTAGCTCCTGGAGGCTATCTCCGTTAATTAATTTATTTTTAAAATCTAAATTCATTTTGAAAAAATAAATTAGACTCCAAAAAGATTCTTGGGTCAACCTATGATTGAATTATTTAGACTCGTTTTGTATGACTTATCATGGCCATAACTACATATTGTGTTTTTACGTGAAAACTATTTTAATCTATTTATAGGAGAGAAGTTTTTCCTGTGATGCTTTGTAATCCCTAAAACTTTTATGGCTTTTAAATGTTGACTAGTACCATATCCAAAATTTTTTTGCCAACTATAGCCTTTAAACTTTTTACTTAAATTTGAGATCATTTTATCACGTGTAACTTTAGCAATAATTGATGCTGCAGAAATAGATGGAATTTTTTGGTCACCTTTAATAATAGATTTAAGTTTGTAATTTTTTAATTCAGGCAATTTATTTCCATCAATTAATACGTGTGAAGGTTTTTTCTTAAGTTTTTTGATTGCTCTTTTCATTGCTAATAAACTGGCATTTAAAATATTTAATTGTTCAATTTCTTTCAATGATGCCTTTCCAATTGCCCAAGTTGAATTTTTTTTAATATGGCTAAATAAGACTTTGCGTTTAGAGCTCGATATACTTTTTGAGTCTTTTAGTAATTTTATATTTATAGATTTTTTTAAAATAACTGCAGCTGCATAGACTGGTCCAACCAAACTTCCTCGACCGACTTCATCTACACCAGCGATTATTTTCATTAAATTATAATATTTAAATCTTCTACTTTTTTTCTTATTTTTTTTAGGTCCTCCCATGAGAATTTCTTTTTATCTGGATACCTAATTAAATAAGATGGATTAAAAGTGATAATTACGGGAATTGTTTTGTTTCCAATTATGATTTCTTTCCAATTTCCTCTTTCGTTTGAGATTTGATTACCAAGACCCGTTACTGCCTCCATTGCAGTGGTACCCATCAATATCAAAATTTTAGGATCTATAATTGAAATATGTTCTTTTAGAAAAATTGAATATCGCTTTATCTCTTGAGTAGTTGGCTTTCTATCATTAGGTGGTCTAAAATTTATTGAGTAAGTAGAGTACACTTTCTCCCTTTTAATTTTAATTGCTAAAAGCATCTTATTTAAAAGCACGCCAACATCTCCACAAAATGTTTTAGCTTCCAAGTCTTCTTTTTCATCAGGAGCTTCTCCAATTAACATTATAGGACTATTTATGTCACCATCTCCCATAACTAGATTTTTAGAATTATTTCTTAAATTACAATCTTCAATTGAATTGATTTTTTTCTTTAAACTTAATATTCTCTCTTCTTTCCCTTTTTTATTTTGAACGCTATTTTCTTTTACAATTTTAAGTCTATTTATTGGCTTATTACTAAATTCAAATTTTGGCTCTACTTTATCTAAAAATCTTTGATCATATTTGGCATTTTGATTTAACATCTTTTTAGTCATAAAGTGCAATTATGTTTGTCAAAAATTTAAAATTTTTATTGATATTATTTTTACTTTATCAAAATCCCTTGCATTCTAAAAGTGCTAGTTTTGATGATTTTGACTCCAGAAACTTATCAAAATATTTTTCTGGAATTGTAGCATTTGAAAATAAAAATAACTCAAAAGCGTTAAATTTTTTTAATACTTCCAAAATTTTATTAAATAAACATGAGCCTTATTTAAAGAGATATGTTTACTCTCTAGTCTTAGAAAATAAAGTAAATCAAGCTATAAATATTGTTAAACAAAATAAAAATAAATCAGAATTTTTTGAAAAATACTTATTATTAACAATAGACAGTATAAGACGAGAGGATTTTTCAAAGGCATTGGATTACATATCTAAGTCTAAAAAATACATTAAACTTAACCGATTTAACTCGGCAATTTTAGATAATTTGAGAGACTACATTTTTGTATTCAAAGAAAAAAAATTGCCCAATGATATACAAAATTACGGAAATCTATCAATAATTTCAACAACCTTTCAAAGGTGTTATTTAGGAGATGCAAAAACCAAAACTTTTTTCTCTAAGCTGGTTGGTAATGACGATGCAGATTTAACTAGGTACACTTTTTTTTACTTAGCATATTTAATTGAAAATAACCAAATAGAGGAAGCAAAAAAAATAACTGATAACATTAAATTTATCAATACTTCTTTACTTTTGTCTCAAGGAAAAAGTTGGATTGAAAAAGGCAATGAAAGAAAAATGAACTCCATTTTTTCATGCAAAAACCATAATGACTTAATAAGTGAATTTTTGTTTTTAATATCTAATTTACATTCTGCTCAAGACGATTTTATAAATTCTAACTTTTATTCATATTTATCTAATTATTTAAATCCAAAATTTCATTATAATTTATCATTAGTCGCTGAAAATCTATATTCAAATGAGGAATTTGATCGAGTTAAAAAAATTTTACAAGAATTTGAAAAAGAAGATGATTTCTATTATTGGTATAGATTAAAAAAAGAGGCTCAAATTATCTCAAAAGAAAGTAGCACAAAAGATTCATTAAAATTTATTAAGTCTAATTTTGAAAAAATTCAAAAACCAAATGAAAAAATCTTATTTGATATTGCTAATTTTTATAAAAATGCGAAAGAGTACGAACAAGCTATAAAATATTACACATTAATTCTAGGAGTAGTCAACGATGATTTAGAAATTAAATCAGATCTGTTTTATAGAAGAGGAGCGAGCAATGAACGAATGGGAAATTATGAAGAAGCAGATAGAGACATGCTTTCTTCTTTAGAAATTGATCCTGATGATGCTTATGTTCTTAATTATTTAGCATACTCTTGGTTGGAGAGAGATTACAAAATTGAGGAGGCAATGGAAATGTTAGAGAAAGCATATTCTTTAACTGAGAATGATCCATATATAATAGACTCAATTGGTTGGGCTTATTATTTAACAAAAGACTACATAAAAGCAGAAACATATTTAAAAAGAGCTGTAGAATTAATGCCAGATGATGCGATAGTAAATGATCACTATGGAGATATTCTATGGATGTTGGGTAGAAAAATTCAAGCAAGGTATTTTTGGAAAAGTATATTTAAAATGGAGGATGTAGATGAGGAATTATTACAAAAAATTAATTCAAAAATAATTAAAGGACTCTAAGATGGGTTATTCTAGGATAAAGTCATTTGCTAAAATTAATTTAGCTCTTAACGTTACTGGAAAAAACTCAAGACTACACAAGATTGAGAGTATCGTAGGTTTTGTCTCGTTATACGATGTTATTCTTATTAAAGAAATTCAATCTAAAAAACATATTATTTCATTTAATGGAAAATATTCAAAAAATATTCACAAGAAAAATACAATTTCAAAGTTGTTAAATATTCTAGAGAAAAAAAAATTAATTACAGGTCACAAGTTTGAGATAAAAGTTAACAAACATATTCCATCAAAATCTGGATTAGGAGGTGGATCAATGAATGCGGCAAATATATTAAAATATTTGATTAAGAAAAAGTTTATTAATCCCAGCAGAGGACAATTAAGTTCAATTTGTAAATCAGTAGGTTCAGATGTAGCTCTGGGTTTTAATTCCACTTTTACAATTCTTAAATCTAATAATCAGATAAAAGAGTTTAAAAACTGCAAAAAACTTTATGCACTTATTGTTAAACCTAGTTTTGGGTGTTCGACAAAAGATATATATTCGAGTGTAAAAAAATTCACAAAACCCAGATTTAATAAACCCTCTAGGAAAATGTTTAGCTTTGATAATTTGAAAAAACTCAATAATTCTCTTGAAGTAATTTCTCTATCTAAGTTTCCCAAATTAAAAAATATCAAAAATTTTCTTGAAAAATCCTCAAATAAGAGTTTTGTAAGAATGACAGGATCAGGTTCTGCAATTGTCGCATATTTTAAATCTAAAAAATTATGTGATGATGTTAAAAAAAAATTTAGTAGAAAATATAAAAATTGCTGGTGTAAAGTTGCAAAAACTATATAAATTCTTTTTTTTGTGTTATACGAAATTAGATTGGGGCGTAGCCAAGCGGTAAGGCACGGGTTTTTGGTACCTGCATCCTAGGTTCGAATCCTAGCGCCCCAGCCAAATATGAAAAACTTTTTAAATAAAATTTTCTCGAGCTCAAAAAACCTTTACTCATTTAAGAATAATATCAAAAAACTTTCATTAACAACACCTGTGAAAAAAATTTTTGCGGCTATAAATTCTCACTCATCTGAAAGTGAGATTAGGTACGTGGGAGGTTGTTTAAGAAAAATATTAAATAATGAAAAAGTTGACGATATAGATTTAGCAACAAATTTAAATCCTTTAGAAGTCACTGAAATCTTAAAAAAAAATAATATTTATTTTTATGAGTCAGGAATTGAGCATGGAACAATTACAGCAATCATAGATGATCATAAGTATGAGATAACATCTCTAAGAGAAGATATTTTTACAGATGGCAGACATGCTAAAGTAAAATTCTCAAAAGATTGGAAAAAAGATGCTGCAAGAAGGGATTTTACTATTAACTCTATTTATGCAGATTTGGATGGAAATTTATTCGATCCTTATAATGGAAAAAAAGATATTGAAATAGGTCAGGTTAGCTTTATTGGCAACCCTGAAAAAAGAATTAAAGAGGATTATCTAAGGATATTAAGATACTTAAGATTTTTTTTAAATTACTCAAAGCAACCTCACAAAGAGGAAATAATTAAACTAATAAAAATCAATATAAGTGGTATTTCTATTATATCTAAAGAGAGACTATTAGATGAGTTAAAAAAATTATTAAAATCAAATAAATTAGAAAATTTATCAAAAGATAAATTCAGCATCGACCTAATATTGTTAATTTTTCCAGAGCTAAAGAATATCAAAAGTATTATTGATGCAATCAAAGTAAAGAGAGAACTATTTGTTGATCTGGATTTTATGTTTACTTTATTTTTAATGATAATAGATGAAACAGACAATTTAGAATATTTCTTGTACAAATATAATATTTCAAAAAAAGATCAAAAAAGAGCTTATGCTATTAGTAACTTTTATAATGAAAAGAATGGGTCAAAAACTTTAAATGAAGTGAACTTAAATAAAGTTTTATATTATGATGGAAAGCAAGCAGTTTTAGATATTATAAATTTTAAGATTATAAAAACAAAGAAATTAGATAAGAAATTGTTGAGCTTACTAGAATTATATAAAAATAAGATTACGCCAAGTTTGCCTGTTGGAGCTAATTTATTAATGACTAGATACAAAATACCAGAGGGAAGACAGTTGGGGAGTATGCTGAAATTGATCGAAGAGGAGTGGATCAGGAATAATTTCAAAATTTCTGACAAACAAATCGATAGTATTATAAAGGGTTAAAGATATTTGACGTCTTTAATTTCAAAGTTTTTTACTCCAGCAGGAGTATTTATTTCTACAAGATCATTTTTATTTTTTCCAATAAGACCTTTACCTATTGGTGATTGAAAATATAACAGTTTTTTTTTTAAATCTGCTTCATCTTTTCCAACTATTTTATAATCTATCTTTTCACCGGTATCTAAATTTTCCAAAAATACTGTGGCACCAAAAATTACTTTACCGTCATTGTTTATTTTAGTAACATCAATGACATTTGCTCTTGCAATAATATCATTTATTTCTGTTATCCTACCCTCGTTGTGAGACTGCTCTTCTTTTGCTGCATGATACTCAGCGTTTTCTTTTAAATCTCCGTGTGATCTTGCTTCAGCAATTGCGGCAACTATTTCTGGTCTTTTTTTTTCTTTTAAAAAAATTAATTCTTCTTTTAGTTTATTTAAGCCATTCAAGGTAATTGGTTCTTTATCCATATCATTTCCATTTTGCATGAGGAGGTAATGACATTAATATTCCCTCAACATTACCACCTGTTTGTAATCCAAATTTTGTACCCCTGTCATATAGTAAATTGAATTCTGCATATCTTCCTCTTTTAATATATTGATTTTCTTTATCTTTAGAAGTCCATTTTTTTTTAATTTTTTTATTTATAATTTTTTGAAAAATAGTCTCAAAGGTAATACCAACATCTCTGACAAATTTGAAATTTTTTTCAAAATTGTTTTTTTTATAATCAAAAAAAATACCACCTATTCCACGGGGCTCTTTTCTATGAGGTAGATAAAAATATTCATCACACCATTTTTTATATTTTTTATAATAATTTTTGTCATGTCGATTACACATATCTCTAAGAGTTTTGTGAAACTGTTCTTTTTCTTTAATATCTTTTTTTGATGGAGTAACATCAATACCTCCACCGAACCAATCAAAAGTCGTGCAAATATATCTAGTATTAAAATGCATCGCAGGAATTAAAGGATTTTTCATATGCATCACAACAGATATCCCTGATGCCCAGAACCTAGGATCTTTTTGAGCGCCAGGTATATTTTGTTGAAATTTTTTTGGAAATTTTCCATAAACTTTTGAAAAATTAACACCTACTTTATCAAAAATTTTTCCATCTTTTAAGATTCTATATTCACCACCACCTTCATCTTTTTTTAAATTTCTCTTCCATGAAGTCGACTTAAAACTGATCTTGTTTTTTTCAAAATCACTAATAGTTTTGCAGAACATTTCCTGCAGAGATTTAAACCAATTACTTGTCAATTTTTGTTTTATTTCTAGATCCATTTAAATTAATTTATTTTGTTTTAAACACTCGGCCAATATTATAGCAACAGAAGAAGAAATATTTAAAGAACGCTTATTATTTCGCATCGGAATTTTTAACCTATTATTTATCATTTTATGCACAAATTCAGGCACTCCCGCACTTTCTCTTCCAAATAAAATTGTATCATTTTTTTTAAACTTAAATTCTGTATATGGGCTAGAGGCTTTTGTAGTCATAAGTATAATTCTTTGATCCTGTTTCTCATCAAAAAATTGATCAGAGCTTTTATAATATCTAATTTCTTTTTCATCCATATAATCCATCACAACTCTTTTAAATCTCTTATCGTTTAATAAAAATCCACAAGGCTCTATTATTTCTAATTTCGCCCCCAAACAGGCGCAAGTTCTTATGATCGCAGCAGTATTTTGAGGGATATCAGGTTCAAATAGTGCAATTTTTGGCCCATCATTAATTAGATTATGTGTCATTCTATCAGTAGAAAAATAATACTTTTTTATTATATGTAATCATATATTAACTACCTAAATCAACATATAGAATTATAAGAACCTATAAACAGTGGAAAAGAAAACTAAAAGAAGAGATTTTTTATTTACAGCTACATATGCGGTTGGAGCAGTTGGGGCGGGTGCAGTAATTTGGCCTATGATAGATCAAATGAACCCAGATGCTTCTGTAAAAGCGTTAGCAAGCACTGAGGTTGATGTGAGCGCAGTCAATCCAGGAAAAACCATAACTGTGTTATGGAGAGGAAAGCCAGTTTTTATTAGAAGAAGAACTCAAGAGGAAATAGCTGAAGCCAAATCTGTTAAGTTGGAAGATTTAAAGCATCCTGAAAAAGATGAAGATCGTGCCAAAAATCCAGAGTGGCTTGTTATGCTTGGAGTATGCACACACTTAGGTTGTGTACCTTTGGATCAAAAAGGTGATTACAATGGATGGTTCTGCCCATGTCATGGTTCTCATTACGATACTTCTGGAAGAATTAGAAAAGGTCCAGCTCCAACAAATATGGAAATTCCAGAATACAAATTTGTTAATGCTAACACAATTAAGATTGGATAATTTTTTATGAGTGAACACGAATACACACCAAAATCAAAAGTTGGAAAATGGTTTAACGACAGATTACCTCTTTTAACTTTAGCAAATCATTTAACCGATTATCCAACACCAAAAAATTTAAATTATTGGTGGACTTTTGGTGGAATTCTTACTTTTTGTTTGATTACTCAAATTGTAACCGGATTAGTTTTAGCAATGCACTATATTGCGCATGCTGATATGGCGTTCCAAAGTGTCGAACACATAATGAGAGATGTGAATTATGGATGGTTAATAAGATATATACATGCAAACGGTGCTTCAATGTTTTTCTTAGCAGTATATATTCATATTTTTAGATCTTTATTTTATGGCTCTTATAAATCACCTAGAGAAGTTATATGGATTATTGGAATAATAATTTATCTGCTCATGATGGCAGCAGCTTTCCTCGGCTATGTTTTACCATGGGGACAAATGAGCTTTTGGGGAGCTACAGTTATTACAAATTTATTTAGTGCAATTCCTTTGGTAGGCGAAGGAATAGTAACATGGTTATGGGGAGGGTATTCGGTTGATAACCCAACACTTACAAGATTTTTCACTTTACACTACTTAATTCCTTTTTTAATTTTAGGTTTAGTTGTCTTACATATTTGGGCTCTTCATGTGCCAGGAAATAATAATCCAATTGGAATTGATATAAAAAAACCTTCAAAAGACACAGTCCCATTTCACCCTTACATAGTTATCAAGGATGGTTTTGCATTGTTGATGTTTATGATTGTTTTCGCTTTTTTTGTTTTCTATACACCAAATATTTTAGGTCATGCTGATAATTATATTGAAGCAAATCCTCTTGTAACACCAGCTCATATTGTTCCTGAATGGTATCTGTTACCTTTTTATGCAATTCTGAGATCAGTTCCGGATAAACTTCTAGGTGTTATAGCGATGTTGTCTGCTATTTTAATATTAGCCGCACTTCCTTGGTTAGATACTTCAAAAATTAGATCCGCAGTCTTCAGACCTTTATATAAGCAGTTCTATTGGATCTTAGTGGCTGATGTTTTAATTTTAGGATATGTCGGAGCTATGCCAGCTGAAGGTCTTTACTTATTAATTGCTAGGATTGCAACAGCATACTACTTCCTTCATTTTTTAGTTATACTGCCAGTTTTAGGATTCAAAGAGAGGACCACACCTGTTCCTTTGAGTATTACCGAACCAATTTTGGGTGGATCACCTAATCTTGCAGCGGTGAAAAAAAAGGATAGTTTTAAAGATCAGTGAAAAATTTTTTTAGAATATCGTTTTTAATAGCTTTATTTTTTGGATTTCAATTTAACTCTAATGCAGCTGAGAAAGTTGAATATTTAAAAACTGATTGGAGTTTTAAGGGTCCCTTCGGAAAGTTTGACAGAGCTGCACTTCAAAGGGGATATCAAGTTTATCAAGAAGTTTGTTCTTCTTGCCATTCTATGAAATATCTAAGTTATAGAAATTTAGTGGAAGAGGGTGGGCCTGAATTTTCAGTAGAACAAGCAAAAGCCATTGCAGCATCTTTTGAGGTAAAAGATGGACCAAATGCAGATGGTGAAATGTTTATGAGACCAGGAAGGTTGTCGGATAAATTTGTGATGCCTTACGAAAATGAAAAGGCTGCTCAAGCTGCAAACGGTGGAGCATACCCTCCTGATATGACTGTTTTAGTAAAAGCGAGAGGTGGTGGAGTTGATTACATCTATTCACTTCTTCAAGGATATGAAGATCCACCAGCTGGAGTGACTTTAGATGATGGTGTTTACTATAATAAATACATGTATGGAAATAAGATTAAAATGTCCAATCAACTTTCTGATGGTTTAGTAGAATACTCAGATGGTACTAATGCTTCTGTAGAACAAATGGCAAAAGATGTTACAACTTTTTTAATGTGGACTGCAGAACCTCATTTAGAAACACGTCATAAAATGGGTTTTAAAGCAATAGTTTATTTAATTATATTAACAGTTTTAGTTTATTTTAGTATGAAGAGAATCTGGTCACGTATTGAAACGAAAGTTTAAAACGTCACCGTCTTTAACAATATAGTCTTTACCTTCTAATCTCATTTTTCCATTTGTTTTAGAATTTACCCATCCATCATTTTCAACAAAATCATTATAAGAAATAGTCTCAGCTCTAATAAATCCTTTTTCAAAATCAGTATGTATTTCACCAGCAGCTTTTGGAGCTAAACAATTTTTCTGAATAGTCCAGGCTCTTGTTTCCTCAGGACCTGAGGTAAAAAAAGTGTCTAATTCTAAAATCTTATAACCTTTTTGTATCAACATATCCAATCCAGTGTCCTTTAAACCAATCATTTCCATGTAGTTTTTTCTTTCTTCACTATCTAACTCATTGATTTGATTTTCAATATCTGCCGATACAATCAAAGTGTTTTCTAAACCAAATTTTTCTAAGAATGATTTAGTGTAACCGTTTCCATTTTGAACACTTTTCTCATCAACGTTACAAACAAATATTTTAGGCTTCAAAGACAATAAACCACTTAAATTTAGCTGTTTTTTGGTAAATTCAGATTTTAAACTTGCTAAATCTTGATCATTATTAATTAAGTCTAAACAACTTTGAAGAATTTTAATTTGATCCTCATCAATATTTTTTTTGTTATTTTTCTCAAGTCTTTTTTGAATGGACTCTAAATCTGCAAGCTTCATTTCTGTTTCAATTATTTCAAGATCTCTAACAGGGTCAACTGTAGGATTTACATTTTGAATATCACTAGAGTCAAAACATCTAATCATATGTATTACAGCGTCTACTTCTCTGATATGAGACAAAAATTTATTTCCCAAACCTTCACCTTTAGATGCACCCTTTACTAGTCCAGCTATATCAACAAAAGAAATAGTAGTAGGTATAATCTTTTTTGATTTAGAAATTTTGGCTAAATTTTCTAATCGATAATCAGGCACACTAACTACACCAATATTTGGATCAATTGTACAGAATGGAAAGTTAGCTGCTTGAGCTTTATTTGAATTGGTTAATGCATTGAAGAGAGTAGACTTACCTACGTTAGGCAAACCAACGATCCCACACTTGAAACTCATTATTTATTATTTACTGTACTAGAAAAAAGATCTAATTTTTTTTCAACAAGAAAAGAAATTGAGTCATTTATATGGTTTGATATTTTTTCAATACCTAATGACTCATCTTCGTCAAAATTTTGTAAAACGTAATCTGCAACTTCGATGTTTCCTTTGGGTTTACCAATACCTATTCTCACTCTAGAATAATCTTTGCCAATAAACTTATCAATCGAGGCAATTCCATTGTGTCCTGCGCTTGATCCTCCAAACTTAGCTTTGATTTTTCCAAATTCCACATCTAGATCATCATGAAAAACTATTACATCTTGAGCATCAATTTTAAAATACTCAATAAGCTCTCTAATACAAATTCCTGAATTATTCATAAATGTCAAAGGTTTGATGGCATAAACTTTAACATTTCCTATATTGCCAGTAGTTAACAGGCCTTTAAATTTTGGTTTTTGTTTTGATAAACTAAATTTTTTGTTTATTGCGTCTATAATTTTAAACCCAACATTATGTCGATTATTTTCGCTGTCTGGTGTTGGATTACCCAATCCTACAAATAAAAGCATGATCTATTGATTAATTTTCAATTTAGTTGATTATTTTTTTTCTTCAGGAGGTTTTTTGTCAGCAGGTTTTTTATCATCACCCTCTTTTTTATCTCCTTTATCACCCTCAGGGGCAGCTTTATCCCCATCGGCCGCTGCAGCAGTTGCACCCTCTGCACCTTCTTCACCCTCTGCAGCTTCTGCTTCAGCAGGTTTTTCAGGTTCTTTCATAACTGTTGGAGCTGCTAATGTTGCTATTACAAAATCTCTTCCTTGAATCGTTGGAACAACTTCTGGATCTAATTTAACTGAAGAGATTTTAAAACTCTCACCAATATCAACACCATCTAAGTCTAAGGTTAAATTTTCAGGTATCTTCTCACTGGGACATTTTAATTCTACTTTTCTTCTAACAATGTTTAGCACCCCACCTTTTTTGAGACCGGGAGATTTTTCGTGATTAATAAAATTTACCGGAATTTCTATTTTTATTTTTACACCTGGTAGCACTCTTAAAAAATCTACATGAATTGGTTCATCGGTTAAAATATGATATTTTATTTCTCTTGGTAATACATTTTGATTACTACCATCTACCTTTAGAGTAATTATGTTTGAAAAGAAATTTTCTTTTTCAATAAAAGTTTTAAGTAATTTTTTAGAAATAGATATTTTTTGATTTTTATCTTTACCACCGTAGATAATAGCTGGAACATCTCCACTATTTCTTATAGCGTTTAACTGCCCTTTAGTGGAATTATCTCTAATGTTAGCTTCTATAGAATTCATAAAACAGAGCTTTTTAACTCATGTTTACAAATAATCAAGAAATTTATTTAAATAAATCTGATACGGATGTTGAATTTGAAATTCTCTTAATTGCTTCACCCATAAGACCTGATATGGGTAAAACCTCAATATTTTTAACATTTTTAGTTTTATGAACATTGTCTATTGTATCGGTTATAACTAAATTTTTAATTACTGAACTTTTAATTTTTTTAATTGCATCTCCACTTAAAACCCCATGAGTAATGTAAACATAAACATCTTTTGCTCCTCGAGATTTCAAAGCTTTCGCCGCATTAACAATTGTGCCACCTGAATCAATTATATCATCAACTAAAATACAAGTTTGTCCTTTTACATCACCGATGATATTCATAACCTCTGATTGCCCAGGCTTTGGTCTTCTTTTATCAACAATAGCTAGTCCTACATTCAGAAGTTTTCCAAGTGCTCTAGCTCTTTCCGTTCCTCCTACGTCAGGTGCAACACAAATAATTTTTTTACTTTTAATTTTCTTTCTAGCGTGTCTTGCAAATATTGGAGTAGAAAATAAGTTATCAACAGGAATATCAAAGAAACCTTGAATTTGACCAGCATGTAAATCTACGGTTACCACTCTATCAGCACCAGCTTGAGTTATTAAATTAGATACAAGTTTTGCAGATATGGAAGTTCTTGGAACAACCTTTCTATCTTGTCTTGCATATCCAAAATACGGTATTACCGCTGTTATATTTTTTGCCGATGACCTCTTTAGGGCATCAATACATAACAATAATTCCATTAAATTATCATTTGCTGGAGAGGAGATAGATTGAACAATAAAAATACTGTTTCCTCTTATATTTTCATTTATTTCAATATAAATTTCACCATCAGCAAATTTTCTAATACTTGAATTTACAAGTTTTGTTTTTAAGTATTTAGCAATGTTTTTACTTAAAACTTTATTGCTGTTTCCAGTTAATAATTTCATTGAAAAACTCTAATTAATCATAATTAATGAAATATTTCTACCATAATCATCATGATTTAAACGCAAAGACCTTCTTGCACTAAAAAAATTATTTTTTTTAGGAAAAGTATCAATATTTATCGTCTCTAAATTTGTGATTTTCATTAATTTGAGTTGTAATTTAACATATTTTGATAAATCAAAATAAATTAAGTTTTTTCTTTTTCTAAAAAAAACTTTATTTCTTTTATCTTTTTTTAGGAATTTTCTTCTAAAATCTTCTTTTACGTTATAGCTTTTTTGAGCGATACAAGGACCTATAACAGCAATCATATTCTTTTTTTCACACCCCTTTTTAATCATGAAATTTATAACTTTTGAAATAATTCCTTTATATGCACCTTTCCATCCAGCATGAATAGCAGCTACCATCTTTTTTTGTTTATCAAAAATTAATATTGGTACACAATCGGCTGTAAGAATTCCAATTGGTAATCTTGGAATGTCAGTGATTACTGCATCTGCTTTCTTTTTTTTTAGGTACTTAGAATATTTATTGATGAAAACAAATTTATTACTATGTATTTGATGGAGTAAAAAAATATTTTTTGAATTTTTATCGATTTTCTTTTTTACAATTCTCAAATTTTTGATAATTTTTGTTTTGTAGTCGTTAGATCCTGGTCCACAATTTAAGCTTTTATAAATACCTCTCGAACATCCACCTTTTTTATTAAAAAAACCGTGACTGATCTCTTTAAATTTAGATAATTTTTTTGAAACTATCAATTAAACCCCAACTTATATTTATTGTCTTTGTTTTTGATAAACATTACCTTAAATAAATTTCCCATTTCTTTCTCATCTATGAGTTTTTTTAATCTAAAATAAATATCTGCTTTTTTTGAAAAGCTTTGATTTTGCGATATTATCTCAGCTCTATTTTTTATTCCTAATTTTACTAAAAAGCTTCCTTGAGTTGTTATTAAGTCTTTTAAACCACCTAATTGATTGATTATTTTCTTAAATAAGAAAAAATTAATATTATGAGTAATATCTGAAGTACCGATATTTTTTAAAACACTATTATGTTTATGATTTGAAATCGATTTAAGAGTATTTTTCATCCTCTTTTCCATATACCCGTAATCAATCATTAGAAGACCACCATTATTTTTTTTAACTATTCCAGCAACTTTTTTTAAATAATCTGCTCCAACTAAGGAGTATTCAATAAATTTTTGGTCTTTTGAAATATTATAATCAATTTCTTTTTCAAATTTTTTCATATTAAACTTTCTTTCACAAAAAAAGGGCTTTTTTTGATTTTTAAAATTTACATATCTTTCAAACCAAAGATCTTTTTTTTTAATAAATTGTTTTATTGCTATTGCATCAAAAAACTCGTTTGCAATAAAAATAGTTGGAAATTTTTTTATTTGTTTCAGATCAGAAATCCAAATAACTTTTTCTTTATCTAATTTGTTTTTTTGAATTTTCTTTAATTTTAGACTTTTTTCATGAATTAAAATATTACATGAACTTAAAAACGCTGGAAATTTTTTAAAAGTTTCTAAAAATATTTTCATCATTTCACCGTTTCCTGCACCAAGTTCCACCAAATTAATTTTTTTTGGGGTTCCTAAATTTTCCCAAAAACCTAAAATCCATACAGCTATCATTTCAGAAAACATTCTAGAAATATTTGGTGCAGTTAAAAAATCGCCCTTTAACCCGAAAGGGTTTTTTTGCATATAGTATCCGTTTTTTTTATCATATAGAGCAAAATCGATAAATTTATCTAAAGAGATTTCAAAATTATTTTTGATGGTCATATTTTTTTAAAGTCAAATAAGAACCAAATATAAAAAAAACTAAACATAAAATTTGCCCCATACTCAATTTAAATAGAACGTAACCTAATTGTTCATCTGGCATTCTTAAAAATTCTATAAAAAATCTGAAAACAGAGTAAAATATTAAGAATATTCCAGATAAGAAACCAGGATTTTTAGCTGAGGACGCTTTTCGAAAATATATCAATATAAAAAATAATAACAGTCCCTCAAAAAAAGCCTCATAAAGTTGAGATGGATGACGATATATTTCATCAATTTTTTCAAATTTAATTCCCCATGGTAAAGTTGTTTCTTTGCCATAAAGCTCTGAATTTATAAAATTTGCAATACGTCCAAAAAAAATTCCTATTGGTGCGACTAACGAAACAATATCAAGATAAATATAAGAATTATGATTATGTTTTTTTGCAAACCATACGCTCATCACAATTACACCTAATAGTCCACCATGGAATGACATTCCTCCATTCCAAATTTTAAATATTTCAAAAATGTTCTCTAAATAGTAATCTAAATTATAAAATATTACATAACCTAATCTTCCACCAATTATAATACCTAAAATTATATAAGTTATGTAGTCGTCAAATTTCTCTTTTAAATTATCATCTTTTATAAAAATTCTTTTTGCCAAAATCCATCCAGCCAGAATTCCAAATATATATGATAAAGAATACCATCTAAATTCTAATGAAAATAAACTAAATGCAACTGGGTCAAAATTATTAATGAACATTTTTAATTATAATAATAAATTAAAGATATAATAACTTATTTAATAAATATATGAAAAATTCAAAATTTGTTTTTGATAAATTTACTAAACTTCTAGAACAAGGTTTAGTCTCATCTAGAGACTTAAAAAATGAGATAGTAAACATTTTAAAATCAAAAAGAGATGAAATCGTATTCAAAATGAAATTAACTAGTAAGGATGAATTTGATATCCTTGCTAAAAGAGTAGAAAGTTTAGAGAAAGAACTTGAAAAAAAAAAGGTTTTAAAAAAAAAGATTAAACGGGTAAAAAAATCTTAACCTCAAGTCCATTCAAATTGGATTTATTCAACTTTATATTACCACCGTGAGAACGTACAATGTCAGATGCAATAGACAGACCAAGCCCTACACTTGATTTTGAGTCTGCTCTTCCTTTGTCTATTTTGTAGAAAGGTTTAAATACATTATCATATTCACTTTCTGCTATTCCTGGACCATCATCTTCAACTTTTATTATTATACTTGTTTTCTTTTTTTGAAGTTCAATATTTATTTTATTCCCATATTTAATTGAATTTTCTAATAGATTATTAAGACACCTTTTAATTAGATTTTTTCGACCATTTAAATAAACCTCTGGTAATATCTCTTTGGTAATGTTTACACTATTATACTTACCTATAATCTCATCTATTAAATCACTTAGATTGAAAAGCTCATCCTTTTCCATAAATGAGGAACTTGTAAACTGCAAATATTCATTAAGCATTTTTTCCATTTCATTTATATCTTCGGTTAACTTCTTAGCTATGGAATTATCTTTTATAAACTCGGTTTGTAATTTCATTCTTGTTAAGGGTGTTCTCAAATCATGACTAATCCCAGATAGCATTTCAGATCTTTGATTTAGATGTCTCATAATTCTTTTTCTCATTCTATCGAATTCATAACCTGCTTGACGTATCTCAGCTGCACCAGAGGGCTTAAATTCATCTACATTTTCCCCTCTTCCAAATTTTTCAGCAGCTTTAGCTAAAGCTGTGATTGGTCTTGTTTGATTTTTTAAAAATATAAGCGAAATAATTACGACCACGAATGCAGGTACAGTTATCCATAATCCAAACAGTCTTGCAGAAGTGCTTGTCAGTCTATCCTTAGGGACTATAAATTTAAAGAAACCATTTTGATATTTAATTCTTAAATCAACTAACTCTTTATAACTTGTAGTATCAAACCAAAATATTTCTAATCCAAATTTAGATTTTAATTCTCTTCTCAGTGTTCTGTCTATTGGACTAAACCATCTTTCATTGTAAGAGAAATTAAAATTTTCATCCTCAACAAATTCGATATTCAAATCTTGATATAATGAAAAAATATTTTTTATTTCATCTTTTTCATAATTATCATTACTATAAACCTCGATGAAAGTTTGTATTTCACTAACCAATGCTCTTGTCATTCCTTTGTTAGTTTTTATCCAAAGGCTATCAAAAAAAACTATTGTAATTATTAATTGAATTAAAATTACCGGGATAGCAACTATTAGCAAAGCTCTGTAAAATAATCTTTTTGGTAATAAATTTTTTACAAATTTATTCAATCCATAAAACATAGCCAGCTCCTCTTATAGTCTGAAGAAATTTTGGATTTTTTGGATCTATTTCAATTTTTTTCCTCAATCTAGTTATGATAACATCAATTGATCTTTCTTTATCTAAGTCAATTAATCTACCAATTTCTTCCCGTTCAAAAACTTTTCCTGGGTTATTAATCATTTTCTCTAATATTGTTTTTTCAGTGTTATTTATTTTAAATTCTGAATTACCATGAAAAATTATCTGCTTACTTAAATCTATTTTTACATTTTCAAATTCTATTATTTTCTTAGAATTATTTTTTTTGGTTTTGTTAATTATGTTTTTAATTCTAAGATCAAGTTCCTTGGGCTCGAAAGGTTTAGGTAAATAATCATCTGCTCCCACTTCTAATCCCTCTATTCTTTCATTCGGCTCACCTTTAGCAGTTAATAATATTATTGGAGTATTAATATATTCTTTATGTTCTTTTAAAAAATCAAGCCCACTTTTTCCAGGCATCATGATATCTAAAATTATTAAATCAAACTTAATAACCTTTATTTTTTCAGACGCATTTTCTGCGGTATGAGCTGTGGTGACTAAATATTTTTTTTCATTTAAATATTTTTTAACCAATGATCTTATTCCTTCATCATCATCAACCACTAAAATATGAGCCAGAAAACTATCCATTAATTATTCTTTTTAAAACTTCATCAAAATTAAGAACTTCTTGAGAACTTGAATTAAGCAATGCATTATAAATTCTTTTTTTTTGTATTTCAAAAATCTCTTTAAAAATTTTTTTTCCTTTTTCATTTAGAAAGATGTGTTTAATTCTTGTGTCCGTCTCGTCTTTATTAAAAAAAACCATTTCAAGCTTGATCAAATCTTTTAAAACCCTATTTAGGCTTTGTTTAGATACTTTAAGTTTCCTCATAAGCTCTGAGATTGATATTCCCTCATACATAGATATTAAATGAATAGTTTTTTGATGAGCTAAGCCAATATGATATTTATTGAGAATTTTTTTTGAGTCTGAAAAAGTTTCTCTATAACTTATAAATAATTTTTCAATTAAATGTTTTAATTGTTCATCTTTTAAATATAAAAGCTCTTTCATCACAGGTAAGTTATATTGACATATTATATATACACAGATATTTTTCAGTAATAATTTTATATTTCATACATGATACCTTACGATAAAAGATCTGGTAAAATATGGTACAACGGCGAATTAGTTGATTGGTCTAATGTTAAAGTGCATGTTTTAAGCCATGGATTACACTACGCTAGTTGTGTTTTTGAGGGAGAGAGAGTTTATGATGGTTCAATCTTCAAATTAGAGGAACATACTTCAAGATTTTTTCATTCAGCAAGACGAATGGGTTTTGAAATTCCTTACACTGAAACGGAAATAAACGCTGCTTCAAATACTATAATTAAAAACCAAAAAGTTGAAAATGGTTACGTAAGACCAGTTGCCTGGAGAGGCAGTGAAATGATGGCGATCTCAGCTCAACAAACAAAAATTCATGTTGCAATAGCAACATGGGAATGGGGGTCCTATTTTGATCCAAAATTAAAAGTTGAGGGGATTAGATTAAATATTTCTAATTGGAGAAGACCTGCTCCTAATACAATTCCTTGGGACACAAAAGCTTCAGGTCTTTACATGATATGCACTCTTTCAAAACATGAGGCAGAAAAAAATGGTTATACAGATTCTTTAATGCTAGATCATGAAGGTAATATTGCTGAAGCTACTGGTGCAAATATTTTTTTTAAAGACTCGAATGGTGAGTTACACACGCCGTTACCAGACTCTTTCCTAGATGGAATTACTAGAAGAACAGTAATTGAAATTGCGAAATCAAAAAATATTAAAGTACATGAAAGAAAAATAAACCCCTCAGAGTTGAGGAATTTTGTTGGATGTTTTTTAACCGGAACTGCAGCAGAGGTAACCCCAGTTTCTTGTATCGCTGAAAATGAATTTAAAGTTTGTGATTTAATTATTGGTCTTAACGAAAGTTATCAGAAACTTGTTAGAAAGAAAAAAGCAGCTTAATCTTTATTATCTTCTGAGATAGCGTGATCAATACCTTTTCGCATATATTCATATCCCGTAAATAGAGTTAAAGCAGCCGAAAGCCATAAAAGAATTATTCCAATAGTTTGAGCATTATAATCTTGAAAATTAATAATTTTGTTTCCAGTTTCTCCAGAAAGTAAAAGTGCAATAGCAACCATTTGCAATACAGTCTTTAATTTTGCTAGATTTGAAACTGGTAGTTTAATTTTTCCCTTAGCCAAAAATTCCCTTAATCCAGATATCAAAATTTCTCTTGTTAAGATAATGATTGCTGCTATTACCTCGTAATTTCTTATAGTTCCGTCCATTACCAAAAGTATTAAAGCAGTTGCAACGATAATTTTATCTGCAATAGGATCAAGTAATTCTCCAAGTTTAGACTCTTCCCCAAGAAATCTTGCTAGCATTCCATCTAAAAAATCTGTAAAGGATGCAACTATAAATAAAATTAACGCTGTCAAATCTCCATAAAAACCTGGCAAGTAAAATGCTAACACAAAAAAAGGAACAATTAAGATTCTTCCTATAGTTAAAATATTCGGTATTTTTTTAAGCATAATTTTTTTTATTCATGAAAAAAGTTATATATTTTTTTCGCAACTTTTTCTTCAACCCCTTCCACAGATTTAATTTCATCTAGACTTGCAGACTCAACTGCTCTAGCTGATCCAAAATGGTTTAATAAAGCTCTTTTTCTTATGGAACCTATTCCGTCAATTTGGTCTAACAGCGATTTACTAATACCCTTCTTCCTTTTTGCTCTATGAGCACTAATTGCAAAACGATGAGACTCATCTCTTATTCTCTGAAGAAAGAATAAAGTAGGATCATTTTTAACGAATTTAAATTCCTTACCATTATGAAAGAAAGTCTCATTTCCACTATTTCTATATTTACCTTTAGCAATCGCAATTATAGGAATATCATGAAGTCCAAGTTCATTTAAAGTTTCTCTAGCTACTGAATATTGTCCTTTTCCTCCATCTACCATTACCAGATCAGGAAAAGTTAAATAGTTATCTTTTTCTTGTATTGCTCTTTTAAATCTTCTATTCAAAACTTCTTTCATCATTCCATAATCATCTTGTTCATTCTTTTTAAGCTTGATGTTAAATTTTCTATATCTTTTTTTAATAAATCCATCATCACCATAAGCTATCAATGCGCCTACACTGTTTGTTCCCTGTATATGACTGTTATCATAAACCTCAATCAGATTAATATTGGTCTCTAGATTAAATTTACTTGCCACAGCTTCAAATAATTCCTTATTATTTTGACTTTCATAAAGCTTTCTATTTAAACTCTCTTTAGCGTTTTTTATTGCTTGGTTAATTACTTTTAATTTTGAACCTTTTTTAGCTATAGATATGGTAACTTGTTTTTTTTCTTTAAGAGAGAGCGTTTTTTCGATTAAAACTTTTTCTTTTATCTCTTCAGATAATATTATTGAGGAGGGTACACTTTTATTTTCATAAAATTGTGTGACAAAAGAATTAATTATATTGCTTAAATTTTCATCAGGATCATGTTTTGGAAAAAAAGATTGGTTACCCCAGTTTTGTTTTGATCTATAAAAAAAAACTTGAATACATGCTTTGCCAGACTCTTTATATCCCGCGATTACATCAGCCTCTATAAGATTAGCTTCATTAATTCTTTGTGATGATTGAATAATATTCAAGGATTTTATTCGATCTCTTAAAATTACTGCTTTTTCAAAATCTAAACTCTCACTAGCTCTTTCCATTTGCTCTGAAAGGCTTTTTTGTATTTTTCTTGATTTACCAGAAACAAATTCAATAGCGTCATCAACAGTCTTTTTATATTCTTCTTTTTCTATATAACCAACACAAGGACCAGAGCATCTTTTAATTTGATATAAAATACATGGTCGCTCTCTATTTTTAAATACAGTGTCATCACAAACTCTAAGATGGAATATTTTTTGAATCATTTTTATTGTCCAGTTAGCTGATCCTGCGGATGCAAAAGGTCCAAAATAAAAACCTTCAGTAGTTTTTTTCCCTCTGTGTCTTTTTATTTGTGGCCATTTATCTTTGTTGCCAATAAATATAAAAGGAAAAGATTTATCATCTCTTAGTAAAATATTAAATTTTGGTTTATGTTTTTTGATTAAATTTGCCTCTAAAAGCAAAGCTTCACTTTCATTAGAAGTAGTTGTTATCTCCAATTTTCTAGTTTGTGACAACATTCTTTCGGTCCTAATAATATGATTTTTTTCAGCTACATAACTTTTAAGTCTATTTGGTAAATTTTTGGCTTTACCAACATAAAGAATTTCCTCTTTTTCATTCAACATTCTATAAACACCAGGAAGTTTTGGGATTAAGGGTAGTTCTTTTTTTATTATTTCTTTTCCAATATCAGAACTTATCATGACTTCTCTTTTTGGTAATTTGAATACCAACAGATGAGCATTCTTTTAAAATCTCTAATTTTTCAATTTTGAGCATTATCTTAGCAATTCTTTTATCTTTAAATAATTCATCAAAAACAGCCTCTGCAAGAGTTTCTAAAAAGTTATAATGTTTTTTCTTAACAAGTTTTCTTATCAGCTTAACAATAGTTCCATAATTAACTATTGATTTTAAATCTTTATCATTTGACGGTTTTTTATCTTGATAATCTATTTCAAGACTAAATTTTACTTTTTGAGCATTTTCTCTTTCAAAATCATAATATCCAAGTTTTAAATCCAGTATTAACTCGTTTATAAGGATTTTTTTTTCATAATTGAAAAGAGATTTTCCTTTATCAATTTTAACAATCTTAAAATTATTTTTTTTCATTCCTTACCTAGAACATCTGGTGTTTGCCAGTTTAAACTTTGGCCACTATCAATTGCCAGCACTTGACCAGTAATAGATCTGCTTTTTATAAAAAAGTCAACAGCATTACAAATTTCATTAACATCAACCTGTCTTTTTAAAGGAGTAGCAAGATATTGTTTTTTAAAATGTTTTTCAGTCTGTCTTTGATTTTTTATAGTAGGTCCTGGTGCAATACCATTTACCCTTATTTTAGGTGAAAGACTCATAGCACTAGTTTTTGTCAAAGTATAAAGACCAGATTTACTTATAGTGTAAGAAAAGAAATATGGAGTAAGTTTAAAAATTCTTTGATCAATAATATTAATAATATTATTATTATTTCCTCTAATATTTTTGGAAAATTCTTTAGTTAAAAGTGCAGGTGCTTTCAAATTGATTGATATATGTTTTTCCCAACTTTTATTATTAAAATTTGCTAATTTATCATTTTCAAATAATGAAGCATTATTAACAAGACAGTCAAAATATTTTAATTTGGATTTTGCTAACTTGATAATTTTGATAATATCTTTTTCTTTACTTAAATCACCTTTGGCTAAATAAACTTTAGCTCCATAATACTCTAATTTTTTTTTGAGATTTTCTGCTTTAGATTTTGATTTATTAAAATGAAGAACTAACTCTTTATTTGGACCTGAAAGTTTTTTTGCAATTGCCGCACCTATTCTTGTTGCTCCACCTGTGATGATTATTTTGCGTGCTTCCATTTTTTATCTTTTTTTTTGGTAACTTTTGTACCAGGCATACCCATAGTGGATCTTCCTTTGGGATAAAGTTTATTTTTAACATCATACTGTCTTATTTTTGGATTTAATGTTATTTCTAGTTCAGTACTCTCTAATTTTCTTATTTCATCTCTGATTTTTGCCGCTTCCTCAAACTCAAGATTGGAGGCTGCTTCTTTCATTTTTTTATCCAAAGCTTTTAAATGTTTTTTTAAATTTCCACCAATGTTTGAACCCTCACTGATTTTTACATAATCTTTCTCATAAACACTTTCTAGAATATCGTTAATTTCTTTTTTTACTGTTTTCGCATCGATCTTATTTTTTTTATTATAAGCTAACTGAATTTTTCTTCTTCTTTCTGTTTCTTGTATAGCTTTTTTGATACTTTTTGTTTCTTTATCAGCATACAAAATTACCTTGCCATCAACATTCCTTGCGGCTCTTCCGATAGTTTGAATCAAGGATGTTTCAGATCTTAGAAATCCTTCTTTGTCTGCATCTAAAATTCCAACTAGAGCACATTCAGGAATATCTAAACCCTCTCTTAATAGATTTATGCCTACAAGTACGTCAAAAACACCCATCCTTAAGTCTCTCATAATTTCTATTCTTTCAAGAGTGTCAATATCAGAATGAAGGTATCTAACTTTCACTCCATTTTCATGTAGGTACTCAGTTAAATCCTCTGCCATTTTTTTAGTAAGAGTTGTAACTAGAACTCTATGATTTTTTTCTATTACCTTTTTACATTCATGCATTAAGTCATCTACTTGGTTTTTAGCAGGTCTTATTTCCACTGGTGGATCAATTAATCCGGTTGGTCTTATAACTTGGTCAATAAACTTCCCTTTTGTTTGCTCTAACTCCCAAGGTCCTGGTGTTGCTGAAACAAACACTGTTTGTGTTCGCATTAAATCCCATTCCTCAAATTTTAATGGTCTATTATCCATACAAGATGGAAGTCTAAATCCGTATTCAGCTAACGTACTTTTCCTAGATCTATCACCTTTGTACATGCCATTAAGCTGGGGGACTGTTACATGACATTCATCAACAAAAATTAAAGTATTATCTGGAAAGTATTCAAATAGAGTTGGGGGTGGTTCCCCTGGCTTTCTACCTGACAAAAATCTTGAGTAATTTTCAATTCCAGCACAAGATCCAGTTGCCTCAATCATTTCAAGATCAAATTTAGTTCTTTCCTCAAGTCTTTGAGCTTCAAGCAATTTATTTTCTGCTTTATGTTTTTTAAGAGTAATTTCTAATTCTTTTCTTATATTTAAAATCGCTTGCTCAATAGTTGGTTTAGGGGTTATGTAATGACTATTTGCATAAACTTTAACTAAACTTAATTCTCTAACTTGGTCACCTGTGAGAGGGTCAAACTCCTCAATTTTCTCCAGTTTATCACCAAACAAATTTAATCGCCAAGCTCTATCTTCTAAATGAGACGGAAAGATTTCTAAATATTCACCACGAGCTCTGAAAGTACCTCTATAAAAATTTTGATCATTTCTTTTGTATTGTAACGCAACTAGAGATTTTATTATTTGCTCTCTATTATAATCGTAGTTTTTTTGGAGTGTAAGAGTCATTTTACTATATGCCTCAACAGAGCCTAAACCATAAATACATGATACACTGGCCACAATTAAAACATCATCTCTCTCCAAAAGTGATCTTGTTGCTGAATGTCTCATCCTATCTATTTGTTCATTAATTGATGCCTCTTTTTCAATGTATGTGTCAGATCTTGGGACATAAGCTTCTGGTGTATAGTAATCATAATAAGACACAAAATACTCAACCGCGTTATCAGGAAAAAATGTCTTCATCTCCCCATAAAGTTGAGCAGCGAGAGTTTTGTTAGGAGCAAGAATTAAGGCTGGCCTATTTGTTGCCTCTATCACTTTTGCCATTGTAAAAGTTTTTCCAGACCCAGTAACACCAAGCAAAACTTGATTAAATTCCTCTTTATTTGCACCGTTAACTAATTTTTTAATTGCCTCTGGTTGATCACCCGCTGGCTTGAAATCGGATTTAATTTTAAATTTTTTACCACCTTCAAGTTTTCCACTGATTTTTGGGTTTTTACTCTGAATATCAGTAATTAAATCTTGATATGTATTTTCCATATATTAAAGAACGTAGTAGAATTAATTTATATTTCAATGAGCATAATATCAGACAGTTTAAAAAGAATTAAGCCATCGCCAACTATCGCAGTTACTCAGAAAGCTAGAGAATTAAGAGCAGCTGGTAAAGATGTAATTGGTTTAGGAGCTGGAGAGCCAGATTTTGACACTCCAGAAAATATAAAACAGGCTGCGATCAAAGCTATAAAAAGAGGAGACACAAAATACACTGCTGTTGATGGCACACCTGAACTTAAAAAAGCTATAATTAAGAAATTTCAAAGAGAAAATAAACTCAACTACTCTTTAGATCAGATCACTGTTGGCACAGGAGGAAAACAAGTTCTTTACAATGCTTTTATGGCAACTCTTAATAAAGGGGACGAAGTAATTATACCAGCACCTTTTTGGGTATCATACCCAGATATGGTTTTGTTAGCTGGTGGAAAACCGAAAATAATAAAATGTACAGAACAGGAAGGATTTAAACTTACTCCAAAAAAATTAAAAAAAGCAATATCTAAAAAAACTAAATGGATCATTCTTAATTCTCCATCAAATCCAACAGGAGCAGGTTATTCAAAAAAAGAAATTAACGATTTGGCAAAAATTTTAATCAGATATAAAAAAATTTTTATTTTGAGTGACGATATTTATGAACATGTTAGGTATGATAACTTTAATTTTTTTACGATTGCTCAAATTTCTAAGTTAAAAGATAGGACACTTACAATGAATGGAGTAAGTAAATCATATGCCATGACTGGTTGGAGAATAGGTTATGCCGCTGGTCCAAAGGAAATAATAAAAGCTATTGGAAAAATACAATCACAATCAACTTCAAATCCGTCTTCAATAAGTCAAGCTGCAGCCGTTGAGGCATTAAATGGAAAACAAGGATTTATAAAAACTAGAGCTAAAGCATTTAAAGACAGAAGAAACTTTGTTGTAAAAAGCCTAAATAGTATAAAAGGCATAAATTGTTTAACCCCAAATGGTGCATTTTATGTATTTCCAAGCTGTAAGGGATTGTTAAATAAAAAAACAAAATTAAAAACTGATACTAATTTTGTTCAAAGATTACTCGAAAAAGAAAATGTCGCTGTTGTCCAAGGTTCTGCCTTTGGCTTAGATGGCTATTTTAGAATTTCTTATGCTACATCCATGAAAAATTTAAAAAAAGCAATGTCGAGAATTAAATCTTTTTGTGAAGCCTTAAATAGATAATTATTTTTGATTTAAAATCTTTTTTGCTGGAATTGTTTTTTTAATCCAAATATTTGGAATAGAATTTACACCTTTTAGAGCTGCAAAATATGCTCCAGTAAAATTTGCTCTTGAACAATTGCACCCACCTGCCTTTATTGTTTTTAAAATAGCGTCTTTATAATTTTTTGAATTAATAATTGTATATATTGAGCTGTTAAAAGTTCCTGGGTAGCTACAAGCCATACCTAGTTTCTTTATCACAGCTGGATCGAATTTTGATCTTAATTGTATTATTTTTTTAATGTCATTTACTATTCCTTTAAAAAAAGAATTTCTATTGAATTTTTTAATGAATTCTTTGATTGGGTCTTCAGCTCCCTTTAACGCAAAATCTATTAAATAAAATTTTGCCATAGCATATTTAAAACTTATTTTTGAAACTGTTACAATTTTGAAAATTTTTTCTAAACTTTTAAAATCAAAGCCATATAGAAAATATGGAAGAGTAGCACAAAAACCATCTGACTCATTGACTTTTACACCACCAGGGATCTTCTTTTTCAACTTGATATTTTTTACTGTCTCAATAATATTTTGATGTATCCACGGTCCCTTGACGATACCGTGCCAGTCTTTGACTTTTTTATATTTAGATCTCAGTTTTAAATTTTTCCAATATTTACTTCCAGGGCCAAAGTTTATAAGGATTTTTTTTTTAAAACGTTTCTCTATATTTTCGTGTCCATCCAGTAGTGTGTGAAACATCACTTGGCTAATTTCATTGTAACCAGAGACTTTTCCGGTTTTGATATTATAGAAGGGACTTCTATTTTTTTTTAAGAAAGAAAAGTCCTTTTTTCCTTTAATATAAACACCTAATTTTTTTTGATTATATACCCAATGTAATGGTCTGGCTGCTGCATCTGCAACTGTAGCGCCTAAGAAAACATGGAGATTATTTTTCACTTTAATGAGATAAAAACTTTTCAGCCTCTAATGCCGCCATACACCCCATACCAGCAGCAGTTACGGCTTGCCTAAATGTTTTATCCTTTACGTCTCCAGCCGCATAAACACCTGGAACATTAGTCTCTGTTGAATCTGGTTTTGTTATCAAATAACCCTCATTATCCATACTAAGTTGATCTTTAAATAATTGCGTTGCAGGGTCATGACCAATAGCAATGAAAACACCGTCTAATTTTATTTCATCAATTTTATTTGTTTTCACATTCTTAACTTTAATTCCTTTAACATTTTTTGGATCTTTGTTTCCAATTACATCCTCAACAACTGTATCCCAAATGATTTCAATTTTTTTATTTTCCATAAGTTTTTTTTGAAGCATTTTTTCAGCTCTTAAACTATCTCTTCTGTGAATTAATTTTACTTTTGACGCAAATTTTGTAAGAAACATTGCTTCCTCAACAGCCGCATTACCTCCACCTACAACAGCAACTTCCTTATCTTTAAAGAAAAAACCATCACATGTTGCACATGCCGATACACCAAATCCTCTGAACTCCTGTTCAGATTTAATATTTAACCATCTAGCTTGGGCACCTGTGGAAATTATTATGCTATCAGCAGTATATTTTTGACCAGTATCACCTATAGCCTCAAAAGGTGTTGTTTTTAAGTTTACTGAACTTATATGATCTTCAATCATTTCTGTTCCAACTGCTTTTGCTTGTTCTTTCATTTGATCCATAAGCCATGGACCTTGAATAACATCAGCAAATCCTGGAAAGTTTTCAACATCTGTTGTTGTGGTTAATTGGCCTCCAGGCTCCGCCCCATAAACTAAAATTGGATTCAACATTGCTCTCGCCGCATAAACTGCAGCAGTGTATCCAGCAGGACCAGACCCAATTATTAACACTTTTGTGTGTTTAGTTGGATTTTGACTCATATGAAAGCTATATAGTGATAAATGACTAAATTAAAAGGTTTATTATTGACCGAGGGTATGCATGGCATGATTAGCCAAGCTGAGGGGCTTGCCAAAGCTCTTAATCTTGAATTTATACACGAAAAAATTGAACTAAATAATTTTTGGAAAATGATTCCTCCAAAATTAACACCTGTAAAAGATTTTGTTTTCAAAAATAATATATCAGAAAAATTTAATGTAGTAATTTCATGTGGGAGAAAAAGTGTAGTCCCATCCATCTTTTTAAAAAAAAAATTTGGAAGTAAAATTATGAACATTCATATTCAAGATCCAAAAGTATCATTAAATAATTTTGATTTTGTTATTGCGCCAGAGCACGATGGTCTTGAGGGGAAAAATGTTATTAAAACCAAAGGAGCAATTCATTATCTTACCGAAAAAGAGTTAGAGGAAAATATTAATTATTTAAAACCTAGAATTAAAAAAGAAAAAGTAATTGTGTTTATCGCAGGTGGTCCAAATAAGTATTATGATTTTAATGATGAAATAATTGAGGAAATTTTTGTTAAAACCAAAAAAAATTTCATAAATCAAGGTTATCAGCTAATATTTATACCTTCAATGAGAACACCGCAAAGAATTATAGAAAAAGCTCGAAATTTTTTTGATGATGATCAAATTATAATTCAAGATATTGATAAGAAAGCCTATTTGTCATCACTTAAACTAGCTAATCATATTATTGTAACTTGCGACTCTACATCTATGATATCTGAGGCAGCTATGTCGGGGAGACCAATATATGTGGCTCAAATGCCAGCTGTTAAAAAAAATATTCGTTTCAAAAAATTTTTTGAGCTTTTTAAATCCCTAGAAATAATTAAAAACTTAGGGGACGGTGTAGAAGAATGGAGTTATAAAAAACTTAATGAAACTGATAGAATATCGGGATATATAGAGAAACAATTTAAAGATTATGACTTTTCTTAATTCTATATTGAAAAACTCAAAAAAGTATGAATTCCCATTTAATCACTGGGAATATAACAATGCTTTAAGTGAAGAAGCTATTAAAGAAATAGAAGGTGCAGACATTCCCGATGTAAGCAAACATAATCTCAATTATGATGGTACAAGAGCAATTGATGGTGGTGCCGCCGAATTTAGAGAAGGCATAGCTTCAGGCGGTAAGGCAATAAAATTTAGATGTTTTGTTACAAAAGAAAATGCTTCTCAATTTCCACATTTAGTAAAATTCATTAATGAACTTCAATCTAAAGAAACATGCGAAACGATCTCTAAAATGATTAATAAAGATTTAACCAGTTCATATGTCAGACTTGAAGTTATTTGTGATCGTGAAGGTTTTTGGTTAAAGCCTCATTGTGACATAAAAGAAAAATTAATGTCAGGACTTATTTTTGTAAATAATGCAAATGAGTCAGAGGAACTAGGTACTGATTTTTATAATGAAAAATTAGAAAAAGTTAAAACAGTTCCCTACAAACATAATTATGGTTATTTATTTACAAGCGGTCCAAATACATGGCATGGGATGGAAAAGAAAAAAATTGTTAAAGAAAGACGATGTATTCAAGTCAATTATGTTACATTTAAAACTGATTGGAAGGTTGATTAAATATTTTGTATAGACGTCACCTCTAATTTTTTTGTTTTAAGTGATTTAATACCCTCAATACATGCAAGCGCTGTTGACATGTTAGTACAGTAGGGCACTTTATTTTTAAGTGTTGCTCTTCTTAAAGCAATAGCATCGTTTAATCTGTGTTCTGTATTGCCCCCACCAGTATTAATTACTAAAGCTATTTTTTTGGAGTTGAGAACATCAACGATATGAGGTGATCCACCACTTACTTTATTTATAATTTTACAACTCATGCCATGTTTTTTAATGTATTCAGCTGTTCCTTTTGTAGCACACAAATGGAATTTTAGTTTCAAGAGTTCTTTTGCAAGCCCTAAACCTTCATCTTTATGAGAATCTTTTAATGATAAAAAAGCCAGTCCATTTGTAGGTAACGAATTAGACGATGCTATTTGGCTTTTTGCGTATGCCATTCCAAAATTTTTGTCAAATCCCATTACCTCTCCAGTTGATTTCATTTCTGGACCTAACAATAAATCACTGTTTGGAAATTTATTAAACGGGAAAACAGCCTCTTTCACGGCAAACATTCCTTTAGATTTATCTTTTAAATTAAATTTTGAAAGTTTTTCCCCAGCCATAACTCTCGAGGCTATCTTTGCCAATGGTATTCCTTTAGCTTTTGATACAAATGGAACAGTCCGACTAGCTCTTGGATTTACTTCAATAACAAAAATTTCATCTTTCTTAATTGCAAATTGAACATTCATGAAACCTTTTACTTTCAGAGCCAGGGCTAAATTTTTTGTTTGTTTCTCAATTTCTTTTAGTAAAAAAGGTTTTATGGAAACAGGTGGTAAGCTGCAAGCCGAGTCCCCAGAATGAATTCCTGCTTCCTCTATATGCTGCATGATGCCAGCCACATGTACTTCTTTACCATCGGATATAGCATCAACATCCACCTCCATTGCATGATCTAAAAATTTATCAATAAGAATTGGATTTTTTTCTGCCACTTTAAACGCTTCCTCTACAAAATTTTTTAATTGACTTTTTTCATAAACAATTTCCATCGCCCTTCCTCCAAGAACGTATGAAGGTCTAACCATTAAAGGCAAACCAATTTTTTCAGATATTTCAATTGCTTGTTTAAAATTTTTTGCAATTCCACTTTTAGCTTGATTTAATTTTAATTTTTCTAAAAGTTTTCTAAATCTATCTCTATCTTCTGCTAGATCAATAGATGAGTATTGAGTTCCTAAAATTGGGAGATTATTATTATGTAAAAATTTTGCTAATTTAATTGGAGTTTGACCACCAAATTGCGTAATGATACCGACTAAATTCCCCTTTTCTTTCTCTCTCTTTATAATATTGAAAACATATTCTTCTTTTAAAGGCTCAAAATATAATCTATCGCTAGTGTCATAATCTGTTGAGACAGTCTCAGGATTACAATTAACCATAACAGTTTCAAAACCAGCAGCCTTTAAGGCAAAACTGGCTTGACAACAGCAATAATCAAATTCTATTCCTTGTCCTATTCTGTTGGGCCCTCCGCCTAATATTATAATTTTTTTTTTAACACTAGGGTCAGCTTCACATTCTGAATTTATTGAAAAATTTCTTTGATATGTTGAGTACATGTATGGTGTAAAAGATTTGAATTCTGCAGCACAAGTATCAACTTTTTTAAATACTGGTAAAATTTTAAGTGCAGTTCTTTTTTTTCTCACAATGTCCTCAGATAAATTTGATAGCTCAGAGAGCTTTTTATCTGAAAAACCTATTGATTTAATTTGGTTAAAATCATCAAAATTTTTAGGCAATCCATTAATTTTGATCTTAATTTCATTATCTATTATTTCTTTAATTTGGTTTAAGAACCACGGATCGATTTTTGATAAATTGTAAATTCTTTTAAGCTTGATTTTTTTCCTCATTGCCTCTGCAACAAGTAAGATTTTATTTGGAATATTTTCTTTTAGTTTTTTTTCAATTTGTCGTTTATTTAGATTAAATATTCTATCTAAACCTGAAAAACCAGTCTCAAGAGAAACCAATGCTTTTTGAAGAGACTCTTTAAAATTTCTTCCGATTGCCATTGCTTCCCCCACTGATTTCATTGATGTGCCTAAAATTGCGGGAGAAGTTGAAAACTTTTCAAAAGTAAATCTTGGAATTTTGGTTACCACATAATCAATACTTGGTTCAAATGATGCTGGAGTAACTTTGGTAATTTCATTTTTTAATTCATCCAATGTATAGCCAACCGCAAGTTTTGCAGCAACCTTTGCAATGGGAAATCCAGTTGCTTTTGATGCTAATGCTGACGATCTTGATACTCTAGGGTTCATCTCAATTATTACCATGCGCCCATTTTTAGGATTTATTGCAAATTGAACATTTGAACCACCTGTCTCAACTCCTATTTTTCTCAAACACGCAATAGAAGCATTTCGCATTACCTGATATTCTTTGTCAGTCAATGTCAATGCAGGAGCAACTGTAACTGAGTCTCCTGTATGTA
Organism: uncultured Pelagibacteraceae bacterium; assembly: GCA_902595405.1. Taxonomy (GTDB): domain Bacteria; phylum Pseudomonadota; class Alphaproteobacteria; order Pelagibacterales; family Pelagibacteraceae; genus Pelagibacter. The sequence goes on from CACJPX010000005.1 coordinate 65,224, forward strand.
TTCCCATTGGATCTACATTTTCTATTGAACAAATAATTATACAATTATCTTTTTTATCTCTTACAACCTCCATTTCAAATTCTTTCCAACCTTCTAAACACTCTTCCACAAGCACTTGGCTCACCGGAGATTCGTGTAAACCATTTTTGATAATTTTGAGGTAATCCTTTTTGTTTTTTGCTATTCCTCCTCCTAAACCTCCAAGCGTAAAAGCTGGCCTAATTATTGCTGGCAGACCGATTTTATTAAAAACTTTTGATGCTTGATTTATATTGTTTACGATTTCAGATTTTGGAAGATCTAAACCAATATCAATCATGTTTTTTCTAAATTTTTTTCTATCTTCCGCATTGGAAATAGCTTTTGAATTTGCACCAATTAATTCGATTTTATATTTTTTTAATATTCCTTTTTTCTCTGCCTCCATTGCAAGGTTAAGAGCAGTTTGGCCACCCATGGTTGGAAGAATTGCATCTGGTTTTTCTTTTTTGAGAATTTTTTCTAAAACCTCTAAAGTAATAGGTTCAATGTAAGTCTTATCTGCAACATCTGGATCTGTCATAATCGTTGCTGGATTTGAATTAATTAAAATAACTTTATAACCTTCATCTTTTAATGCCTTACAAGCCTGGGTTCCTGAATAATCAAATTCACAAGCTTGGCCAATGATAATTGGTCCAGCACCTACAACTAAAATTTTTTTAAGATCTTTTCTTTTTGGCATTTTTTTTCATATTGGTAATAAATTCTTGGAATAAATAAACACTATCTTGTGGTCCCGGGTTTGACTCTGGGTGATATTGAACTGAGAATACGGGATTATTCTTTAACCTTATTCCTTCGATACTATTATCGAACAAAGATTTATGAGTGATCTGAATGTTTTTTGGTAAATTTTCTCTTACAACTTCAAAACCATGATTTTGGCTAGTAATTTCCACATTTTCACTAATCAAATTTTTGACAGGATGATTTGCTCCTCTGTGACCTAATTTCATTTTTTTTGTTTTACCACCTAATGCAAGTGCGAGTATCTGATGACCAAGGCAGATACCAAATAATGGCATTTTCTTTTTAATTAGATTTTGAATTATTTGAATTGCATATTTTCCTGTGGCAGCTGGATCTCCAGGACCATTAGACAAGAAGACACCATCAGGTTTAAGAGATAAAATTTTTTCCGCAGGTGTTTTACAAGAAACTACGGTAACTTTACATTTAAAATCAGAAAAATATCTCAAAATATTTTTTTTTATTCCATAATCTATGGCGACTATATGAAATGAATTTTGATTATTTTTTCTAAAACCATATTCTTTTCTCCAAGTTTTAAGTCCTTTCCAAATATAATTTTTTTGTGTGGTAACTTTTTCTGCTAAATCTAAATTTTTTAGCCCACTCCATTTGATCGTAGAATTAATAAGTTTGTTGATATAAAATTTACTTTTCTTTGAGTAAGCAATGGTTCCTTTTGGAGCACCTTTATCTCTAATAAAATTCGTTAAACTTCTTGTATCAAGTCCAGTAATTCCAACTATCTTATTTTTTTTTAACCAAGCATCTAAATGTTGAAAAGATCTATAATTCGATGGTGATGTTATCTCAGAATTAAAAATAACTCCTTTAGTCCATATTTTATCAGATTCAAAATCTTCTTTGTTTGTACCTACATTTCCAATATGAGGGAAGGTAAAGTTTATTATTTGTCCTGCATAAGAAGGATCTGATATTATTTCTTGGTACCCCGTTAATGAGGTATTAAAGCAAACTTCACCAGTTGCTTCTCCCTGATATCCAATTCCAATACCTCTAAAAATCTTTTTGTTTTCTAAAACTAAAATACCTGTGCTTTTTTGAGAATTTTTTGAGTGAGCTTTTTTTACTTTTTTGATCAATTACAACTCATAAGTTAAAGGTTAATACAATAATTGATTTATTATCGCAACAGAGATGTATTATAAAATTGTAAAAAAACAATTTTTCTTTTGAAGAATTTTTTCTTTAAAGTAGATTAAAACTATGTCTTTAAAAGAAACAATTGAAGCAGAATATAAAAATGCATTGAAATCTAAAGATAAAATTAAAATCTCAACTTATAGGTTAATTTTATCATCAATTAAGGATCTCGATATTTCAAACAGGTCTGGCCCCAACAAAAAAGAGACAGACGATGAGGATATAAAAAAATTGTTAAAAAAGATGATGAAGCAAAGAACCGAATCAATTGATATTTATAAAAAAAATAATCGCTCTGATCTTCTAAAAATTGAGCAAAACGAATTTAATATTCTGTCAAGTTTTCTACCTAAACAGCTTAATGATGAAGATACTAAAAAAATATGTGAGGAAATTATTTCCAAATTAAGCGCAAGCTCTATTAAAGACATGGGAAAAGTAATGGGTGAATTAAAAAAAAATCATGCTGATGAAATTGATTTTTCAAAAGCTGGCGCCTTGTTAAAAGAAATATTAAATAAACAATGAAATATCCAAAAGAATATCTAGATGAAATTAAAACTCGTCTTAAAGTTTCTAGCGTTGTTTCAAAAGTTGTAGCTTTAAAAAAAAGAGGAAAGGAGTTTGTTGGACTATCACCGTTTAAAAATGAGAAAACCCCTTCCTTTACAGTTAATGATGAAAAAGAATTTTATCATTGCTTCGCAACTTCAGAGCATGGAAATATTTTTGATTTTGTTATGAAAACTCAAAACCTAAGGTTTGGAGAAGCAGTAAAATATCTTGCTAATATTGCAGGAATGCAACCATATCTCTTTACCAAACAAGATGAAGAGAGAGAAAAAAATTGGAAAGAGTATTTATCAATCTATTGCAAATATGTTGATTATTATCATGATCAGCTATTAAAAAATGAAAAACTCTCAAACGCCAGAGATTATTTAAAGAATAGATCATTAGGTAAAAATGAAGTTAAAAGATTTAAAATTGGTTTTGTTGAAAAAAATCCAAGTTTTTTTGATAAACTTAAAAAAGAATTTGGTGAAAAAACTTTATTAGAAAGTGGTTTATTTTATTTTGATGAAAAGAAAAAAAAATGTGTAGAGAGATTCAAAGGAAGATTGATATTTCCGATAAACAATATTTCAGGACAGCCAATCGCTTTGGGGGGCAGAATAATTGAAAATTTAGATTATTTAGCAAAATATATTAATTCACCAGAGACTAACTTTTTTAAAAAGGGTTCAAATCTTTATAATTTAGATCTAGCAAGAAAATTATCTAATAAGTTAGATCATATTTTTTTAGTTGAAGGTTATATGGATGTAGTTGGTTTAAGTAAAAATGGAGTTGAAAATGTTGTTGCAAATCTTGGTACTTCTTTAACTGATAAACAAATTTTAACATTAAATCAGTTCTTTGATGACATAATAATCTGTTTCGACGGAGATGAAAGTGGCTATAAAGCTGCTTTAAGAGCAGCAGAAAATTCTATTAAAGAATTGAAACCTGAAAAACAAATATCTTTTTTATTTTTACCAGATAAAGAAGATCCTGATAGTTTTGTAAATAAAAATGGTAAAAACTATTTTTTAGATTTTACGAAACAGAACAAATTACCAATACATCAATTTATTTTCAGCCATTATAAAAAACAAACTGATAATAATCCCTCTTCTATGGCAATATTTGAAAAAAAACTTAGATCCATAGCAAATACAATTAAAGATAATTTTATTAAAAAATATGTTCTTGAATTTTTTTTAGAGAAAATTGCAGAATTAACACCTCATTCCAATCAAAATAAGAATAAGTTTTCTGTTAAGAAAACAAAATCACTTGAATCAACAAAAAAATTTTATAATGAAAGTAAGGGAATTACTGCTGTTGAGTTAAAAGAGTTTTCTTTATTATATTTACTCTTAAATAACTTATCTCTTTTTCAGTCAAATATTTATTTAGTGGAAAATATCAAATTATTCTCAGAAATTAATAAGCAAATATTCAGTTCGGCAATTAATAAATTAAAATCAAATGAAAATATTGATATTGAAAAACTTAATATTGATAAACAATTGTTAGATAAGATAAATAAGTTTGCACCAATTAAACATATTCTAAAAAATAAACCTAAAAATGATAATCAAGTGATAGAGCTACTGGATGATATTTCGAAAGATTTATTTAATCATGATTTGGAATTAAGAATCCAAGAATTAGAATCGAAGTTTTCAGAAGATTTAAGTGAAACGACTTTTAATCAGCTAAAAGAGCTTAAAAACGAGAGAAAAATCAACTAATCTGAATAAATTAGCAATGGATTTTTGCGAATTTGATATTATATAAGTCTCTCTAACTTAAATTGTTGTGGAAAGAATTATTACTAAATCATTTGCTAGATTAATGGGTCGGGGAACCCACAGGGGTTTTATTACTCATGAGGAGTTAAGCAAATCACTCGGTAAACGAAATCTTTCCGATGAAAATTTATCACAAGCTTTTATTCATATATTAAATGAGGGAATAGTATTAGTTGAAAAGAAATCAGATTACAAAGTTTTAAGAAAAAAAGAAAACTCTTCCAAAGAGGAGGGTAAAACAATTGAAAAAAGTGATGATCCTATAAGAATGTATTTAAGGGAGATGGGTGGTGTCGAATTGTTGTCAAGAGAAGGAGAAATTGCAATTGCTAAAAGAATAGAAGCTGGAAAAGATGTAATGTTGATTGCTTTATCTCAAAGTCCTATTACCGCTCAACAGTTTTCTGAATGGGATGAAAAATTACAAAAAGACGAAATATTAGTAAGAGAAATAATTGATATTGATACCAATTATATGGAAGATGAAAATACTGGGCCAAGCGCAAAACAAAAAAATGCAGGAGAAGATGAAAAAGATGAAAACTCTAACGAAGAGAGCGATGACGATTTTAATCCCACATTAGCAGCAATGGAGTCAGAGATTAAACCAAAAGTGCTTAAAACAGTTCATATATTAACTAAAGAATATCGGAAATTAATCAAGTACCAAAAAGAAAAACTACATTGCGTTTTAAATTCTCAAACTTTCTCACATTCAAAAGAAAAAGGATATGACAAAACTGTAAAGGATATCTTGGAAAATATTAAATCTTTGCAGTTATCTCCCTCAGTCCTAGAAGAACTTGTGCAAAAACATTATGTTGAAAATAAAAAGATTATTTCATTAGAGGGGAGTCTTTTGAGACTTGCAATGGACCAAAAAATACCCAGAAATGAATTTATTAAGTTTTATATAGGCAATGAGATTAATCCTAATCTAAAAAAGTTTTTAGATACTAATGCTTTATGGAAACAATTTTTTACAAAAAATAAAGAGGAATTTAAAAATATTAGAGAAAGATTAGTCGAAATAAGCCATAAACTTGGAATGTCAGTTACTGACTTTAAAAAGCTAGTCAGCAGAGTTCAAAAAGGAGAGAAAGAGTCAAGAATTGCTAAAAAAGAAATGGTAGAAGCAAATTTGAGATTAGTCATTTCCATTGCAAAAAAATATACTAATAGAGGTCTTCAATTTTTAGATTTAATTCAGGAGGGAAATATCGGACTAATGAAAGCAGTTGATAAATTTGAATATCGAAGAGGTTATAAATTTTCAACTTATGCAACCTGGTGGATTAGACAAGCAATAACTAGATCGATTGCTGATCAAGCAAGAACAATAAGAATTCCAGTGCATATGATTGAAACTATCAACAAAATTGTAAGAACACAAAGGTTAATTCTTAGTGAGTTTGGCAGGGAAGCAACACCTGAGGAATTAGCAAAAAAGCTTCGTATGCCTTTAGACAAGGTAAGAAAAGTTCTTAAAATATCAAAAGAACCTGTTTCATTAGAAAAACCTGTGGGTGATGAAGAGGACAGTAGTCTAGGTGACTTTATAGAAGATACAAAAGCATTAGCTCCATTAGAACAGGCAATTAAATCTAATTTAGGTGAAGCAACAACAAAAATATTATCAACTCTAACTCCAAGAGAAGAAAGAGTTTTAAGAATGAGATTTGGAGTTGGAATGAATACTGACCATACTTTAGAAGAGGTTGGATTACAATTCTCAGTGACTAGAGAAAGAATTCGTCAAATTGAAGCGAAAGCTTTAAGGAAACTAAAGCATCCAAGTAGGTCAAAACAACTGAAGAGTTTCTTAGAAAGTTAATTTGGGCCGTTAGCTCAATAGTAGAGTACTGCATTGACATTGCAGGGGTAGTTGGAGCGTAACCAACACGGCCCACCATAAAATTCTTTGTTTAATAAATTTTTCAAATTGATATAAGTAAATTTCAATTTTGGGCCTGTAGCTCAGTTGGTTAGAGCAGTACACTCATAATGTATTGGTCCCAGGTTCGAGTCCTGGCGGGCCCACCATTTGATCAATATTAATTTTTTGAAAATTCTTCTAAGACTTTAAATAAAGCTTCAATGTCATTATTATTTGAATTTAAAACAGAGGCAAATTCCTCTTTTTGAGTTCTTGCTAAACTTAGGCCCTCTATTATTAAATCTCTAATTAACGGGTTTTCTGGATTTTTAGTATAGATTCTCCAATCAATTTTTATTTCAGGTCTTTCATTAGTAGCTTTTAAAATACTATTTACGATAGTGTAATTTTCGTTAAGCTTCTCTTTACTTTGGACATCAATTTCTGGATTAGTGTATTCTGCTAATCTACTAGAAAAACTTTTTAAAAAATATTCCTCAAATAATTCAGCATACCTTTTTTTTTCCTGTTCGTTTAAAGATTTTCTTTTCTTTCCAAGTGTATAAAATCCTATTCCTCTGATATCCACAGTTTCTTTTGCGATTAACTTTAGTTTTTTAATCTTTTCATCTTTTGTGATATCTTCTCCGAGTAATTTAGATGCCCTATTGACGGTCGATTGTACAAAAATATCAGGCTCTATAGAAAATGAATTAAATGTTATTGAAAAAAAAATAATTGAAAATATTAACAATTTTTTTTTTATCATTTGGTAATGAAATTATTGTGTTTCTATTTCTTCCCAATCACTATCATCTTGAGTTTCAATAACTTTTTGGCTGTTCAAGATTTTTTGCTGTCTATCTTGTAAATAAAGACTTTTTACAGATGCGTAAAAATCAAGTGAGTTTTTTTCTAAATTTTCAATAGAGTCAAAGTTCTTAGCCCTAAAATCAACTCCACTTGTAACCTTGGATGAATAATAATCTACATCTCTAAAATAATGAGTATCGTTTCTTACAGTTACATTATACCAAGCATCACCCCCAAAAAAGTTAGCCAGTGAAGCAATAGTGTCTCTGGCAGTGGTAGGGCCTAATACTGGAAGCACTAAATAGCATCCTGGCCCAACACCATGTACAGCAAGGCTTTGTCCATAATCCTCTTTTGTGTACTCTTCAAATCCTAAATATGATGCAACATCTAATAAACCTAAAATTCCAACTGTCGTATTGATTACAAATCTTCCAGCATTTATCCCTGCTAAAGCAAACTCTCCTTGAAGAAGATTATTTGGAACTGTAACTAAATTTGATAAATTATTTAATGAATTGCTCACACCAGTTTTCACAGGAGAGGGCATTAATCTGTAAACACTTGCAACTGGTTTAAAAATAACTTTATCTAAACCTTGATTGATTGCAAATGAAGCTTTGTTAAAAGTTTCAGAGCAATCTTTTATTTCAGATGGTTCATTTTTTTTTAAAAGTAATTCGCCATCTGAACTAGCATGTAAATTTGAAACTAACGTAAAAGTTGTAATTATTATAACTATAATTTTCTTAATCATTGTTGATCTTGTATATTACAATGAGAAACAAAATAAAATAAGAATTAATCAGAATTATAGCTTAAATGTGGCTTAAAATAACACAAAATTATTCTCCAAATTTTAATACGCCTAAAAGACAAAAAAAAAACATTAAATATATAATTATTCATTACACAGGAATGAAAAACGAGCTGTCAGCTTTAAATAGATTAACCGATTATAGGTCAAAAGTTAGTGCTCATTACTTCATTAAAAAAAATGGAAAAATAATTAATTTAGTTCCAGACCTTTATGAGGCGTGGCATGCAGGAAAATCAAATTGGAAAAATATTCAATCTCTAAATCGTTATTCAATTGGTGTTGAAATACAAAATTCCGGTCATGAAAACTTATATGAGAAATACTCTAATAAGCAAATGAATTCAGTTAAAAAACTCTTAAGTTTTTTAACGAAAAGATACAAAGTAAATTGTAAGAATATTTTAGGACATTCAGATATTGCTCCTAATCGTAAAAAAGATCCAGGTGAAAAATTCCCTTGGAAAGAACTAGCAAAAGTTAAACTTGCACATTGGCATCAATTAAATGAAAAAGAACTTATCAAATATAGGCTTAAAAAAATTAATTCTTTAGAGGAGAAAAATTTTTTTATCAATCTTCACAAGATTGGATATATAAAAGTTCAATCAAAAAGCTCTATTTCTAAAAAAAGACTTTTAATTAAAGCTTTCCAGCGAAGATTTCGGCAGGGATTAATTAACGGGATTTCTGACCAGGAATGCCTAATTCTCAGTAAAAATTTAATAAAGTCCTAACTAATTATTGTTGATAAAATTTAATTTAGTAATAAATTGTACTAGCCAGATAAACGACTTATCGCTTTAAGCAATTAAAGAGGAAAGTCCGGGCTCCACAAGGATACAGTGCCAGGTAATACCTGGCGGGGGTAACCCTAGGGATAGTGCCACAGAAAATAAACCGCCATAACATGGCAAGGGTGAAAAGGTGTGGTAAGAGCACACCGGTTCTATTGGTAACAATGAACGCTGGAAAACCCCACTGGGAGCAAGACTAAGTAGAGGTGACATTGTTGAAAAACTAAAAGCCATCCTTGGCTAGTCACCTGGGTTAGTCGCTTGAGTTTGGAAGTGATTTCAAACCTAGAGAAATGATAGGTTTAAATGACAGAACCCGGCTTATAGTTTATCTGGCAAACTTTTCTTAATTTTAACCATCAACAATTTATGAATTAAATTATTCAAATTTGCTCATTTAAACCATAAATTGTATGTATTGACACCTAACTTAAAAACCCATAATATCCCATATATTCCCATGTAAAGGGAATAAAGGAATTTATGGTTTATGTTTTTATCAACCTACGAAAACAAATTAGACAAAAAAGGAAGGGTGTCGGTGCCGGCAAGTTTTAGATCTTACTTATCTAATTTAGGTTACAATGGAGTAATTTGTTATCCATCATTTAATAATCAATCAATAGAGGCATGGCCCCAAGATAGAGTCGAAAAAATTTCAAATTCAATAGACACTTTAAATCCATTTGAAGAAAAAAGAGACTTTTTTGCTACATCAATATTATCAGAAAGTATAAATTTACAATTTGACAGCGAAGGAAGAATTTCACTTACACCAAAATTACTAAAACATGCAAAAATTAAAAATAGCATGGTGTTTGTTGGTCAAGGCAAGACTTTTCAGATATGGGAACCAACAGTTTTTGAAAAATTTAAGGTCACTGCAAGAAGAAAAGCAAATTTAAATCGTGCAAGTCTTAAATGGGAGAATCAATTAAATAAATAAAAAGAGGGGGATAACAAGATGACAATTAACTTTAAAGCTCCAGAGATTAGAGAGTTACAACCAAGACTTTTGGTAATGGGAGTGGGTGGTGCAGGTGGAAATGCAATTAATGAGATGATTGAAAATGGAATGCAAGGAGTGGAATTTATTGCTGTTAATACTGATGCACAAGATCTTAAACATAGTAAAGCAAAATCAAAAATTCAAATTGGTTTAAATCTAACCAAAGGTCTAGGAGCAGGTGCAAAAATTGACATAGGTCAAGCCGCAGCTGATGAGTCTTTAAATGATATCGTCAATGTTTTACAAGGTGCAAATATGGTTTTTATAGCTGCTGGAATGGGTGGTGGAACCGGAACTGGTGCTGCACACGTAATTGCAAGAGCTGCAAAAGAATTAAATATTTTAACTGTTGGAGTAGTGACACTACCATTTTTATATGAGGGTCCTTCAAGAATGAGGAGAGCTCAAATTGGTCTTGAAGAATTAAGAAAACATGTGGATACTATTATTGTAATTCCCAACCAAAATTTATTCAAAATAGCAAATGAACAAACTACATTTGAGGAGTCCTTCAATCTATCAAATAATGTTTTAATGCATGGGGTTCAAAGTGTAACAGATTTAATGGTAAGACCTGGGATCATTAATTTAGATTTTGCTGATGTTGAAACGGTTATGGCATCTATGGGTAAAGCCATGATGGGAACAGGAGAAGCTGAAGGTGAAGGTAGATCTATGAAAGCCACTGAGATGGCAATCAGTAATCCTTTAATTGATGACTATACTTTAAAAGGTGCAAAAGGATTACTTGTTAATATTACAGGCGGAAAAGATCTTAAGTTATTTGAAGTCGATGAAGTGGTTAACAAAATAAGATCTGAAGTTGAGGCAGATGCAGAGGTAATTATAGGTGCAATAACTGATCCATCTCTTGAAGGAAAAATTAGAGTGTCAATTGTTGCAACAGCTTTAGATGGACAACAACCTGAGACAAAATCAGTAATTAACATGGTACATAGGATCCAAAATAGAAATCCTGGATACTCTGATTTTTCAAATTTAGGATCTAATACCTCTTTTAATTTTTCAACTAGCACACCAATCTCAAGTGGCGCTAATGCTTTAAAATTAGAGAATGAAGTATCAACTGATAATGTTAGTGAGACTGTTGCAAATGAAAATATTAATCAAATTAATGATCAATATCATGAGGAATTATTAAAAAATCAACAAGTTGAAAGTTTAGTTGAAAACACCAGCAAAGATAAAGAAAGTTCTTTCACTCAAGAAGCTTTTGGTGATTCAACTAATGAAGATGAGATAAAAAATGATTTAAAAGAGTTTGGAGTAGATAGTGATGCACCAGACTTATTTAGCTCTGAAAACGAGACCTCTTTATCAGAAAATCTTTTGTCCCAAGAAAATGAGGATGAAGAGGACGACTTAGAGATACCAGCATTTTTAAGAAGACAAAAAAATTAATGGTCTTCGTAAAAATAAATGGAAGCCACCATAGTACAGGATAAAACAAAACATTATCCAGTACTGCTAAAAGAAATTATTAGCATTATTTCCCCTCAATATGGTGGCACATTTATTGACTGTACTTTTGGCCAAGGTGGTTACACTCGAGAAATTCTTAAAAATAAACACAATAAAGTTATTGGAATTGATAGAGACTCTGAAAGTTTAAAGGTTGCAATAAAAATTGAAAAAGAATTTCCAAACCGATTTATCTTTAAGAATTTAAATTTCAGCAAATTAGGAAATTTAAAACTCAAAAATGAAAATATCAGAGGTGTATTATTTGATTTAGGTTATTCATTTACACAAATTAAAGATCCAAAAAAAGGATTATCCTTTAATTCAAGTGGATCATTAGATATGAGAATGGGTTTAAATGAATTTTCAGCTAAAGAGGTAATAAATAAATTAGATGGAAAAAGCCTTATTAAAATTTTCAAATCTTTTGGTGATGAAAGATATGCAAAATTAATCGTTAAGAATATTCTTAAAGAAAGATTGTTAAAAGAAATAGATACCCCTCATTTAGTAAAAATTATTGAAAAATCAAAAAAAGGAAATAATAAAAAAATTCATTCTGCAACTAAAGTTTTCCAAGCATTAAGAATTTTTGTTAACAAAGAAATAAGTGAGTTAATTCATGGAATGATCCATGCAGCTAAAGTTTTAAAAAAAGATGGTATTTTGGTTATTGTAACTTTTCATTCTTTAGAGGATAAAATTGTAAAATATTTCTTTAGAAGTCTCTCAGAACATAAAAGTGTATCTAGATACCAACCTGAGGAAATACATGAAGAAATCTTATTTAACTTACTTCAAAAAAAGCCAATAGTGCCATCAAGTCTAGAACTAAAAGAAAACCCTCCCTCCAGGTCTGCAAAATTAAGGTGCTTAATTAAAAAGGAAAATTTTTATGATTTTAAAACTGATATTTTAGACAAATTTAAAGATTTAATCGAAATTGAAAATCTTGGACTTAACTTATGAAAAAAATTCTAACTATTAGTTTAATTTTTTCACTTATTGTAATCACCTCTTTTATAAAAAATTCTACAAAGAAAATTGATGAGGAATTATTTAGTTTAAAAGAGAATATATCAGATTTAAATTTAGAACTAAATAATGTGAAACTTGAATTTGATTATTTAAGCTCTCCAGAAAAGCTGATTAGTTATCAAAATCTTTATTTTGAAAATAAATTAACGCAAAAGAGTATAAATGAAATTGAAATTATTGACTTAACAAAGGAAAAAATTCTTACAAACAATGTCAAAATTATAGATAGCGAAAAATAATGATATGAAGTTTATTCTCCAAGAAAACAAAGAGGAATTTGAATTTAAAAGTGACAAAAAAAATTTTGATATTAGATTTAATAGAATTGCATTTATTTTTTTTATTTTTTTCCTTATTTCTATAATTTATTGTATTCATCTTACTCATCTGGGATCTAGAGATTTAAATTCCAATATTTCAAAGAATTATGGCTCTTTTAATAAAATTCAGAGAGCAAATATTTTAGACCGAAACAATCATTTTTTAGCAAAAACTGTTAATTCTATTGATATTGGAATAAATCCAGTTGAAGCGATAGATAAAAAAAAATTGCTACTTAATCTAAAATATATTTTTCCTGATAAAGATTTTCAATTAATTAATTCAAAACTTTCAAAGGATAAATTTTTTTGGTTTGAAAAAAAAATTTCTGATGAGAATTATGAGAAAATTATGATGTTGGGTGATAAATCAATAAAACCACATGAAAATCTTATAAGAGTTTATCCACAAAAAAATTTATTTAGTCATATAATAGGACAAATAGATGATGATAACCTGGGGATTTCTGGGTTAGAGAAATCATTAGATGTAGATTTAAAAAAAAACGATAAATCTATTCAACTTACTGTCGATAAAGATATTCAGTTCCTGATAAGAGAAGAGTTAATAAGGTTTAATAAAATATTTAAAACTAAAGGTAGTGCTTCAATTTTAATGGATATTGATAATGGTGAGATATTATCGATTATTTCGCTGCCTGATTTTGACCCTAATCAGAGAGAAAATATTACAGATGTGAATTATATTAATAGAGCAACTAAAGGTGTTTATGAATTAGGTTCTGTTTTTAAAACTTTTACCTTGGCAGCAGCCTTAAATGAAAAGATAATAGAGCCAAATACTGAATTTAAAAATTTAGAAAAAAATATTACTTGTGGAAAAAATAAAATAAGTGAATATGACAAAAAAATTCCCTCGAACTTAACTGCTGAAGAAATATTAATCCGCTCAGGCAACATAGGTTCGGTAAGAATCGGCCAAGCAATTGGGATTGAAAAATATAAAAAATTTTTAAATGATCTTGACTTAATTAACTCAATACAATTTGACATAGAGGAAATGGGTAAACCAATACCCTTTAATTGGGGAAAGTGTAAGCTTGCAACAACTTCATATGGACATGGAATAACTACTACAATTTTACAATTGACTAGCGCTTACTCAACTATTGCTAACGGTGGTTTTAGGATCAATCCAACTCTTATAAAAAAAGAAAAATATGTTAAAGGAGAAAGAATTATAGAGGAAAATGTTTCATCAAATCTTGTTTCAATATTAAGAAAAATTGTAACTACAAAAGAAGGTACAGCAACTCTAGCTAATGTAGAAGGTTATGAGGTTGCAGGAAAAACTGGTACCGCAGAAAAAATTTTAGGGAGTGGATACTCTCGGAAAAAGATTAATACTTTTGCTTCAGTATTTCCAGCCTCAAATCCTAAGTATAGCTTAGTTGTGATGTTGGATGAGCCTAAAACAAATAGTGAGTACGTTTATAATTATAGAGATGGATCTGGAATAAAATACAAAGGAACTCCTTTTAATACTGCAGGTTGGACTTCAGTTGAAGTTGTTGGTCAAATTATAGAAAAGATTGGGCCTATTTTAGCCACAAAATACGCGCAAATTAATTAACAATGTTATTAGGCAATTATTTTACCAATATAGATAATAGTAAAAAAAAAATTTTTTTCTCAGGGATTTCATTCAATTCAAAAGATATTAAAAAAGATAATATTTTTTTTGCCATAAAAGGTAACCATTTCGATGGAAATAAATTCATTTCTATTGCAATAAAAAAAGGCTCTAAAATTATTATAAGCGAGAAAAGAATAACAAATCCTCAAAAGGATATTTTATTCATTCATACTAAAAATATAAGAAAACTTTTAGCAGAAATCGCTTTTAAAATTTATAAGAATAAACCAAATAATTTAATTGCTGTAACTGGAACAAATGGAAAATCATCTGTTTCAGATTTTTATTTTCAATTGTTAAAACTTAATAAAATAAAAGTCGCCTCAATCGGAACATTAGGTATAAAATCGAAAAATATAAGACGAAATTTACAAAATACTACGATAGACCCAATTCGAATGGGACAAATATTATCTAAATTAAAATCTCAAAAAATTAATAATGTAATTATGGAAGCATCCAGCCATGGTCTAACTCAACATAGGTTGGATGGTCTAAAGTTTTCATCTGGTATTTTCACAAATTTATCTCAAGATCACCTAGATTATCATAAAAATTTTAAAGATTACTTTAAAACAAAACAGTACTTATTTGAAAATTTGATAAGAAAAAAAGGAAATGTAATAACAGATGAAACATTACCAGAATTTAAAAGAATAAAGAAAATCGCAATTTCTAGAAAATTGAAATTGCAGGTTTTAAATAATAGCAAAAATCAATTTCAAATTTTATCTCATAGTTATAAAGGCGAGAAACAAATATTAAAAATTAGATACTATAATCTAACAAGAGAAATAAATTTAAATCTTATTGGAAAAATACAATTAAAAAATATTTTAATGGCGATTATTGCAGCAAAAAACAGCAATATAAGTTTAATCAAGATTCTAAATGTTTTATCACAACTTAAGCCAATAGATGGAAGACTTGAAAAAATAGGTAAAATCAAAAATAGATCTAAAGTAATACTTGATTATGCACATACACCAGATGCACTTAGAATATGTCTTTCAAACCTTAGAGAGCAATTTCCAAATAAAAAAATAATTTTACTCTTTGGTTGTGGTGGAAATAGAGATCAAAATAAAAGATTTAAAATGGGAAAGATTGCATGTGATTATTCTAACGAAATTTATTTAACAGATGATAATCCTAGATTTGAAGATCCAAGAAAAATAAGAGATGATATTAAAAAGGGTATTCATGACACTTTGATAAAGGAAATTCCAAATAGAAAACAAGCTATATCAGAGGCTGTCAAAAATTTAAATACAGGTGATATTTTGTTGGTTGCTGGAAAAGGTCATGAGAAAACTCAAGATTTTGGTAAAAAGAAAATTTATTTTTCAGACAAAAAAATTATTTTAGATTGTATTAAACTTAAGAATACAAGCTTATCAAAAAACTTTAAGATAAATATTATTAAAGAATTATCAAAAATCAAAAATAAAATTCCTTTAGTAAAAGTAGATAAAGTAAGAATTAACTCCAAAGAGGTAAATAAGAATGATATCTTTTTTGCTATTAAAGGAAAAAAAAATGATGGAAATAAATATATTGGAGAGGCATTTAAAAATAAAGCATCATTAGTTGTAGTAAATAAAGTTCAAAATAAATTTAATAGAAAACGTCAGATAAAAGTAAGAAATACATTAAAATTTATGACTGAAATTTCAAAAATATTTAGACAAAATATCGATACAAATATTATAGCTATTACAGGAAGTTGTGGAAAAACTACTCTCAAAGAATTATTGGGCAATGTGTTAGGAAAGATTTCTAGTGTTAGTATTTCTCCAAAATCATATAACAATAAATTTGGAGTTCCATTAAGTTTACTTAATTTAAAACATAGTGATGAATTTGGAGTTTTAGAGGTTGGTATGGATAAAAAAGGGGAAATAGATAATTTAACAAATATTATAAAACCGAATGTTGGCTTGATAACTAACATAAATTATGCACATGCAAAAAATTTCAAAAATATCAAACAAATTGCTTTAGCTAAAGCAGAGATAATTAAAAATATATTACCCAATGGTTTTGTTGTCTTGAATGCTGATGATAGTTTTTTCAAATTACATAAAAAAATTGCTGAAAATAATAATATTAATGTGATTTCTTTTGGGATTAAAACTAAAAAAGCAAATGTTCAGTTGTTTAATATTAAAAAAGTTAAAAAGGCATTTAAAATTAAAGTTAAACTTAATGATAGGTTTAAATATTTTATAATTTCTAATAATTTTCAAAGTAATATTTATAATATTTTAAGCGCTTTAAGTGTAATAAGTATTTACAAAGATGTGCTTAAACTTAATGAAAAAATTTTCTTAGATTTTAGAAGTCCAGCAGGAAGAGGAGATCATTCTACAATAAAGATAGGTAACAAAAAAATAAACTTAATTGATGAAAGTTATAATTCTAATCCTCTATCTTTAAAATCAGCCTTAAAAAATTATGACAATATAGATACAAAAAAATATCGTAAATATCTTTTGCTTGGAGATATGATGGAACTTGGTTCACATTCAAAAAAACTTCACCAATCAATAGTTCCTATAATAAACGAGACAAATATTGATAAAGTATTTGTTATGGGAAAAATGGTAAGAGAAATATTCGATAATATTGTGAAAGTAAAAAGAGGAAGAATTTTAGAAAATAAATCAGGAATTTTTGAATTAATTAAGAAAGATTTCAATAATAATGATTATTTAATGATTAAAGCCTCAAATGCGACAGGTTTCAACAATATAGTAAATAACTTGAAGAGTTTAAATTAAATGCTTTATCAATTTTTACTAAATTTTGTTGATAGTTTTAGTTTTTTAAATGTATTTAAATATCTAACATTTAGGACTGGTTTATCTTTTTTTACTTCATTGATTATTGTTTTAATTATTGGAGGAACTTTTATAAAACTTTTTTCAAAACAAAAAATTTTAAATCCTATCCGTAATGATGGTCCAGAAGATCATATAGTTAAGAAAATAGGAACTCCGACTATGGGTGGAGTAATTATTTTGATTGGTTTGTTAATATCAGTACTATTCTGGGCTGATTTATCGAATTTAAATGTTTTATTTTGTTTATATATCGCAATTACTTTTGGTTTGCTTGGGGCATTCGATGATTATAAAAAAATAAAGTATAGTAACTCTTCAGGTATCTCATCAAAGTTAAAACTAACCTTTCAAATAATACTAGCAATAATTGGTGTTAGTTTTTATGTTTACTTTAATGACTATCAAGATTTAACAAATCTATACTTTCCTTTTTTTAAAAACCTAATCATTAATCTTGGATGGTTTTTTATACCATTTTCAATATTTGTAATTATTGGTTCATCGAATGCTGTAAATCTCACTGATGGATTAGATGGGTTAGCAACAGTGCCTGTTATACTTGTTGCAGCTTGTTTTGCATTTATAAGTTATGTTACAGGAAACATTGTATTCTCAAATTATTTGCAAATTCCTTACTTAGAGGGAACTGGGGAAGTTTCAATTTTTTGTGGAGCAATCATTGGCTCTTGCCTAGGCTTTTTATGGTTCAACGCACCTCCAGCAAAAATTTTTATGGGAGACACAGGATCTTTGTCTTTGGGTGGCTCTTTAGGAGCAGTTGGTATAATAACAAAACATGAAATAGTTTTAGCAATTACTGGAGGTTTATTTGTTCTTGAAGCAGTTTCAGTGATTGTGCAAGTAATATCATTTAAACTTACTGGTAAAAGAGTTTTTAAAATGGCGCCAATCCATCATCATTTTGAGAAGAAAGGTTGGCCTGAATCAACAGTTGTAATTAGATTTTGGATAATTTCTATTATTTTAGCAATGATAGGACTTGCTACATTAAAACTAAGATAATGAGTGATAATTCACAAATTTTCTTTAATAAAAAAATTTTAATTTATGGATTAGGAAAAAGTGGACTTTCGTCATTCAATTTTTTAAGAAATAAAAATGATGTTTATTTATTTGATGATAACCCAAATCTTAAAACAAATAAGTCGATTAAAAAAAAAACTCTCAATTTTAAAAAATTATTAAAAACCAAATTTGATATAATTATATTAAGCCCAGGAATTGATATAAAAAAATGTAAGTTAAAAAATTTACTTAGAAAAAAAAATAAGAATATCTATACAGATCTAGATGTTTTTTACTCATTTTATAAAAATGTCTCATTAACAATAACTGGCACAAACGGAAAGTCCACCACATGCAAACTTCTATATGATATCTTAAAAGATCAAAAAAAAGACGTAAGATTGGCAGGAAATATTGGTACACCAATACTATCTATAAATAAGATCTCAAAAAAAACAATTTTCGTTATTGAGGCTTCATCCTACCAATTAGAATATAGTAAAATTTTTTCATCAAAATTTGCCGCTATCCTTAATATTGCGCCAGATCATTTGGAGAGACATGGTAATTTAAAAAATTATATAGAGGCAAAATTTAAAATTTTTAATAATCGAAAAAGAGGAGCAATTGGATTTGTAAATAAAAATGATCATTTAATTCAAAAAAGAATTAAAACAATAAAGCCTAAATTAAAACTGGTAAATGTAGATACAAAATTGAACAATCTAATTTTGAAAAAAATTAGAAACAAATATTTTTTATCAAGATCAAATCAAGCAAATCTCTCATTTGTTTTAGAAATGATAAAAAAATTTAATGTAAAATCAAAT
This sequence comes from uncultured Pelagibacteraceae bacterium, assembly GCA_902595405.1. Taxonomy (GTDB): domain Bacteria; phylum Pseudomonadota; class Alphaproteobacteria; order Pelagibacterales; family Pelagibacteraceae; genus Pelagibacter. The sequence goes on from CACJPX010000005.1 coordinate 84,051, forward strand.
AAATTATTAGAAAGCGTAAATAAATTCAAAGGATTGAATTATAGGCAGAAAATTATTTATAACAAAAATAAATTAATCATCATTAATGATTCTAAATCAACAAGTTATTCTTCTTCAAAAGAATTATTAGAAATGTACAAGAATATTCATTGGTTAATTGGTGGTATTCCAAAAAAAGATGACAAAATATCGTTATCAAAAAAATATTTTAGAAATATTAAGATTTATGTCTTTGGTAAAAATTTTAAAAAATTTTCAAAAGATTTAAAGAAAAATGCGGAACTTAAAAGTTTTAAAAATTTAAATCTTGCAGTATCAGCAATTTTTAAGAATATTCATAAAAAGAAAAACTCAAATAATACAATCTTATTTAGTCCAGCTTCCGCCTCATTTGATAGTTTTAAAAATTTTGAGGAAAGAGGTTCATATTTTAATAAGTTGATAAAAAGATATATTAATGAAAGAAAAATTATTTAGCTATATTTCTTTTTATCAATGGTGGAAAAGTATTGATAAACCTATTCTATCATTGATCTTAATTTTATTTTTGGCGGGTTTATTCTTCTCATTAGTATCAACTTCCCTAATTGCATCTGATAAATTAGATACGAATACTTATTTCTTTTTTTTTAAACATACAGTTTTTGTTTTTTTTGGCTTTTTTTTAATTTTTATTTTATCTTTTATACCTGAAAAAGAAATTTATAGAATTTCACTAATATTTTTCTGTTTATCATTAGTTTTGTTATTCCTGGTTCCTATAATTGGAGTAGAGATTAAGGGTTCCAAGAGATGGATTGATTTGTTGGTCTTGCCAAGAATACAACCTATTGAGTTTGTAAAGCCTTTTTTAATAGTGATAATGAGTATGATTATTTGCTCTCAAAAATATACTAATTTTAATTTAAAATACTTCATATCTTTTTTGTTAACTATATTGATATCGAGTCTTTTGATACTTCAACCAGATATTGGTCAAACTCTTTTAATTGGTTTTAGTTGGTTAGTTTTGATTTTTATTTCTGGTATTAGTATATTTTTTTTGAGCTTAGTTTTTTTTATCTCTCTAGCCACGATAGCATCTATCATTAGTTACCTTCCACAATTTAAATACATAAAAGATAGATTATTTTCTTTTTTTAATCCTGAAATGGGTACTCATAACTTTCAATCGGATAAAGCATTAGAAGCTATAATAAGTGGAGGTTTTTTTGGAAAAGGCATTGGAGAGGGAACGTTAAAAAACAGAGTCCCTGAAGCTCATACAGATTACATTATTTCAGTAATTTCGGAAGAGTTTGGAGTAATCTTCATAATGTTAATTTTATTAACTTACCTAGTATTAATATTTTCAGTTCTGAAAAAAGTTTACAAAGAAAACAACAAAAAGATCAAACTAATCCTAACCGGATCTATTAGCTTAATACTCATGCAAGCAATGATTCATATAGGAGTAAATATTAGATTATTCCCGACTACAGGAATGACTTTACCATTTTTAAGTTATGGGGGTTCATCAATTATAAGTATTTCTATAATGTCTGGTATAATTTTGAATTTAACAAAAAGAAAAATAACTGAATGAAAAATATATTAATTTCAACAGGAGGATCAGGGGGACATGTAGTGCCAGCAAAAATTCTAAGTGAACATTTGCATTCAAATTTTAAGGTTTTTATTTCTTCTGACTCAAGAGGGCTGAAATATCTAGATGGTGAAAAAAATGATATTATTTTGATAAATACTCCTAAATTAAATCTTAATATATTTTTTATATTTAAAATATTCCAAGTAATTTATTTGGTGATTAAAACAGTTTTATTATTAAAAAAAAATAAGATTAATGTCGTTTTTTCAACAGGAGGATATATGTCATTACCTGTTTGTTTTGGTGCAAAATTATTAGGAATAAAGATATACCTACTTGAACCCAATATTGTTTTAGGTAGAGCAAACAGACTCTTTTTAGGTTTTTGTAAAAAAATTTTTACTTATACAGAAAACTTAAAAAACTTTCCCGAAAAACTTAAACATAAAATTCAAATAATAACTCCACTAGTTAAAAAAAATTTTTATGAGAAAAGAGAAATTAAAACAGAAAATAAAGCATTCTGTCTTTTGGTTGTTGGTGGCAGTCAAGGAGCAAAGATTTTTGACAATGTGGTAAAAAATGTAATCGTTAATTTGTCGAAAAAAAATAAAATCAAAATCATTCAACAAACTCATAAAAGTAATACTGATCAATTAAGAAGTATTTATGATGAGGCTAAAATTGAAAATACCATTTTTGATTTTGAGGAAAATTTGGCAGATTTGATAAATCAATCAGACCTATGTATTACGCGTGCTGGTGCATCTACCTTAGCAGAATTATCAATCATGAATAAACCGTTCCTAACAATCCCTTTAGTTTCAGCAAAAGATAATCATCAATTTGAAAACGCAAATTTTTATCAAAATTTAGGTTGCTGCTGGATTATGAATCAAAAAGACTTTAATGACGTTAATTTAGAAAAATTTTTAAATCATATAATTATGAATAAGTCCGAGTATAATATAAAAAAAAATAACTTAGAAAAACATAATTCCCAAAACTCATGGAATAATATAAATCAAAAAATATTGGAAATTATAAATGAAAATTGAATTAGCCAAAAAAGAAATTATCCACTTTATAGGTATTGGTGGAATAGGTATGAGTGGTCTCGCATTGATTATGAAGGCAAAAGGTTTTCAAATCCAAGGAAGCGATATTAATAAGAATAAAAATATTGAAAAATTAAAAAAACAGGGTGTCAGAATTTTTATTGGTCACAAAAAGCAAAATATAAAAGACGTTACAATTTTAGTGACCTCCTCTGCAATTAAAAAAAGTAATCCAGAATTACTAGAGGCTAAGAGAAAAAAATTACCAGTGATAAAAAGAGGGAAGATGTTAGCAAATCTTGTTTCTTTAATGAAAAATATTGTTGTAGTTGGCTCCCACGGCAAAACAACAACGACATCTTTAGTAAGTTCTATTTTTGAAAACACAAAATTAGATCCTACAATAATCAATGGAGGCATAATAAATTCAATTAAGAGTACTGCAAAATTAGGTAAGAGTGACTGGTCTATATTAGAGGCAGATGAGTCAGATGGAAGCTTTACTCATATCTCTCCTACATATTCAATTATAACCAACATAGATAGAGAACACATGGATTTTTATAAATCTATGAAGGATTTAAAAAATCATTTTCTACACTTTGTAAAAAAAGTTCCATCATTTGGAAAATCTTTTATTTGTATTGATGATAAAATTAACAATGAATTAATAAAAGATATCAAAAATAAAAATTTTTTTACTTATGGTATCAAGCCTAACGCCAATTTTCTTATCAAAAATATAATTCAAGAAAAACTTTTCTCAAAATTTGATTTATCTATAAATTTACCAAATAAAAAAAAAACTATTTTAAAAAACTTTCAGATCCCATTATTAGGTGTTCATAATATAAGAAATTCTACAGCTGCAATTGCAGTTGCTCTTACTGTCGGAATTCCAGTGTCTAATATTAAAAAAGGTCTTAAAAACTTTAAAGGTGTCCAGCGAAGATTTAATAAGATATTTACATTCAATGGAGTTGATTTTTATGATGATTATGCACATCATCCAACAGAAATAAAATCTGTTTTAGAGGGAGTAAAAAAAGTTTTTGATAAGTGTGAAAAAGTCTGTGTTTTTCAACCACATAGAATATCAAGATTAAAAGATTTAAGAAATGAATTTACTCAC
>CACJPX010000006.1:0-64848 GCA_902595405.1 uncultured Pelagibacteraceae bacterium
AAGACCAATAGCTGGAACGAGACCAAGAGGAAAAACATTAAAAGAGGATCGTTTTTATGAAAAAGATCTTCTTAATGACAAAAAGGAGCTTTCAGAGCACTTAATGTTATTAGATTTAGGAAGAAATGATGCTGGTAAAGTTTCAAAAATTGATACGGTAAAAGTAACTGAGAGTTTTATTATTGAGAAATATTCTCATGTAATGCACATAGTATCAAATGTCATCGGTGTGTATAATAAGAAATTTTCTAAGTTTAAATCACTTCTAGCTGGTTTCCCTGCAGGAACCGTCTCTGGAGCACCAAAAATTAGAGCTATGGAAATAATTGATGAATTAGAAACAACTAAGAGAAAAGTTTATGCTGGTGGTATTGGCTATTTTTCAGCTAACGGAGAATTTGATACATGTATAGCTTTAAGAACAGCTGTCGCTAAAAATAATAAATTTTATGTTCAAGCTGGCGCTGGAATTGTTGCTGATAGTAAACCTTTAAAAGAGTACGAAGAAACAGTTAATAAAGCAAAAGCTTTGGTTAATGCTTTAAAATGAAAAAAATAATTCTTATAGATAATTACGATAGTTTCACTTTTAATCTTTATCATTACCTATCTTCATTAAAAGTTAATGTAGATGTAATAAGAAATGATCAGATTACATCTAATGATATACTAAAAAGAAAATATAATAAAATTGTAATCTCACCAGGCCCAGGTAACCCTGATCAATCAGGTAATTGTTTAAAAATAGTAAAATCTTTATATAAAAAAATTCCAATTCTTGGTGTTTGTCTTGGTCATCAAATTATTGGACAGGTATTTGGCTCTAAAATTGTTCAGGCTAAAAAACTAATGCATGGTAAAACAAGCAAAATTATCTCAAAAAAGTTGGGAATTTTAAAAAATCTTCCAAAATCGTTTGAGGCAACACGTTATCACAGCTTAATTATTGATAAAAAAACACTATCAAAACATCTTGAAATCACTGCTGAGAGCAAAGATGGTTTAGTAATGGGTGTTCAGCATAAAAAATATAATGTTCATGGAGTGCAATTTCACCCTGAAAGTATTAAAACTAAACTAGGTATTAAAATTTTAAAAAATTTTATTAGACTTTAAAATTAATGAAACAATACATAGATAAAATTAAAAATAAAGATGATCTCTCCTTTGAGGAAAGTAAGGCAGCTTTCGAATTATTAATGGAAGGTAAGGCAAATGAACAAGAAATATTTGATTTTTTAACACTTTTGTCTGCTAAAGGTGAAGTTTCAAATGAGATTGCTGGAGGAGTATACGTTCTAAGAAATAAATCAAAAAGAGTAAATGTACAAAATTGTATCGATACATGTGGTACAGGTGGTGATGGAATGAACACACTCAATATTTCAACAGCTTCTGCATTATTGCTTGCAAGTATGGGTGTTAAAGTAGCAAAACATGGAAATAAAGCAGTATCTTCTAAATGTGGATCTGGCGATGTTTTAGAGGCATTAAATATAGAAATTAATTTAGAACCAGATGATATTGAGTCACAAATTGAAAAAAATAATTTTGGTTTTATGTTTGCACCAAATTATCATAGTGCAATGAAATATGTTGGACCTACAAGAAAAAAAATTGGTAAAAGAACAATTTTTAATATGATTGGTCCTTTGAGTAGTCCAGCTTTAGTTAAAAGACAAGTCGTTGGTGTCTTTGAAAAAAAGTTATTAAAAACATTTGCTAATGCTTTAAAAAGTTTAGATATTAAATTTGCTTGGATCGTCAATAGTGAAGATGGTTTAGATGAAATTTCACCCTATGCTAAAACAAATGTTATTCAATTAAAAAACAATGTTATATCTGAAATTGTTATTGATCCAAAAAAATTAGATATTAATGCAGATAAATTTGAAAATCTTGTTGGTGATGATGCAAAATTTAATGCTAATAAAATGCTTAAAATATTTAAAGGTGAAGATAATGATTTTTCTAAAGCAGTATGTTTAAATGCTGCAGCAGGATTGATTGTAAATGAAACTCATGAAGAGTTTAGCGAAGCTTATAAAAATGCAAGAAAGCATATTTTATCAAGCGAAGTTATTAAACATTTAGAGACAATTCAAAATGCCTGAAAATGTTCTCGAAAAGATAATTAAAAAGAAAATAGAAAAAATAGAAAATTCTAAAAAATATATTTCAATAGACTCATTAAATGAATTAATTGAGAAAAATAAAATGTTTATTAATTTTAAAGAAAATATTGAAAAAAATATTAAGGAAAATAAATTTTCAATTATTGCTGAGATCAAAAAAGCTAGTCCTTCTACAGGTGTAATCATAAATGATTATAACCCTGTAAAAATAGCTAGTATATATAATGATAACAAAGCTACTTGTTTGTCTGTTTTGACTGAAGAAAATTTTTTTTTAGGAGATTTGAGACATATAAGTGAAATTAAACAGAATATTAATTTGCCAATTCTTTGTAAGGACTTTTTTGTAGATAAATTTCAAATTCCATTAGCAAAGAGTTATGGAGCAGATGCAATATTAATTATATTAGCTGGTGTAAGTGAAAGTCTTGCAAATGAGTTATATGAGGAAGCTTTAAAATTTAATATGTCTGTTATAGTTGAGGTGCATACAGTTGAGGAAGCAAAACAAGCTTTAAAATTTGAAGATGCATTAATCGGTATCAATAATAGGAACTTAAAAACTCTTAAAACTGATATAAATACAACTTTTGATATTCATAATGTTTTGGTTAATCATAAAGGTCCATTAATTTCTGAAAGTGGAATAAAAACAAAAGATGAACTATTAAAACTCTCAAATAAAACTTCTATTAAAACTTTTCTAATTGGTGAATCACTTTTGAAAAATTTAGAAAATAATTCTATTTTCTCAGTTCTTTAGTCAAATAGTTCCCTATTTTATTGGGTTTTTTACTATTGTGAATTAAAAAGAACTTTTGTAGAACAGATTTTGTACGATATTTGTTCTTATGTTAACAAAAAAACAAAAAAACCTACTTTTATTTATCAACAAGAAGTTGAGAAGCTCTGGTGTTTCTCCATCTTATGAGGAGATGAAGGCCTCGTTAAACCTTAAATCTAAGTCTGGAATTCATAGACTTATAAGTGCATTAGAGGAAAGAGGTTTTATTAAAAGACTTGCTCATAAAGCAAGAGCATTAGAAGTAATTAAATTGCCAGAAACGGCTTCTGCAAATGATATTTATAACAGTTTTTCACCAAGTGTTATTAAAGGTGGTTTAGATGAGAAAAATTTATCATCAGATGATGCTGAAGTACCAGTTTTAGGAAAAATTGCTGCTGGAACACCTGTTGAGGCTATTCAAAATGAAGTTTCAAGAATACCTTTGCCAAGTAATTTAGAGAAAAATGGAGATTATTTTGGTTTAAAAGTTCAGGGAGACTCGATGATTGAAGCTGGAATTCATGAAGGTGATACAGTAATTATCAAAAGAACAGATACAGCTGATAATGGAAAAATTGTTGTTGCTCTTATTGATGAGCATGAGGCAATGTTAAAAAGAATTAGGAAAAAAGGTAAAGTTGTTGCTTTAGAAAGTGCCAACAAAAATTACGAAACTAAAATATTTGGACCTGATAGAGTAAAAGTTCAGGGTGTATTAGTATCTTTATATAGAAACTTCTAAAAAAATAGTCTAAACCATTTTAATGAAAAAAGTAGCAACTAGATTTGCTCCCTCACCTACTGGTGCTTTGCATATTGGAGGTGTTAGAACCGCTTTATTTAATTGGTTATACTCCAAAAATCATAATGGCAAATTTTATTTAAGGGTGGAAGATACGGATAAAGAAAGATCTAAAGATGAATTCAAAGATCAAATAATACAATCGCTTAAATGGATTGGTATCGACTATGATGGGGAAGAATATATTCAATCAAAAAAATTAGATAACCACATTAAAGTTGCAAATGAGCTACTTAAAAATGGTCATGCATATAAATGTTATTGTTCAAGTGAAGAAATAGAAGAACAAAAAAAAAGAGCAAGACAAAAAAAGGTTCCTTATATTTACGATAGAAAATGGAGAGATAAAAGTGAAAATGATGCTCCCAAGGATATTAAACCTGTTATAAGATTTAAAAGTAAAATTGATGGAACATCAATATTGAAAGATTTAGTTCAAGGTGAAGTCGAAATAGAAAATAATACTATTGAAGATTTTATTATCTTAAGAAATGATGGGACTCCTACATATAATTTATCAGCATCCGTAGACGATCATCAAATGGATATGACACATATTATAAGAGGTGACGATCATAAAATAAACACCTTCAAACAAATACAAATTTTTCAAGCCATGAAATGGGAGTTACCTTCATTTGCCCATATTCCTTTAATTCACACGATTGAAGGAAAGAAATTATCAAAGAGAGATAAAGCATCAACATTAGATGATTACTCTAAAATTGGTATTATGCCTGACGCTTTAAGAAATTATCTACTAAGATTAGGATGGTCTTATAAAGATAAAGAAATATTTACTTTAGATGAAAGTATTAAATATTTTAATCTTGAAGGAATTGGTAAATCACCCTCTAAACTTGATGTAAGTAGAATTTTATCAATGAATGAACATTATATTAAAAATATTAATGAAAATGATTTATTCAATCAATTAACTGAATATTGCAAATTATATAAAAGCGAAATTCAATCAGATAAAAAAGATAAAATTCAAAAATCTCTTACTTTCTTGAAGAATAAAGCAAAAACTTTGGAGGATATATTTAATAATGCTCAATATATTATAAAAGATAAGGTCGATTTTAATAAAGATGATCTTAAATTAATTGACGATAAAGCAAGAAAAGTAATTTCTGATTTTAAGAATCAATTTGAAAAAATAGACATGCCGTCTAGAGAAATTTTAGAACCAATAGTGAACGAGCTAATAAAATCACACAGCACAAATTTTAAAGGTGTTGGACAGCCATTAAGGATTGCTTTAACAGGTTCGAAATTCGGACCTGGTATTTATGATATAATTTTATCCTTAGGAAAAGAGGAAGTTCAAAAACGACTAGGAGCTAAGATAGCTTGAAACTACCTCTGCGGCTTCTGAAGATGAAGAAGTTTTAGATTTGATTTCATTTAAAGTCTTATCCACATCGAGAATTTGTTTTTTCATAAGTTCAGGGTTTTTTAAAAAGTATATTACAGATCTAAAAATTTCTTTTGAATTACATTCTTTTTGAATTAATTCTGGTATTATTTCTTTTTGGTTAATTATATTTATTATATTTGCAAATTTTGTCTTAACTAAAAATTTTACAATAAAAAAATTAATAAAATTCATTTTATAAATTATGATAGATGGAACTTTTGCATTACAGATTTCAAGGGAAACAGTTCCAGATTTCGCCACAGCAAATATTGAGTTTGATAAAATTTGTGATTTTATATTTTCTTCTGATATCACATCAACATTATCAAAATTCGTTTTTTTAATCTTGTCTTTTATCAAATCTTTATTTTGATGAGTCGCGTGAAAAATAAAATTATATTTGTTAAATCTTTCATTCATTAATTTAATAAAATCTATTAAGATTGGTAAAAGAATATTTGTTTCAGATGTTCGACTTCCAGCAAATAATGATATAATCTTTTTATTTTCATTAATTATATTTGATAAATTTGTTTTAATATTTTCTTTATTTTCTAGTAAGGGATGACCAACAAAAGTATTCTTGATACTTTCTTTATCAAAATATTTTTTTTCAAAATTAAATAATAATAAAACATGGTCTAAAAACTTTTTAAAATTCTTAACCCTGCCCTCTCTCCATACCCATACTTGTGGTGCAACATAGTGTATTGTTTTAATATTTGGATTGATACTTTTTACTTTTTCAGCAACTCTTAAAGTAAAATCTGGACTATCTACACTAAAAAGAATATCAGGATTAAATTCAATTATCTTTTTTACAGTTTCATTTATTTTGTTTCTAATTTTAAACAAATTTAAGATAACACTTGTAAATCCAATATAAGTTATCTCTTTAAGATCATATATTGATTTGATACTAAGTTTTTTTAAATGAGATCCTCCAACACTTAAATATTCTATATCAGAATAATTTTTTTGAAGTTTAGAAATTACAGTTGATGCTAATTTATCCCCTGAAGGTTCACCAGTTAATATAAATATTTTTTTCATTTCACAGAGATAAACATATTATTTTTATTAGCATATCTAATGCATTTATCTTTTTCTAAAAATACATGTTGTTTACTTTTTACAACAATGCCTTTTAATCCTGCTTTCTTGCACTGTTTAAATGTTTCTAATCCAATAGTTGGTAAGTCAACTCTAAGGTCTTGTTTCTTTTTTGGAAACTTAACTAAAACACCCTGGTTTTGAAATTTTTTACTTTTACTTTTTTCGAGTAATTTTTTTGTGCCACCTTTTCCCTCAACAGAAACTATCTTTTTATTTCTGACTACTACACCTTGACTATAATTATACTCTTTTAAATTATTTAATGTTTTGACGGCTTTTCTAATGTCTGTATGATCCTTATTGTTGGGCTTAATATTTGAATAATTGCCCTTTTTAAGAGAAAGCTCTGGATTAAATTTTAGTGAATTCTCAGTTTTTATCTGATTTTGAGCTAGTATCTTTATGATCTCTTTCAAAATTGCAGCATCGCCAAGCTTTGATGCTTTGATAATTCTTGGAATATAATAAATCCCTTTAATATCTAGCTTTAACTTTGAAAAGTTTGGCTTATTAACTTTCCCTGCAAATAAGACTTTTTTACAGCTGTTTTCCTTAAGAATATTAATTATTTTACCAAATTGACCTATAGAAACTAAATAAGATTTACTCTCTTTTTTAAATTTCTTTGATTTTGACAAATCTATTATTAGGTACTTTATTTTTCTTTTCTTAATTGTTTTGAGTATTTTATTTGGAAAATCTGTATCACCAAAAATTAATCCTATCATTTTATGAAAATGGAGTGCAAATAGATCTTTTTTTATCCTTAGTAATAAATTCTATTACCTCTTTAACTAATGGATTTTCCTGAAATGAGCCATTTAATTTACTTATATTTTCATTAATATTTTTGGTAGCAAAAATCTCCTTATAGGCCTCGCTCAAACCTAAAATATTCTTATTTTCAAATTTAGCTCTTCTTAAACCTATTAAATTCAATCCTTGTAATGAATTTCTATTTCCTGTTGATAATCCATATGGAATAACATCATGCAATACTCCTGTCATACCTCCGATCATTGCCATTTTACCAATTCTTGTAAACTGTTGAACAGCAGAATTTCCACCTATAACTACATTATCTTCAATAATAGCGTGACCTCCCAAAGGTACATTATTTGCTATAATGACATTATTGCCTACCTGACAATCATGAGCTATGTGAGATGAAATCATAAATAAACAATTATTTCCAATTACAGTCTTACCTCCGCCACCAATTGTTCCTGGATTTATTGTTACATACTCTCTTATTTTATTATTGTTTCCAATAACTAAATTTGTTTCTTCGCCATTATATTTTAAATCTTGCGGATCATTAATTGAGACAAATGGATAAATCTTATTTCCTTTTCCAATTTTAGTATTTCCAGTAATGCTTACATGTGATTGGATCTCTGTATTCTCTCCAATTTCTACATTGGGACCTATGATAGTATATGGGCCAATCTTAACACTAGAATGAATTTTTGCATTATTGTTTACTATAGCTGTTTTATCTATCATTTATTTTCCCTAATAAAATTTTTTAAGTCTTTAGCTGGATAACCCATTACTTTAGAATTATCTGGAATATTCCTTATAACCCCACTACCACCACCAATTTGCACATTATTACCTATCTTAAGATGTCCAGAAATGCCTGCCTGACCTCCAATCATAACATTATTGCCTAAAGTCGAACTTCCGGCAAAACCTACTTGTCCAGCAATAATACAATTCTCACCAATTTTTACGTTGTGAGCTATATGTATTTGATTGTCTAAATAAGTATTTTTTCCTATAATTGTATTTGAAAGAGAACCTCTGTCTATTGTGGATCCACAACCTATTTCTACATTATCCTCAATTATTACAATTCCTATTTGGGGATATCTAAAATTAGCATCTTTATCTGGAAAAAAACCAAATCCTTTTTTCCCAACTACACATCCATCTAAAATGTGAACGTTATTTTTAATTAATGTATTTCTAATAATTACGTTTGATCCTATAGAGCAATTGTCACCTATATTTACGTTTTTTTCTATGATTGAATTATGACCAATTAAACAATTTGTGCCAATTTTTACATTTTCGCCAATAAGAACATTTTTTCCAAATTTTACTTTGTCTTTAAATTTTGTCTCATTTATATCTTTAACAGTTCCATCATAATTATCGGTAATAGAGTCAGGATAAAAAATTTTTGTTATTTGCGCGGTATGCAATAAAACTTTATCAGTAATTATAGGCTTACAGTTATCCGGTAACAGTGTTTGAAAATTTTCTGACGTTAAACAATAAGAGGCTTTAGTTTTTTTTGCTAAATCAGCATATTTTTTTGAATGAAAAAAAGTTATTTCATTTTTTTGAGACGAATTAAGATCTTTAATATCTGTGATTTTATCGTCAGAGAAATCGGAATTTTTCAAATTAATTGTCTTAAGTAAAAAATTTATGCTATGTGGCCCTGTATTTTTGAAAAAAGGATTAATCATTTATAAGTTTAATATCAAAACCTATCTCAAAAGCTTATCAAGAATTATTGCTAATTATTTCCTATCTACAATAGTAGCTGACCATTGGGCATCTGACATTTTTTTGCCATCCACAAATGCCTCTCCCTTATATTTCCAAACTCTACCGTGCGATCTTATAGCTTCAATATTCAATTCGAGTTTACAATCAGGTATTACTGGATTTCTAAATCTAGCTTTTTCAACACTCATTAAAAAAACTAACTTATTATCATATTCTTTTTTATCAATTCCATGAGCGGTTAATGCAGCTGCAGCTTGACCAAAAGCTTCTACAATTAAAACACCTGGTAAAACTGGATTTCCTGGAAAATGTCCATCTACATAAAATGAATTTTTTTTAACATTCATTATTGCTGTTGCTGAGTGAAGATGCTTTATATTAATCAGCTCATCTATAAGTAACATTGGTTCCCTGTGAGGCAACAATTCAATTATTTCAGATTTTGTTAATTTATCATTAGACATTAATATTTTTAATCAAATTTAATTTTTTTATGTTTATCATTAAATATTTTAAGAATTTCTTCTGTAATATCTAATTCTTTATCACCAAATATTATCTGTTCTTTTTGTAATAAAATCTGCACAGACTCTTTTTTGAGAAAAGCTGTAATAAGAGGATTTAACGCTTCAATAATTTTTTTTTGAGAATTCATTCTATATAAATTAAAATCCTCATTCTTTTTTAATCTAATTTTATTAAATTTTTTAACTTCTTCTTCATAATTTTTTACTAACTTTTCATATTCATCTTTTTTAAGTATATTTTTTTGAGAAATTATTTTCTCTTTTTTTGTTTCAATTTTTTTACCTAAATCATTTAATTCTGAGGTAATTTTTTTACTTTTATTTTCTATAATCTTATTTAGAGTTTTTCCTGCCTCTGAATTCTTTACAATATAATTGATATTAATAAATCTTATGTTTTCATTTGCATTTGAAGATCCTATCAAAATAAATAAAAGAAATATTTTAACAAAAAAAAATTTCATTAAAATTGAGTTCCTAGATTAAACCTAAAAGTTTCTGTTTTATCTGTGGAAGCTTTTGACAATGCATTAGCAAATGAAAAACTAAGTGGACCTATTGGGGTCATTAAATTTAGTGCAACACCTGTAGATGATCTTAGTGTACTCTTATCATCAATAGAACTATCATAATCGACTCCCCAAATGTTAGCAGCATCAACAAAAACACCAACATCAAGATTGTCTAATCCTTGAACCAAATTTGGTAGAGTTGCAGAAAAATTTAATGATGAAACATAATTTCCACCAATATAGTCATTATTTTCAACCGGCCCTACTTTACCCCTTTGGAAACCTCTTAATCTGGAAGCAGGTACATTTAATCTTTTAGAGATTCTAACATCATCACTCAAACCTGTAATTGTTTTGCCAAAAAAACTTACCTTTCCAACCATATCAGATGTAGATGAAAGTTTTTTATAATTAGTAACTATAAATGCGTTAGATAATTCTGCATTATCAGATACCAAAGGTAATTCCTGTGAAAAGGTAGCCACATATCCACTTTCAGTTCTAAATCTTTTATCCCTTAAATCCTGATTTATAGAGTAATTAAAATATAAATCTGTATATGAACCCTCTTGTTTTTTTAAAATATTAGAGGCTTTATCTGAAGTTTCCAAATCCTCAATGAGAAAGTCTATTTCTGGACTGAGAAATACATTTTGAAATTGCTCAAATTCAGTTCCCAAAGAAAAACCAATTTCAGAGGTTTTATAACCTGAATTTGTTAATAGATCAGTAGTAGAGCTTTTTACTGAAGTAAATAAAGTATTATCACTATAATTGAAATTAGGTTTTGCATATATAAATTGTCCTTTAATTGAGTCTGCTGTCAATTCTAAGTTTGTATTTAATTTAATTCCCTTACCTAAAAAGTTATTTTCCTTTATTCCTGCACCAATAGTTTCTCCCGTTGTACCAAAACCTGCGGTTAAAGAAATTTCACCAGTAGGTCTTTCCTCAATATCAATATCTATCTCTTTAAATGACTGATTTGATCCATCTCTCACATCTGTAGTTACTTTTTTGAAAATTCCTAAACTTTGAATATTATTTACAGATTTATTAAACAAAATTTCATTAAATGGATCACCCTCATCAACTATAAGGTTATTTCTTACAACCTCTTCTAAAGTGTTAAAGTTACCTTTGATATTTATTTTTTCAATATAAAATTTTTCACTTTCAGAAATATTTATATCAAAATCAATTTTGTCACCATTAATTTTTTCTACAATTGATGCATTTATAAATTCATATTGTTTTGATAACGCAATGTCATTTATGTCATCAAGTAAATTATTAATTTTAAGTAGAGAATATTTGTCCCCTTTTAGTTTAGAAAATTTTTTTGTTATTTTTTTAAATAATTTTGAATCATAATTAGATGGTAAATTTAATGAAAAATCGTTAAAAAAATATTTTTTGCCAGGCGTAATATTAAAAATTAGATTAAAGTTAGAATTTTTATCAAATTCAACAAAAGAATTTTCGATTTTTACTTTAAAATAACCATTATTTTTAAAATAATTTGAAAGAAGTCTTTTATCAAGATTAATCAACTCTTGGTTGATATAAACATTTTTTGATATAAATTTCCAAAATTTATGTTCCTCTGAAACAATAATCTCTTTCAATCTTTTTTCTTTAAAAATTTTCTCTCCAAGAAAAACAATTTTTTTAATTTTTGCTTTTTCTCCCAACTCGACATCAATTTTCAAATCAATAGTATTTAACCGATCATTTAAACTTTTAGAACTTGTGATATTTGCAAAATAATATCCATTTGTTTTAAGAATGTTATAAATCAAATTAATATCTGCAGATAACAACCCCTGGTCAAAGGATTTCATTTCTGCTAATTTCAATTTACCTTTTATAAATTCAACTAAAGATTGTTTTTTAATTCCAGTTATTTCTAAATTCTCTATTATTGGATTCTCCTCGACTTTTAAAAACAAGGTTTGATTATCAAAACTCAAATTTATATTTCTAAAAAAATTGGTTTCATAAAGTTTTTTTATTACTTTATTTAATTTACTTCTTGTGATCTCTTCATTAATTTCAAGCTCAGAAAAAATAATTATTGTTTGATCAGAAATTCTTTTATTTCCTGAAATATCAAACTTTTGCAATGTCTCAGCCTTCGCTGAAAATAATAATAAAAAAAATAGTAAAATTATTTTTATAAAAAAATTGCTCATAAACATTTGCTTTATATACCTAAAGTATTTAATTTTAAATGAACATAATCCCTTAAATTATATATCTGTTTTATATTTTTCGGCTTTATCTTCTTAAATTTCTTAAATTCTCTCAAATTTGAAATCTGATAAATTAATTTAGTGAGTTCCTGGAAATTAATTTTTTTATCTAAAAATTTATAAACTAGATAATCGTTAACTGTAATTAAAATTGTTTCAAATAATGATGAATTCTTAGGTAATTTATTAAGGAGTCTAACTAATGGGAATTTATTTATTTCTACCTTATGAAGATTCAAATTATTAAGTGTTTTAAAATCAAGAGGTCTTGAATTAATATTTTTATTTTTTTGGAAATAAATAGAGTTATAAATAGGTATAGTCATGTCTGGTTCGTGAATTAAAAATTTACTTAATCCATTTCTAAATTTAATTATTGTATGAACATATGACTTTGGATGTGTAAGTATTGAAATTTTATCGTAGTTTATATCAAATATATTTTTTGCCTCAATCACTTCAAAAACTTTATTCATTAAAGTTGCAGAATCAATCGTGATTTTTTTTCCCATGCTCCAATTAGGATGTTTTAGTGCATCACTTATCTTAATTTTTTTAAACTGACTTTTAGGTAAATTAATAAATGGTCCTCCAGAAGCAGTAATATAAATTTTTTCAATCTCATTTTTGTTAGTATCATTTAGAAGTGAAAAAATTGAAAAATGTTCTGAGTCAACTGGGATAAATTTAGTTTTATTTTTTTTAAGCTCATTTTTAATAACTGGCCACCCACAAACAATTGCCTCTTTATTTGCTATTGCAATTAACTTTGTTCGATTAATTATTTTATATGTAGGTAATAATCCACCAATTCCAGAGATAGCACTCATTACATAATCAACTTTTTTTGGCAAAATTCTTTTCAGGCTTTCAAAGTTTTGAAAAATGTTAATTTTTTTATTTTTGCAAATTATTTTTGTTTTTTTAAAACTATTTTGATCCGTTATTATTATATTCTTAACGTTGAATTTTTTGGCTTGACTAATTAAATACTTATAATTTGTATTTGCTGTTAATAATTCTATCTTAAAATTTTTTTTATCCTTTTTAATTATATTTAATAAAGACTTACCGATAGAACTTGTTGAACCTAAAATAGCTATTTTTTTTTTCATTAAAATAATTTAAAAAATATATAAAAGATTGGTATTACAAAAATCAAACCATCAATTCTATCTAGTAAACCTCCGTGTCCAGGAATAATTTTACCCGTATCTTTAACTTTCACTAATCTTTTAAAATATGAGATGATCAAGTCTCCTATTTGACTTATTAACGAAATTGATAAAATTAATAAAAGATAATATAACTGCGTTTTAGCATTAAAATCGAAATAGATCTCATCTTCAGTTAAAATTTTTAGAGTAATTGGAAAATTATTTAACATTAATATCCCAATTGTTAATGAACAAGCAAAACTTCCAAAAACTCCAGCATAAGTTTTATTGGGACTAATTTTTGTCAATTTTGGTCCTTTAAAAATTTTTCCAAAAATATACCCGCCTAAATCTGTAAAAATACATATAAAAATTACAAATAAGAAATTATATAAACCAAAATTTTCTCTAAATCCAAATGCATATAAAAAAGAAAAAAATAAAAAAATTATTCCAAAAATTTTAAGCGAATTAAATTTTTTACACATTTTTATCCACTCATAACTACTTAATAAAAATGCTATAATTAAAAAAAATGCAAAAAAAACAGATCCTTGAATTATAAAGAATATTGCTAAAGGAATCAAAATAAGTGAACTCAATATTCTTTTTTCAAATTCTTTGATCATTAAATGTTCCCAAAATTTCTTTTAATACTCTTATATTTCTTGATTATTTTATAATAGTCTTTTTCGTTGAAATCGGGCCATAACTTTTTTTCAAAAAAAATCTCAGAATAAGCTAATTGCCATAATAGAAAGTTGCTTAATCTTTTTGTGTTTCCAGTTCTAATTAATATTTCTGGATCTGGTATATTTTTTGTCTGTAGATATTTCCTTATATTGTTTTCATTAATCAATTCTTTATTTTTTTCTAATTCTTTAAATGCAGATAAAAGCTCAGCTTTTGAACCATAGTTTAAAGCTAAGTTTATTTGAAGTCTTTTATTCTTTGATGTTTTTCTCTCAGATAAGTTTAAAAGACTATTTAATTTAGTTGAGAAGCTTTTTTTACCAATTATCTTTAATTTAATTTTTTGTTTATTAAGATCTTCAATTTTTTCTCTAAGAAAATTCTCTAAAAGATTGAATAGAAAATTAATCTCTTTTTTAGGTCTTTTCCAATTTTCTGTTGAAAAAGCATATAAGGTAAGAAATTTTATATTATTTTTAATTGTTTCCTTTATGATTTTTTCTACTGTATTCAAGCCAGCTCTGTGACCTGCATTTCTTGAATTTTTGTTCTTTAAACCCCATCTCCCATTACCATCCATGATAATGGCCACATGTTTCAAAGGGTTCATATTGTCATTATTTCTTTTTCTTTAGTTGAAATTTTTTCGTCAACGATTGCAATATGCTTATCAGTAATATCTTGAACATTTTTTTCAAATGATTTTTCATCATCTTCACCTATTTCTTTTGATTTTAAAAGTTTTTTTAATTCTTCGTTAGCATCTCTTCTAACGTTTCTAATTGAAATTTTACATTTTTCGCCCATAGACTTTATTAACTTTTTAAGCTCTGTTCTTCTTTCCTCATTTAATTCTGGTATTGGTAGTCTGATTAATTGTCCATCAATTTGTGGATTTAACCCAAGCTCTGACTTCTTAATTGCGGCATCTACCAAATTTACATTATTTTGATCCCAAACTTGAATATTAATCATTCTTGGCTCAGGTGTTGTTATACTCCCAACTTGATTGATTGGCATTTGTTGTCCATAGACATCCACTTTAACTAGATCTAGCATTGCAGCATTAGCTCTTCCAGTTCTTAATGATGATAACTCTTTAGAGAATACATCAATAGCTTTATCCATTTTTAAGCTATGTGATTTTTCATCAAACATCTATTCGCCTATTTTAATTCTACTAAATTCCTTAATTTTTAAATCATTTACAGCAAGTTCTTTTAAAACATCTTGAACTTTCTTTTTAGGTTCCATTACCCAAGCCTGAGTCATAAGAGCATTTTCCTCTTTAAATTTATTCATTTTTCCTAAACTAATCTTTTTAGCTATATCTTCCGGCTTACCCGAATTCTTAAGCTCTTCTGTTATTAATTCTTGCTCTTTATCTATGATTGTTTTGTCGATTAAAGTGGACTCTAAAGCTAAAGGATTTGAAGCTGCAATATGCATTGACAATTGTTTACCAAATGTTTTCACAGTTTCAGAATTTTCTTTAGTTTCCAACGAAACAATTACGGCTAGTTTTGCCAAGTTATCCTTAACAACTGTATGTAAATATTGGTAATTAGTCGAAGAAGAGTTTGAAATTGTTTTTGTTTGTCCAATAGTTATTTTCTCTCCGATTTTAGCAATCAACGCAACCAAATTATCCTCAACCGAGGAACCATTTTTCATTTTAGCTTTTTTAAGATTATCGAGATTAGAGTCATTTTGGTTATTCAATTCACTTAACTCTTTCACAAAATTTATAAAATCATCATTTTTTGCAACAAAGTCTGTTTCACAATTAACTTCAATTATTGAAGTCTTTTTCTCATCACCGCTGATTGCTACCACACCCTCTTTTGCTTCTCTTGACATTTTTTTTGATGCTTTCGAAATTCCTTTTACTCTTAAAATCTCTACAGCTTTATCTAGGTCTCCATTAGCCTCTTTTATGGCTAAATTACAATCTTTAAAACCAGCTCCAGTAGCAACTCTTAACTTTTTTACTTTTTCAACATCACTCATGTTAATTTATCGTTTCTTTCTTTTTTTCACTAAATTTTTTCTCTAATTTTTCTCTATCTTTTTCTTGTACAGTCTTAGATGATTTAGTTTCTTTTTTTACACTTTCTTTTTTTTCAACTACAGGGATTGAGTTTTTTGCTGAAACAATTGTCTCTTTAATTAAATTACAATACAAATCTATTGATCTTCTGGCATCATCATTTCCTGGAATTGGATAATCAATACCATCAGGATTTGAATTACTATCTAATATTGCAACAATTGGAATTCCTAATTTAACTGACTCTTGAATAGCAAGTGACTCGTAATTTGTATCGATAATAAATACTAAGTCAGGTACTTTTTTCATTTCTGCTATGCCACCTAATGATCTTTGTAGCTTATCTTTTTTAACACTCATTTTAAGAAGTTCTTTTTTTGTGAAACCTCTGTTTTCTGAAACTAAATTTAATTCTAATTGTTTTAGCTTTTTAATTGAATTTGATATAGTTCCCCAATTAGTTAACATTCCTCCTAACCATCTATAATTTACAAAATATTGATCAGTTTCTTTTGCAACTTCTGCTATTGCCTCTGAAGCTTGTTTTTTTGTTGAAACAAATAATATTTTTCCATTATTTGATATAACTTCGTGAATTTTTTCTAGTGCAACTTTTGTAAGTTCTAATGTTTGAGTTAAATCTATAATATGGATGGAGTCTCTTTTTCCAAAAATATATTTTTTCATTTTTGGATTCCATCTAAGTGTTTTGTGTCCTAAATGAACACCTGCTTCTAATAATTGTTGGATTGTAACGTTAGGTATTTTCATATTTATTCCCGGTTAAGCCACCACAGTAATTTCCAATTAAGGACCGGAGGTATAAAACCAAAAACTGTGTGCGTTTTTGTTAATTTTATTGACTATTTACAAAAATTTTTTTTATTAAACAAGCTTAAAATTATCGAATAATCGCAGAAATCTCTTTATTTCTAATTATATTTAACATTTTTCTGTTGATATTTCTTTTATTCTTAAGTGTAAAATCTAATTCATTATTTTGGTCTCGTAATTTAATTTTAACAATTGTATTTCCATCATCAGGGATAATTTTTGAGATTTCGTTTAATTCAGTTAATGATTTTAAGTTAAAAAGTACCTCTTCAATTGGTTTATTTATCAACTCAGAAAGTGAGGCTATTTTCTGAACATTTATTCTCTTAAAACGATTTTCTTCATCCGAAACAGATTTGGCTAAAGTTAATATTATTGATGATCCTTCTTTCAATATTTCACGATTTTTTTCTAAAACCTCAGAAAAAATGAATAATTCAAAAACACTAGTTAGATCAGTTAATTTTAAAACAGCATAAGGATTTCCTTTTGCAGTTTTTCTTTCTTGTATTTTTAATAAAGTTGCAGCGATATTTGAATTAATTATTTCATTATTATTATTAAAACTTAGGTAGTCTTTTATGTTATAGTCTTCAAATATTTCTTTAAATTGATTTAAGGGATGATCAGATATAAAGAAGCCAACTGACTCAAATTCTTTGGACAATCTTTCTTCAAACTTCCAGTCATCAATTTTCATTATTACTTCACTATCTGGGGTATTATTTTCACCAAATAAATCAATCTGATTAGCAGATTTATTTTCATAAATATTTTTAGATTTTGTAATAAAATTTGGTATTGAATTGAATAACGAATGTCTATTTGGATTTATATTATCAAAAGCACCTGCTTTAACTAAACCTTCCAATTGTAATTTGTTAATATCTTTTGGATTTACTCTGTTTAAAAAATCATTAATAGAACTAAATTTTCCATTTTTAATTCTTTCCTCAACAATATTTGAGACCGCTTCATATCCTACAGCTTTAATAGCCCCTAATGCATAATAGAATTTTTCTCCATCTGTTCTAAAATCTGCATAACACTCATTTATATCTGGTCTTACTATTTTTATTTTCAATCTTTTTAATTCCTCGTAAAATTCACTTAATTTATTTTGATTAGAAATATCCATTGTCATTGATGCAGCGATAAATTCTTTTGGATAATATGTCTTTAGAAGTGCCGTTTGATAAGAAATAATTGCATATGCAGCTGCATGACTTTTATTAAAACCATATTCTGCAAAAGGCTCTATTTTCAAAAATATTCCTGCAGCAACATCTTTGCTAATACCATTGTTTACGGCACCAGAAATGAAATTTTGTTTTTGTTTTTCTAATTCTGCTCTTTTCTTTTTACCCATTGCTCTTCTTAGAATATCTGCTTGACCAGCAGTAAAACCGGATAATTTTTGTGCAATTTGCATTACTTGTTCTTGATAAATTATTACCCCATAGGTAGGTCGTAAAATATCTTCAAGTAAAGGATGTAGATAATCGGGAATCTTTTTTCCATGTTTGCAATCATTATAGATTGGTATGTTACTCATTGGACCTGGTCTATAAAGTGCTACCAGTGCAATAATGTCTTCTATATGATTTGGTTTCATTTGCATCAATGCTTCACGCATTCCAGCACTTTCAATTTGAAATAAACCAACAGTTTTGCCAGATGACAAAAGGTCAAAAACTTTTTGATCTTCAAAATTTATGTTTTCAATATTAAATTTTTTATCTTTTTTTCTTATTAGTTTTTGAGTGTTATTTATAACTGTTAAAGTTTTTAATCCCAAAAAATCAAACTTGATTAATCCTGCATTTTCAGCTGAGTACATGTCAAATTGTGTTGAGGGTAATAATAATTCAGATGTTGCGTCCTTATATAATGGTACCATCTCAGTTAACTCTTTGTCTGCTATCACTACACCTGCAGCATGAGTTGCAACATTTCTATTTAGTCCTTCTAATTTTAATGAGAGATCTGTAAGTTTTTTTACTCTACTATCTTCATTTATCAGTTTTTGAAGTCTTGGTTCTCCAGCAATACATTCTGTAAGATTTTGTGGCCTTGATGGATCGAAAGGAATCATTTTTGATATACTGTCAACAAAACCATAAGCCAATCCTAAAACACGTCCAACATCTCTAATAACCATTCTGGCTTTTAATTTTCCGAATGTGATTATATGAGCTACACTATTTTCATATTTTTTTGTTAAATATTTAAAAACTAAATCTCTTTTTTCCTCGCAAAAATCTATATCAAAGTCAGGCATTGAAATTCTATCTGGATTTAAAAATCTCTCAAAAATTAGGTTAAATTTTATTGGATCAACATCAGTTATTGAAAGACACCAAGCGACCAGAGAACCAGCACCAGATCCTCTACCAGGTCCAACTGGTATATCATTTTCTTTTGCCCATTTAATATAGTCAGATACAATCAAAAAATAACTTGCATAATTCATTTTAATTATGATTTCTAACTCATGATCTAATCTATCTTTATATTTCAAATAATTCTTGTTAGATGCAAAATCTTTATTGTCTAAGTCAAATATCTTTATAAATTTTTCATTAAGGCCATCTAATGAGTTTTTCTTTAAGGTTTCGTCTGCGCTGATGCCTTTATCAGAACTGATATTAGGTAGTATAGGTTTGGATGATAAAGGTCTAAAATTACATCGTAATGGAAAGTTATAATTATTTTCTAATGCTTCAGGTAAATCAGCAAATAGATCAACCATTTCAGAATTAGTTTTAAGATAATGCTGATTACTAAATCTAACTCTGTTTTTTTCGTTTACATAAGTTTTGTTTTTTATACATATCAATGCATCGTGTGCCTCATGCATATCTTTATTTATATAAAATACTTCATTTGTAGCGATTAGAGGAATATCTAATGTTTTTGAACTTGTTAAATTAAATTTTTCAAACTCTTTTTCATTTAAATCACCATGACGCTGTATTTCAATATAAAATCTATCACCATAGCAATTTTTTAATTTTAAAAAAATTTCTTGAATTTCGGCAAATTTACCTTTGTTAAACAATTGTCCAAAAAAACCATTAACCGTTCCAGAAAATATTGCTACTCCTTCATTTTTATTTAGTAGCTCATCAAAATCTAAATGAGGTTCAGAAAGCTCGTCATTTTTTAAAAAAGACACTGAAGATAACTTTATTATTGTTTTATATCCATCTTCATTTAATGCGAATAAAGGTATAAGACCTGTTGTATCACCCAATTTAAAATTAATTTGAGTTCCAATTATTGGTTGAGATCCAGATTTAGATAATTTTTCAGCAAACTCTAAGGCACCACATAGATTGGAGGTATCACACAAACCTATTGCTTTTAGTTTATTATCTTTAGAAATATCTTTTAAATCATCTAACTTGATAGCTCCTTCACAAATCGAAAATTGAGAATGTATTTTTAGATGATTAAAATTTTCAGAATTAGACTCTTGCATTAATGGTTTTTATATTACCATTAACTATTTCCAACATGCAATCTGCCTTTTTAGCAAAAAATCTATTATGAGTTGCAAAAATAATCAGTCGGTTTACATTTATTTGTTTTTTTAAAAGATCAAAAATAATCTTTGCAGTTTCTTGATCTAAACTTCCGGTTGGTTCATCAGCTAAGATAACTTGGGGATCATTAATTAAAGCTCTAGCTATTGATACTCTTTGTTTTTCACCTCCAGAAAGTTCTGCAGGATAATGGTAAATTCGATTCGATAAACCAACTTTTTTTAATAATTTTTTTGATTTTATTTCTGAAATTTCTTTATTTTTTTCAATAGCAAGATTAGCCAAATATACATTTTCTAAAGCCGTGAAATCTGGAAGTAAATTATCCTGTTGATATATAATTCCAATTTTATTAGCTCTTAAAACGTCATTATAGTTAGAATTTTTATAATCAATTTGTTTATTTCCAAATTTCATTATACCGCTTGATGGTCTATCGATTAATGACAACAAGTTTAGTAATGTTGATTTTCCAGAACCAGAGGGTCCCATTAAAGAATAAATTTTTCCAAGTTTAAAATTATAAGTTAATTTTTTTAAAACTCTTAAATTTTTTTGGTGAGTAAAAGACTTAGAAATATTTGAAAGTTTAATAAAATTATTCATATTTTAATGCTTTAACAGGATCTAGTTTTGCTGCTTTTAAAGCAGGGAAAATTGAGACGATAATTGTAATAATTATTGAGCATAGCGAGATTAATAAAATTGACGGCGGGTTAATCTCTGAGGGCATCGTACTTAAAAAATATATTTCTTCTGGAAACAAACTTATGTTGAACAAAGTGCTTAAAAATTGTCTTAAATTTTCAACATATATTGAAAAAGTTACACCAAGAATAATTCCAAAAATTGTAGCAGATGTTCCTATTATTACTCCAACAAGAAAAAAAATTTTTACAATTGATTTGTTAAGTACACCAATAGATTTTAATATCGCAATATCTTTTGTTTTGTTTTTAACCAATATTGTTAAACCAGAAATTATATTAAAAGCGGCTACAATAATAATTAATGACAATATTATAAACATTACATTTCTTTCAACTTTAAGAGCTGAAAAAAGTGCACTATTCATATCTGACCAAGAATACACAAATTCATTTTTAAAAATTTTCTGTACTATTTCTTTTTGGTCTTCGATTTTTTGAGGATTTTTAAGATAAATTTCTAAATTTCTATCATCCTTATTTAGATTAAAGAACTCCTCTAGAGTTGATAAATTTATAAAAGCTATATTGTTATCAAAATCAACAAGTCCACTTTCAAAAATTGATACAACTGTAAAAGTTTTTTGTTTAGGTATATTACCTATTATTGTTTCAATTCCACTTGAGGACATAATTGTAATATCATCCCCTATATCAAGATTGAGAGTAAAACTGAGCTCTTTTCCAATTGAAATAAAATTTTTAGTTAAGTTATTTCTGTTGCCTAAAAAATTTTTACTCTTTACTAATTCAAGTTTTGGGAAATCATTATTTTTATAACCTCGCAATACTATTCCTTTGGAGGTCTCACTTTTAATCATTATGGCCTCACCTGAATTGCTTAAAATCAATTCATCAGAAATAAGTTTTAAATTGTTAAGTTTTAACTTTTCAATTTCGATTACATTTTCATATGGTTTGACGGTTATATGAGCATTGAAACCAACTATCTTATTAATTAGTTCTGTCCGGAAACCATTCATGACTGACATAACAATTATTAAAACAGCTACACCAAGACTGATACCTATAAAGGAAAAAATTGAAATGACATTTAGAAAGCCATCTTTTTTTCTAGCTTTCAAAAACCTGAAGGTAATTTCTTTTTCTAAAGTAGAAATCAATTTTTTTCTTTTTGTTTTTTGATTATTTCTATTATTTCAGCTATTTTTAATTTTTTTGTTTCTTTTCCAACTTCTTTAAATTCTATTAAGTCACCCTCAGTTTGTTTACCTATTATTATTTGATATGGAGCACCTATTAAATTCATCTTTTTTATTTTTGATGAAAAATTTTCATCAGTATCGTCAATTATTACGTCAATGTTGTTTTTTTCTAATTCAGAATTAAACTTATTTGCTTTTTCTAATGCTGAATTATCATTTTTATTTATCATCGTTATTATTCCAATATCATATGGTGCAACAGATATTGGCCATTTCATGATTTCATTTTTCTCATCGTATTTTGCTTCTATTATTGCACCTACTAACCTTGAAACTCCTATGCCGTATGAGCCCATTTTAACAAAATCTTTTTTACCACCAGGAAGATCTACTGATGCACCCATTGGTTTTGAATATTTGTCACCAAAATAAAATATATGACCCACCTCAATACCTTTAGTTTTCAATCGATTAGTTTCTGAAACTTTTTTTTCAAACTCATTGTTGTCAAATTTTTCATCAGTAACTGAGTAAAATTCTTCATATTTTTTTCTCAGGTCCTCTAACGATTTTTTTTCTAATTTTGTACCCTCACTTTTCAAATCAAAAATTCTCTTATCTGTATAAATTTTACTTTCACCAGTTTCAGCTAAAATAATAAACTCATGAGAAAGGTTACCTCCTATAGGTCCAGTATCAGCAGCCATTGGAATTGCAGTAAGATCTAATCTCTTAAAAGTTTTTAAATAAGATAAAAAAAATTTATTATAAGAAAATAAAGCTTCCTCATCAGAAATATCGAATGAGTAAGCATCTTTCATATAAAACTCTCTACATCTCATTATTCCAAATCGTGGTCTAATCTCATCTCTAAATTTCCATTGAATATGATATAAAAGTTGCGGAAGAGATTTATAAGATTTAATTGATGCTCTAAATATATCTGTTACAAGTTCTTCATTAGTTGGGCCGTAAAGCATTTCACGATTTTGACGATCTTTTATTCTTAGCATTTCTTCACCGTAGTCCTCGTAACGCCCACTCTCTTTCCATATTTCACTTGATTGTATGGTTGGCATCAAAATTTCTTGAGCTCCAATTTTGTTTTGCTCTTCTCTAACAATATCCTCAATTTTTTTCATGACTTTAAAACCTAATGGTAACCAAGAGTAAATTCCTGCTGATGATTGTTTAATCATTCCCACACGTAACATTAATTGATGTGATTTTATTTTGGCTTCTGAAGGATTGTTTTTTAAAATTGGAATAAATGATTGTGAAATATACATTCTAAGTGATTATATTTCTTAAATTTAAATATTCAAATTTCATAAGTAAGTAAATAATTATAAACAAAACTGTTGTAATTCCAGTACAATAAACAAATTTCTTTAACATTTTTGGATTTTCTGGGGAGCCTGGATCCTCACCCTCAATTTTAATCACTTTATTTCTCTCTACATCTATTGGTAGAATTGCAAAGAAAATTATCCACCAAATAATTATATAGATTATTGCTAATCCTGTGAGGCTCATTAAATCTTAACCAAGTTAATATTAGCGAAAGGTTTTTTTCCAGTTTTTTCTTTAGTAAATTTACGACAAGCAATTTTTAGTGCATCTATTAAATTGTGCTCTTGCTGTTTATTACCAAGTTTAAATGTTCTTGATGTTTTTTCAATTTCATCTTCTAGTCCAAATAAAAACTCCTCTTTCTCATAAACAGGCAATCCCCTGAAAGTGATTATTGGACTATTGTGGATATTTCCCTTTGGAGTAATTAAAATTGTTATTTCCAAATATCCATTACTACTCAAATTTCTTCTGTCTTTTATTGACTGAGAATCTTCTTCAACACTAACATTTCCATCTAAATATAATCTACCACTCGGTGCTTTATCATAAACTTCTGGTTTATCTCCAGGTGATAATTTTACAATATCTCCATTTTCAACTTGAACAGGATGCGGAACCTGCATTTCTTTTGCAAAATTGATATGTTCTATCATATGTCTGTGCTCTCCATGAACTGGGATAACACATTGGGGTTTGACCCATTGATACATATCTTTAAGATCTTCTCGATTTGGATGACCTGATACATGAATAAATTCAGTTTCTTCAGAGATCACCTCGATACCATCTTTCACTAATTGATTATGGAGCTTATAAAGTTTTTTTTCATTACCTGGAATAATTTTTGATGAAAAAATTACAGCGTCATCTTTTTCAATGAATACATCTGGATGAACATAATTTGCTATTCGCATCATTGCTCCCATTGGTTCACCTTGACTACCTGTGCATAAATAGAGAATTTTTTCTCTAGAGAAATTTTTTGCGTCCCTAGGATCAATAGGTTCAATTGTATTTTTTAAATATCCACATTGTCTTGCAGCCTTATAAATTCTGTGCATTGATCTTCCAACTAAAGATATCTGTCTCCCAGATTTTTCAGCGCAGTAAAAAGCTGTTTCCATTCTTGCGACGTTTGACGCAAAAGAAGTAATGATAACTCTTTTTTTTAATCGATTAACTATATTTAACAAATTTTTCCTTACATCTAACTCTGATCCTGATCTTCCGGCACTAAAAACGTTTGTTGAGTCACAAATCATTGCTAAGACACCCTCATCACCTATTTCTTTTAACCTTTTAGAATTAATTTCATCACCGATTAGTGGATTTGGATCAACTTTCCAGTCTCCAGTATGTAGAATTACACCTGCTGGGGTTTTTATTCTCAAACCATTTGGCTCTAGTATTGAATGTGTTAAAGTGATGTATTCAATCTCAAACTTTTCTAATGAAATATTTCCATTTAATTCAACAATTTGTAGATCTTTAGTAATATCAATATGTTTTTCTTTAAATTTTTCCTTTATCAAAACAGCTGTGAACGGTGTTGCGTATATCTTGCATTGAAGTTTTGGCCATAAATGAGCAATTGCTCCAATGTGATCTTCATGAGCATGGGTAAGAACTATACCTAATAAATTATCTTTCTTTTCAACAATAAATCCTGGATCTGGATAAATTAAATCTATTCCAGGAAGAGTATCATCTGCAAAAGTAACACCAATATCAACCATGATCCATTTGTGGTCGCCTGGTAAACCATAACCAAACAGATTCATATTCATCCCAATTTCACCAGATCCACCTAGTGGACAAAATAATAATTCTTCTTTCATCTATTTAATAATTTAGAAATTTTTATAAGACCCTTAACAGTGATATCTTTGTTTTCAATAACTTTTGTTTTAATCGAATTTTTAAATAAATCAGAAAAGCCACCCGTAATAACAACCTTATAAGATTTTCCTGTTTCTTTCTTAATCAAATTAATAATATTGTCAATTAAGCCTGCATAGCCCCAAAAAAAACCTGACCTAACAGCTGAATTCGTATCAATTCCAATTACTTTTTTTATTTTTTTAAGATTAATTTTTGGTATCAGAGTAGCCTTATCAGTTAAAGTATTTAATGAAATACTTATACCGGGAGCAATCACACCTCCTCGGTAAGTATTATTTGCTAATACATCGAACGTTGTAGCTGTGCCGAAATCTAAAATGATGAAATTTTTCTTAGGACTCATTAAACTTATTGCATTTGCCAGTCTATCAGAGCCGACTTGTTTAAAGTTTGCTTTTATATTTAGAATAGATTTTAAATTGAGATCTTTTATTTCATAACACTTAACTTTAGTTTTTTTTGATATAAATCTTTTAATAAAGTTAAAAGTTTTTGGGACAACGCTACAAAATAATATCTTCTCAATATTCTTGAAATCTTTTGTTAAAATTTTGAATTTTTTATTAAGAATTGAGTTTGTTATTGATTTTGATGGTAAACTTATTTTTTTTAAGATTTTATCTTTAGGATTTACTAAAAATAATTTGGTTACTGAATTTCCTATATCTCCTAAAATTAGCATATTTATATTTATACTCTTTTTTTAATAAATCTCTTTAAATTGTTTTCAAAAATCTTTTTTAGTTTTAATTCAAATTTTTTTTTTGATATATCTTTATTTATAAGCTCTCTTAAATGAGTAGTTGGATAATTTCTTATAAAGGGACTTTTTATTAAATTTACTCCAATACCAACAATCAAATAAGTATTATTAAATTTATTCACTTTTTCTTGTAATATTCCACATATCTTTTTTTTTTGGATTAAAAGATCATTAGGTTTTTTAAAATGAATCTTTTTTTTATAATATTGTGAAATACATTTTTTAACTATTAGACAATTAATTTTAGTTAATTTATTTAAAGATATCTTAAAGTTTTTAAGATTATAAAAAAAACTTACGAATAAATTTCCTTTATAAGAAACCCATTTTTTTCCATATTGGCCTCTACCATTAACTTGCAAATCAGATAAGATCATACCAAAATCATAATTATAATTTTTGATTATTCTTATTGCGGTATTGTTGGTACTTTTTACTTTATTAAATCTAAATATTTTAAATTTCATTAAATTATATTGATTTTTGAAACTACATCAATCAATTCACTAGGAAAAATAAAGTACATTAAAATCAGTATTGTAGAAACTGTTAAAGATAACTTCAACCAAAGGTTATGATCTTTGTCGTAACTATCTTTTTCCTCATCAAAATACATTATCTTAATAATTCGCAAGTAATAAAACGCTGCTACTACTGTTGATAAAAGTCCAACAATAGCTAAAAAATACATTGACTGTTCAATGACAGATTTAAAAATATAAAATTTTGCAAAAAATCCTGCTAGTGGTGGTATTCCGGCTAGAGAAAATAGAATTATCAATAATGAAATTGAAAGCAAGGGATGATTTTTTGATAATCCTGATAAATCATCTGTTTGTTCATAATAAATGTTGTTTCTTTTCATCATTAACAAACATGAAAAAAAACCTAAGTTCATGATAATATAGATGGTCATATAGATAACTGAGCTTTGTATCCCTTCATTAGACCCAGTTGCTAAACCTGCTAATGCATATCCAATATGACTAATAGAACTATAAGCTATAAGTCTTTTAAGATTTTTTTGTCCTATTGCTGCTATCGCACCAAAAAGCATGGATGCGATTGATAAAAAAACTAAAATCATTTGCCACTGATCAATAAGATTTAAAAAAGGAACATATAAAAATCTTATAAACACAGTTAACGCTGCTATTTTAGGAACCATTGTAAAAAATAGTGTTACTGATGTTGGCGACCCTTCATAAACGTCTGGGGCCCACATATGAAAAGGTACAGCTGAAATTTTAAACGCTAAACCCACCAAAATAAAAACTATTCCAAAAGTAATAGCATATTCATTTGTATTAAATTGGGTTGAAATAACATTAAAATTTGTTGAACCTGTAAAACCATAAATCAAAGAACAACCGTACAATAACAAACCTGAGGATAATGCACTTAAAACAAAATATTTTAATCCTGCTTCAGATGATTTTAATTGATCTCTATTAAATGTTGCCAAAACATACAAGGCTAATGACTGAAGCTCTAAACCCATATAAAAAACAATTAGATCATTTGAGCTGATCATTATCATCATGCCCAATACAGAACTTAGAATTAAAATTGGATATTCAATTTTGAAAATTTTAAAGGTTCTTAAATAATTTGATGAAATTAGCAAAACTACAAAAGCAGCCAATAAAGTTATAATCTTCATGAATGATGACAAATAATCAATAATAATACTCTCATTAAATAGAGTTGTCGGATTAATACTTAAAGTTTCATTAAAAGTAATGACTGCTGTAATTAATAAAACTAACAATGAAATATTGTGAATTATTTTTGAACTATCTTTTTTAAAAACTCCTAAGATAAGTAAAAACATTATTGATAATGAGATAAAAATTTCTGGAAATATTAATTCAATATTATTCATTGTTTACTTGCCACACTGAAATTATATGTATCTATTAAATCTCTTATTGAAACTTCAATAGTGTTAATTAATGGTTCTGGATAAAAACCGAAATATAAAGTTGGTATAGCTAAACAGGTGAGCGTGAACGCCTCTGATTTATTTAAATCAATCATTTTTTTTAACTCAGAGTTTATTAATTTTCCAAAAATAACTCTTTTATACAACCAAAGCATATATGCTGCTCCAATGATAACTCCAAAACTTGCTAATACTGCTACTAAAAAATTATCTTTAAAAGCAGCCATTAAAATTAAAAATTCACCAACAAACCCACTTGTTCCTGGTAATCCTAAAGCAGCTAAAGTAAATACCATAAATAAAATAGCATATTTGGGTAAAACAGTAACAATGCCTCCATAGGTTGCGATCAATCTAGAATGCATTCGATCATAAACTACACCAACACATAAAAATAAAGCTGCAGATACTAGACCGTGGCTTATCATTTGAATTATACTTCCTTCAATACCTTGCTGTTGAATGGTAAATATTCCTAAAGTAACAAATCCCATATGGGCCACAGAAGAATATGCTATTAATTTTTTCATATCCTCTTGCATTAAAGCTATTAACGACGTGAAAATAATTGCAATAACACTTAATGTGTAAATTAAAGGAGTAAAAACTTCTGAAGCGGAGGGAAATAATCCCAAAGAAAATCTTATAAATCCGTATCCAGCCATTTTAAGCAAAATCGCTGCTAGCAACACAGATCCAGCAGTAGGAGCTTCAACGTGTGCATCTGGAAGCCATGTATGAACTGGCCACATTGGAGTTTTTACAGCAAATGAACTAAAAAAAGCTAGCCACAACAAATTTTGATATTTCGTGTCTATACCTAATTCATAAAGTTGAACAACATCTGTGGTATCTGTGATCCAATAAATTGAAATTATTGCCACTAACATTAGAACTGATCCCAAAAGAGTAAATAAAAAAAACTTAAAAGCAGAATAAACTCTTCTTGCTCCACCCCAAATTCCAATAATTAAAAACATTGGGATTAATCCGGCCTCGAAAAATAAGTAAAAAACAACAAGATCTAGAGAACAAAAAACACCTATCATGAAAGTTTCCATAACAAGTATAGCTATTAAAAATTCATTTAATCTTTTCGTGACTGAATTATTAACTGAAATTATACATAGAGGTGTAATAAATGTTGTAAGAATTATAAAAAGTATTGATATTCCATCAACTCCTACTTTGTAATTAATTAAACCTTTGATCCAAATTCTATCTTCAACAAATTGGAAAGCAGAAGTTGTTTGGTCAAATAAAAACCATAAATAAATAGATAAAAAAAAATTTACTAGAGATGTAAATAAGGCAACATATTTTGCAGTAATCTTATTTTCACTTTTACTTTTTGTAAAAAATAAAAAGAGTGCTCCAATAGAAGGTAAAAGTATTAAAGAGGAAAGAATTGGGAAATTCATTATTTAACAATTAAGAAGGTTAAAAAAGCAGAAAAACCAAGTAACATTATAAATGCATATTGATAAATATAACCACTTTGAAATTTGTTGGCTTTGATAGAAAATTTTTTAATTATTCCAGAAATACCATCAGGTCCAAAGCCATCGATAACTTTAATATCAAAAAACTTCCACAAAAATAATCCAAATTTTTTTGAAGACTTTACGAATAAAGTGTCATAAATTTCGTCAAAATACCATTTGTTTAACAGAAATTTATATAGTGGCTCATTAATATTGACTAGTTGGGTTGGAAAATTCTTGTTTTTTACAAATAAATAGTAAGCAAGTGGTATAGATAAAATTACTAAAGTTGGAGTTAAAATTAAAAACCATAATGGTGGATGATCGGTACTTAATGGTTCTAAAAAGAAAATTGATTCATTCCAAAAATTATTAATTCCATCATAACCTATAAATAAATTCTTAAAAATAAATCCAGCAAAAATCGCTCCAATAGATAATATTATCAAAGGTATTAACATAACTAGTGGAGACTCATGTGTTTCCTCAATCTTAAATTCCTTGTTGTTATATTGTCCATGAAAAGTTTTAAACATCAGTCTCCAGGAATAAATTGATGTTAAAAAAGCTGTTAATATACCTATTCCAGCTGCATAATATCCTGTAGTAGTACCACTTAAATATGCAAATTCTATAATTGCATCCTTAGAATAAAAACCAGATAGCAAAGGAAAGCCTGTTAATGCCAAAGTTCCAATTATCATTAAAGCATAAGTGTAAGGTAATTTTCTCCATACTCCTCCCATGTTATTTATATTTTGCTCATCTTTAAATGCATGGATAACTGACCCTGATCCTAGAAATAATAACGCCTTAAAAAATGCATGAGTAAATAGATGAAACATTGCAACATTATATGCACCTACCCCAGCAGCAAAAAACATATAACCTAATTGACTACAAGTGGAATAGGCTATGATTTTTTTTATATCTGTTTGAACTAAAGCTACACTCGCTGCAAAAAAAGCGGTACTCATACCTACTACAGTGACAATGTTTAAAGCTAACTCTGAATATTCGTATATCGGTGAACATCTTACAACTAAAAAGACTCCAGCAGTAACCATAGTGGCTGCATGGATCAAAGCTGAAACAGGTGTTGGGCCTTCCATTGCATCTGGCAACCACGTATGTAAAAAAATTTGAGCCGATTTACCCATAGCACCAATGAATAATAAGATACAAATTAAATCTACAACATTAATCTGAATACCTAAAAAATTAAGTTTCTCATCTACAACTGTTGGGATTTGATTAAAAACTTCTGTGTAGTTAACTGTACCAAATAAATAAAAAATTAGAAATATACCAAGCGCAAAACCAAAATCTCCAACTCTATTTACAACAAACGCTTTAATAGCAGCTGCATTTGCAGTTTCTTTTTTAAACCAAAAACCAATTAAGAAATAAGAGCAAAGACCTACTCCCTCCCAACCAAAAAATAATTGAATAAAATTATCAGCTGTTACCAACATTAACATCGCAAATGTAAATAATGATAAGTAAGCCATAAATCTTGGTTTATGAGGATCATGGGACATGTATCCAATTGAATAGATATGAACTAATGCAGAAACAAAAGTTACAACCACTAACATTACTGATGACAATGCATCTATTTTCATTGACCAGTTTACCTCAAGAGATCCAGAATTAATCCATGTAGCAATTTTGATATTTTCCTCGTATTGATTAAAAATTACCTCATAGAATACAATTGCTGAAAGAATAGCTGAAATTGATACTAATAAACTTGTTACTATTTCAGAATTTCTGTCACCTATAAACTTGCCAAAAAATCCAGATATAATTGATGCGATTAATGGTAATGCTATAATTGAAACTTCCATCTTATCCTTTTAATTTGTCTATCTCTTCAACTCTTATAGTTCCTGCATTTCTGTAATAGACTACTATTATAGCAAGACCGATGGCTGCCTCAGCAGCTGCCACAGTTAAAATAAACAATGTAAAAACTTGACCAGTTAAGTCACCAAGATAAATAGAAAACGATACTAAATTGATGTTCACAGCTAATAATATCAGCTCAATACTCATCAAAATCACGATAATATTTTTTCTATTAAGAAAGATACCAATAACACCAATACTAAAAATAACTGCTCCAAGAGTAAGATAATGTCCTAAACCTATTTCAGTCATCTATCTTTACTCCTTTATTTGATTGAACTTCTAAAACTTCGATACCTTCAGACCTTTCTCTAGAAATTTGTTTCAAATAACTTTGTGTTTTTAATCCTTCTCTTCGTCTAAAGGTAAGAACGATCGCACCAATCATTGCAATTAATAATATCATTCCACTTATTTGAAAAATATGAATATAATCAGTATACAAAACCTGGCCTAATGAGTGTGTATTACTTATTTTATTAGAAATTTGAGAAGTATTCGGATTAGACAATTCAGGTTTGTATTTCCAGCCACCTACAACAATAATTAATTCAAAAAAAATAATTGTGCTTATAATTAAACCGACTGGAATGTGACTAGAAGAAGTTGCTTCAGAATTAAACCATTGATTTTTTTGTTGAGCAACATTTAACATCATTACAACGAATAAGAACAAAACAGCTACTGCACCAACATATACAATGAGCATTATCATTCCTAAAAACTCTGCGCCAATCATTATAAAGAGACATGAAATACTTATAAAATCTAATATTAAAAAAAAAACTGAGTGTACAGTATTTTTTGAAACCGTAACCATGATGGCTGAAATAACTGCAATAATCGAAAAAACGTAAAAAAATATTGCGTGAGCTACCATAAATTTACCTATAAGGATTATCTGATTTTATATTCGCCGCTAAAATATTTTCCCATCTGTCACCATTATCTAGTAATTTTTCTTTAGTATAATAAAGCTCTTCTCTTGTCTCTGTTGAAAATTCAAAATTTGGACCTTGAACTATTGCATCTACAGGGCATGACTCTTCACATAAACCACAATAAATACATTTCATCATATCAATATCGTAACGCGTAGTTTTTCTGCTTCCATCAGATCTTTCGGTTGACTCGATTGTAATTGCTTGCGCCGGACATACCGCTTCACATAACTTACATGCTATACATCTCTCTTCACCGTTTGGATATCTTCTAAGTGCATGCTCTCCTCTAAATCTTGGGCTAATTTTTCCTTTTTCAAAAGGATAATTTATCGTTTTTTTTGTTTTAAACATTTCTCTTAAAGCGATTAGTAAGCCAGTTGCAAAATCAACCATGAATATTGTTTTTAAAAATCTTGTAATTTTCATTTAGAGTATAGGTAAAAGGTTAAAATAAAATAAATAACTAGCAGTCAAAACAACATAGGTAAGAGAAAATGGAAGGAATATTTTCCAACCTAATCTCATTAATTGATCGTATCTATATCTTGGTACAACTGCTTTAACTAATGCAAATAAAATAAACAAAAGTAATATTTTTAGAATTAACCAAATAGCTCCTGGAATCAAATTAAATGGATATAAATCAATAGGTGAGAGCCAGCCGCCCAAAAATAAAATCGATCCTAAAGCACACATTAATAATATATTTGCGTACTCTCCTAACCAGAACATTGCATACATCATACCAGAATATTCAGTTTGATATCCAGCAACTAATTCTGCCTCGGCTTCAGGTAAATCGAACGGTGGTCGATTTGTTTCTGCTAAAGCAGAAATAAAAAAAATTACAAACATTGGAAATAATGGAATTATAAACCAAATATTTTGTTGAGCTAAAACGATATCGCTTAGATTTAATGATCCAACACACAAAAGAACATTGATGATAATTATACCTATTGAAACCTCATAAGAAACCATTTGTGCTGCAGATCTTATTGAACCTAAAAAGGGATATTTAGAATTGGAAGCCCAGCCCCCCATGATAATTCCATAAACTCCTAGAGAAGAAACAGCAAAAATATAGAGTATCCCAACATTGATATTAGCTAAAACCTGACCTTCTCCAAAGGGAATAACTGCCCATGCTATTAAAGCTAAAGTCATTGTGATAATAGGAGCTAAAATAAAAATAATCTTGTTAGAACTTGCTGGAATTATGATTTCTTTAAAAATATATTTTAACGCATCGGCTAATGATTGTAATAAACCAAAAGGACCAACAACATTAGGACCCTGTCTTTTTTGAACAAAAGCCCAAACTCTTCTATCTAACCAAACAATCATTGCAACTGAAACTAAAACTGGGACAAGAAGAAAAAGGATTTTGTAGACTTCTTCAAAAACTAAATTTACATATTCCATTATTTAACCTTCGGTACCAGTTCGTTTAACTTCTAATTTAGAATTATTACAATTCAACATTGTTTTTGATGCTCGTGCAATTACATTTGAAAAATAATACTCCTTGTATGTTATTTTAAGGATTTCGTCCTCAAAATCACTTAAGTCTACTTTGCTGTTTGAGGGGCTTTCTTGTTTTTCTTTTTTCAAATTAATATAATTAAACATACTACTCTCTAACTCATCTTTATCATTAAAAAGTTTTCTATTGTTCATGAATTCAGCAAGATCATTTATAATTTCCCAATCTTCTTTAGCATCTCCTGGTGGATATGATGCTTTATAAGCTTTTTGGACTCTACCTTCTAAATTAGTATAATGACCTGATTGTTCTGTGTAAGCTGCTCCAGGCAAAACAATATCTGCTAGTTCTGCACCATTATCTCCGTGGCTTCCTACATATATTACAAATTCATTTTTTTTATTAAATTTAAGATTATCTTGTCCTATTAAAAAAACTAAATCAAATTTATTTTCATTCAGACCCTTTATTAATTGATTTTTTGGATCAATTATATCAAGATCTAAACTTCCAACTGTAGATGCATCAGAAGGTAAAAAATTAAAAGGGTTCCAATCATCAGTAAATTTATTATTATTTAATAAAAAGTTTTTAAATGAACTAAGTAAAAATTCAGCTGACTTAGATTTTAAAAACGACTCTCCAAATATTATTAATGGTTTTTGAGAATCAATAATATCTTTTGAAATTGCATTTTTATTTTCAAAAATATCTTTGATTGTTTGAGTTTTTCCATCAAGACTTTGATAAGGATAGGTTAGATCGCCTACATCATTTAAAGAGAAAATTTTAACTTTATTTTTTAGATAAGCTTTTCGAATTCTTGCATTTAACATTGTGGCTTCAAATCTTGGATTAGTACCAATCAACAGAATAAAATCTGACACTTCAATACCATTAATCGTTGAATTGAATAAATAGTTTTCTCTTTTAGAACTATCAATAAACATATCTGATGATCTAGACTCATAATTTTTTGTATCTATAGTTCTCTCTAAGAATTCCTTAAATATGTAGCTAGCCTCCATATTTGTCAGATCACCCACAAATCCAGCTATTTTATCTTTATCGGTATTTTGTATTTTTGATTTTATAATTTTAAAAACTTCATCCCATGAAGCTTTTTCAAACTTATTATTATATTTGATATATGGTGTATCTAGTCTTTGATTTAAGAGACCATCACAAGCATATCTTGTTTTGTCTGATATCCATTCCTCATTTATATCCTCATTGATTACTGGTAGTACTCTTTTTACCTCCCAGTCATATGTGTCTACTCTAATATTTGATCCAACAGCATCCATTACATCAATAGTCTCAGTTTTTTTTAACTCCCAAGGTCTTGCTTCAAATACATAAGGTTTAGACGTAAGCGCTCCTACAGGGCAAAGATCTATTACGTTACCTGATAATTCTGACTGTATTGATTTTTCTAAGTATGTTGTGATTTGCATATCTTCACCTCTACCTATTGCACCTAATTCAGGCACACCAGCAATTTCTGTTGCAAATCTAATGCATCTAGTGCAATGAATACATCTGGTCATTTGGGTCTTAATTAGTGGACCCATGTTTTTATCAGGAACTGCTCTTTTATTCTCTTTAAATCTAGATTTATCAATTCCATAAAACATTGACTGATCTTGAAGGTCACATTCACCACCCTGATCACAAACAGGGCAGTCCAAAGGATGATTTGCTAATAAAAATTCCATTACGCCCTTTCTAGATTTTTCTATTTTGGGAGTATTTGTTTTTATAACCATACCCTCAGCAGCAGGCATTGCACAAGAGGCTATAGGTTTTGGAGATTTTTCCATCTCAACAAGACACATTCTACAATTTCCAGCAATTGATAATTTTTCATGATAGCAAAATCTTGGAATTTCGACTCCAGCTTTTTCACAAGCTTGTAGAACAGTCAAACCTTCTTCAACTTCAACTTCTATATCGTTTACTTTTAATTTAAGCATTCTTATCTAACAAGTGCTGATCCACTAAATAAGGAATATTCTGAGTTTCTTTTACAATTGGATCAAAATTATTTCTTTTTTTAATTTCATCTTTAAAATGTCTCAACAAACCTTGAACAGGCCAAGATGATCCCTCACCAAATGCACATATTGTGTGACCTTCAATTTGTTTAGTTACATCACCTAGCATTTCAATTTCATCTTTTGAAGCCTCTCCTTTAGCCATTCTCTCAAGCATTCTCCACATCCACCCTGAACCCTCTCTACAAGGTGTACATTGACCACAGCTTTCATGCTTATAAAATCTAGCTATTCTTGCCATACATTTAATTATGTCTTGATCTTTATTTATAACGACTACTCCAGCTGTACCTAACCCACTTTTTTCTGCAACTAAAGAGTCAAAATCCATTGTTAGTGTTTCACACTTTTCTTTGGGAATGAGTGGCATTGAAGATCCTCCAGGTATTACAGCTTGTAGATTATCCCAACCTCCTATTACACCTCCTGCATGAACTTCTATTAATTCTTTCAAAGGTATATTCATTTCCTCCTCAACATTACATGGATTATTTACATTTCCAGAAATACAAAATATCTTAGTTCCAGTATTTTTTTCTCTACCCAAGGAAGCAAACCATTTACCACCTCTTCTTAGAATTGTTGGAACTACAGCTATGGTCTCAACATTGTTAATTATTGTTGGACATCCATATAAACCAATTAATGCTGGGAAAGGTGGTTTTAATCTTGGCTGACCTTTGTTACCTTCAATGCTCTCGAGTAATGCTGTCTCTTCTCCACAGATATAAGCTCCTGCACCGTAATGTATATAAATATCTAAATCCCATCCAGTTCCAGACGCATTTTTTCCAATTAATTTTTTTTCATAAGCTTCGTCAATTGCGGCTTGAAGTTTTTGTCCATCTACAAAATACTCACCTCTTATATAAATGTAACAAACATGTGCTTGAATTGCATATGAAGCTATTAAACAACCCTCAATGAGTTTATGTGGTTCAAATCTTAAGATATCTCTATCTTTACAGGTGCCTGGCTCTGACTCGTCACCATTAATAACAAGGTAGTGAGGTCTAGATCCAACTTCTTTTGGTGCAAATGACCACTTAAGACCTGTAGGAAAACCTGCTCCCCCTCTTCCTCTTAATTGAGAGTCTTTGATTTCATTTATGATCCAGTCTCTACCTTTTTCAGTTATTTCTTTTGTATTTACCCAATCACCTCTTTTTTGAGCTGAAGTTAAATCTGAACCCAAATCGTTATATAAATTTTGAAAAATTCTATCTTGATCTTTAAGCATTTTTTAATTCCATTAATGTTTTTCTTCCATTTTCTGGTTCATTGTTTATGCGTCCTCTGTATGAACCTGGTTTTGGTATTTCATCTTTTAAAATTTTATCTAAAATTTCTAAAGTTTTTTCTTTATCTAAATCTTCATAATAATCATCATTAATTTGCATCATTGGAGCAGTAACGCAAGAACCTAAGCACTCTACTTCCATCCATGAACAATTTTTATTTGGTAATAATTCAGATTCATTTTCAGAAATTTTTTCTTTGCAGGCCTCAACTAATTTACCAGCTCCCCTTATCATACAAGGTGTTGTAGTACAAACTTGAATAAAATATTTTCCAACTGGTGATAAATTAAACATACTATAAAAAGTCGCTACTTCATAAACTTTTATGTAAGGCATATCTAAAAGTTTAGCTATATATTTCATTGCAACTAAAGGTATCCAATTATTATTTTGCTTTTGGGCTATGTATAACAATGACATGACTGCACTTTGTTGTTTCCCTTCGGGGTATTTTGAAATAATTTTATTTGCTGCCTCTAAAGAAGATGAATTAAATTCAAAACTCTCTGGTTGATCTTTGGCTGGTCTCTTTAAACTCATCTATCAACCTCACCAAAAACTATATCTAAAGAACCAAGTACTGCAGGAACATCAGCCAACATATGTCCTTTAATTAAATAATCCATTGATTGTAAATGTGAAAATCCAGGTGCTCGAATTTTACACTTATAAGGTTTGCTTGACCCATCTGAAATTAAATAAACTCCAAATTCTCCTTTAGGTGCTTCAACTGCTGTATAAATTTCATCTTCAGGCACACGATATCCTTCAGTAAATAATTTAAAGTGATGTATCAAAGCTTCCATCGATTGTTTGATATCTTTTTTTGATGGAGGTGTTATTTTTCCGTCAAAAGTTTTGATTGGACCTTTTTCCATTTTTGATAAACATTGTTTAATTATTTTGACACTTTCTTTCATTTCTTCAATCCTGCATAAATATCTGTCGTAACAATCTCCATTTTTTCCTACAGGAATTTTAAATTCTAGTTGTTTATAACAATCGTATGGTTGTGATTTTCTTAAATCCCATGGAACACCAGATCCTCTAATCATAACACCACTAAAGGAATAATCGAGGGCGTCTTCTTTTGTAACAACGCCAATATCAACATTTCTTTGCTTGAATATTCTATTGTCAGTCAATAAGTTTTCTAAATCATTGATTATTTTTGGAAAAGTTTCGCAGAATTTTGAAATATCTGTCTCTAAACCTGCTGGTAAATCTTGATGTACACCACCTGCTCTAAAATAATTTGCATGTAATCTTGATCCAGATGCCCTTTCATAAAAAGTCATTAAAGTCTCTCTTTCTTCAAAACCCCATAAAGATGGTGTTAAAGCTCCAACATCTAATGCTTGTGTTGTAACATTTAAAATATGACTTAAAATTCTTCCAATTTCACAAAACATCACTCTTATAAATTGGGCTCTTATTGGGACATCAATATCTAAAATTTTTTCAACTGCCAAAGCAAAAGCATGTTCCTGGTTCATCGGAGCTACATAATCTAATCGATCAAAATATGGAACAGCTTGCATATAAGTTTTATTTTCTATTAATTTTTCAGTACCACGGTGTAGTAAGCCAATATGTGGATCTGCTTTTTCAACAACCTCACCATCTAATTCTAATATAAGTCTAAGAACTCCATGAGCTGCTGGATGTTGAGGTCCAAAATTTAAGTTTAGGTTTTTAATTTTTTTTGTCATTACTATCAGTTAATTCTTTAATATATTTTGTGCCTTCCCACGGACTTTCATAATCAAAATTTCTATAATTTTGTTCCAGTTTTACAGGTTCATTAACTACTTTTTTTTGATCCTCGCTGTATCTAACTTCAGTATGACCAGTTAAAGGAAAATCTTTTCTTAATGGATGACCTTCAAAACCATAATCTGTTAAAATTCTTCTTAAGTCAGGATGATCTTTGAAACTCACTCCATACATGTCAAAAACTTCTCTTTCCATCCAGTTAGCAGATGGAAAAATTGGTGTTAATGATGCAATAACTTCATTTTCACTTATATCGTAACTTAAGATCATTCTCTGATTAAACTCATGACTTAAAAATAAATATACAATTTTAAATCTTTTGGACCTTTCAGGATAATCAACAACTGTAATGTCTATAAGTTGTCTAAATTTTGTATCTTTATTAGTTTTAACAAATAAAACTACATCAATTAAATCTTCACTATCTATCTCAAGATAAATTTGATTATGTTTGATTTCAGAAGTATTTATTTTGGTGCCGAGCTCTGAATTAATCTTTTTTTCTAAATCAATTAAGTTATTCATATTATCTACTAATGGATCCTTTATTTCTTATTTTTTTTTGTAATTGCATAATTCCATATAATAAAGCCTCTGCAGAAGGAGGACATCCAGGAACATAAATATCAACTGGAACAATACGATCACAACCTCTCACAACTGAATAAGAGTAGTGATAATATCCACCACCATTAGCACAACTTCCCATTGATATAACATATCTTGGTTCAGGCATTTGATCGTAAACTTTTCTAAGAGCTGGTGCCATTTTGTTAGTTAAAGTGCCAGCAACAATCATTACATCAGATTGTCTTGGTGACCCACGAGGTGCAGCACCAAATCTTTCTAAATCATATCTGGGCATTGCAGTTTGCATCATTTCAACTGCACAACAAGCAAGACCAAAAGTCATCCAGTGTAATGATCCTGACCTTGACCAGTTTATTAAATTGTCTAGTGATGTAGTGATAAAACCATTTTTACTAAAATCTTCAGCAAGTTGTTTAAACTCTTCCGGAACTTGATCTATCTTATTATTCATTTAAAAAAATTTTATTCCCAGTCTAAAGCGCCTTTTTTCCATTCATAAATAAATCCAACAGTAAGTATGAATAAAAAAATCATCATTGAGGTAAAACCTAAAATTCCAATATTTCCTAAAGAAATTGCCCACGGAAATAAAAATGCAATTTCAAGATCAAAAATTATAAAAAGTATAGCAACCAAATAAAAACGAACATCAAATTCCATTCTAGAGTCCTGAAATGGTTCAAATCCACATTCATAAGCTGATAACTTCTCTGGATCTGGATTTTTTGGAGACAGAATAAAATTAATTACTATAAATGCACAGCTCAATCCTAGTGCAATAATTAGGAACAATATTATAGGTAAATAATCCTTTAAAAATTCCGCAGTCATGTGGAATATATATCATTTTTTATAGCTAGATGAAGTGGTGTTAGGTCACATTATTCAAAATATACAGCGTATTTGATAGTGATTATCAGTAGTAAACTTGCAAAGTGGCGGGAGTGAAGGGACTCGAACCCTCGACCTATCGCGTGACAGGCGATCGCTCTAACCAACTGAGCTACACCCCCACTTTTGATTCTTTTGGTGGGCAGTAAAGGACTCGAACCTTTGACCCCCTCGGTGTAAACGAGATGCTCTACCAACTGAGCTAACCGCCCTTAACCAAAATAAAATGATTTATATCTTTTGGAAAAATAACGTCAAGTTCTATTACTATTGAAAAATTGGCTTAAAAATT
Organism: uncultured Pelagibacteraceae bacterium; assembly: GCA_902595405.1. Taxonomy (GTDB): domain Bacteria; phylum Pseudomonadota; class Alphaproteobacteria; order Pelagibacterales; family Pelagibacteraceae; genus Pelagibacter. The sequence goes on from CACJPX010000006.1 coordinate 40,935, forward strand.
ATTTTATTAATAAATCTTTTGAAAGTTAACAAAGATAGTCAAGTGCTTTAAGTATTCCACCTTTTTTATAGGGAATTTTGGATTTCATTAATCCCATCTCAACACCAGCTAAAGTTCCAGCTAACATCAATTCGTTAAAATCTCCTAAGTGTCCAATTCTAAAAATTTTACCTGCAACTTTTGCCAAACCCGTTCCTAAAGACATGTTGTAATGATCTAAAATTATTTTTCTTAATGAGTCCGCATCATGTCCATCTGGTACCATTACAGCTGTTAGTGAGTCAGAATATTCTTCTGGATTTTTACAAAGTATTTCTAGACCCCAAGCTTTTACGGCAACTCTAGTAGCTTCTGCAAATCTTTTATGTCTAGTAAAAACATTTTCTAAACCCTCTTCGGTCAACATGTTAATTGCTTCATCTAATCCATACAATAAATTTGTTGCTGGTGTATATGGAAAATAGCCTTTTTTATTATTTTCTAGCATTGGTTTCCAATCCCAATATGACTTTGGTAAATCAGAGACTTCATAAGCTTTTAACGCTTTTGAACTTATTGCATTAAAGGAAAGTCCTGGAGGTAATAATAATCCTTTTTGAGATCCACCAACTGTAACGTCAACTTTCCATTCTTCGTGTCTATAATCTATAGATCCAAGTGAGGAAATTGTGTCAACAAATAGTAATGCAGGATGTTCTGCATTGTCCATCGCTTTTCTTATTTTTCCAATTCTACTTGTAACTCCTGTAGATGTTTCATTATGAACTGCACAGACAGCTTTAATTTTTTTCTCTTTATCTTCCTTCAATTTTTGCTCAACAATATTTGGGTCAACACCTGTTCTCCAGTCACCTTTAACAAAGTCGATTTCTAATTTAAATTTTTCTGCAATATCATACCAAAGTGTAGAAAAGTGTCCTGTTTCAAACATTAAAATTTTATCACCTGCACTTAAAGTATTTACAATTGCAGCTTCCCAAGCACCTGTGCCTGAAGCAGGAAATATTATTACAGGTTCTGAAGTTTTAAAAATTAACTTTATTCTATCTAAAACTCTTAAACCAAGTTCTGCAAAATCTGGACCTCTATGGTCTATTGTTGGATAATCCATTGCTCTTAAAACTCTGTCAGGAACGTTAGTTGGACCTGGTATTTGTAAAAAATGTCGACCTGGTCTTATATTGTTTGAAATTGCCATTCTGCTGTATATGCTAAAGAAATTATATAATCAAACTTATAATATATGACAAATAGTATTAATTCAATCGAGACCTTAGAAGTTTATGTTTTAAATAACCCTGATGAAGTTAATCCTCACTGGGTAAGCCATTTTATTGTTCCAACAGCAAATGAATTATTAATTAAGATTAAAACTAAAGACGGTAATTCTGGTTTTGGTCTAGCGACTAGTTATACAGATATCAAACCAATCATAAAACCTTTCTCTAATGGATTACAAGATTTAATAGTTGGGGAAGATCCTTTTTGTCCAGAAAAATTGTATGAAAAAATTTTTAGATTAACAGATACACGCCAAAGCAATGAAAAAGGTTGGAGCAAAGAAGCTTTGATTAGAATTTCTGCTGCTTTAGATATTGCATGCTGGGATTTAATAGGTAAAGCCTCAAAAATTCCACTATACAAGTTGTTTGGGGGTTACAGAAATAAAATTCCTGTATATGTAACATGTGCTTATTATAGAGATGGTAAAAATGAAAAAGAACTTAGAGAAGAATTACAAAAATTAATTAAAATTGGCCATCAAAGCTTTAAAGTTAAAGTAGGGGGATTAAGTATAAAAGAAGATGCCAAAAGATTAGAAATAATTCGACAAGAAATTGGTGACGATAAAGATCTAATGATTGATGTTAATAGAGCATGGGATCTAAAAACGGCCATTGAGGGAGTGAAAGAATTTGAGAGATTTAATCCAACTTGGATAGAAGAGCCTATGAGATGGGAAGATGATAGAAGAAATTTAAAACTTTTATCACAACAAACAAAAATTCCTTTATCAGGTGGAGAAAGTGAAATTACGATTTATGGATGTAGATCCATAGTGGAAGAAAATGCAATTCAAATTTTACAATTTGATTGCACAATGTTTGGTGGTTTTACAAATGGTAAAAAACTATCTGCTTTATGTGAATTAAATCATTTGGATATAGCACCACATCATGATTGTTATATTCATGCTCCTTTAGTTGCGTCGTCACCATCAGGAAGAATAGTTGAGTCATTTGATGATGAAAGAGATCCTCTACAAGCTGAATTATTTGAAAATTCCCATAAAATGAGTAATGGTTGGATACATCTAAATGAAAATCCAGGTTTAGGATTAGAAATTTCAGAAACCGCGTTAAAAAAGTTCGGTAAACTAGTTTACAAAAATAAATAAACCTTTAATTAACTTTTATGCGGTTTAGTTCAGATCAAATAAAAAGAATAGGAAAAGAAATAAGTAATAAAGTTGATGGGAAAACTTTATTTGATGAGTTTTCTCGGGGTCGATACAGCACTGATGCATCAGTTTATCAAATTAAGCCCCTAGGTGTAGTTCTTCCAAAAGATACAAATGATGTTTTAAACTTAATGGAATACTCTCAAAAGAATTCTATTCCTCTGCTAGCTAGAGGTGGCGGAAGTTCTCAATGTGGTCAAACTGTAGGTGAAAGTGTAGTTCTTGATTACTCAAAACACCAAAATAAAATATTAGAACTTAACGTAGAGGAAAAATATGTATGGGTTCAGCCTGGTGTTGTATTAGATCATTTAAACTCATTTTTAAGGCCATATGGTTTATGGTTTCCTGTAGATGTGTCTACAAGTAGTAGAGCAACTATTGGAGGGATGTCAGCAAACAATTCATGTGGATCAAGATCTTTATATTACGGAAATATGGTTCACAACGTACTAGCTATTGAAGCAATTTTAGATGATGGTTCGTTACATACTTTCGATCATATTAATAAAAACTATCTAACGACGACTAATAACCAAGATCGTTTTTATAAAATAATTGATAAATTCTTAAATTTAAGACAAAAAGTTAATAAGGATATTGATGAAAATTGGCCAACCACTCAAAGAAGAGTTGGTGGTTATAATATAGATTTGATTGATCCAAATGGATTTAATTCATCAAATTTATTAGTTGGTTCTGAAGGAACATTGTCACTTTTTAATAAGATAAAATTAAAATTATCTGAAATTCCTAAAAATAAGATTTTAGGTGTTTGTTACTTTGATAACTTTCATCAAGCCATGGAGTTAACAAAAGAAATTGTAAAATTAAAACCAACTTGCGTTGAATTAATGGATCAGAATTTATTAAATCTAGCGAAAGAGATACCAATGTATGCAGGTGGTATAAAGAAATATATAAAAGGTAATCCAGAAGCTGTTTTAATGGTTGAATTTATAGATACAGACCAAAATGTTTATGAGAAAAAAATAAAGGACCTTGAATATTTAGTTCTTAATCAAAATAAGAAAAATCAATTTTCTTTTTTTACAGACTTATCAGAACAAAAAGAAGTTTTTGAAATTAGAAAAGCTGGATTAAATATATTGATGTCGATGAAGGGAGATAAAAAGCCAGTTGCATTTATAGAAGATTGTGCAGTTTCTTTAGATCACTTGGCAGAGTACACAGCAAGATTAAATGAAATATTTAAAAAATATAATACAAGTGGAATGTTTTATGCTCATGCATCGGTTGGAACCCTTCACGTAAGACCAGTTTTGAATATGAAATCTGACCAAGATATTAAAAACATGAGATCTATATCTGAGGAAGCTTTTGAAATGGTTAAGAATTATAAAGGTTCTCATTCTGGTGAACACGGAGATGGAATAGTTAGATCAGAATTCCACGAAATGATGTTTGGAAAAAATATCACAAATGTATTCGAAGAAATTAAAGATACATTCGATAAAAAAAATTTATTAAATCCAGGTAAAATTGTAAGACCTTTTAAATCAAATGATAGATCGTTGATGAGATATAAATCAGATTATCAAACAGAGGATATAAGTACTCATTATGATTGGTCTAATTGGGGTCAGTTTTCAGATGCAATTGAAATGTGTAATAACAACGGCGCATGCAGAAAATTAGATTCAGGAGTGATGTGTCCTTCATATAGGGTTACGAAAGAAGAGAAAGATTTAGTTAGAGGAAGAGCAAATACATTAAGACTCGCGCTTTCTAATCAATTACCAGAAGGATCTTTTGCATCTAAAGAAATGTATGAAACAATGGAACTTTGTGTGAGCTGTAAAGCTTGTCAAAGAGAATGTCCAATGTCTGTAGATATGGCTAGGATGAAAAGTGAATTTCTCTCTCATTATTACAAAAAATTTAGTATGAGAATTAAAGATAAAATTATCTCTGATATGCCTAAACTGATTTGGTTATATAAAATCATGAATCCAATAATTAATAAGATTAAAAATTTTCCAGTTATTTCAAATATTATTAAAAAATTTGGTTTTGCAACTGAAAGAAGACTGCCTGAAGTTCAAAATCAAAAGGCTTTAAAAGACATATATAACAATCAAGAAATTTCAGAAAATAAAGTAATTTTATTTGCAGATACATTTAATATCAATTTTGAGAATGAAAATTTGGTCTATACAATTAAAGTATTAAATAAATTTGGTTATCAAGCAGTAATCCCAAGTTTTGGTAGTGATAAACTTGATAGACCACTCTGTTGTGGAAGAACTTATATATCATATGGTCAACTAGAAAAGGCTGCTGAGGAATTGAATAGATTTAATGACTATATTATAAAAAATAACTACTTTGAATTACCAATAGTAGGTATTGAACCGTCTTGTTTGCTTACTTTTAATGACGAATATCAATCTCTTAAAGGCATAAAAAATAGGGATAAAATAAAAAACAGATTTTATTTATTAGAGGAATTTATTTTAGAACAAATTAAAAAAGATAAGAATGTTAAATCGAATAGTTTTAGTCAAAATGTTTTAATTCATGGACATTGTCATCAAAAGTCTCAAGATAGAATGAAAGGACTTAAAGATCTTTTATCTGAGCTAAATATAAATAATAAGATGATAGACTCTAGCTGTTGTGGGATGGCAGGTTCTTTTGGCTATGATAGTAAAACTTATGAAACTTCAAAAAAAATTGCCCATCTATCTTTAATACCTACAATTAATAGTAGTGACGAAAATGATTTTATAGTTGCAAATGGTACAAGCTGTAGACACCAAATATCTGATTTATCAGAAAAAAAAGGAAAGCACGTTTCTGAATTACTATTTAAGATTTTCGAAACTGTAAATTAAAGAATTATTTTTTTGTTATAAAAATCATCTATCTCTTCATCTTTATAACCAAAATTTTGCATTATTTCTCTTGTATGCTCACCTAAATCTGGTGCACCTTTGGATTTTTTGGTTTTGCTTTTTGAAAATTTGATTGGCATTCCAACAGCTTTGCTTGGACCAGCTTTTTTATTATTTACCTCAATAATCATCTCTCTTTCGATAGTTTGAGGGTCTTTAAACATGTCGGTTATCGAATTTATAGGACCACATGGTAAACCATTTTCATCAAATATTTTTAACCATTCTTGAGAAGGTTTTTTGATAAATTCATTATTAAGTATTTCTACAAGTTCATTTAAATTTTCTTTTCTACTTGAATTAGTTGAAAATTTTTCATCCTCATTAAGATCTTGACGATTGATTGCCTTTAATAACATAAGCCATGTATTCTGATTTGATGCACCAATAGTAATCCATTTATCTTTTGTTTTAAAAGCTTGATAAGGTGCAGTTAAAGGATGAGCTGATCCAAGAGGGCCAGGAGATACACCGGTTGCACCAGCGATTGCAGATTGCCAGTAGGTATGAACTATTCCTGCCTCATACAAAGATGTATCAACTTTTTGACCTTCACCAGTTTTATCTCTATGAATTAAAGCAGCTAAAATACCGCTTGCAGCAAGTAATCCTGCAGTGATATCTGTAAGTGGCGCTCCTACTTTCATTGGCGGTTTATTTTTATCTTCACCAGTTATGCTCATTAAACCACTCATGCCTTGTGCTACTAAATCAAATCCTCCTTTATTTGCATAGGGACCTGTTCTACCATATCCTGAAATTTCACATAAAATAATTTTAGGATTAATTTTTGACATCGTATCATAACCAATACCCAGTTTTTCTAACGTTCCTTTTCTAAAATTTTCTAAAACTACATCAGAATTTTTTATCATTGTCTTAAAAATTTCAATTCCTTTTTTGTCTTTCAAATTTAAAGCAATACCTTTTTTATTTCTATTCATCATTAAGTAAGCTGCTGATATTCCATTGACGTCAGGGGGAAGGAAATTTCTAGTATCATCACCTCCTGGAGTTTTTTCTATTTTAATAACTTCAGCCCCTAGATCTGCCAATAGTAATCCACACGTAGGACCAGCCATTATTTGAGCCATCTCTAACACTCGAATACCTTTTAATGATGACATTTATTATTATTTATTTTTAAATTTTGGCTTAGTTTTATTTAGGAAAGATTGATATCCAATTTTAAAATCCTCAGTATCATAACATTTGTAACCAAGATTATTTATTTTTTCTGTTACTTTGCCTTTCTTTAAAATATTTCTTGCAAACTCTTTGTGCCATCTAGCAACTTTAGGAGCACCTTCACATATAAGTTCAGCTGATTTATATACTTCTTTCTTTACGTCTTCATCGTTAACTACTCTGTTAACCAATCTTTTTTCTAAAGCCTCCTGAGAGTCAAATACTCTTCCCTCAAACAAAATTTCCATTGCAGTTGAATAGGTAGTTGCTTTTAAAAGAACCTCTAGTTCTTTTGCAGCCATTGTTAAACCAAGTCTTTTTATTGGTATACCGAACCTCGAACTTTTCCCACAGATTCTAATGTCACAACAAGCAGCTATTTCCAAACCACCACCCACACAAATTCCCTCAATCATAGCTATTGTAGGTACTGGACAATTAAATATTGCTCCTAAGGTTCCATGTAAAAACTTTCCATAAGATTTTGCTAATTTTGATGATGATCTTTCTTTTTTAAATTCCCCAATATCATTTCCAGGTGAAAAAGATTTTCCCCCTTCACCTCTTATGATGACGCATCTAAGGTTTTTTTCTTTTGAAATTTTTTTAAAAATTTTACCAAGTTCTATCCACATTGGTTTAGTCATTGCATTTAATTTTTCTGGTCTATTAATAACCACTTCAGATAAATGACTATTTATTTTATTTAGCTTAACTAAACTGCTCATCTAACTCCTATAAAAATACTCTACTAATGTCATTGGTATTGCTGGTACATACGTTACTAAAAGTAATAAAACTAACAACACACATATAAATGATATATTTGATCTTGTTACATCCCAGATATCTGCTTTTGCAACTGAACAGGCTGTTACTAATACACTTGCTACAGGAGGTGTTTGCTGTCCTATGGCTAGGTTTAAAGTTACAATTATTCCAAAATGAACAGGATCAATACCAACTGCATTAACCAATGGCATAACTATTGGAACGGTTAAAATTATTGCTGCAACTGAGTGTAAAAAGAAACCTATAATTAATAAAAATACATTTAAAATTCCTAAAACTGCGTATTTGTTATTAGTAAATTCAATTATTGACTCAGCAACCTTTTGAGGAATTTGTTCAATGGTTAAAAACTCTCCTAATAAAACAGATGCTGCAACTAATAACATTACTGATGCAGTCTGTATCGCTCCCTCACAAGCTGACTCATATAGTCTTTTAAAGTCTATCTCTTTATAAATAAAACCAATCACCAAAGATGCTACAACTGCTAAACCAGCTCCCTCTGTAGCTGTTACAACGCCTCCAAAAATCCCTCCTAAAATAATTACTGGTAGTAAAAAGGCTAAAGCTGCATCTTTTGCTGTTTTTTTAACGTTTGGTATATTGAACGTCTCCTCAACAGGAAAATTTTTCTTTCTTGCTGTAACATAAGCTGCCAACATAAGAAAAAATCCACCTATTACTCCAGGAATAATTCCAGCAACAAATAATTGCACAACTGAACTTTGAGACATAACTGCATAAACAATCATTGGTATTGATGGTGGAATAATAATTGCTAAAGATGCTGAAGATGAAGTCACTGCAGCAGCAAATGCGCCTGGGTATCCTTTCTTTTTCATTGCAGGAATTAAAATAGAACCTAGTGCAGCGACATCAGCAACTGCCGATCCAGAAATTTCAGCAAAAAACATTGAGGTTGCAATATTAATCATACTCAACCCACCTTTAATAAATCCAACTAGAGCAGAGGCAAAAGCTATTAGTCTTCTTGAAATACCAGCACTATTCATAATTGAACCAGCTAAAATAAATAGTGGAATTGCAATCAATGGAAACTTCATTGATCCATCAAACATTACGATCGCAGTATCAATTAGAAAACTTGTGCCAGTTTTCATAACCATTGCAATAATAGTTGTTACTGCAAGGCCAATCGCAATAGGCACATTTATAGACAACAAAAGTAACAAGACCATAAACATTGTTAGAATTACCATTAAATATCTCCTGTTTGCTCGTCGCCCGTATTTTGTAAAACTAAATTTTTATAATCTTCTGGAATTCTTAAAGTCTCAGATAGAATAAAAAGACATGATGCAATTGGAATTACTGATTGAACAAATGGTTGGGGAACCCATTCTAATGTCACCAGCGTTTCACCTGTTATTAAGGTTAAAACTAAATAACCGTAATATGCTAATAATATTAAAAAACCATAAACAACTAGTTTAGAAACAACAAAAAAAATTTTTCTTAATGACAGTGGAAAAGCTTTAAAAATACTTGGTACACTTATGTGAGAACCTTTTAATGCGGCATATGCAGAACCATAATATGTTATCCATGCAAGTTGGACAGCAGCAACTTCATCGTACCAAACTAATGCACTACCAGCAAAACGAAAGGTAACTCCAAGTAAAACCGTTACTGCTAATGCTACCATCATTATAAACAGTATTAGTTTTAATATTTTTTCGTACGAATTAATAAAATTTTGTAATTTCATATTATATTCAGGCCCTCTGAATGAGGGCCTGATAAGATAATCTAGCTTATATTACTTTGCTAAAGATGATACTTTTTTAACTAAAGCGCCACCCGTAGGAACTTCTGATCCAAATTGATCGTAAATCCCTTTACTAGCTGCAATAAAAGCACCTTTGTCCGCTTCGTTTACTTGGACACCAGCATCTTTAATTACTTTTAATAAAGATTTTTCAAGTTTAGCAGCTTCTTTGTACACAAATTTTTGTGTATCTTGAGCAGCTTTTTCTAAAATATCTTGAACATCCGCAGGTAGTTTGCTCCAGTGATCCTTATGAACAGTTACATAAGCAGGAGTATAAACGTGACCTGTGATTGATAAATATTTTTGGACTTCTTGAAATTTAGCACTAGCAATTTGAGCATATGGGTTTTCTTGTCCATCCATTGTACCTGTTTTTAAAGCAGTAAATACTTCAGAAAAAGACATTGGAGTTGGGTTTGCACCATATGATTGGAACATTTTAACTCTCCATTTTGATTTAGGAGTTCTTAATTTAATTCCTTTTAAATCACCTGGAGTATTAATTGGTCTAGTATTATTTGTTATATGTCTAAAACCATTTTCCCATACAGCAATAACTTTGTAACCTGTTTTATCTTCAAGGTTTTTAAACATCCCTGGTAAAACATTTTTTTCTACTTTAGCCATGTGTTTTCTGTCTTTAATAATAAAAGGCATATCAAAAACACCAAACTCATCATGAATAGAAGCCATTACTGATGAAGGTAACCACATATTAACTGTACCTAATTTCAGTTTCTGCATTCCTTGTTTGTCTTTTCCAAGTTGCGATGAACCAAAAACAGTCACTTTACCTTTGTTTCCTAATCTTTTATTTGCAAGTTTAGCAAATTCGTCAACAGAAGCAGAAAATAAAGACCCTGGTTTACCTACGTGTCCAAATTTTACTTCTACTGAATTTGCAGCAAAACTTAAAAATAAAGATGAGAACAATACAACGATTATTTTACTTAATTTATTCATATTATTTCCCTCTAGTTATTATTTATTTAAAATAGGTTACCTAAAATATGAATATAGATCTAGTGAATAAATTAGCTTGATAAAAAAAGATTATGGGAACAAAATTTGATAAAATTCTGAATTATTGAATGCTGGCTTGCGATTTGTCATCTTTTTTAGACATATCAACCTCTACCCATTCTGTCTTTTTAAGCTCTTTTGTTAGAGCAATCTTTAAGACATCGTCTGCAAACTCAACTGGTGTAATTTTGATCTCATCGATTATTTTTTTAGGCATATCTACAAGGTCTTTTTCATTTTCTTTTGGAATTAAAACCTCTTTTATACCTGCTCTATGGGCTGCTAGTAATTTTTCTTTTAGCCCGCCTATAGGTAATACCTGACCAGTTAATGTTACCTCACCTGTCATAGCTACATCTCTTTTTGCTGGAATATTTGTAATTGATGAAACTATTGATGTAACCATTCCTATTCCAGCAGATGGTCCATCTTTTGGTGTTGCTCCCTCAGGAACATGAATGTGAAAATCTTTTTTCTCAAATAATGGAGGAATAATTCCATATTCCAAGCATTTTGATCTTACGAATGATTTTGCAGCTTTAACAGACTCTTGCATGACATCGCCCAGCTTACCAGTAATTTGCATACGGCCTTTACCTGGCATTGTTACTGTCTCAATTTTTAAAATCTCTCCACCATATTCAGTCCAAGCTAATCCTGTTACTATACCCACTCTATTTTCAGACTCTAGCTCACCTGATTTGAATTTAGGAACTCCTAAAAAGTCTGGTAGATTTTTTGCGTTGATATTGACTTCTTTTTCTTCTCCAGAGACAACTTTTTTAACTACTTTTCTTGCAATTTTAGAAATTTCTCTTTCCAGGTTCCTTACTCCAGACTCTCTTGTATAGCTTCTTATAACCTCTTTAATAATATCATTACCCAAATTCATTTCTTTTTCCTTCACACCATTATCTTTTATTTGTTTTGGAAGAAGATATTTATTTGCAATATTTATTTTTTCATCTTCTGTGTAGCCTGCTAATCTAATAACTTCCATTCTATCTAATAATGGAGGTAAAATATTTAATGTATTAGCTGTAGTCACAAACATTACATCAGATAAATCATAATCTACTTCTAGATAGTGATCATTAAAAGTCGTGTTTTGCTCTGGGTCTAAAGCCTCTAATAAAGCTGAAGAAGGATCTCCTCTATAATCGTTTCCAACTTTATCAATCTCGTCTAAAAGTATTAGTGGATTTTTAGTTCCAGCTTTTTTCATCATTTGAATAATTTTACCAGGTAAAGAACCAATATAAGTTCTTCTGTGACCTCTAATTTCAGCTTCATCTCTCATTCCACCTACTGACATTCTTACAAATTCTCTATTTGTTGCTTTAGCAATTGATTTACCTAAAGATGTTTTTCCAACACCAGGCGGTCCTACCAAGCATAAAATAGGGCCTTTAATCTTATCCATTCTTTTTTGGACTGCTAGAAATTCAATAATTCTCTCTTTAACTTTTTCTAAACCAAAATGATCTTTATCTAAAACTTCAAGAGCTTTTTTTAAATCTATAACAACATCACTTTTTTTATGCCAAGGAAGATCTATCATCCAATCTAAGTAATTTCTTACTACTGTGGCTTCAGCTGACATCGGGCTCATATTTTTTAATTTTTTTAATTCTTGAAGACATTTTTTCTCAACATCTTTTGGCATTTTAGATTTAAGAATTGCTTTATTTAAACTTGTATTTTCATCTTTGCCGTCCTCAATTTCACCTAACTCTTTTTGGATAGCTTTTAATTGTTCATTTAAATAGTACTCTCTTTGAGTTTTTTCCATTTGGGTTTTAACCCTTCCTCTAATTCTTTTTTCCACTCCAATAATGCTTGTTTCATTTTCCATTATTTTTATGATTGCATTTAATCTTTTCTTAACATCAATAGTCTCAAAAATTTGTTGTTTCTCTGAAATTGTTGCAGTGATGTGTGAAGCAATGTTATCTGCAATCTGAGATGGATCTTTTAATTGTTTAATTGTATTAATAGTTTCACTAGAAACTTTTTTATTAATAGAAGTTAATTTTTCCATTCGTCTTATTGCTGTAACAGCTAATGGGTACAAATCTTCATCACCATCGATCACATCATTGTGAGGTGTAAAGTCACAAGTTATAAACTTTTCATTATCTTTAAAATCAATAATTTTTACTCTACGAACACCCTCAACTAAAACTTTTACTGTTCCATCTGGGAGTTTTAAAAGTTGTAAAATGCTACCTTCACATCCATACATAAATATATCTGTTTTCTTAGGATCATCGATTTCAGAATTTTTTTGAGTTACTAAAATAATTTTTTTCTCTTTTTTCATCACTTCATTTAAAGCAGAGATTGATTTATCTCTTCCAACAAAAAGTGGAATTACCATGCTAGGAAAAACCACAATATCTCTAAGTGGTAATAACGGTGAAGAAGTTTTTACGTCCATGAAATTAATATGGATATTAAAATTATTTTTGCAATACCTTTTTACAAGTTATTAGGGTTATTAAGCCGCTGTTGTCTTAGTTGTTTTGGATTTACCATCCTTTTTTGAATGAACAATAATAGGCTGCGACAGACCTTTAGCCGCTGATGAGTCGACTATTACCTCTTCAATATTTTCTTGACTTGGTAAATCATACATAGTTTTAAGAAGTATATTTTCTAAAATAGACCTTAAGCCTCTTGCTCCTGTTTTTTTGCTAATTGCTTTAATTGCAATTTCTTTAAGTGCAGAGTCTTTAAATATTAATTTTGCACCATCAAGTTTAAATAGCTCTTGATATTGTTTTGTTAAAGAATTTTTTGGTTCTTGTAGTATCTTGATTAAAGATTTTTCATCTAAATCTTCTAGAGTAGCAATCATAGGTAATCTTCCAATAAACTCAGGTATTAATCCATATTTAAGCAAATCCTCAGGCTCTAAATTCTTCATCCATTCACCAGTCTTTTTATCTTGTATATTCTTAACATCTGCTCCAAAACCAATAGATGTTCCTTTATCTCTCTGAGAAATAATTTTATCAAGTCCTGCAAATGCTCCGCCACAAATGAATAAAATATTTGTAGTATCAACTTGTAAGAATTCTTGTTGGGGGTGTTTTCTACCACCTTGAGGAGGTACACTTGCAATTGTCCCTTCCATTATCTTTAATAAAGCTTGTTGAACACCTTCACCAGAAACGTCTCTTGTAATTGATGGATTTTCAGATTTTCTACTAATCTTATCGACCTCATCAATGTACACAATTCCTCTTTGTGCTTTTTCAACATTATAGTCTGCCGCTTGTAACAATTTTAAAATAATATTTTCTACATCCTCTCCTACGTAACCTGCTTCAGTTAAAGTTGTTGCATCAGCCATTGTAAATGGAACATCTAAAATTCTAGCCAGCGTTTGTGCTAATAATGTTTTTCCACATCCAGTTGGACCAACTAAGAGTATATTAGATTTTGCAAGCTCTACATTTTTACTTGTTTTATTTTCATAATTTAGTCTTTTATAGTGATTGTGAACAGCCACTGATAAAACTTTTTTTGCGTGAGACTGTCCAATTACATAATCGTCTAGGACTGTACAAATCTCTTTTGGTGATGGTAAACCATCTTGATGTTTTACAAATGTGTCTTTGCTTTCTTCTTTTATAATATCCATACAAAGTTCAACACACTCATCACAAATAAAGACAGTTGGACCTGCAATTAATTTTCTTACTTCGTGTTGGCTTTTGCCGCAGAAAGAGCAATAAAGAATATTTTTATTATTTGTGTTCATAAAATTTTAAACGAATCAATAAATCTACTCTATTATAAATGACTCCTATTAATCAAGTTTTGGATTTTGTAAACTATATGTGGTGTTCTAAGATCTTTTCTCTACTACAGAGTCTATAAGTCCAAAAGATTTGGCCGCGTCTGCAGTCATAAAATTATCTCTTTCTAAAGCAGTTTTAATTTCATCCACAGATTTGCCGGTATGTTTAGAATATATTTCATTCAATCTTTTTTTTAATGATAATACTTCATTCGCATGAATTTCGATATCAGTAGCCTGTCCTTGAAATCCCGCAGATGGTTGATGAACCATAATTCTTGAATTTGGAAGTGAAAATCTTTTTCCTTTTGTTCCTGCCGATAATAAAAAAGATCCCATTGAGGCTGCTTGTCCAATGCACAAAGTTGAAATATCTGGTTTTACGTATTGCATTGTATCGTAAATACCCAAACCTGCGGTAACAAGTCCACCTGGACTATTAATATATAAAAAAATTTCTTTTTTAGGATCTTCTGCTTCTAAAAATAATAATTGAGCTGTGATTAATGAGGCAACATTGTCGTTAATTTGACCTGTTAAAAAAATAATTCTTTCTTTTAAAAGTCTTGAGTAAATATCATAGGCTCTCTCCCCTTTGTTTGATTGCTCAACAACCATGGGTATTAAGCTACTCATATGTTCTGACAGTTTATTATTCATAAAGTTGATTCGTATTACTTATACAACTTGGGATTACTTTTTGCTAACTTTTTTTGTTTTTTTGGCTGGGGACTTAGTTTTTGGCGTGGTTTTTTTTAATTCTTTTTTTTTAGTCTCAACTTTTTTCTTAGAGGCTTGTTTTGTTCCCTCATCTTGATTTTGAGATTGTTTTAATATTTTTTCGGCTTCCTCTTTCGAAACCTCTTTTTTATTAGACTTAGCTTTCTGTTTAACAAGATTTAAAATTTTTTCCTCATAAACTGTCCCTCTTAAACTAGCTAATGCTGATTGATTTTTTTGATAAAAATCCATTACCATTTTTTCTTGACCAGGCATCATTCTTATCTGTTTTTGAACTTCAGCCTGTAATTCTTGTTCTGATACTTTTATCTGATTTTGCTCACCAAATTCATTTAATATTAAACCAACTTTAATTCTTTTTTTTGCTATTTCTTCAAAATTATCTTTGCTCTTTTTTTTATCTTCATCTGTCATTCCTTTAGATAGAACTTTCACTTCTTCATCGATTAAATTTTGTGGGATTTCATCTACTTTAAATTTCTCTAATTCTTTAAGAATTTGATTTTTTGACAATCTGTCTAGTGAATTCTTATATTCATCATTTATTTGCTTTGAAATCAAAGTTTTTAAATCTTTCAAATCTTTCGCTCCCAGATTTTTTGCAAATTGGTCATCTATTTTTACTTCCTCTGAAATTTTTACCGATAATATTTTACAATTAAATTTTGCTTTTTTATTTACTAACTCTTTTTCAGGAAAATTTTCAGGAAGAATAGCTTCAACAACTTTTTGATCATCTTTTTTTACACCTACCAATTGTTTATCAAAACCTTTTAAAAATAAATCTTTACCTAAGGTTAATTGTGTATTTTTTCCTTCCCCTCCTTTAAATGATTTTTCATCAACGGTAGCTGTATAGTCAAAAGAAACTAAATCACCCTCTTTTGCTTTTGTTTCAGGTGGAGCATCTTTAAAGCTTGGTGTATTTTTAGCTATTTCTTTAATTCTTTTTTCAGTTTCGCTCTCGTCAATTTTAACCGTGTATTCATCAAATTTAATATTTTCTATAGATTTTAATTCAACTTTAGGAAACTCTGTGACGGAAATTATATATTCTAGATCTTTATCTTCACCATAAGTTTTGAGATCCAATTTTGGTTGTCCTGCTGGTTTTATTTTATTTTCCTCTAAAGCTTTTGTAGTTGTGTCTTTTAAAACTTTGTCTAAAACTTCGCTAAATACTGCTTTCCCAAACTGTCTTTTTAAAACTTCTACTGGAACTTTACCTGGTCTAAAACCTTTTAGATTTACAGTGCCTTTTATTTCTTCATATTTTTCATCCATATAAGAATTCATAGTTTTTTTATCGATGAAAACTTTTATATCTTTATTAAGACCTTTTTTATTTTCTACTGTAACTTTCATAATACATTAATGGTAGGGCGAAAAGGACTCGAACCTTCACAGATTGCTCTATCGGTTCCTAAGACCGACGCGTCTACCAATTCCGCCATCGCCCCACAAATTCAAGGGGTTTTATATATGATTGAAACTATTTGTCCAACGACAATTATTGTAAATTATATAATTTTTACTCTATAATATTATTATGGTTGTTTCTCCGTGTATAAGTATTTGCAAAACTGATCCAAAAACTGGTTATTGCTATGGGTGTGGAAGAACTAACGAAGAAAAAAAAACCTGGAAAATAGAGTCTACAACTGACGATTGGAAAAATGAAAATCTTGAAATTATTCAGAAAAGATTAGCTGGTTGGCAGTTAGAGAGTTTTAAAGAGTCCTATACTTATAAAATTGAAAATGGTATCTCTCTTTTCAAAAAAAAATTATTAGATGAGTAAAACTACAATTGTAATTGTTGTATACATTCTAGGTCTTATTTTCGGAGCATTGTTCCTTGATTTATGGAGTGCTGACACTAATATTATTAAAGGATTAATAGGACTTGGTTGGACAGCTTTACTTTTAATTGGTTTATTTTTTGCTGAAAAAAATGAAAGAAATTAGATTTTTAATTTCTCTTTTATTAATAATTTTTCCCTTCCAACATCTTAAATCAGAAATAATCATTATGAGTAAATGTGATGATAAACAAGATGAATTTTTAAAAAATGAGTATATCTTAAATCTAGACGAATTAATCATGACTAGAAATTATGTTTATAAGGAAAAAACATATCAAAAATATCGACTAACTGATTTAAGTACTAAAAAATCAAACTCTTATGTTCGAAATATTTATGAAGAAAACGGTAAAATACTCACTCATAAACACGGATATCCTCAATTTTATACTCAAATTCTTTTTGAAAAAGACAAACAAGAGATTTTCATGAAAACTGTTCTTAATGATGAAGAAGGAATATCTAAAATTTCTTCTTGTAAAAAAATTGAGAAATTTAAAAAAGAAAGTTAACTTTTTTTATTTTTCTTGGAGAAATTTTTTTTTCTATCTCCAAATCTATTATTAGTAATGTTGCTTCTATGTTTGGCGTAAGCTTGTTTTTGGGCTTGTTTCATTGCTCGCTTTGATGACATAATATTAAAAATCTATTTCTATACTACCAATTTTATTAAAATTCTTATCTGCAATAACTATTTCGCCCGATAAAGGAGCATAATCTAAAGCTTCAGATATTACTACATAATGTGTCACAAAAATTAAATTTTCATTACCTTTGAATTTTTTAACATAATTTTTCAAATCTAACATTTGTTTGTTTTTATTATTGGCAAACTTTGCGCTAAAAAAGGAATTTAAGAAATCTTTTGTTTCGAAATTTATAAAAGCTAATTTAGCAGTCTCTTTACAGCGACACCATTCACTTGAGAAAACTTTGAAAATTTGAACATCATTATCTTTAAAAAAATCTCCAATTTTTTTGGCTTGGTTTCTTCCTTCCTCACTTAAATTTCTTTGGGTATCACAGTTATTAATATCAAAATTTTCAGGATCTCCACCACCTGGTGCATATGCATGCCTAATAAATATAAGTTTACCACCTTTTTTTAGTTCTAAAGATAATTCTTGATTTAAATCTGCTTTAATCGATGAGGGGAAAGTTATAAAAATAATAAAAAAAAATTTTATAAATTTCATTGATGACTATTAAATTAAAAAAAATAAATAATACAATTATTAAATGTAAAAAATGTCCAAGACTTGTTAGTTTTATCAAAAAAATTTCAATACAAAAAAGAAAACAAAATAAGAATGAGAAATACTGGGGAAAACCAGTCCCTGGCTTTGGAGACAATAAAGCAAAATTGATGATTTTAGGTCTTGCTCCTGCAGCTCATGGTGGAACAAGAACCGGAAGGGCATTCACAGGAGATAAATCAGGAAATTTTTTATTTAAGAGTTTATTTTTAACAGGAATTTCAAATCAAGATTTTTCAGAGAAAGCAAATGATAATTTGAAATTACATGATACTTACATAACTAATATTCTTAAATGTGTTCCTCCAGGTGATAAACCAGAAAGTAAAGAATTAAATCGCTGTTCAAATTATTTTGAAAATGAAATTGAAAATTTAAAAAATCTTAAAGTGATCATAACTCTTGGTAAAGTTGCATTTGATAATTGTTTAAAAATTTATAAAAAAAAATTTATGATTCAAAAAAAATTTGAATTTAAACACGGAAACAAATATTTATTGCCAGATAATAAAGTTTTAATTGCTTGTTATCACCCAAGCCCAAGAAACGTAAATACAAAATTAGTGACGACTCCTATGATTAACCAATTACTTATTAAGGCAAAGAAAATAGCTAAATTTTAATAGTATCACAAAAATAGGGTTTAAATTTTGAGTAAATTTCATTAGGTATTTTTACTGGTTTACCTAAATCATTAACAAAGACTAAATGAACTTGTGCTTCAACTATAGTGTCATCACCTTTAGTAATTATTTGATTCATAAAAAAAGATGTTTTAGTAATAGATTTAACAAAAGATCTTATAGTTAGTTCATCTTCAAGACTTGCAGGTTTTTTATATTCAATGTTGCAAGCTTTTACTATGATTAGTGAGCCAAAATCTTTTTTCACTTTTTGGTTACTGAACCCAATTGAATGAAGAGCTTCTGTTCTGGCTCTCTCTAAAAACTTTAAATAATTAGCATAATATACGACACCTCCAGCATCAGTATCTTCATAGTAAACTTTTAAAGTATGAAAAAAATTTTCATGCATAATATAATTATATCAAAAAAGTAAACTATTTAATAGAAACTAAGGTATAAGTATTTAATGAATATATTTGTAATTTGGTTAGTGATGGTTACCGCATGGAACTTTGGTTATCCACAAGCAAGTCCTTTAGAAGATGTTGTAGTAGCTGTTATACTTTCTTTATTTAATATTTATCTTAAAAAATATCTTAAATTTTAATTATTGAGATGAAAAATATATATTTTGAAAATAAGCTATAGATTTCATCTTTGAGTTATCAGTATCAGACATAATAGCAATTCCATCAAGCTCTTTAACATCTAGATCGTGTAATCTTCTAAAATCCTCTTTAACATTAGCTTTAACTGTTACCCATTCATTTAAATTATCTTTTGTGCTAGCTAAAACATTGTCTATCGATTTTTTTGTATATGGACTTGGAAAATTTGCCCCAACTTCATTATTACTTGAGAAAACATAATTAATTGCTCTATTTGATAGTGGTGTAGCTCCAGTTTTTTTAATCACAAAAACTCTTGCAGCAAAATCATGCCCTTTTTTCGTATTTTCTTTAATCCCAGACAGATCTTTCTCAATTTTCCAAGTTATGTTTATAAACGGGGTCTTATCTAAGTTTATCTTGATCTCTTTTCCAAGGCCAGAGGCAGCATTATCAGCAACCGATTTCAAATAATTTCCGTTATCATTTGTTCCAACGGTATAAAGTGTTTTATTATCAGCCCCTCTTACCTTTCTAACTTTAAGTTCTGCGAGCTCTGTTTCAGTAAAATCAAAGACTTGTAATTCATCTGCTAAAGACAAATTAATAGATAAAATTATAATGATTAAAATATTTATTAAAATTTTCATAAAAGATAAAAAAAAATTCTTAATACATTATTTAGACAAAATTTAAACATTCAAAATTCAACATTCAGTTCTATATAAATAATATGAAGACAATATCCGCTTTTATACTCTTAATTTACTGGTCTATAATGATTTTTGCACCAGTTATGTCCAAAGACATCAAGTTTAGTAGAGCTAAAATAAATAATATCAAAATAGTTGAACAAAAACCAAGAAGTTAATAAGTGGAGCGACCACCACTAATATCAAAGACTGCTGCTGTTGAAAAAGTGTTTTCCTCAGAAGAAAGCCAACAAATTAACGAGGTAAACTCTTCAACTTCCAGAAATCTTCCTCTAGGTACTTTTGATAGCATTCTTTGAACATGCTCTTTGGTCATTTGATCTAAAATTCTAGTCTTTGCGCCCGCTGGAGTGACTGCATTTACAGCTATATTCTTATCTGCCAGCTCTTTACCTAATGATTTAGTTAAACCTATTGCGCCTGCTTTTCCTACACTGTATGCACTAGCATTAGCATTTCCATCTTTTCCAGCTACTGAGGCTACATTTACAATTCTACCATAATTATTTTTGATCATGTTTGGCACTATTGACCTGCAACAATTAAACGTTCCCATTACATTGATTTCTACAACTTTTTTCCACATCTCAATGTCATATTCCCACAGAGTAGCTGTGGGACCAGTTATGCCTGCATTGTTTATTAAAATATCAATATTAGAATTTTTTGTAATCTGCTTAACATTTTTTTCAACTTCATCATAATTAGATACATCGACAGTATTGGAGCTCAAATTTAAATTATCTATTTCTTTAACGGCTGATTCTATAGCTTTTGAGTCGTTATCCCATATGATTACCTTTGCACCTGATTTTAAAAAACGTTTAGTAATATCAAAACCAAAACCTTGAGCACCTCCTGTTACAATTGCCGTTCTATTTTTGAAATCGAAGTTAATTTTTTCCATTTTTTTATTTTCGTGTTAATAAATAATAAGTAAAAGCCGCCACAAAGGCTCCAATAATCCAAGAAAATGATTGAAGGAACATTAAATTAGTATTCCAAATAGTTGAAGCTGAAAAAATAAAACCCAAAATTACAGAGTAAACTGCTTTTATATGCCATCCACTACTGTAATAATAAATCCCATTGTTCTCCAAAGAATAAATATCTTTATTATCTAATTTACCCTTTTGAATATAATAAAAATCAAAAATTATTATTCCAAAAAGAGGTCCAAAAAAAGCTCCAAATGTATCAATAAATGATAAAGCACCAACTTGGCTTAGAAAAGTTAACCAAAATATTCCTATAATAAAGCCTATGATAGTGATTATCAAACCCGCACTTTTAATAGATAAAGAAAAAGGTAAAAAATTAATTAAAGTATATTGAGATGGAATAAAGTTTGCTATTAAATTTGTTGAGGCAGAGGCAATAATTATAAAAATTAAAGCTAAAACAATCAGAAATAAATTATCTATTTTTCCAAGAATATCTGTAGGATTTGTTAATATTCTAGAAAGATTTTCCGGATCTTGCTTTAAAAAGACATCCATGCCTGAAACTATAAATAAAGCAGCAAAGGAAAAAATTATCAAATTTAATATTAAAGCTAGATTTCCTTTTTTGAGCTGACTTTCACTTTTTACATACCTTGAAAAATCCCCAAAATTTAAAATTATAATCGAAAAATATGCAAATACCGTGCTGGTGACTGTTATTAATGGCACAAAATTATTTTTATTCAGAAAATTTTCTGTATTTAATGAATTTAAAAATGCACTAGACGTTAATTTAACGTCACTTAGTAACACAGATAAAAAAAACAATAAAATTCCAAGATAAACTGTAATTGCTGAAAAAATAATAATCTTTTTATTCATGTTCATTCCAATACTAAATAGAAATCCTTGAAAAATTATTGCTATGATAATTGCAATCCAATCAATTAAGTTCATGCCCAAAAAGAATAAAAGTAATAATTGTTGATCAAGTATTGCAGGTTCTATAGAAAAAATTCCAATTCTAATTAAATAACTAAATGCTTTTGATAAAAAATATGTTTGAATACCAAATAAAAAAATACCAACTAAAAATCTCAGTAAACCAAAGTATTTTGCTCCAATAATACCTAATGAGGGTCGTAATAAAACAACAAAGGGTAGTCCATATTTTTGAGATGGCTTTCCAATTAAGTTTGAAAATAGATAGACTAGAAGAGTTCCAAATATTGTTCCAAAAAATACGATAAAAGTATTAAGATTATAGATTACATATAAAGAGGTGATTAATGAGAAACCTATAACACTCTGAATATTTACACCCCAAAAACAAAATAAAACTTTCCAATCCCAATTTTTATCATTGGGGTTTACTGAAACTAAATCCCAATTAGTAAGATTTTTTTTTAAATTTTGAGGACTCACTTAGACAATATAAAACTTAAAGTTTCTACTGTCCATATAAGAGAGTTGGTAACCAAAGAGCAATTTTAGGAAATATTATAATTAATACTAAACCAATGACTTGTAAGACCATAAATTGCATCATTCCATAATAGATGTCTTTAAGATCCCATTCAGGAACAACTCCTTTTAAAAAATACGCTGATAAAGCCACTGGTGGAGATAGCCAGGCGGTTTGTAGATTCACTGCAACTAATATTGCAAACCAAGTTAAATTAAATCCTAATGCTTCCACCAAAGGTAAGATAATTGGGACTATTATCATTACTATAGGAACCCATTCTAATGGCCAGCCTAATAAAAAGATCATAACCATTATCATTGCTAAAATTAAATACTTGTTCATTTCTAGTCCTAATAAAAATTCAGTTAGCAAAGTTGGTGTTCCTAGTCTTGCAAAAACTGCACCAAAGAAATTTGAAGCTGCAACTAAAACCATAATTAAAGCTGTAATTTCTAAAGTTTTTACCAAAGCTTCTTGTAATTTAGACAGTGATAATTTTTTATAAGCTAAAGAGAGAAGTAATGCTCCCATAGCACCACATCCTGCTGCTTCTGTTGGAGTTGCAAATCCAAATAATATACTCCCCAAAGCTGCAAAAACTAAGGCCGCAGGAGGGACCAAGCCAAGGAAAAACTCGACCCAAACTTCTTTCATACTGGCAGCTCTCATATCATCAGGTAATACCGGTCCTAACTTAGGATTAATCATACATCTTATTGTTGTGTAAGCTGCATATAAACTTGCAAGAAGTACTCCTGGTAAGATTGCAGCAGCAAATAAATCTATAACTGGGATTTCCATTATAGGACCCATGACAACAAGCATAATGCTTGGAGGAATTAAAATACCCAGGGTTCCACCTGCAGTGATCGTACCTGCTGCTAGCTTAACGTCATAACCTGATCTATTCATTGATTTAGCAGCCATGATGCCAAGAATAGTTACTGATGCACCTACAATACCTGTGGCTGCAGCAAAAATTACTGAGACAAATAAAACTGCGTAATATAGCGAACCCTTAACTTTTGCTAACATTAATTGAAAAGCTAAAAATAATCTTTCCATTAATCCAGCTTGTTCCATCATTATCCCCATAAACACAAAGAGTGGCACGGCGGCAAGAGTTTGCTCAGTCATTACCATGGAAAATTGAAGTGTCATCAAATAAAAAACTAATTTTCCAAAACCAAGGTATCCAAAAACAAATCCTAAAAATATCAAAGTGAATGAAATTGGAAACCCTACAAAAATTGCAAAAAGCATTACACCAACGAGAATAAAACCTAAAATTGCTGGATCAATTAACTCAGCTATCATTATTTTTTATCCTCTCCTGGCCACTCACCTTTTTTTGCTGCCCAATAACTTTTAAGTAATTCTGAGAAACCTTGAATAAGTAAAAAAATAATTCCGACTAATAAACAAGTTTTTATAGGCCACATGAAAGGCATCCATGTGGTATCCATACCTCTTTCACCTCTTCTAATAGACTCTTCTACAAACCCAATTGTCATGTAAAGAAAAACCAAAAGACCAGGAAAATAAAATAATAGATATAGCCAAAAATCTATCAAACCTTGGGTTTTTGTTTTGAAATTTCTATATAAAAAATCTGCTCTGATGTGTACACCTCGAGAAAGCGCGTAACCAGCTCCTAACATAAACAACGCCCCGTAAAGGAAACGGCTAATGTCATAAGCCCAAATTGTGGG
>CACJPX010000007.1:0-28530 GCA_902595405.1 uncultured Pelagibacteraceae bacterium
TCGCTCACACAGTCGATCCACTCCACCCGAACTTTAGGATAAGGTATGTCGGGAGTTATTGAGGCTATTGCTTTTCGTCTTTTCCTAGGCATATAAGTTTATATCACAGATTTTTTTATTTAAAATATGCATTCGCGCGCGTGAACCGAAATTTGATGGTACATTAAAAAGTGTACCAAAAATAAAAAGTGTACTAAAAAGTGTACCACTTTCAGCCTTATTTTATGCTGAAAAACAGTCAAAAGTACACTTGGACACTTTATTTCGGCGATAAAAAAATATTTTTTGTGATCTGTCACAGAATCTTATAGTACAGTTTTATCTGCCACAATCTTGCCATAATGTAGCTCCATTACTGCCATCTTGTCCTCGGCAGAAGATATTTTAGCTAACAACTTATCAACCTCACCAGTTATATCTGGATGCTCAGGTATGATAAGTTCTTGATCGCTATAGCATTTGATCTTATACTTTGCGTCCTCAATCTCTGCCTCGTATCTCTTCATTAGAACCATTCTAATCTGATTATTCATCGTTGTCCTCCTCCATTGTTTCGTTACCGTTTTCGTCTTTGTATAATATCCATGACTTTTCACCGTCATAGTAATATCCTGATATCTCACGCTCCATTAAAAAAATCCTCCGGGTTTAGTTTTACATTTGCTTTCTCTTTTTCATCGTAAATTAGGTCATAATACATGTCCAATCTTTTTAAAAACTCATGTTTATAGCGCCTTAATTCTGCCCCACTTACGACAAATTCTTGATAATATAGGTCAGGCGTGCATACCATGATAACTCCTTGTTCAATGTTTGATTGGTGAACGTAGTCATGGGCCATGGCATATGCTGCGATTTGCAGATAATAATCTTCGATCCATTCTTTCTTCTTCGGACGATTGGCTTGCTTGAAGTCAACAACAGTTTCCATGCTATTGTGTAAGCATACAAGGTCTGTTGAACCTGCGTATAGACCCGGATAGTATAACGTAACTTCCGACCCAAAGTATTCTTCAACAGGTGTGAGACCCACATCAATAACTTTTTGGGCCATGGCTTTCGCCTCTTGTCCGAGCGCTGTAAGATCATCGTAGCCCACTCCTGTGATATAGTTTTCCAGGAATTTGTGCATAGATGTCCCCCGACTACTAGATACATTTTTGATTCGTTCTGCTTCTTGCTCTCCAACTTTAGCCTTCCAGTCTTTTAAGAATTGTTGATTTTTGGTTTTGCCTAATATCGTAGTCACACTAGGAAGTCTAGCACCATTTACATCATAGAGCCGTGTTCCTTGGTCCTCGATCCGTGAGGCGTCAACATAGGTATACTTATCACTCTTCTTAATCTTTCGACCAATGTTCTCGTATTCTAACAGATCTTTTTCTTCCATCATTCTAAATCGTCAAACCTTCTTTTAGATTTATGTAATGATCTATAAACCTTTCTTAATATTAAAAAGGCTACCGCACCTCCTAACGATAAAGCAACAACTCCTACAAATAACATACCTAATCCTTGTTCCGGTGTCATAGTTTTTTCTTCAACTCTTTTAGATAATCCTCTTCTTCTTTACGATTCTTATCTCGAACAATCGCAGCCTGTTTACGCCAAGCCCACGCGTTGATCTTACCAGACCAGCCCATAATCCATAAATATATTTTTAACATCATTCTAAACTCATCACCTTTCTATATTCATCTAAGTTTATTACTTTACCATTCGCAATTTTATGTTCGTTATAGTGCTCCATCACTTGATTAATCTTAGGTAGTTTAGTATGCGCCCAAGGCCAGATCAAACAACAAACATAATATGCGTCTCTAAATGTACAACGCCATCGGTATTGCATCAAGTATTTTGTGCCATCTTTACGTTTACCTTTACGTGGTTTTTTATTTAAAGTTCCAACACCTAGGACTTCATGTACCCACAACAATACAGATTCATCTGTCATGGTTATCTCCATAGACAATCTTAAACTGTTAGATAATCTATGGCCCTTGCCGGTGTGTTTCTTTTTCTTTTCAACACCACGTTTAAAATATATCGAACCCTCTCCATCAAAGAGTCCTGCGATGTATGCTCTATCAGTCTCTGGAATCATTTTTCATAATCCATCTTAGTGCTGTCGTTGTTGGGTCAAAACCATCAAACTCTAGTTTAGTGCAATGTGTTAGTAGGACCGTCATCAATAAGATTATCATCAACTGTCTCATAAAATTCTCCCTCCGAATCGCAGTCCCAACATTGGTGGACTTCGCTTCTATCTCTAAAATCTAATGCAGGATCACCATCAATTTTTGCAACCCTGACATACCCATTTCCGTGACATGTTTCACAGATATGTACCTTGACTCTACCCTTTTTTAATTTTGCCATTTAACTTCTTCGCTTTCTCGTTTGCTATTGATTCTATGGTCTTTGCTATAGATAGTTTAGCATCGGGCAATAATACCTTTGATAACTTATCTAATGTAGCGTATGTTTCTTTTGTTAGAGAAACATTTTTATACTTTGACATATCAGTCATGATTTGTTTCCTTTCATTTTAATAACCCATATATAGGTGATATTATAGGATTGTCAATGAAAATATTAATGAGTTTAATAATTTGTTCTAGTGTTGCTGGTGAGTGCATGCCGCCCTATCCGTGGCCTGACACATTTCGGACACAATATGATTGCCTACACTTTGGGTATGAAGAGTCACGAAGAAAATTAGAAGAGATAGGCCGTGAAGATATAAATAAATATGGTATGTATATTAAGTTTACTTGCAGGATTGACGACTCGATTTGACAATGTGGCCAAATTATGGTAATGGCAAGAATCTTCTCACCATTACCTACCCTTATTTTTCCCTCTTTAGGGTAGGTGTATCATCTACACATACAACCCATAAAAGTGCTGCCATCTTGCATAATATGTAGATTTAATTTATCTACATATCCCGTTAATTTTAATCTGAGTATGTCACACAACTCAAAACAATCAACGTCGTTTGTCAAAACTATTCCATCCATCATCTGTTTTGTGACTGGAATCAGTTGATACAGGCCGTCGTTTAATATTATCAAGTCCATTTACTAAATCATACCAAAGTTTTTTATACTTTGGGTCCTTTGTTTTGTTCCAATTATTAGCTATTTCGTCTAATTCTTTTTGCGTCGTCATTAATTTTCGTTCCATAATTTAAAATATTTTTTAAACCAGATGCTTTCATATTTATGTCAACACCGTATGGTTTCCACGCTTTTTTGATTAGATTTAACTCTAATAATAAATGAGACCATTGTCCTTGTAATGCACCATTTACTTTTAATGTTATTATTTTTTCTTTCATATCCAGAGACTAGGATATTTTGGGATATTTGTCAACGACCTTGTCGGTTGTATTTTTTATACGATCTTTTCTTGGATTTATTGAGGTTTTTTGTGTGTCTACCCGGACGTTTACGAGGTTTTGGACGTGGTACAAAGTTTGTAAACTTACGCTTCGCCATCGAAATATTTTTCTACCTCTGATTGTAATGATTGTTTAGTTAAGTGAGGTATGTAACTTATTACACCATTTACTTTTTGTTCAAGATCTGTGCCACATGTTAAACATCTATAAAATTGTTTTGTCACTCCAACTAACGGTGTATATTCATCACAAGTAGGACAGATACCATTAACTATTTCTGCTTGTATTTTCATTTGAGATGCAATTTCTTGATTGATTTTTCACCCATGTATATCTCTGTTTCTGCCTCACTACGTATACATTTATAAGATATATTTGGATTAAATTCACGCTCTGCTATACGACGTGCACGTAAACATTCAGCCATTGAGTCTTGTATTCTATGTTCCTTGATCTCTCCGTCCCAGAACATAAGAAGGGCTATCACAGTCTCTATCATTGTGAATTACCGTTTGTATATTTCATTTCTCTATTTGCGTCTTTTAGTTTTTCAATGTCAACTAAGACTTTATCCATCTGTCCTCTTAAAAACTCGATGTTTACTTTGTTTAGTGCCATGTTTTCTATGTGTGCGTTTAACTTTTCAGTAGTCTTATAAAGATCTTCGATCATCATAAATTGTTCCGAGTCCGCGGGAAGTGAGCCAAGTTGTCCACGTGGCCATTTAATTCTAAACTCTGTATTTTCTGCTAAATCTTTTTCCATTAATTGTATTCGAGTGTCCGCTATGTTTAACCTTTCAACAATCTGAAAATAGCCCATGGTGCCGAGTGCCACGATAATTATTAGACTGGCAACCGTCTTCATAGGCATCTGCACGGCGGCAGATTCAGATATTGTTAAAGGTTTCTTACTCATGTTTTGGTTTTGGTAGAGGGATTATAATATCTTTTGGATCAACTTTCAACGGTTGTGGTGGCTTTACACAAAACGCTAGTAAACATAACAGAATTATAAGTATTGCTGTGAACCTGTAGTCCATAACAACCTCCAATCATACTATTTTTTCCAAAATATAGATTTAATTTTGTCCCAAATCTTGCCAATAGCTTTTTTAATTTTATCAATCATTTTTCTTTTCCTCCATCTCGTAAAAGAAATTGTCAGTGTCTTCCGTTCGCCACTGTTGTGTGTCTTCTACGTTCCAGTAATTAGTTTGTACCTTCCAATCAGGTGTTTTGTCTTTTACCGTAAATGACGGTATATCCCATATTAATCTGTTGTTAGGTTGTGCTGCGTAGTTGCCATCGTTTAATGCCAATACGTGTGCGCACTTATGTTCGTGCGGTATCTCTGAATGATCAGTGTCAAGTATATTAGGCTCTGGATGTGCAAAGTCAACAGTAAATAAGTAACGACCCCAATGCCATTTTTTATCTTTGCCTATATATTTACCTGATTGTGCTTCTAGTATATCCCAACTAGTAACAGCAGGATAATAGCTAAAAGAATTCCAAAGCTGAAGTTCATCAAGTCTTCGTATGGGTACGTCTTCGGGTTTAAATCCCCTTTGAATAAAAGCTGTAATAGGTAATCGATAAAAGATTGCACCATTTTCCATAATAGCATGAAACAATAATGCACGACCTGTAATACAAGTAACACCAAAGATAATACAGTCTTCAACTTCTCCGTGATGTTTTTTAAGATCATATAGATATTCTCTCCTGATCTGTGCATACTCTACTGGTATGTTTGCATTTAGATAAGCCATAGTTTAACCTCACTTTATTGTACCCCAATTTGGTCCAGATTCATAGTCCACTTTGTTTGGTACTTCTAACTGTACTGCAGACTCCATAATTTCTTTTATTTTATCTGCATTATTATTAACTGATATATCAAGTTCGTCATGAACTTGTATATGTGGTATGATACCCTCTTTGTATAAATCAACCATAGCTTTCTTTGTCATGTCAGCTGCTGATCCTTGTATTAATTTATTTAATGCTTTGTATGTAAACGCTCTTTTGATACCTGGTCCGTGTTCCGCTAACGCTTCTTCGTGAGGCAATGCTCTGTGTATTCCAAACTGATTGGGCTCCCATAAATTAAATCTACATCTACGACCTAGTAAAGTTCTAACTCTACCTTTGTCCTGTGCTCTACGCATAACACTTTCCATTAACATTTTTACAAAAGGGACTTTGTCATGGTACGTTCTAAATAAATCTTCAGCGTTCTCTTTCGACACACCCAGCTCTGCTTGTAACTTATTTTTACCCATACCATAGAACAAACCAAGATTAATTGTTTTAGCCTGTTCTCTTGGTATATCTGCCATCTCAGCTACAATTCTATGAAAGTCTGCTTCACCATCGTTGTATGCATTTAATACTTCGTCCACACCGTAGAGTCCATCAAGACTAGCATAGTGTGTAACAAGACGTGGCTCTTGTTGTGAGTAGTCAAAACAACCCCACTGACAACCCTCTTCTGGTATAAATAATGATCTGATCCGTGGTCCAAGTTCCTTGTTACGTGCTGGTATCTGCTGTAAATTTGGATTGTTATAACTAAATCTACCGGTTACTGTACCACCACTATCTGATCTAATTTGATTTATCTCTGCATGTATTCTACCTTTATGTTGATGCTTTAGTATGGTATCAATAAATGTAGTATGAGATTTATTTATTTCTCTAGCACGAGCTATCAACTTCACCATTGGGTGTGGATGGTTCTGCAGAAAGTTTTTAGTAAATGATGGAGAACGTGTTTTGGCAGTTAGGTCGTATGGTAGGTTCAGTTTTTGAAAGACTTTCTCAATTGAACGTGCAGCCCATATTTGAACATCTACTGATGTTTCTGTTTTTACTTTTTGTAAGCATTCTTTTTCTTCTTCTACTAATTGTTGCTTCAGTGTATATGCTGCTTCAGTATCTACACGCACTCCTAAAAAACGCATATCAACGAGGCAAGGAAAAAGTTCAGTCTCTAATTTAAATATATCTTCGACATCTTCGTGATACATTTGTTTTTTCATTTCTTGCCATAGTTTGTAGGTTAGATCTGCGTCTTGTTCTGCATACTCACCCACGTACATTGCAGGTAGTTTATACATCTCAGACTTAGCATCTACACCCCACAGATCTGCTGTTTCTTTCAATACAGCCTCATTTTTGCCTATTCCTAGGTAATCACGACCCATAGAGCCCAAATCGTATCGAAAGCGATTCTCGTCCACGAGAGAGCCAGCAATCATGGTATCTACGACCATGCCATTAATTTTAAGCCCTGCAGCCTTAATAAAACATACGTCATACATAGCGTTGTGAAATATCTTAATTGCATCTGTATTTAGAACATCTTGAAACCATTTTAGGACCATGTTCTTATCCATGTTGCCTCCACCTTCATGTGCAATGGGATAGTACCCTTTCCAGTCTTGCACAGCTACAGCAACTCCAACTATTTTACTTCGACCCACAACAGATCCAGATCCAATAGTTTTTAGGTCTGGGTCTTTTGTCTCCAAGTCAATAGCTATCTCACTATAATTAGATAGATCAGGAAAGTCCTGTGGTGGCAACCACTCTGTCTGTGGTTTAAATATCGGTTTCATTATAATCCCTCTCTATAATCATTTCTAAAAAATGTATCGCTTTCAATATGTCTTGTTTCTTTCCCTTGTCACGATGTCTTATTATATATTTTATAGCACAACCTTCAGGATATAGCAATTCATTCTCTACTACAAACTTACTTGGTTGAATTTTATACTTTTGATAGTGGGATCCTCCGTGTTGTTTGTCCCATACTTTAGATGTCATATGCTTTTTTCCTTTGTGGTTCGATTATAAATAAATTGTTTTCTGTTCTTGTGCATGCAACGTAAAACAATCTATGTGTATCATCTGGATTCTTTTGATATTCATCGTATGCTGCTCCAGATAGTTCAGTATTGATTACTACATTCTCTCTTTCGTTTCCTTTTACTCCATGTATTGTAGAGATACTTATCCTTGGTGTACTAGATAAGTCTTCTCCTGTTTTTATTAGTTTTGTTATCTTTCTTATATCTTCATTACCTAGTTCATCTAATGCTTCTTGCCACTCTGCTTCTGTTTGTAAACCGTATTTACTTTTTAAATCATCTATGCCATAGAACTGATCTTTAACCATAGCTTTAAATAATTTTTTATCCCAGTTCTTGTTCATCTTATTAAAAATTTTTTTACAATCGTTATAGTGCATGGGCACACCAGTTTTTAATTCATCCCATTTTTGTATAATCTCGTATATATTTTTAACTCTTGGCGTTGCTTTTCTTCTCTGCCAGTATAGTCCTTTTTCATCTAACACATCACCTATGTCACTTAACATATAGTTTGCTGTAGCTAACACTAGCCATTTACCTTTTGTAAAATCTACCTCATGTAAACTTTGGCAACGTCTTACTGATCCCTCAGTATCTTTTGGATAATATTTTTTAGCCACCCTATTTTTTACTTTGTTGATAATTTTGTTTGCAAGTTCAAAAGGTTTTTGTGGCACCCTGTGTGATTGTTCTAATATTTCTCTTGTGCCTTCTAAATTTATAAATGTATTTACATGTGCACCATTCCATTTGTAAATACCTTGATCATCATCGCCTGCGATAAAAGAATCTGTTGCTGACTCCTCTATCCTTCTTACTAGTTTCCATTGTATCAAACTTAAATCTTGTGCTTCGTCTACAAACATAACTCTTAGTTTTGGTGTATCACCACCACTTAAAAATTTTTCTATCATATCTGGAAAGTCAACTAGACCATGTTCTGTTTTATATCTTTGTAATTCTTCTGATATAATTTTTAATTTATTTAATGATACTTGTTGATTGTCTGTAAGGTGATAATACTTTACAGGATCTATTTCTTTTGACCGTGCTATGTTTATTAATTGTATGTATGGATTTTTAGAATAAAACACACTGTCGTGGTCTTCGTCTTGTTGTGTGCCTTCTATTTCTAATCCCATCTTCTCTCCTAATTCTTTGTAATGTTTTTCTTTCATGACTTGGTCTTTGCTTAGACCAAGTTGATTAAAACAAAATGAATGTAGAGTTTGAAAGTATGGTAAATCATCTAATAAAGATAATCTAAATTTAAGTGCAGCTCTTTCTTTACCCTCTACTGCAGCATTCTTACTAAATGTAAAATACCCAATCTTATCTGGATCTGTTGTTTCTAAAAATTTTTCTATATGTTGTAGCAAAGTATGTGTTTTACCTGTTCCTGGTGGTCCATATATTATTGTTCGCATTAGTAGTTATCTTTTTTAAATGGTTTTGGTGTGTATGTTTCTGGCTTTTTATCGAACCTAGATACAACAAATACAGATAGTTTATGTTTACCCACACGTTTAGTCGTACAATTTAAATTGTCTTTTAACATCTGTGATGTCCTTTGGTATGGCACTTTCCAATGTTTTCTTGATAAATAATTATGAAAAAAGTTATCAAACACAAAGTGGTGATAACCTTCTTTAGTATACGTACCACCATTTTTTAAATCTTCGTAGTCATCTTTTTGTATTCTGTTTACACAATAGTCTTCAAGATAGTTTCGTAATATGTCTTTTGTACCTGTGCCCTCTGCAGGTTCTGTCACTTCTGCATTTTCTAATAGTATGTTTGTAAGTTTTTTCCAATCGTTTGTTTTTAATGTTGGTGGATTAAATCGTAATTGTTTAACACATTCTTCTTGAAATAAACTTTGATTTGTTAAATGTTTTGCAGAATCAAGATACAATCTATCTCCATCTACATTCATGTAGTAGTATGGTTCTTCTAACGCTACAACCTGTAGGTCTGTTAGATTAGGAAATGTTATCTCTTGACCTATACCAAACTTTCTAGTCTTACATAATTTTTTATCACACAAACTACACATGGGTTGATCATTACATTTGTAGCCCCAGTCTTTTTTCTCGTGTTGTTTTGTTATGATATTTACTTCTATATCTGATAATGGTTGGGCCATTGCAGACTCGTTAAATAATATTATTTTTGTTTTCCAATTTTCCGGCCATTTAGATTTTGCATACACACCATAATGAAACAATGCATTGTTTCTACCACCCTCTGTAACTTTGTTTTGCACCATAAGTTCTACACATGGTGGACCATCAGAGTATGGTGTTTCTGGTCTTTTAACTTCTATTGTGCTGATGTCTTCTTGTTTATATCTTTCTACTAACTCAAAAAAACTTTCTAGTGTAGCAGCTTCACCACTCTCAAGAAAGGCATATCTTGTTGTATTACTACAATTAAAGTATGGTAAATTTAAAAAATTTCCTGTATCATCTTTCGATTTTAATTCTCTTTGTTTAGGAAAAACTTCTGACCCACCGTAACCTAATACAGATCTAATCTCATTTAATTTATCTTGCATCAAACTTGCTGATACAAGATCTTTTGTAAATAAAAATACATGTGCACCACCAGACTTTGATCTGCATACTATCAGTGGTAATTTAAATTGTTTAATTTTGTTTATAAGTTTTTGATGATCAAATCCTGCATAAGAATCTATATCAATACACCCCCACTTACATTTATTGTCATCATTAATTGGTATGACACCCAAACTGTCTTTACCATCTAAATGTTTTTGCCACAGTTCATCAGTGACTGGCTCACGTTTTACAAATGATTTGCCTTTTACTTTAGTGCCATTACCATTTGATTCACCAACAATGGTGACACCATGTGCACGGTCTAGTCCTGTAAATATGTTTTTAAACTTCTCAATCATATTTTATAAGTGGGCGTTTCCACGCTAGCTTCGACGCCCACTGCCTAGGATCTAGTAATTTGAATTAGACTTTGTTGTCTCTTCCGTGCCGTGTTTAGCTTGGATCTCACCCTTACCTACACTAGTTGCAAAGTTTTTAGCCATGTCATACAAATCTTTTTGTTCAACAGGACCAACTTTAGACACATCCCAACCAAACCATGTTCCTTTGTCATTAGACATCTGGACGGTTTTTAGATTATAAATGTGGCTGTATGTAGGCGGAGTAAATAATCCATTTTTACCCTGCATTTTTAAACCCATCATCATTGAGTTCCATTTTCTACTAACTTTTAATTGAGTAGATTTCATAGATATCAAAGCAGTATGTGGGTTTGCACCTCTCACCAATACAAAATGACTTGCAGTGTTTTCAAGATAGTTACCATTTGCTAATCTATCTTTATAGTCTTTACCTCTAGTGGTTTGACTAATGATATCACTGTCTGCTTCATGAATTGCAACAGGTGCACCTGTGCTAGTGCCTCTGTCCTGCCATTCGATGTATTGTCTTTTATAATGACAAGGTATTACATCTACGTCTTTGTACAATTCATTTGTAACTGTATTGATTATAAGTCCAGGTTCTGCCCCCTCGACATATTTACCATCTCTTTTGTTAACCTCTGGAGATAGTTGGCCCAAAATTTTTAAGAAAGGCAACGCAAGATCTTCTTGCGATATATTTTGAGCACCTTGATTTGCATCAGCTTCAAATAAGTTTGTTGCCAACGCTCCTTCTTTTTTTTCTGCTACTTGGTTCATGTTACTTGTTCCTTTTTATTGTTGTTTTATTCTCCGAGAAAACCCCGAAGATTTCCGTTGGCATTTCTTTTCCTGCCTCAATACGCTCACGGACTAACGCTTTCAGAGTCATGGGCTCAACCTTCATCTTTTGTGTTGGTTGAAACCCTTGACCCTTCGCAAGTTCGGCATAATCAGCCGCCTTGTTATCTTCGTTACGACCAAAGGATACGGATATCTCGTTTTTGATTATATCCCCTAGTCCATTGCTACGAAGCCAGTTAAACGCCGCTTCTTTATTTGCTTCTGTAATAGTAGCACGATACGACGTTGAAACTTTCAGATGTGATCCATCATGAAGTTTTAATTCTGCTAGACCCATTTCAGACATCATAGTAGGTATGATGTCACCAGAAACTTTTTGTATTTCTGCTTTTGTGCTTTTCATATTTTCTTCTTGTAGTTCGAGTCTTTTTTGTAAGTCTTCTAACTTTTCAACTTGGTCTGCAAGTGACTGAATACCTTCAGTCCTTTTCATTGCATCCTGTTGGTCTTTTTCAAAATCAATTGTCATCTATTTCTCCTTTCTCGTATAGATTAATTTCAATAGGATAATATTTTCTTTCTTGTTTATCCCACTTTAACAAATTGTATTTGCCGTTTGTAATATCAGATACAATAGAACATGCAACACCTATAATTGCAGGATCACCTGTAAGTAGTAAATAATCATCCTTTGTAAAATCTTTTAACCCTTGTCTCAACTTATACACGAGTGGTCCAGGTGAAAAAATAATCTGTGAAAATTCTGGTAATAAAAATTTAAACTGACCATAATTAGATGCACCCATAATATTTATTTTAGGATTACCTGCTTTGGTTCCAGCAATTTCTTGTATTACAAAAACTCTACTTTCTGACATTGACAAATCATATAACATCCTTTATATTAATGTCAATAGAAAGATGAATTATAAATTTAAGACTAAACCGTATAAGCATCAGATGACTGCTTTAGAAAAGTCATGGCATAAAGAAACGTACGCATATTTTATGGAGATGGGTACAGGTAAAACCAAAGTGTTAATAGATAATATGTCTATGCTTTATGATAAAGGCAAGATAGATGGTGCATTAATTATTGCTCCAAAAGGTGTTGTAAAAACTTGGTATGAGCAAGAAATACCTACGCACTTACCAGACCACATAGAAAATGTGACCGTACTATGGCAACCAAATATTACAAAAAAACAACAAGAAAAATTAGAGTCTTTGTTTGAAATAGAAACTGCTTTACATATTTTAGTTATGAACGTTGAGGCGTTTAGCACAGAGAAAGGTATAAAGTTTGCTAGTAAGTTTTTAAACTCACACAAAGTATTAATGGCTATTGATGAATCTACGACCATAAAAACACCCACTGCAAAACGTACAAAAAATATTATTAATCTTGGTAAGTATGCTAAATACAAACGTATAATGACAGGTTCTCCTGTAACTAAAAATCCGTTAGATTTGTATACTCAATGTGAATTTTTAGATCCTTTTCTTTTAAATCACTCTTCTTATTATTCTTTTAGAAATAGATATGCTCAAATGAAAACTATGCATGTTAGAGGTAGATCAATACAGGTTGTGCACGCATTTCAAAATCTTGGAGAGTTGTCCGATAAACTACAAGGGTTTTCTTACAGAGTACTGAAAGAAGATTGTTTAGATTTACCACCTAAAAATTTTACTAAAAGACATATCGTTCTTACAAGTGATCAAAGAAAAATATACGAACAAATGAAAAAAGAAGCTATCGCTACATTAAATGGTAAAGTTACCTCTACTATGACAGTGTTAAC
Organism: uncultured Pelagibacteraceae bacterium; assembly: GCA_902595405.1. GTDB lineage: Bacteria > Pseudomonadota > Alphaproteobacteria > Pelagibacterales > Pelagibacteraceae > Pelagibacter. The sequence continues at coordinate 12,840 of CACJPX010000007.1, forward strand.
TCAACTTATGAGATTGCATCAAATAACTTGTGGTCATTTTACTGCTGATGATGGGTCAACACAATTAATACCAAATAACAGAATTACAGAACTAATGAGTGTATTAGCAGAGGCAGAGGGTAAAGTAATTATATGGGCTAACTATCAGAGAGATGTAAATCAAATTATAAAAGCCATAAGTGAAGAATATGGTCCGGGGTCCGTGGTTGATTATTATGGATTAACACCACAAGAGGAGAGACAAGAGAATATTAAAAGATTTCAAAATGGTGATGATTGTAGATTTATTGTCGGCACAACACAAACTGGTGGTTATGGTATTACGCTTACAAAGGCAAACACTGTAGTATATTTTTCTAATGGTTACGACCTAGAAAAGAGATTGCAATCAGAAGACAGAGCACACAGAATAGGACAAAAGAAAACAGTGACATATGTCGATCTGATTTGCGAGGACACCGTTGACGAGAAGATTGTGAAGGCTTTAAAAAATAAAATAAATATTGCATCTGAAGTTCTTGGTGAAGAATTAAAAGCTTGGATCTAAACTAGATCTTTAGCTTTACCTAGTACAGGTTTATATTTTGTTTTACCCTCTGATCTGTAAGCATGTAGATAAGAAGCTCTTGGTGTTCCATCAATCCATGAGCAATGAATCCATCCGCTGTTAGGTTCACCCGGAGTATAAAACTCGAGGATGAGCTGGTCATACGGAAGGTTCTTATGTATCCAATCAGCTAACTCAGCGTTGTCTACGCCTGGACATTCGAAGTCTGCGGCTTCAGCTTTGGCATGCTGTGAATTTATAGAGCTACCGATAGCAAGGCACAGCTCTGGGCTACGGAATCCGCTAGTGATCTTAACTCTGCCGAAGTGGTCACGCACCGGCTGAAGAATATTTTCACACAATAATTTTAATTTTTCTATTTGTTCAGGACTAGGGTTGTTATTAATGCCCTTCCTGATGGCAGTGTCGCTTTTAGTAAGCTCTGAGAGGGTGAAGTTACGTGTCAAGTTCATGCTATATCCGTTAGTAAAATCATTAATACAGCTCCCATACCTCCGACTATCCAATACTCTAGTCTTTTGATTCGATCCTGCATTTCTTTAATTTGTTCAAACGTCTGCTTTTGCATTATCCTGCAAAGCTTTTCGTGTGATTCAATTTTTTGTAACGCCGATTTTCTCGCCATTATGTTCTCCTTAACCTCTCCCGGATAACTTGTTCCTCTGGTGATAATAAAGCTTGCTCTGTACGTGTCAAGTTAGTTGTTGGATTAATTTGTTGCGCATTTGCTTGTGTTCCTACAACAGGCTGTGGCGTGCTTGGTAATGGTGGTAATAAAGACTCTTCAAATAAAAAGTCATTTACATCAGAGTCAAAGACACTTGTTAGAGGTAAACGTCTAAATTCTTGTAACATCAATCTTAACGTTGGTCTTACCTCTGTAAATACATTTGGATCACCAAGATCTCTAGCAATCTCGGCAAATCTTTGTTGTATGTCTTCTGATGGAAAATATGGATCAAATCTACCTGTGGCTAGATTATTAAAAGTTGCATCACTTAATTGTCTATCTTTAAACTCACGTTGTAGTGCAGATTTTTTTACTCCTAATATCTGTGCTGCAGATATATTTTTATTCATTTCTTGTTGAACTAAAAATCTAGCTCGGTTTGAATTATAATATGCTTGGATAACATCGTTTGGTTTTATTCTACCACCTCTAAGTATTCCAAAATAACCACCTGTAAATTCTCTTCTAGCATTTCTTATACCTGTTTGATACTCTGCTATTTTAAAACCCATAGAATCTAGTGGATCTACTTTGATAGGACGCAGTCCCATAAATCCTGCTAACTCTGGTCCTATGTTTAATTCTTCTCCACGTTTGGTTGGTGTTCCAAAAGCAGCTTGTCCTAATCTTTGAAACTGTCTGTACGATGGTGCAAGTGCAATACCTAAATGTAAAAATCTAATCGCAGCTTTGTTTCCGGCTGGTGTCTGTTCCGTGTACAGTTGTCTACCTTCAGCTGTTCTACCACCTCTAACAGTCAGATCTGTTACAGCTTCTGTCCAAATAGATTCTGATATAAATGGATTCATTATCTCTGCACCTGCCTGGTTTACACCATCAACAAAACCAGCCAACAATGTTTGATCTGTTGCTTCACCTGCAATAATATTATTTGTTAATGTTCTAAACGGTCTGGCTATTACATCGTATGCATTACTGTGACTAAAATCTATGTAACGTAACTCACCATCATCTGTTCTGATAGGGACAAGCGTAGAGTTTTTAGACCAATCTGGCACGAACTGACGTAATGCCTGTATCTCATCTTCGGTCACATCGTAGATAGCTTTTGCTCCCTCTACGACTACCTGTGGTACAACAACTAGTGTTGTGGCCATACCAGATAATCTTTTAAATCCTGTGCCATACATGGGGTTATTATTTTTAACAAGACCTTTACCGTCTATATTGACATACGGTGTAACATTACTACCTATAATTTTTTCTCCTGCAGCTGGTATGTGTCTCATTTCTTTTAGACCTTGCTCTGCAATATTAGTTGTAGTTCTAATCATCTCTGCAGGAAACGACATAAAATTACCAATAGGCAGTATTCTTGCTGTCTTAACAGCAGATCCAACGTATGCATAGTTTGGTACGGTATTTTTTACGATGTTAGCTGCTTCTTGTTTTAATCCTCTAACTACATCATCTGTTAATTCTATACCTTGTTTTATTGCAGATTGTTTTAATCTATCTAACTCAACAACATAATTTGTGATCTTCCATGTATCGTCTTCTGCAACGTATTTACCTTGAAAAAAACTACCAAGTTTTTTTAATTTAGTCATGAATGGTCTAAGTATTGCATCTGTAGATACAACACCTGGATTACCTGTTGCATCTTTTAATAGATTAACAAGATCTCCTATCTGCACCTGTGAGTTTACGACACCAAGCTCTAATAATTCTCTGTAAGCTGCTTGCGCTTCTGCAGAGTTTGGTCCAAGTTTTAATAACGCAGATGTATCCACACCCTCTCTAAATGCTCTGGCTAATAAACCAGGATTAGTTAATCCTTCAAATAATATACCATTAGCACCAGCGAATGCACCAGCACTAAAGAAGTTACGTAGGTGTGTAGGTATAGATAAAACTGTTTTTGCTAGTTGTGATATACCTTTTGGAAATAGTAAAAGATTTCTATAAAACCATGTTACTGCTTTTTCTGCAGGGTTCGCACCCTCTCTACCTCTGATAACAGATGTCAAACCTGCACCAATATCATTTGCATTTTTTATACCGTCCGCTATTTCTTTCGTTGTAAACTTACCAGACAATGGATTAGCAATACTATTACCACCTGGTAATTTTTGTATCACACTATCAAGAGGAACTATTTGAATACCAGTTGTAGGTGATTGAACAGCCTCTTTTGCTAGATCCTCTGTGTCCCAGAAAAAACCTCTACCACCTTCTTGTTGTACTTTTCTATTCTGTGCTGCAACATCATCTAGATATGTAGCTGTTCTTGCAACAGATGATAGATTAGTCATCGCATTAAATATAGAATATCTTGGGTCGTTTATTTCACCAAACAATTCTCTAAATACTTTACTACCTCTACCTGGTATGCCCTCGAATGTTTTTTTCTTAGACATGGCTGTAGCATTTTGATACGTGATGTCAGGTAAACCTGCAGGTCTACCTTTAATTTGTACCTGATTTATTACATCATCAACTAAAAATTTTGCTTTTTCATAATAGTCTGTGCCACTTAAATCAATTGGTGTGTCTTTGGGTCTTTTAGGATCTGTTTGTGCAAGATATCTTCTAAATAAATTTATTGCATTTGCATAAGCTTCATCACTATATGGTTTAGTTTGAAATAATTTAAATAAACCTTTTGGCTTTTGAAATATTCTATACGTGCCTCCAAGCCATCCCTCAATCCTATCTTTCATTATCTTCTGTAAGTCTTTCGCACCAGCAGCAATTTTTGTTCCTGCATTTCTGTTTAATATATCAATAAGATTGGTAAACTCGTTTCTTGCACTGTTTAAGTTTGTAACTATGTTTGTTATTGATTCTTCTGGTATTTCTTTTTGTTTTAATAATTTAATTAAATCATCAGATGCTTTTGGATTTATCGGTTTACTTAAATCACCTTCAAACAACACATCATTTAATTTTTTATAAAAATCTACCTGTTCTTTGTTTGTAGATGTATCAAAAAATTTACCTGTTCTAGGAAATATTTTATCTACTTCTCTTGTTATATTTTCTACAATTTCTTTTGCTCTAAATGTATCTCTTGCTTTTAGTCCAGCTTTTGCCATTTCTGCTTCAAAAACCTCTGTTGGAAGATCTCCTCTTGGTCTAAATGGTGAGCCAATATATTTGTCTACCCATCTTTCAAATGCACTATCACTGTATGCAAGATCCTTGCCTCTTTTTGCAAGAGCTTTACCGCCTGCTCCTACACCATAAACAAAAGGTGTAATAAATATAGATTCTGTTCCAAACTTTAATCTATTTAATATTCTTCTGCCTGCCTCTTCTCTACCCACAGACTCTCTATCATCTATCGCTGTTGGTCCATCAAAGAAATCACCAAATGTTCCAATGTCCTCCACATCTGCAACTAAAGTTTCACCAGCTGCACCACCAAATACACCAGCCGCAAATCTTTTTGTTTTACCTGGTATTCTATCATTTAATGACTGAGCTGTTTTCATACCGTCTTGAATAGATTTAGCTCTTGGATTAGCATAGTTGCCAGCTTTTTTTGCTTTGATTGCTTTGTCTGCTAGTTTGGTTGCAGCTTTGAATCCTGCACCTCCTGGTATACCTATCTGCGTAAATACTTCTACAAGTTTACCAGCGACTCTGTCTTGTGCTGTATCCTCAAATATATTTATATCATCAAAAAATTGTTCTACTTCTGCTGCTTTGTTTGTATCTGCTCCAAGGTCAATGAGCTCTGCACCTAGAGATACAACTCCTTCTACAGTTTTAAGAACACCAGATGCAAAACCTGCAGCAACAGATGAAAATATGCTACTGTTATTGTTAAATTCTGCTTCTGATAATGGAACGTATCTTGCCATTTAAAACTCCTACTGATAGAAGTCCTCGTCGAACCCCGTATCTCTAAAATCTGGTAAAATTTCTTTTAATTCTTTTCCTGGTTTTGTTGGTCGATTAAACAACCCTGGAGTATCTGGTGCTGGCTGCGTATCACCTGTTGTATCCATATCAGCAGAGTCTGCTGGTATGACTTTTAGTTTACCTGTTAAAGTGTCTTTTACAATTCTAACTGCTTTACCTGTTGCTACATTATACACAACTTGTCGTTTTGCTTGTGGATTTTGTTTTACAAATTTTTCTAAACCATTTTTTTGATTTTCATATACAGATAAATCAACAGGGTCTATGAAAACACCCTCATCTCCATAATTACCTTGCAGTTCTGTAAATTTATTATCATAAAAATCTATTTCTCTTGCAGCTTTTATTTCGTTACCACCATAGTTTTCTTTTGCAGATTCTATTCTTTTTAATAAATCGCCTCCACCCATCTTATCTATTTTTGCTCTTTCAACATCTAATCTTTTTTCTAATTGACCTGCTTCAAACTCTCTTTCTTCTTCTGCTAGTTCTCTTGCAAATGCTCTATCAGATGCTGTCTTCATAGCCGCTGTTTGTTGAGCTTGTAATCTATTAAACGGCTCCTCTGCAGCTGCACCTATAGTTTGAAATATATTACCTCGTGGTGGTGTGTTTAAAAGATTTATACCAAAAGATGTTGCAAAACCCGGTATCCCAGTCAACGCAAAGTTAGGCATTGTTCCGTTTGCATAACCTATTCTACCACCATCAGCCGCCATTTGTTTTTGTTTTCTTGGTTGATCTAGCCCTGATGTAATACCAGTTCCTGCTGATCCACCTATTCTAAACATCGGTCTTTTTAATACTCTGTTCATATTAATTTATCCAAATCTTAGTGATGTTGGGTTTTTAATTGCACCATAAATACCTGCAAGTGTTGTACCAACACCTAACGCAGTTTGTAATGGTGTAGGGTTAGGTATGTTTTGTGTTGTTGTACCTGATCCTCTCATTCCACCCATAATACCAGTTGTAATATCTGCGAATCTATTTAATTCTTCTTGTGGTTGGAACGCTGCCATTCTAGTAGCTTCTCTTGTTGCATCTAGTTCAGCTTGTCGTTGCGCTTGGTTCAGTGCGCCCAACTGACCTAAACGTGAAATATCTGTTCCTTGTAATCCCTGTAATCCTGCACCTAATTGTGCTTGTTGACCTGCAAGGCCAGATCTAAATTGACCTAAACCTTGTGTAGCTTGTGCTAAACCAAATCTATTTTGTATATCTTGTTGTCTTTGCGCTGCTGCCTGATTAAAACCTTGTTGCAAGAGACCGGCTTGTAATAATGCACGTTCTCTCGCAGCCCCTGTGCCAAACTCTGCGAGTTGCACTCCCGCTCGACCACTGCCGAGCGCACCCAAAGCTGTTTGTTGATCTCGTATACGTTGTTCTTGTATGGCTCTGTTACGATCAAACTCTGCTAACGTAGCGTCAATAACTTGAGATTGAAAAGGGGACATAAAATCTTGTACGTCTTGTTGAAAAGCTTGTGCTCCTGTTCCAACTCCTGCCGTTTGTCCAAGAGCCAAGGTTCCTAATCCAGATGCTAGCTCTGCTTGAGCTTGTGCTCTTTGAACAAAAGGTTCAAAAGAACCTAAACCTGATACTGCTCTTCTTTGAGCTTCTTGTTGTAATGCACCTTGACCTGCAACTTGTGGTGCGATGCCTGCTAAATTTTGTTGTCTTGTTGTAAAAGCTCTTGCAGCGTCTTGTCTTGCTTTAAATCCTTCATCTGTCTCACCAGTTTGTCTTGTAATACCACCAATACCTGTAGTGACTACAGGGACATTTTGTAATCCTAAAGCTTGTTCTGATAATTTTTTACCTATTTCTTCTACAAATGGTGCGGGTCTTTGAATTACGGTTTCTGTTGCCATTATAATACTTCCTCTAATCTTTGCGATGTTTGAAACATTTTACGTGCGCCTTTTAAGCCTTGCGATTCTTCGGATACGTCACCTCCGGCTTCGAGGTTCTTCATCATGTTATACATAACTTCTGCGCCTTTGTCTACATTTCCATCACCAGCATTTCTAACAGCATCCGCTGTAAATACAAACTCATTCTTTGATAATCTTGCAGGGACATCATCTGCTTTTTCCATACGTCCAATAGGCACAAATCCACCTTCCTCTCTCAAATCCATCTCTTTACCACCCATATCTAGTAGTGGCATTGTTTTTTTAGCTACCGGCTCTTTGTCAGTAGAACCTCCTTCAGCTGACGCTATTCGACCACCATAGAAATCAAAATCACTGCCCATCATTCTTGGGCTTAGTGAAGGGTTAAGTTCACCACTTGCATAATATGAATCTAAATCAAATTTATCTTTGCCTTCTTTTGGCGCTGTTAAACCTGCTAATATTGAAGGTATTCCTATTGCTGCAGCTACACCTTTTCCTGTTAAAGCCATAGAACCACCACCTGCTGTTAAACCTAGTTTACCTAAAATACCAGGAGTGCTTGCAATTGCTTTACCTACACCTTCTCCATGAAGTGCAGAACCAATATTGTAATAACCTGGTGTTCCAAAAAATTTTGTTTTTAAACCACCAAATCCACCACCATATTTAAGTGCAGCAAAACCTAATGCAGCTTTACCTATTGGTGATTTTGCAAGTTTCTTAATACCTCTTACAGCTTTCTTTAATCCTTTTGCTATACCACCCAGTAAGAAGCCTTCTCTGTCCATATCTTCCAAACTAGCTATGCCACCACCTGCTGCTGCAAACTGTGATCCTGCAATTCTTGGTGTTATTTTAGATAATGGGTTTACATACTCTGGTTCTTGTTCCGTGGTGCTTGGTGCTTGACCTCTTAGTGATGCTAAATATTCTTCTTCACTATTAAAACCTAATTTTGCCCAGTATGGAATATCTCCACCTCTATCCATGCCACTAAAATCAACTGGTGTTGGACTTGAATATCCAAAAGGATTTGGAGTTATTAGATTAAAAAATAATCCGCCTAATCCCGGCAAATTTGTAAGAGGTCCAAATGGGTTAACTGCTTTACGAGCATCTTTCATAAAATTAAAATTTCTTGTGCTTGGTTTAAAATCAAAATCTTCATACGCTGGTGATTTTCTATCTCCAAACTGTGCCATTGGATTTCTACCTGGTCTAGTTTTAGACCCCATACCCATTTGTTTATCTCTACCAGGTCCTCCAAAATCTCTACTAGCTGGTCCATCTCCTCTACCTGATTTAGATCCTGTATCAGATCTTCCAGCATTTCTACCTGCTTCTTTATCAGAGGCAGCTGCAGCCTCACCACGATATCCAGGTCTTTTCTTACCTTCCATTGGTGGGTTTACAAGTTGCTTGAATTGTTGTGCGTTTGTTATGGCCATCTATCTATCTTATTTTGTTTCTCCAAATAAATCAAGGCTGGGCATGATCACTCTTACATCTTTTCTTATGTCAGATTCTGGTATACCTTTGGCTTTCCAGTCAGCATCATCCTTATATTTTTCGCCTGTCTTCATATTTGTTATTGTTGTTATAATCTCTTTTGGTTCTATTACTGGGATATCTTTCATTATGATGTTACCTCTCTTGGCTGTATTTCTAATATTGAGGCTATGACGTGCAGCTCGTTCGCGTCAGCAGCCTGTACTTTAAGTATCTCACTCTCCTCCATGACAAGGGGTTGAGTCAAAAGTTCTGTAGTTGCTTTGGATGCTATGGCCTTATCCTTAAATAAATTAAAAATAGCACCACTAGAGTTTACTAAAGTTATTGTTATAGTGCTTCCTGATCCAGCATCCTCGGATACTAGTAGTGATTTAACAACAGCAGTCTTAAAACTAGGCACCGTATATAGTGTAGTTAGATCTGTTGTCGTTAAGTCTGCTTTTTTATTTATAAAACTATTAGCCATTATTGTAAAAAGAAGTTAAATGCTTCTACCTCATCTTTTAATTCTTGTTGAAATGTTGTGTTTAATTTTTCTACGATAGCATCAAGATCTCTGACCTGAGCCTCTGCTGTAGGTAAATCATATTCACTACTTGGTCTTGTTAATACTTGCACTATCTTTGCCATTATCTACGTCCGTCTGGTTGTATGTCTAATCTAAAAGTCCCTAACTTCCAACTCTGACTAGCAGCTGTGTTCTCTACTTTCAACGCGATAGCTCTTGCTCTTGCACGTGTATCTACTTTTTGTGTAGATGATGAAACTGTAAATGGTCCAAGAGAAGAACTAGCTTGACTATCATTTGGAAAATTTCTTAATTGCAATGTTACTTGTGTATTGCCAGTTTGAGATATAAAATCTGGTATAAATCTTCTTATCTTCATTATAAACTCACCATCTCCTCTAAGATCTGCAGCTCCTGTAGTTTGACCTAAAGCAGTTGTTCTCTGACTTATATCAAAATCTCCTGATGCAATATTTGCAGTTATTGCAGTTGTTGCACCACCTTGAACCTGATCAGTTCCTGTTTCATGTTGATAATATATTGTTCTACCTTCAGTATTGCCCACTACATCAAAAGATGAATCGTTACCTGCAGTGTATTCTGTTGCATGTGGACTACCAAATACAGCAGAGTCTTGCCACATGGTTCTTGCAAGTGTACCAACAGTCCACACAGGTCTCTGTGGTGATGAATCAAAATAATTATAACATACCATTCTATTCACAACACTAGATCCTGTTGTTGGATAGAACCACATGACCTCACCAAACAGATTGTTTAGACCTGCTGATACCATCTGATTGCCAGACTCTAGATTTATGTTATCATAAACGTGATCTTCTACCAGACATGGTAGTGATTCTAGTTTACCGGCATATCTAAAAAAACCATTTTCTGACATCCAATATGCAGAACCATCAACCTCAACACATGCGTTCTGTCCAACAAGTCCACAGTGTGTTCCAACTTGTGCAAACGCAAATGTAAATGGTTGACCAACAAAACGCATAGTAAACAAAGCCGTGTCAGTCCAAACAAGAATCGAATCTCTACCACGTATCGCTCCTCTGATCTGTGATCCGTCGGCCAATCTTTGTGTGCCAGCTGTATTGGTTGCTGTTGGTGTATATGTATTAATATCTTCCTGGTCAGAGAATCTTATAAACATATCATCCTGTGTTGATGTATCTCCGATTGTTGTCTCTGTTCCAAAGAATACCAAGTGACGATCCGGCGTGGATACCAACATGTGTCTTGATGCTGTTGGTGCACCAGATATGATACTGGCTCTGATATTCTCAGCTCCTGCTGCTGCAGAGTTCCATTCGAACACGGCGCTATCGTGTATTAAACAAATAGCTTTGTCACCAAAATTATCTAATGACCACATACCAGGTTCTAACACCAAATCACCCGATGCTGCCTCACCCCAAGCCACAAAGTTTGTAGTGCTAGTAACCGCATCTCCTGCACCGTGTGATGCAGCGGTCGTTCCTCTAACTTCTCTCGTGACACCTGTTAGCTCATTCGATGTGCTGATGCCTGTGTAGGATATCTCCTCTGTTCCTACCTTTATAAAATTTGTACCTGAATCTGGAAACTGAGATACGTCTGCTAGTGTAATACCAGTTGTCGTTGACGAGTTTATTGCTGCAGATAAAGTTGTTGTTGGTTCTCCTGCAACCTCACCACCCCAAGTCCCAAGAGACCAACCAAAACCTTTTGCTTGTACAGCTGGTCCTACAGGATAATAGTGTTGAACTCTAATACCACCTGATGTTGTTGCACCAGATCCTGACTCTGCTGATGGCATTGTTATTGTAATAGTGGTAGCATTAGGGACAGTTGTCACCATAAATTTTTTATCGTTAAAATCTGCAGCTGCAAAATTAGAATCGGTGATTGATGAGAAATTATCTAGTAAAACTATATCCTGTGCAGATATACCATGATCCCCACTAAAAGTTATTGTAACAGATGTTGATCCGTTGGTCGTGGTAAATGCACTTGTAAGCGTTGTTGTAGATTTAATTGGATGTATGTCATAAAATACACCACCAGAGAATGCATATAAAATCCTGTTTGTGCCAATGATGGCATACTTTCTTGCCTTACTATTTACAAAATGATGTAATCCTCTACCTGCACCAGTTAAAGCATCGTCCCCTAATTGTTTCCAACCACCTATCTTTTCAGGTGTGCCATATCTAAAACGAACATTATCACAGTCGATCCACTGACCTTCCGCTCCTGTAGGAGTAATCTGTTTGTTGATCCCTGGCTGAAAACCTATCTTTTGTAACATATAACCTCATTATATATTAAAAGGCCCAGCTTACAAAAGAGTATCGTGTGCCTTTTGTTGTCTCTCTAACCTCATGCGGATACATAAAATTAGATGGAAACAATAGTATATCACCCGTTTTTAACTCAATTTTCTCTCCTCTGCAATAGAATTCAGAGCCCTCATAGTCTTCATTTAAATTAGCTACAATAGATACTATGGGCACTCCTTTCATCTGACCATCAAAGATACTATGTATATGATCGTAATGCTCTCTCATCATGGTGCCTACAGGGTATCTGTTGAAACGTATTGGACTAAATTTAGTGAGCCATGGTCCTTGAGTCTTTTCTCCTGGTACACTATGTTTTTCTTGATATTTATTTAATGCTTCAACAAGGTAAGGTGTTATCTTTGCTTGTTGTTCTTTAGTACACGGCATTACATCTAATTCTTTTGTAGGCTCTGATGCTGTTTCTCCCGAAGCATAATTATTCCATTTATGTTTTTCCCATATCTTTTTATTGCATTCGTCTATTAATGCCTCACATACTTCTTTTGGTATATGATTTTCTACGTATATATAACTTTTAATTGTGCTCATTCATTAACCTCCTTATATCTAAATGAGTTAGTGATTGTTCTGATCCAATAGCGTCAATACAAAATGTATTAAATGATACACTTATTCTATCTTCTTCACCATGATTAGTTGGCACGCTATGTTTCAACGAAGATGGAAATAATATTAATTCACCTGGTTTGCAAGGCAGCATAAATGTTTCTGAATTCATATGATTATATTTTTCTGGATCTAATTTCATACCATCTTGTCTATCTTTAGAAAAAGATATAGGTGGTAGTTTTTCGTTTATTTGAAAATACATTACACCAGATATAATACTATTTGGATGTACATGTTCGTGATGTTGAGATCCTTTTGGATTTCTGTTAGCCCAACACTGTGTAATAACTAATCTTTGTTTTGTGTTTAAAACATTTGCTGTAAATTTATCTATAGATTCTTTTAAAAAATTTTTTATATCTTTAAACTCTTCGTTCCGTAACAGATAAGAATCATCAGATCTAAAATTACCATTTTGTTGTTGTTTACGATAACTAATAGTTTTTAAATAACTTAACTCTTTATCAATAGGTTGTTCGTATGGCACAATTAACAAAGGTGTTGGAAATATTTGTAATAACTCTTCTTTCATTTTATCCAAAAATTACATTCTTTATAAGCATCTATAATACTTTTTGGCACAATTTCATAAGCATTATAGTCTTCTTTGTAATCACTTATAGCGCCTTCTTTTAAAGTATGCAACCCCTTTCCCATTATAGTGTCATCATAATTTATATTGTTTACTTTAAATTGACCTATATTGTTAAAATCATGTTTGTATTTTGGTATACTTAAAAATTCATACACACCATTTATTGTGTTTTCTGTGTCTTTAACTAAATCTTTGAAATCAACCATGTGATATAATTTTTTAGGTTGGTGATCTAATAGGTGTTTAATACCTATTAATTCTTTAACTAATTGTCCTTCTTTATTCATTAACATATGACATTTTTCTTCTCTTGTTTTTGCTGAGTATTGATTAACAAAAGAAGATGGTTCTTTTTCTGACCAATCTAAAAAAGATCCTAATACTTCTATTACATCTCTAACTAAAACAATAATTTTTATATCTTGTTTAATTAATTTTAAAAATTTTAAATCTTTAGGGTATCCCCACGGAGCTCTATCTATTATGTAATCTTGTTTCCAGTCTTTATAATAATTACTAAAAACATTTTTTGTTACATTTTGTAACGAACCATAGTCTGGAAAATTTTTAAATATATCTGTTTTTTGTAACGAATATATTTCGCTTATAATCTCAGAACAAATACTATTAGCTGTAACTGCAACGTTTTTATTTTGATTCATAATAGAACCAAATACAGTGTTACCAGCACGAGGTAATCCGTGTAGGAAAAATATGTCTTTCATGTATAGGATAATACTATATTTTATGAGCTTTGTAAACCACCATGATTATCACTTGCGGGTGCAGCTGTTGAGTGAGCCTCTGTTAAATCTCCAAAGTCTGCAGCATCACCTGTTGAGGCTATGGTCACATAATCCATAGTGTCTTTATAAGCAGGTCCATCTCTTCCAGCCATAAACACTGCTCTAGTATTATTAGAAACTGCCGACACACCATTTCTTGTTACAGTTAAATCGCCAAAATCAGTTGCATCGCCAGTAGATGCTATAGTCACATAATCTATAATATTTACAACACTAGAAGTGTAACCTCCACCAAATATAGCTCTAGTTGAACTAGCTGATCCACCCATCATTTGTCTTGCAACAGTTAAATTACCAAAATCTGTAGCATCTCCCTCACTTGCAGTTGTAACATAATCTATTACATCTTGGTTTGAAGGAGTATATCCTCCAGCCATAAGACTTCTTGTTGGAGATGATGTAGTATTTGTGCATCCTCCACGTGCCACAGATAAATTACCAAAATCTGATGCATTACCTGATGATGCAAAAGTTTTAAAATCTATAACATTACTAACACTTCCAGTATCCCCTCCAGTCCAAAGACATCGTGTTGTACTAGCAGCCGCTCCAAGATAATATCTTGCAACAGTTACATCACCAAAATCAGCTGTGCTTCCTTGTGAAGCAAGTTCTACTTGTCTTATAGCATTACTAGCCGCTGGGTGAACATAACCAGCTCCACTTAATCCTCTAGTTGTATTGGATGTACCATTAACTCCATAACCTGCAGCAACATTAACATCTCCAAAATCTGAAGCATTACCTAGTGTTGGTATCATAAACATTTCAATTTTTGTTGAATTATACGGACTTGATGATTGTTCTCCACCTACAAGTAAAGCTCTCCCTGATCCAGGCATATAGGTTACTGATGCACGTTGAGGGAATTGATCTGTTTGTGGTATTCCACCATGACCATTACTTACACCAAAACATTGATCAAAAGCTCTTGTGGTGTCACCAAAATCTGTAGCATTTCCCGTTGTTGCAAGTGTAAAAACATCTAAACCTGCTGTACTAGGAGAATCACTTCCTTGAACAACTCCTCTTATAGAATTACAAGAAGCAGAAGTATCTCCTATTGCTCTTGTTAGATCTCCAAAATCAGTTGCATTACCCGCAGTTGCAATAGTTATGAATTCAATGTCTGTGCTTTTACCTGGCTCTTGACCAGCTGAAAAACATATTCTAGTTGGGTTTGAGTTTTGACTTACACCCCATTTACTTGAAGATAAATCTCCAAAGTCAACACAATTTGCATCGTTGGCAATTGATTTTACACAAATAATATTACTAGCTGGATATCGTCCTGCAGAAAAATATCTTGTATTATTTCCACCACCACATGACCATGTTAAATCAGTTTGCGTAACATCACCAAAAGCTGCAGAGTTACCTTGTGATGCAATTGTAAAAACATCTAACGTATCATTTGAAGATGCTTGAGCTCCTGCAATACCTCTTACATTATTAGAGTGAGCATTGTTTGTTGTTTGACCAGTTCTTCCTAAATCTCCAAAATTAACAAAGTTACCTGCATTAAATGGATTAGCAAAGTCCATGGTATTTACATCACTAGGTGTATTACCACCACATCTTACTGTTCTAGTTAGTGCACCTGCTGCTGCACCTTTTTTAATTGCTTCAGTTAAATCTCCAAAGTCTGTTGCATTACCATTAGTAGAAATATTAATTTGATCCACTGTATTTAATATAGAATTATCACCACCATATAAACCAACATTACCTGGTTCAATCCATTGATTGCCTCTTTGTTTTTTATAAGCTTCTCGTATGTCCCAAATTTTTCCTTGATTAGACATTATCCTTGTAAACCTCCATGTGAGTCTGTAGCTGTGCTAGTCATCTCTTTGACTTCAGTTAAATCACCAAAATCTTGAGCATTACCAGTAGACGCAATTGTTACGTATTGTATTACGTTAATATTTGCAGGTGAAATTCTACCACCAAAACTGACGCCTCTTACTTCTGTTGATCCCATTGAATTAGCTGTTTGACCATTAAGTAGATCTCCAAAATCTGTAGCATTACCCGTTGATGAAATAGTTACATAATCAATTACATTCGATGTTGATCCATCATCTCCTCCTGACCATATACCTCTTGTGCTACTACTACAAGAACCAAATCTGTTTCTTGCAACAGTTAAATCTCCAAAATCTGTAGCATTACCAGTTGATGCAATTGTTACATATTGAATAACATTTA
>CACJPX010000008.1:0-14764 GCA_902595405.1 uncultured Pelagibacteraceae bacterium
TAGATAAAATAAAAGAAATCCTTTCAAGACTATCTTCAAATGGAGATTTAATTTTACCAGACTCACTAAACGGGATAACTGCTGAAATTCCACCTTCAAAATTTGATAGTGATATTTCTACTAACGTAGCCATGGTCCTTTCTAAGATTAATAATAAATCTCCATCAGATCTGGCTTCAATTTTGGCAGAAAAAATCAAAAAAGAGGATAAATTTATTGAAGAGATATCAGTTGTAAAACCTGGTTTTATCAACATTAAATTTAAAACTATTTTTTGGACAAATTTTATTAAAGAGGTGATTAAAAATTCTAAATCTTTTGGAACAAATAAAAATATAAAAAGAAATTACCTAATAGAATTTGTATCTGCTAATCCAACAGGCCCTTTACATGTTGGCCATTGTAGAGGAGCAATATTAGGCGATGTGATGGCTAATCTTTTATTATTTAATAATAATAAAGTTACAAAAGAGTATTATATAAACGATTATGGTAATCAGATTATAAATTTTACAAAGTCAGTTTATTATAGAATAAGAGAGATTTCTTTTAATGAACCTTTTCCAGATGATAATGAAGATTTATATCCTGGAGACTATCTAATTGAATTTGCTCAAAACATTTTAAACTCAAATAAAAATATTGATTTTAAAAATTTTGATAAAATATCTCAAGAATTGACCTCTTTAGCTATAAGCGAAGCATTAAAATTAATCAAAAGTAATCTTAAAAGTCTTGGTATTAATTATGATAACTTTGTCAGTGAAAAAAAATTAGTTGAAAATCAAGAAGTGGAAAAAGTTGTTGAATTTCTTCAAAAAAACAAATTTGTTTATAAAGGAAAAATAAAGGCACCTGTAGGTGAAGAGGACAGTAATTGGGTTGAACGCGAGCAGTTGCTTTTCCGATCAACTGATTTTGGAGATGACAAAGATAGAGCATTACAAAAATCTGATGGCGCTTGGACTTATTTTGCAAGTGATGTTGCATACCACAAAAATAAATTAGACAGAAAATTTGATAGGCTAATTAATATTTTAGGTGCAGATCATGCTGGTTATATAAAAAGAATTTCATCATCTGTTGAAGCTTTATCAAACTCTAAAGATAGATTAATTTGTAAAGTTAGCCAACTTGTTAAACTTATTAAAGATAAGAAACCCTTTAAAATGTCTAAAAGAAAAGGGGACTATATAACTATAGATGATTTAATTAATGAGGTAGGAAAAGATGCAACAAGATTTATAATGCTAAATCGAAGTAGTGATGTTGAACTCGATTTTGATTTTGATAACGTTATAGAAAAATCAAAAGATAACCCTCTTTATTACGTTCAATACTGTTATGCAAGAATATGTTCAGTATATAGACATCTTGATAAAGATTTAAATTCAGATCTAGATATTACTAAGTACGATTTTGAATATTCCAAAGATGAAATAAAAATCTTAAAAAAATTATCTGAATGGCCCAAGTGTATTGATGTTTCTTGTAATAAACTTGAGCCGCATAGAATACCGACTTATTTATATGAATTAGCCTCTTTATTTCATTCATATTGGAATTTAGGTAAGGAAAATCCAGACAAAAGATTTATTAATGATCAAAAAAAGATAACAGATGATAAATTGATTTTTCTTAAGGCTATTTCCAATGTAGTAAAATCTGGGATGAATATAGTTGGCGTATCTACGCCAGATAAAATGTGATGCTAAAAGAGATTAAATATTTAATATTTTTATTACTCATCGGTTTTTTTATATTTTTTACAGGTAAGTATTATTTTTCAGATGATAATAAAAAAAATTCTTTTAGATCTTTGAGCAATATTGACAAAAAAATTGATATTTATTCTGAAAAATTGCCAGTCTTAGAAAATGATACCAAAGATATCATTCAATATGTAGAGAAATCTAATAAAGATAAAAAGAAAAAATTTAATTTTTGGAAACTTCTAGATTAATGAATAATCGAAGATCTTTTATTATCGGTATTAAATCAACAAAACTTAGCCCCAGAGAAAAGAATTTTCTAAGAAAATATAAACCATGGGGAGTAATTTTATTTACTAGAAACATAAAAGATATTAAACAGGCAAAACAATTAACCACATCTATTCGAAAAATCTTTAACGATAACAAATATCCAATCTTAATTGATCAAGAGGGTGGTAGAGTAAACCGACTTAAAAATATTATATCTTTTGAAAATTTAACCTCTGAATTTTTTGGCAAAAAATTTATAAAAAAACCTAAGGAATTTAATTTTTTCTATAAATTATTTATTGATAAAACATCATATTTATTAAAATTGATAGGAGTTAATATCAACACTTGTCCTGTTTTAGATCTTAGAAAGAAAGGTTCATCATCAATTATTGGAGACAGATCTTTTTCTGGTAATCCTAAAATAGTTTCAAAAATTGGCGATTATTGTATCAACTATCACCATAATAATGGCTTAGGAACTGTTATTAAACATATACCAGGACATGGTTTAGCAAAAGTTGATAGTCACCATTTTACACCCGTAATTAGTAAAAATTTGGATTACTTATTAAAAAATGATTTTTTTCCTTTCAAAAGAAAAAATTCTTTTTTTGCAATGACAGCCCACATCATATTCAAAAAGATCGATTTAAAAAATACAGTAACGCATTCTAAAAAAATGATAAAATTAATAAGAAATAAAATAGGTTTTAAAAATATTTTGATTTCTGACGATATATCGATGAAAAGTTTAAAAGGTAAAATTAAAGAAAATACAATCAATGCGTTTAATGCTGGTTGTAATCTTGTTTTACATTGTAATGCCAAACAAAATGAGATGGAAATTGTTGCTCAAAATTCACCTTTCATAAGCAAATTTGTAATAAAAAAAACATCACAATTTTATAAGATAATAAGTTAGTATTCACTTATGACAGAAAATGATTCCTCACTTTTTAGTGTTGATATTGAAAATTATAACGGTCCATTAGATATATTGTTAGACCTTGCAAAATCTCAAAAGGTGAATTTAGAAAATATTTCTATTACAAAACTAGCAGACCAATTTCATGATTTTATAACAAACCAAAAAAATCTAAATCTAGAGTCCGCTTCTGAGTATTTACTTATGGCCACATGGCTTGCTTATTTGAAATCTAAACTTCTTTTACCTGTAACACCTGAGGAGGAGTTTAAAGTTCAAGAAGTGGCAGAAAAATTAAAACTCCAACTTAAAAAATTAGAATTAATCAGATTATTATCTGAACAAATGTTAAAGCGTAAAAGATTAGGTCGTGAAATCAGAACCAGAGGTGTTAGGTCAGGTATTAGACCTATTTATAACACTGAAATTAAAGTAAATTTATTTGAATTACTAAAAACATATTCAACTATTATTATGACTAAAGATTTTCAAAAAATAAATATTCCTAAACTCCCTGTTTTTACAACTGAAGAGGGGATTAAAACAATCAGAGATTTTTTTGGAAAATTAACAGATTGGAAAAAATTAGAGGACTTGATACCTAAAAATTTTAAGAGTGTTACAAAGTACAAAAAAACTGGCACAGCAGGTATATTTGCAGGATCACTTGAACTTGTTAAAGAAGGTAATTTAAAGATTAAACAAGAAAATTTATTTGATGATATTTTTATTAAGGAAAAATAATGAATAAAAAAATTACAAAAAAAGATAATGTTATTGATTTTCCTAATAAATTATCCTCGATTGAAAAAGAAATTGAAGCAATAGTTTTTGCAGCTGCTGAGCCACTTGATATTGAAACTATAGAAAATAAGATTTCAAAAAAAACTAATGTTGAAAAAATTTTATTAAAATTACAAAACGGATATTCCAATCGAGGTATTAATTTAGTGTGTATCTCAAAAAAATGGTCATTTAGAACATCGCCAAATCTTTCTGAAATTATGAAACAGGAAAAAACTGTTGAAAAAAAATTATCAAGAGCTGCAATTGAAACACTTGCAATCATTGTTTATCATCAACCAGTGACACGTGCTGAAATTGAGGAAATAAGAGGTGTTGCATTCGGCACAAATACTCTTGAAATTTTAATGGAGTTAAACTGGGTAAAACCAGGTGGTAGAAAAGATGTCCCCGGAAAACCAATTCAATATGTCACGACTGATGATTTTTTAAGTCATTTTAACCTTCAAAAGTTATCCGATTTACCAACCGTTGATGAATTGGGTGCCGCTGGTCTTATCGATAGTACAAATATTGATAATGCAATTTTTGGAACTGGTAAATTTTATAAAGAGAAACAAGATGGCAAAAAAGAGGATATTTATTCGAATATTGATGAAATGCTAAGCAGCACTTTAGACTCTGAGGAGAAAAATAAGAATTCATAAATTAGGTTAAAAAAAAGTCACTTTTAAATTGATAATAAAAGATATATAACTTTTCTATGAGCATAGGAATTTGGCAGATAGCAATTGTTGTTATACTTGTAGTTTTACTTTTTGGAAGAGGTAAGATCTCAAGTCTGATGGGAGATGTTGCTAAAGGAATTAAGAGCTTTAAAAAAGGTATGGCATCAGATGTTACTGATGACAACGAACCTAAAAATATTTCCGAAGATAATCAAGATAATAACAAAAAAGATTAAATCACATGCCTACTATTGGTTGGTTTGAGATTTTAATTATCGTAGCAATAGCCATTGTTGTTCTTGGACCAAAAGATTTCCCAATAATGTTAAAAAAAGTTGGCTCATGGATAGGTACAATTAAGAATTATATCAATAATGTCCAAAATGAAGTTTCAAATATTGATATTGAAAATGATAAAATAGAAAAAAAAGAAGAAAAAAAACATGAGTCAGAATGATAAAGAAGGTGGTTTTGTAAGCCATTTAGCTGAACTAAGAAAAAGACTTATACATAGTTTTATTTTTCTAATTGTTTTTTTTGTTGGATGTTATTTCTTTGCAGAACATTTATATGGTTTTTTAGTAGATCCTTTCGCCCAAGCCGTTAAAGATGATGGAACTGACAGACGATTAATATTTACCGCTCTTCAAGAAACCTTTTTAACATATCTAAAAATTTCTTTCTTTACAGCATTCTTTGTCACTTGCCCGTTTATATTAATGCAAATTTGGAAATTTATAGCACCTGGTTTATATAAACATGAAAAACATGCAATATTACCCTATCTAATATTAACTCCAGTACTTTTTTTTCTTGGAGGAATGTTAGTTTATTATTTGATAATGCCTTTAGCGATAAAGTTTTTTTTATCATTTGAAAGCACAGGTTTATCCACAAATTTACCGATACAACTTGAAGCTAAGGTAAATGAGTATTTATCATTAGTCATGAAACTTATTTTCGCTTTTGGTATAAGTTTTCAATTACCTGTGGTTTTAAGTTTACTAGCTAGAATTGGTGTTGTTGATTCTGAATTTTTAAAGAAAAGAAGAAAATACGTTGTAGTTATAATTTTTGCAGCAGCAGCATTATTAACACCACCTGACCCTATAACCCAAATTGGTTTAGCGATTCCATTATTAATTTTATATGAATTATCAATTTTTTCTGTAAAGTTTATAGAGGATAAGAAATTTAAAGATTCTAATGCATAACTTAAAGGAAATAAGAAAAAATTTTGATGATTTTAAAAACGCGCTAAAAGGTAGATTTCTTAAAATAGATTTTAATGAACTTAAAGACTTAGATATCAAAAATAGAAATTTTATCCAAAAAAAAGAGTCTTTGGAAAATGAAAAAAAAGAAATTTCAAAATCTAAAGATGAAAAATTATTTAAAAAATCAAAAGAAATTTCAAATGAAATAGACGAAATATCGAAACAGCAAAAGATAATAAAAGACCAACTAGATAAAATTTTATCATTTATCCCAAATATTCCTCATAAAGATGTTCCGAATGGAAAAGATGAAAATGATAACGTAGAAATAATGAAATCAGGTCAAATACCAAATTTTGATTTTAAACCCTTATCACATTATGAATTAGGTGAAAAACTTGGAATGCTTGATTTTGACCTAGCCACTAAAACTACAGGTGCACGGTTTGTATTCGTAAAAAATAAACTGGCCTTATTAGAAAGGGCTATTTCAAATTTTATGTTAGATACGCACATATTAAAAAATGGTTATGAAGAAATTTCACCACCTTTATTCGCTTCTGAAAATACAATGTTTGGTACAGGTCAACTTCCTAAATTTGAAAATGATCAATTTGAAATCAAACTAGATGATAATGGGGAAAGAAAGTTTTTGATACCTACTGCAGAAGTGATTTTAACTAATATTGTTAAAGATCAGATGATTAATCAAAAAGATCTACCAATGAGATTTGTTGCATCTACACCATGCTTCAGAAAAGAGGCAGGTAGTTATGGCAAAGATACAAAAGGTATGATTAGACAGCATCAGTTTTACAAAGTTGAAATGGTTAGTATCGTCGAACAAGAAAAATGTCTAGAAGAACTTGAGAGAATGACGAAATGTGCAACATCAATTTTAGATCTATTAGAATTACCATACAGAAAAATGATCCTAT
Source organism: uncultured Pelagibacteraceae bacterium (assembly GCA_902595405.1). Classification (GTDB taxonomy): domain Bacteria; phylum Pseudomonadota; class Alphaproteobacteria; order Pelagibacterales; family Pelagibacteraceae; genus Pelagibacter. The sequence goes on from CACJPX010000008.1 coordinate 6,541, forward strand.
GCAGCGGTGACATGGGATTTAGTGCTGAAAAAACTTATGACATTGAAGTTTGGCTACCTTCAGAGAAAAAATATAGAGAAATTTCTTCTTGTTCATCTTGTTCAACTTTTCAAGCTGTTAGAATGAAAGCGAGATATAAGAATCAGAAAAAAGAAACTCTTTATGTTGGTACTTTAAATGGGAGTGGTCTAGCTGTGGGTAGAACTTTAATAGCAGTTTTAGAAAATTATCAACAAAAAGATGGCTCAATAATAATTCCAAAAGTTTTAAGACCGTATATGGACAATTTGGAAAAAATTTCTGTCAAATAAAGTTGTTTTAATCTTTTAGATAGTATAAATAATCAATTTTAATTAAGGAGTTTTATGGATAGTGCAGGAATAGGACAATTTATACCATTAATTTTAATTTTTGTTATTTTTTATTTTTTCTTAATAAGACCTCAGCAAAAAAAAGTTAAAGAACATAAAGCCATGGTTGAAAGCTTAAAAAAAGGTGACAAAATCGTAACGTCTGGTGGTATTACAGGAACGATTTCTAGAGTTGTAGATAATGATAAAATTGAAGTAGAGATTGCTGACAACGTAACAGTTGAGGTGATTAGAGGTACTGGTGTTCAAAGTCTAATGAACTCTCAAGAAGTAAAAAAATAATTTTTTTGAATTTAAAGTGTTATATTTTTCAAAACTAAGAATTATTTTTATTACTTTAATTTCCTTACTTTTTATTATATTTGCTTTATCAAACCTTTTTAATTTTGATAACAAAATATTAAATAAAAAAATTAATTTAGGTTTAGATCTACAAGGAGGATCTTATCTTTTGCTGGAAATTGATAATGATCCAGTAATCGAGCAAAAACTTCAAAATTTAACAGTTACGATAAGAAATTTTTTTAAAGAAAAAAATGTCAGAATTACAAATTTTAAGCTTTCAAATCAGACCTTATCATTTAATTCAGATGAAAATTCAAAACAAACTATCTTGGATGAATTTGTGTCAGAAGAAAGTGAATTAAATCCTTATTATCAAAGATTTAAATCACATCAATTAGATATAGTTGAGGAAAATAATTTTTTTAAGGTTTCTTTCTCAAAGCAAGGAATTATTAATCTAAAAACATCATCTCAAGATCAAGCGCTAGAAATAGTTAGAAGAAGGATAGATGAAATCGGTACAAATGAACCCAATATTTTAAAAAGAGGTAATGATAGAATATTAGTTGAGTTACCAGGATTAGATGATCCAATGAGAATAAAATCTTTACTTGGAAAAACTGCAAATTTAACATTTAGATTTGTTACGAATGATACCGAAGGTTCATTCGGTGCAGAAAAATTAGAATTTGAAGATGGTACCGAGGAAGCAATAGTTAGTAAAAGAATTATACTAAGTGGTGAAAATCTTTTAGATGCTCAACCAAGAATGGATACAGAAAACAATGAGACTGTTGTGACCTTTTCACTGGATAGGGTAGGAGCAAAAAGATTTGGTAAAGCCACCTCTACAGGTATTGGTAAAAGATTAGCTATAGTTTTGGATGGAAAAGTTATTAGTGCTCCAGTTATCAGAGACACAATTGCTACCGGTTCTGGCCAAATCAGTGGAGGATTTACATTTCAATCAGCAACTGATCTTGCCTTACTTTTAAGATCAGGTGCATTACCTGCCCCTCTAAATATTATTGAAGAAAGAACTGTTGGTCCAGATTTAGGACAGGACTCTATAAACGCAGGAATGATTGCTTTGTTAATTGGTTTTATATTGGTCATACTTTATATTTTTGTTAAATATAAAATCTTTGGAATCATCACTAATATTGCTTTAATTTTAAATCTTTTCATATTAGTTGGAATATTAACTATTTTTGAAGCAACTTTAACATTACCTGGTATAGCAGGGATAATTCTTACCGTGGGTATGGCTGTTGATGCAAATGTTCTAATTTTTGAAAGAATTAAAGAGGAGTTAAAGAGTGAAAAAAATAATTTAATAGCATTTGATAGTGGTTATACAAAATCCAGAACTGCTATATTAGATGCGAATATTACTACTTTATTAGCAGCGATTATTTTATTCTTTATGGGATCAGGTCCAATTAAAGGTTTTTCATTAACACTAGGAATTGGTATATTTACAACACTATTCACCGTCTATTTTATAGCAAGATTATTGACCGTTTTGTATGTATCAAAAAATAAAGAAAAAGAGGGACTGATTTAGATGATTGCCTTTAACAAATATTATAATAAGTTTAATATTCTCTCAGTATCTTTAGTAATTGTCTCTTTATTATTACTTACATTTAAGGGTTTAAATTTTGGAATAGATTTTAAAGGTGGAACTCTTATTGAATTAAGATCTACAGATACCAAGATTAATGTTTCATCACTGAGGGATAATTTAAGTCAAATGAATTTGGGTGATGTATCTGTTAAAAACTTTGGTAATGAGACTGATTTTTTAATTAAGTTTGAAAATAATGAAAATAAAAATGTAATTGAAGAAATTAAGAAGAATTTGGATAAATCATTCGGGAACAGCTTCAATTTCAGAAGAGTAGAAAATGTTGGTCCTAAAGTTAGTGCTGAATTATTAAGATCAGGTGTTATTGCAATATCAGTGGCTTTGTTTTTGATGCTTGTCTATATTTGGATAAGATTTGAATGGCAATTTAGCTTAGGTGCCATAGTAGCTTTATTTCATGACGTTATTGTTACACTTGGTGTCTTTTCTTTATTAGGTCTGGAGATTAATCTTTCAATAATTGCAGCTGTACTCACAATAGTTGGTTATTCAATGAATGATACAGTTGTTATTTTCGATAGAGTAAGAGAAAATTTAAGAAAATATTCAGATATTAAAATTTTTGAGTTAACAAATATCTCTATAAATGAAACTTTGTCTCGTACTTTGATAACTTCTGTAACAACTTTATTAGCGTTGCTTTCAATATTCTTTTTTGGCGGTGAGGTTTTGAAAGGTTTTTCTTTAGCCATGATATTCGGGGTAATTTTTGGGACTTATTCATCTATTTATATTGCAAACACAGTGTTAGTAAGACTAAATGTGTCTCAAAAAACAGTCCTTAGAGAAGATAAAAACTAATATAAATTCTGAGCAGCTACCATTGAAAGTAGCATCGGTAGAGATAGCAAAGTATTTGTTCTTGAAAACAACATTGCTGTTTTTGCTGATTTTGCTTTTACCTCAGGTTCACATTCTACTATACCTAAAGCTTTTTTCTGATTAGGCCAAATTACAAACCATACATTAAAAGCCATAACCACACCCAGCCACATCCCAATTCCAATAGCAGTGTGTTTTGGCACCCCTGAGCCTATACTTAAAGTCATAGCGTCATGAAGATATCCATTTAACCATGCTAGTATAAATCCTGATAAAATTGTAAGTGCTGCTGCCCATCTAAAATAAAAAAGCGCAGCTGGAGCAATAACTTTACCTATTGCTGGTTTTTGTTCGTCTGGAATCTTACTCATGTTCGGAATCTGTACAAAATTAAAGTACCACAAGAGACCTATCCACATTATAGCAACTACGACGTGAAAAAATCTTGTTAACCATGACCAAAAAAGTCTATCAAAACTAAATCCATCATTCTGATAGAACAATCCAAAAAAAACAATCACAGCTAAGGCTAGCGAAGCGTGTATTGTTCTTGGTAGAGAGGCTAATAATTTATCCATATTTAAATATACTAATTTTGATTAAGTTTAACAATGATTTTTTCTTAGTTTAAAAGTGGTTTCAAAAATTTTCCAGTGTAACTCTCATTAATTTTACAAATTTCCTCTGGCTTTCCTTCTGCGATAATTTTTCCACCTTTGACACCACCTTCGGGGCCCATATCAACAATATAATCAGCTGTTTTTATTACATCTAAATTGTGTTCAATTACAACAACAGTATTCCCCAGGGCAACAAATGTATGAAGAATTTCAAGTAATTTTTTAATATCATGTTGATGCAAACCAGTAGTTGGTTCATCTAATATATACATTGTTCTTCCTGTAGATCTTTTTGATAATTCTTTAGCTAATTTAATTCTTTGAGCTTCACCACCTGATAGAGTTGTAGCTTGTTGGCCAATTTTAATATACCCCAAACCAACCTTTTTTAAGGTTAGTAATTTTGTTTTAATATTAGATATATTTTCAAAATATTCACATCCTTCATCGACAGTCATATTCAAAACATCAGCAATACTTTTATCTTTAAACTTAATTTCTAGAGTTTCCCTGTTGTATCTAGTACCTTTACACTCGTCACATTGAATATAAACATCTGGCAAAAAGTGCATTTCATAGGTAATAACACCATCTCCTTCACATGCTTCACATCTTCCACCTTTAACATTAAATGAAAATCTTCCAGGTTTATAACCTCTAGATTTTGACTCAGGCAATCCAGTAAACCAATCTCTTATAGGACCAAATGCACCTGTATAGGTTGCGGGATTAGATCTAGGAGTTCTTCCGATAGGTGATTGGTCAATATCGATTATCTTATCAACTAACTCTGTTCCCTTAAAACCCTTAAAGGGTTTTGGAATTTTTCTTGATTTGTTATTATTTAATGTAAGATTTAAAGCGTTGTACAGAGTCTGTAACACAAGAGTAGATTTTCCACTACCAGATACTCCTGTTACACAAGTTAAACTTCCTAATGGAATTTTTAAGTTCACATTATTAAGATTATTTCCAGTTGCACCTGTAATTTCTAAAAATCTTCCATTCTTAGCTAATCTTCTTTTTGATGGCACATTTATTTTAAATTTATTAGATAGATATTTTCCGGTAATGCTATTTTGATTTTGACTTATTTCTTTTATTGAACCTGCCGCAACAACTTCACCACCTTTGTTACCAGCTTCAGGTCCAAGATCAATTATATGATCTGCATTCTCCATTGTTTCAGTATCATGTTCAACTACTATAACTGTATTACCTAAATCTCTTAATCTTTTTAAAGCATTGATAAGTTTTACATTATCTTTTTGATGAAGACCTATTGATGGTTCATCTAAAACATATAAAACTCCTGTTAAACCAGAACCGATTTGTGATGCTAATCTTATTCTTTGTGCTTCACCACCAGATAAAGTTCCAGACTCTCTTGAAAGAGTTAGATAATCAAGACCAACATTTAGTAAAAAATTTAATCTTTCGTTAATTTCTTTTAAAATATGTTCAGCAATTTTAACTTGTCTTTTGTCTAAATTATTCTTTAAATTATCAAACCATATTGCAGCATCTGAAATTGATTTTTCTGTAACCTCACTGATATGAAGACCATCAATTTTTACACATAATGCTTCATCTTTTAATCTATGACCATTACATCTTTCACATTTGGTATCTGATTGATATTGAGCAATTTCTTCTCTTTTCCAATCACTATCTGTTTCTAGGTATCTTCTTTCTAAGTTGTTTATTACACCCTCAAAAGTTTTTTTATGTGAATATTTTTCGTAACCATCGTCATACGTAAATTTTATTTCCTCATCATCAGATCCATAAAGGATAATATCTTTTATCTTTTTTGGTAATTTTGACCATTTTTCTTCTAGAGAAAATCCATAATGCTTAGCTAAAGAACTTAATGTTTGAGCATAATACAATGTTGTTGTTTTTGCCCAGGGTTCGATTGCACCATCAATTATACTTTTTTTCTCATTTGGTATAACTAAATTTGGATCAACATTAAGCTTTATTCCGATACCCTCGCATTCCTCACAAGCACCGAATGGACTATTGAAAGAAAATAATCTTGGTTCAATTTCTTCTATGGTAAATCCACTTTCAGGACATGCAAATTTTGTTGAAAAAATCAACTTTTCTATTTTTCTGAATTTTTTTGGTAAGGTTTCATCTTCATATTCAACAAATAAGAGCCCATTAGCTAGCTGTATTGAAGTCTCTATACCTTCTGCAAGTCGATTTCCTAAAGATGAGTTTAGAACTATTCTATCAACAAGTATTGAAATATCATGTTTAATTTTCTTATTTAACTCTGGAACTTTTTCAATATCATATAAAACATCATCAATTTTGATTTTTCTAAAACCTCTTTTTTTATAATTTAAAATCTCTTTTTTATATTCACCTTTTCTTCCTCTGACTACAGGTGCATAAAGATAAATAGTTGATTTTTTTGGTAATTTTTTTATCTTATCTACTATTTGACTAACCGTTTGTGACTCAATTGGTTTACCAGTGAAAGGTGAATATGGAATACCAGCTCTAGCATATAACACTCTCATATAATCATAAATTTCGGTAACTGTTGCAACTGTAGATCTAGGATTTTTGGATGTATTTTTTTGCTCTATTGATATCGCGGGACTTAATCCCTCTATAAGATCTACATTTGGCTTTTTCATTTTATCTAAAAATTGTCTCGCATACGCGGATAAACTTTCGACATATCTTCTTTGCCCTTCTGCATAAATTGTATCAAAAGCTAATGAAGATTTTCCTGACCCAGATAGTCCGGTAATTACAATAAATTTATCCTTTGGAATTTCTAAAGATATATTTTTTAAATTATGTTCTTTTGCACCCTTTATAACTATCTTTTTAATCATAATTTTTGTTGCTTTGGCCTAATAAAATTAATATTCAGAGTAAAATTGTGATATAAATTAATTAACTAATAAAATAAATATTAAAATATTATGGCTGGAAGTTTAAATAAAGTACTTTTAATTGGTCGTTTAGGCGCAGATCCTGAAATCAAGCAAATGGTTAATGGAAAAAGCGTTGCAAGATTAAGTCTTGCAACAAGTCAATCATGGAAAGATAAAAATACAGGTGAAAAAAAAGAAAAAACTGAATGGCACCGTATAGTTGTATTTAATGAGGGTTTAGTAAATGTTGTTCAACAATATCTCAAAAAAGGTGCTCAAGTTTATGTTGAAGGTCAAATTTCAACAAGAAAATGGAAGGATGAACAATCAGGACAAGACAAATATTCAACCGAAGTAGTTATACAAGGTTATAATTCATCTCTAACTATGCTTGGAGGTGGAAATTCAGGTGGTGGTATAGCTAATGACAATTCGCAAGCATCAAATAATACTGAGGATTTATCTCAAGTACAAAATGATATGGACGACGATATTCCATTCTAATCATTATGGAAAAAAACGAAGTTTCTAAAGATAAAAACATAAAACTAATTTCAATGCATGATGAGATGAGTTCATCTTATCTATCGTATGCAATGAGTGTCATTGTTAGTAGAGCCCTACCAGATGTTAGAGATGGCTTAAAACCTGTACATAGAAGAATATTATATGCAATGTATAAGGGTGGTTATGATTGGTCGAAACAATTTAGAAAATCTGCAAGAATTGTTGGAGATGTAATTGGTAAATATCATCCGCATGGTGATCAATCAGTTTATGACGCTCTAGTTCGTATGGTCCAAGATTTTTCAATGAGCTTACCTCTCGTCGATGGTCAAGGAAATTTTGGATCTATAGATGGTGATCCAGCAGCCGCTATGAGATACACAGAAACGAGATTATCAAAAGTCTCACAATTTTTAATTGATGATATTGAAAAAAATACAATTGATTTTAAAAGTAATTATGATGAAACAGAAAAAGAGCCATCTGTATTACCTGCGCAATTTCCAAATTTATTAGTAAATGGAGCTGGGGGTATTGCTGTTGGTATGGCGACAAGTATTCCGCCTCATAATTTAGGAGAGATTATTAATGGTACATTAGCTTTAATTGATAACAAAGATATAAAGATTAAAGATTTAATGAAGCACATACCTGGACCTGATTTTCCTACAGGTGGTGTAATTATTGGTAAAGATATTATTAAGCAGGGTTATAACAAAGGTAGAGGCTCTTTTAAAATTAGAGGTGAAATATCAAACGAAACTCTTAAAAATGGTAGAGATAGATTAGTTATAAATTCTATTCCTTATCAAGTTAATAAATCTGTTTTGAATGAGAGAATAGCACAATTAGTTAGAGAAAAGAAAATAGAGGGTATTAGAGATATACGAGATGAGTCCAACAGAGAAGGTATAAGAGTCTCGATAGATTTAAGAACAGGCGTTGAACCAGAGACTGTTAAAAGACAATTATACAAGAACACTCAAATAGAAAGTTCATTTGGGTTTAATACTCTTGCAATTGTAGATGGTAAGCCAAAGACTTGTAATCTTAAAGAATTTTTAGAGA
>CACJPX010000009.1:0-13830 GCA_902595405.1 uncultured Pelagibacteraceae bacterium
TCTTCCGAACCTTCTTTTTTTTTATCTTTTTTTGGAATTGCTTTTTGTGGGTTATTTCCATTAGCAGGCATAGGCATCAACTCATTCTCACCTAAAATTCTAGCTACTCTTGTTGTAGGTTGTGCACCTTGACCCAACCAATACTTTATTCTCTCAGCCTCTAATCCAATTCTTTCTTTTTTTTCTTTTGGTAACAATGGATTAAAAAAACCTACTTTCTCTATAAATCTACCATCTCTAGCAAATCGACTGTCGGCTACAACAACCTTATAAACAGGCCTCTTTTTTGTGCCACCTCTAGATAATCTTAATTTTAACATTTACACTCCTTTTTATTTTAATTGATTAAATAATTCTGGAGGTATTCCTTTATCAGACATACCTTTCAGATTTCCTTTTGACATCTTCTTCATCATTTCAGACATCATTTTAAATTGTTTCAACAATTTATTGATAGTGGCTGGATCAGTTCCTGAGCCATTAGCAATTCTTTTTTTTCTAGAACCATCAATTATTTTTGGGTTCTCTCTCTCTTTTTTAGTCATTGATAAAATTATAGCCTCATTTTTTGTAATAACACTCTCATCAATACCCGCTGCATCCATTTGAGATTTAACTTTTGAAACTCCTGGCATGAAAGACATGATGCCTTCAATCCCTCCCATTTTTTTCATTTGTCTCAGTTGAGTTAAATAATCTTGCATTGAGAATTGCCCTTTTTTTAAATTTTCCTCTGTTTTTTTAATATTTTCTTCCCCAAGATCTTGGGCTGCTTTTTCAACAAGAGAAACAATATCTCCCATCCCAAGAATTCTATTTGCAATTCTATCTGGGTGAAAAACTTCAAGATTTTCGATCTTTTCCCCAATACCTAAAAATTTAATTGGAACCTGTGAAACAAATTTCATACTTACAGCAGCCCCGCCTCTTGCATCACCATCTGCCCTTGTTAAAATAATTCCAGATAAATTTACTGTATTATTAAATTCTTTTGCTACTGATGCAGCTACCTGTCCAGTGAGAGAGTCAGCAACTAAAAACGTCTCCGCAGGTTTAATGGTATTTTCAATTTGTTTAATTTCACTCATCATCTGCAAATCTATTTGTGTTCTACCAGCAGTATCGAATAAGATAATATCTGCGCCATTCAAGTTTGCTGCACTAATTGCTCTTTGACAAATATCACTGGGTTGTTGACCTTCAATTATTGGAAGAGTTAATATATTATTTTGTTCACCTAAAGATTTTAACTGCTCTTGAGCGGCTGGTCTGTAAATATCTAAACTGACCATCATTACTTTCTTTTTTTTTGTATTCTCTAAAAATCTCGCAAGTTTAGCAGTTGTTGTTGTTTTACCAGAACCTTGTAGCCCGACCAGCATCATTGGCACTGGTGGAACTGCATTTAAATTTACATCATTATTTTTTTCACCTAAAAGATTAACTAATTCATCATAAACAATTTTTACCACCATATCACCAGGTGATGTTGATCTAATAATTTCTTGACCTAATGCTTTTGGTTTAACCTTTTCAATAAAATCTTTAGCAACTTCAAGAGACACATCAGCTTCTAATAAAGCTTGTCTTATTCCTCTCAATCCCTCATCAACCTGATTTTCATCAAGTGATGGGGCTTTTTTTAGAGAGGAAAAAACTTCCTCAAATTTATTTGTTAAATTTTCAAACATATTTATTACACACAGCAGTAATCGCACTAGTGGGCGAACCCTCGCTGACTAGTGTCGATCTCTTTGTTTCCAAAGACACCGCAAATTTAATGTTTTTGCGGAAACTGCCACAAACTATAATAGAGGTTCAAAAAGTCAATAAATAAGTTAAATAACTATATATGGACATCAAAGCTTTTAAAATGGACGGATTGGGTAATGATTTTGTGATAATCGATAATAGAGAAAAAATTACCAATTTGACTAAAGATCAGATAGTAAAAATTTGTGACAGAAATTTTATTGGCTGTGATCAACTAATATTTATTGAGCCAGATAGTTCTGCAGATGCAAATTTAAAATTTTTTAATTCAGATGGAGGAGAGTCTGGAGCATGTGGAAATGGAACTAGATGTGTTGCAAATTTGATTTCAAATGAAAAAAATAACAAGTCAATAATTTTAAATACGCTATCAGGAAAATTAAAATCTGAAATTTTAGAAAAAAAAATTGTTACAACAGAAATTGGGAAAGCAAAGTTAAAATGGGATGAAATACCTTTATCAAAAGAAATGGATACAAAAAACTTAAATATCAAAATTATTGATACAAATAATAATGAGCACTTAGGTGGCACTGCAATTAATGTGGGTAACCCACATATTGTTTTTTTTGTTAAAAGGATTGAGGATTTCAATATAGAGAAAATTGGCCCCGAAATAGAAAATCACAAAATCTTCCCTGAGAAATGTAACGTATCAATTGCGCAAATTTTTAATAAAAATTTGATCAAAGTAAAAGTTTGGGAAAGAGGAGCTGGTCTTACTAAAGCTTGCGGAACTGCAGCGTGTGCTACAGCATATGCAGGTAAATTAAATAATCTTACAGAAAATAAAACTGACATAGAGTTTGCAACTGGAAAATTATCAATTTCTATAGATGAAAATGATTCAATTCATATGAAAGGACCTGTTTCAAATATTAAAGAAATAAATATAAAATTGTAATGGGAATCTTTGATAAATTTAAAATCGGATTTAAGAAAAGTGCATCAGCGTTTACATCAGGACTTAAAGAAATAATTGTCAAAAAAGAAATTAATGACGAAAATTTAAATAAAATTGAGGAATTTTTAATTCAATCAGATGTGGGGGTTGAAGCTGCCTCTGAAATAAAAGAAATAATTTCTAGAAAAAAAATTGATCCAAATAAAGAACTGTCTAGAGAGATAAACTCTATTTTAAAAGAATACATAATTTCTTTGATGAAACCTTTAGAAAATAAATCCTTTTTCGAGAAAAAAGAAAAGCTTAATGCAACATTAATTTCTGGGGTAAACGGCGTTGGGAAAACAACAACTATTGGTAAAATAGGAAAGATATTAAGGAAGAACGGCAGTAAAGTCATATTTGCAGCTTCAGATACATTTCGTGCCGCTGCAATTGAACAACTAGAAGATTGGGCAAGTAAAGTAGATGTTCAAATAGTAAAATCATCTCAAGGAGCTGACCCCGCCTCAGTTGCTTTTAAGGCAGTGGATGAAGCTATTAAAAATAATTTTGATCAAGTTTTGATAGATACTGCGGGAAGACTCCAAAATAAAAAAAATTTAATGGAGGAATATAAAAAGATAGCGAATGTCACAAAAAAAATAGATCCCAATGCACCTCATAATGTTGTCTTAATTTTAGATGCAACCTCAGGACAAAATGTATTAAATCAAGTCGAAGAATTTAATAAAATCATCCCAATAACAGGTATCGTGATGACAAAATTAGATGGTACAGCCAAAGGAGGAATTTTGTTAGCGCTAGCAAAAAAATATGAAATTCCAATTATTGCACTAGGTTTGGGTGAAAAAGAAGACGACTTACAATTGTTCGAAGCAGAAAAATTTGCCGAGGCTTTTACTCAAATTAATTGATTAAATTGCTAGAGATCAAAGGTTTGTAGATATTACATTTATAATTATCATCAAATTTATAATGACCGCAATCTTTAGAAAACGAGGAGATTATAAAGTCGAATTTACCGGTGGTAGGATAAAGTTCTAGTCTTTTACTGGCGATATCATATTTAAAATTAGCATTTAAACTTTTCACAGCACTAATCATTACTAATGTTTTGTCATCTTTTAATAAATAATATGCAAAATCATCTGGAAACACTGGAAAATTATATTCTTGTAAAAGATATTTAGCTTGCGAAGGAAACCACTCATAAGAAATTAGAGGTGAAGAGGACTTTGTTAAATAATTATAAATATAAAGATCTTTTGGATAATCATTTATATAATTTTCATTTTCGCCTCTTGCTAAAATAGATTTTTCTCTACCTTTAAAATATAAGCTAAATTCTTTGTTATGTGAATCCATATGATCTATATAAAATAAATCGTCTGGTTGAAAAAATTTATCTTGTGAATTAACGTTGGTAGTAAAAACAAAGAATGCAATAAACAAAGCAGATAATCTTCTCATTATCTTTTTATTAAATTAAATTCTTGAAGTATATTTGTTAAGATTGTGGCTTAATTTAAACTTTTTAAAAATAAGTTAAGGGCTTTGACAAGGTTTTCATCATACTCCATCATATGATTGTCATGTTTTGTGAAATAAGAATATTTTGGTTCATTAGCTTTTTCATACATTTTTTTTCCCATAAAAAATGGCACTATTTGATCAGCCTCACCATGCATTATTAAAATTGGGACATTTATATTCTTAATTTTGCTTTTATTATCAAATTTATCTTTCAATAACAAACTTACAGGCACATATGGATAAAACGTTTTGGCTGCATCTATCATAGAAGTAAAAGGAGTTTCCAGTACAACGCCAGCGAAATTTTTGTTTTGTGACAAGTGAGTTGCAACACCAGTTCCTAATGACTCACCATAAATAACAATATTTTCCTCTTTTACACCTTTTCTAACTAACCAATTAATTGCACTTCTTCCATCTTTATAAAGACCTTCCTCAGATGGTTTACCTTTATTACCACTAAACCCTCTCCAGGCAATTATTAAAAAATTAACATCCATTTTATGGAAATGGTTTAATTTATGAATTCTATTTTCAAGGGAACCAGCATTTCCATGAAAAAATAAAACCGTTTTATATTTTTCTAAGTCTTTTTCATGAAACCAGCCTAATAATTCAATATTATCCTCTGTCTTAATTTTTACTTTTTCAATAGGAACTGATATTCGATCACTAGAATAATTATTTTCGTTTGGATGATATAATAAATTTCTCTGATAAAAATATAAAAAAACCAAGATTAAAAAATAGACAAAAATAATTATTTGAAAAAACAACAACAAAATATTCCTAGACTTTTTTAACATTTTTTTTCTTTGCTAAGTATATGCCAAAAAACACCAGGATTGTTCCAATGAAATGATAATTTTCAAATTTTTCATCAAATAAAAAATAACCATAAATTGCTCCATAGACTGTGAAAACATAAATAGTGAACCCCGTCAAGGACGCACCTAACTTTTTTTGAGCTACAGTGTAAAGTGTAAAAGCAATAATTCCCGGAGAGATAGCAGCAAAAATTACCCAAAAATAAAATTCAGGTAAAAAAACTGTCTGTTTATAAAATATTTCCTCACCTATATAGAATGGCAATAAACTTAAGGCTCCAAAAAATGATATTAAGGTAAATCTTTCAAAAATTTTTAATTCTGAATTCCAGTAAAACAAATAAATTGAATATAATGCCCATCCGATAGCGGCAGCCAACATCCATAAATCACCAATTGTAAATTGTAAATTAATTAATAAATTTAAATCTCCTTTTATAATAATTGTAAAGACTCCTATTAAACATGCGATTAATCCAATTATTTTTGTAACATTTATTTTTTCATGAAAAAAAAAGTATGAAATCAAAATTATGAACACAGGCGAAGATGTATAAATAATTCCCATATTTGTTACAGTTGTTGTCTCACCTGCTAAAAATGGAAAAGCTCCACATACTCCACATCCAATTAAACCTAAAAAAAATAATTTTTTATATTCCTTTTTAATAATCTTAAAATTTTTTTTTAATGTTATGTATGTGAATGGTAATAATATCAAAAAAACTAGTGTCCATCTCCAAAAAGCTAATGATATTGGAGGTACAAACTCGACGCCACCTCTAGCTACAACAAGATTACTGGCCATAAAAATCGGCTGAATAAATAATAAGGAAAATGAAAAAAAATTTTTTTTCGAATTATTCAATTTACGATAGATTAACTTTTATCAAAAAAGGCTTCGTAAATCATCATTATGATGGCAGCACCCATTAACAAATAGACCGGTATCACATCCAAAAAACCAATCATCATTGATCTAGTAAGAGTAGTCGCTAGACCAATTAAAAAGAAAACAGCAAATGACAAACCTATTATTGTTGTTATTTTATTCATACAATTAATCCTGACACTCCTTTTCAAGCCAATTGGCAACACCTAAAAATCTATGATCATCATATTTGTTGCCAATTAATTGAACTCCTAATGGTAGATTATTTTCACCCTCAAGTAAAGGCAGTGATATGCAAGGGGTACCTAGATAAGACCAGACTTTGTTAAATTCTGCTGTTCCAGTACTCTTTAATCCTTTAGGTGCAACACCTGGGCTAGATGGCGATAATACTCCATGATAGTCTTCAAATACTTCTTCATAAGACTCATAACTTCTTTTCATAAAATCAATTGCCTCGGCGTATTCTTTTGCGGTGTACTTATTTCCATTTGAAATAGCATCCTGCATATACTTTGAAAGTTTCTTTTTAAATTTTTGAAAATAAATAGAAAAATTATTTGCTAAGTCTGTTTCATGAATAATTTGGTGATATTTGTGTATATCCTTAAAATATGAGGGAGTATCAAATATCTCAATATTTTTTTTAAAAGATTTAATAAAATATTCAAAAGACTCTCGTGATTTTTTATCAATTATTTTCCAATGATCAGTTTTATAAAAAATAAACTTAGGCTCAAAAATTGGACCTTTCTTAGTTTCAGTTAAAATATTTTCTGTAGAGTAATGAATCGTAGCAGGATCATATTTATCTTTCTTTATCAATACCTTTGCTAACATAGCTACATCTTCAACTTTACGACCAAACATTCCAATTTGATCTAAGCTGTATGAGGTTCTTAGAACTCCGTTTCTTGAAATTAGTCCATAGCTTGGTTTATAACCAACTACACCACAATAAGACGCTGGTCTTATTACAGATCCTCCTGTTTGAGAGCCAATAGAAGCTGGTGCCATAAAAGAAGCAACCGTGGCTGCTGATCCACTAGATGAACCCCCCGGTGTTCTATCTTTATCGTGAGGATTAGTTGTAGCTGGAGGTCCTAAGTAGGCAAGTTCTGAGGTTGCTGTTTTACCCATAACAATTGCTCCTGATGCGTGAAGCAAGTCAATTATTTCAGCATTTTGAGAATACGATTTTCCCTTTCTAATTACAGTTCCACATTCAGTGGGCATATCAACTGTTCCTATGATATCTTTCACTGCTATAGGTACTCCATGCAGCGGTCCTACTGGTTTTCCTGATCTTCTATGATCATCAGCCTCAGTTGCTTTTTCTAATAAAACTTTTTTATCAAAATGTGCCCAAGCTTTTACATCTTTTTCAAACTTATTTATTCTTTCAATATATTTTTCACAGACTTCGACTGATGTAAGTTGAGCATCTTTAATTTTTTTTGCTAGTTCCTCGAGACTTAAAGAAAATATATCTGTCATTCAAAATTAATTTGCAAATAATGTCTCTGGTAACCAAAGTGCTATTCCTGGGAATAAATACATTAGAACCATCGCTAAAATTACAATTCCTAAGAAAGGCATTATTCCTCCAAAAATTTGCATAAGTTCAACATTCTTTGACTGAACTCCTTTCAAATAATATGCTGACATTGCCATGGGAGGTGTCAAAAATGAGGTTTGTAAATTTAAAGCGATTAGCATTGCAAAAAAATATGGATTAACACCAAAAAATTCAACCAATGGTAAAAAAATTGGTACAAATATGATTAATATCTCGGTCCATTCTAAAGGCCAGCCTAATAAAAATATAATTAATTGGGTAATAACTAAAAACTGCCAAGGTTGTAAATTTAAAGATTTAAAAAAATGCTCAAAAACTTCATGGCCACCTAAGTATGAAAATACTGAGGCAAAAGTCCAAGATCCAATAAATAACCACATGATCATAGCCGTTGTTTTTGCTGTTAGAAAAACTGACTCTTTAAAATTTTTCCATTTAAGGGTTTTATAAAAATATGACAGCACTAATGAACCAAATGCACCAACAGCGGCTGCCTCTGCCGGAGTTGCTATACCTGCAAGTATTGTTCCTAAAACTAGGATTATTAAAGAAAATAATGGTAAGAAAGAAACCAAAACCTCTTTCATAATTACCGCAGTAGGAGGTATCTCTTCTGCTGCAGGTTTTGGAGCTATCGAAGGATTCATCCAAGCCCTAAATATTGCATAACCAATGTAAAGTCCTGCTAACATTAATCCTGGGAAAATTGCAGCTGCAAATAATCGTAAAGGCGACAATTGAGCAATAACAGAATAGACAATCAACATAATGCTAGGTGGAATTAAAATTCCTAAGCAACCACCTGAACAAATAATTCCAGATGCAAATTTTTTATCATAACCAGCTTTAATCATCGCTGGCCAAGCAAGAAGACCCATTAACGTTACTACTGCTCCTATGATACCTGTTGCGGTTGAAAATAGTGCACAAGTAATCAATGCAGCAACTGCCATTGAAGCTGGAAGTTTGTGAGATGCTAATCTTATTGCAAAAAATAATTTTGCAACAATTCCAGCTCTTTCAACTAAATATCCCATAAATAAAAAGAGGGGGACAGCGGTCAACACATTGTTATCCATTACAGTATAAGTATTTTGAACAAAGAGTTGAAATATCCTGTTATCAAATAAATGTTCCATCTTGGTTGGATCAAAATAAGCGTAGTATCCAAAACCTAAACCCATTGCCATTAGAGTGAACGCAATAGGAAAACCTAATAAGACGGCAAATAGAAATATCCCCATCATCATAATCGCTACTTCTGGATTTGTTAAACTAAATAACATCTTCTTTGTTTCCTTGTTGTGAAGTTCTCATTAATACCTTTTCAGTTTCCTCAGCATCACGCTCTGTTCCTCTTTCAGGCCAACTACCTGTTTGAATACAGATGATACATCTAAATACTTCACCAATTCCTTGGAGTGTTAAAAGTGTTCCAGATAATGGTATTAATGATTTTGCCATATAAATTTGAATTTGTGCAGGACTATTCCAACTTGTTTCTTTAATTTTCCATGCTAGGGCTGCATATTCGTAACCATAAAAAGCTAAAGCAATAACGCCAGGGAAGAAGAAAATAAAATATAAAACAACATCTATCCAAGCTTGCGTTCTCTGAGAAAATAATCTGTATATAACATCTCCTCTGACATGTGCTTCAGTACATAAAGTATAAGCTCCTGCCATCATAAAAATTGCACCATACATCTGAAGACTAAAATCGAAATTCCATAAGGTTGGGGCATTCAAAGCATACGCCATAAAAACTTCATAGCATGTTCCGCCCATCAAAATTACTATACACCACGAGAATGCTTTACCCATTGAGACACTCAAACGATCAGCGAATTTTATGTAAGATCTCATCATAGATATAGACTCTTATTGAATTGTTCTGAATTAATCAAATAAAAAGGGGGCCGAAGCCCCCTCCTTAAAATTTGTAAAAGTTAATTATATCTTAACTTTTGCAATTGGACCAAACTCATTTTCATATGCAAGTTTGTAATTAGGCTGATTCATCAGCAAGTACTTCATTACTCTCTTCGCATAAGATTTTTGAGAATCAACAACTTTCTTAAAGAAAGGATCTTTCTTATTAAAGTCACCAATTACTTTGTCCCAACCTTTTAATTGTTGAGCCAAAATCTCATCTGAAGTTTGGTAAACATTTACTTTATGCTCATTCATCAACTTAGCTAAGTCAGCTGAGTATCTTACTAAAGCTTTAAAGTAGTTATCACTGTTTGCAGCATAAGCAGCATTTTTCAATATCGCTTGGTGCGCAGGTGATAAACTATTATATGTTTTTTTGTTAACTGGAATCTCAAACATCTCTTGTGATTGGTGGAAACTTCCTAAGTGATAGTGCTTAGAAACATCTTGCATACCAAATTGAGAGTCTGAAGTTGGGTTGTTAAACTCAGCAGCTTCAATCAAACCAGTTTTCATAGCTGGCTGAATTTCACCACCTGGTAATTGTCTAACTACCATTCCCATTGCAGTCAAAACGTTAGTCGCTAGACCAACTGTTCTGTACTTCATACCTTTAACATCAGATACTTTTGTTACGTTCTTTTTGAACCAACCAAAAGGCTGTGCTGGCATAGGCATATGGAAAAAACCAATGTAATCGAAACCTACTTTTGCAAGAGTTTCATCATACAGTTTTCTTCCTCCGCCATACTCCATCCATCCCATAACTTCTTGAGATGACATACCGTATGAAGGACCAGTTCCAAATAATGATGCAGCTGGATTTTTACCATACCAATATGCAGTCACCCAGTGACCCATATCTACTACACCAGAACTTACTGCTTGTCCGATTTCTGAAGTCTTTACGACTGCTCCAACTGGTTGAAGATCAATCTTAAGTGTTCCTCCAGACATCTCATCTACCATTTTGCAGTAGTCTCCGGCCATTTCAAAAAAGATGTTTGCTCCACTTGGCCATGCAGCTTGCATCTTTAAAGTTTTATGACCGCCAGCAGTTGCTATGTTTGGCATTGCAACCGCAGCTGCAGCTACAGCACCAGCTTTAGCAGCAGTTTTAAAGAACTTACGTCTTGAAGATGTTTTCACCTTCAATGATTTATTTTCTTTTGTCATTATTACTCCTATTAAAGTTAATTAACTCGATCAATTTAAGCACAGATTCAATTTAGAGTCTTTCCAAAAAATGGGGTAGATGTCGCAGAATTTAAATTAATTTCAATCTGAAGTAGAATTAATTTACTTTATTAGTGCAATTTCCTGTCTTGAAGAACTCGTCAATATTATCTATCGCAAGGTTTGCCATAGCAATTCTAGTGTCTTTAGTTGCACTGCCTAAGTGGGGTAAAATAAAAGCTGATTTGATCTTTAAGTATCCTGGATTTAAATTTGGCTCATTCTTGTAAACATCAAGTCCTGCAGCATAAATTTTTCGTCTATTAAGTGCATCTATCAATGCATCATCATCAACTATATCACCTCTTGCTACATTAGTGATTACTGCTCCTTTAGGGAAATACTCAACTGTCTCTTTGTTTATCATATTTTCAGTTTCTTTTGTTGCTGGACAACAAATAGATAAAACATCAGACACTGAAAAAAGACTTTTCAAATTGTCATGATAAATGGCACCTTGCTCTTTTTCCTCGCTCAGTTTTGATCGGTTATGATAGTGAATAATCATTCCTAATGATTTTGCAATCCTTGCAATTTTCTGTCCAATTCTGCCCATTCCTAAAACTCCAAGTCTTGTTCCGGTTAATTGTTTACCAATCAGATAGTCTGCAGACCATTTCCATCCACCCTCTCTCGCAGACTCGATTCCTTCTGAAGCTCTTCTACAAGCTCCTAATATTAAAAGAATACCAATCTCAGCTGTTGCGTCTGATAAAACTTCAGGTGTATTAGTAACTGTAATTCCTCTTTTTTTTGCTGCTTCCAAATCTATATTTCCGAAACCAACTGCAAAGTTTGAAATAATCTTTATTGTATCTGGTAACTTATCAATAGTCTCTTTATCCATCTTATCGGTTAAAGAGGATAGTATACCGTCACAACCTTGGCTCATCTCTATGACTTTTGATTGTGAGTATAACTCATCATTAGAATTGAATATTGGGTCAAATGTTTTTGAAGCTTTATCTTCACTTTCTTTGATTAATTTTCTTGTAATCAAAATTTTTTTCATAAAATATTTTTTTGTTAATTAAGATCAAATATCTTGCCTGGATTCATTATATTGTTTTGATCAATACTTCTTTTAATTAATTTCATAACAGGAATATTGTCTCCATGCTCCTTTAAAAGATATTCTTTTTTATGAAGGCCTACACCATGTTCTCCTGTAATCGTTCCTTTAAGCTCTAAGGCCTTTTTTATTAATAAATCATTAAATTCTCTTATTTTTTTATACATTTCCTTTTTTTCAGGATCAAAAGGTAATAATACATGAAAATTTCCATCTCCTAGATGGCCCACCATTGGAGCTCTAAGTCCAAATTTTTTTGCTTGTTCCTCTGCATAATTTACACACTCTGTTATATTTGAAATAGGTAAACACACATCTGTTGAATAAACTCTTCCATTATTTATCAAGGCTTTTACAGAATAATAGACGTCCCATCTTGCTTGCCAGAGTTTATTTCTTTCCTCTAAATCTTTTGCCCATTTAAAAGAACTTCCATTATTATCTTTAGATATTTCCTCAACTATTTTAATATTTTCATTATTAGATAATTCTGACCCATGAAATTCAAAAAATAATGTGGGCGTCTCCTCAATATCTTTTAATTTTGAGTAATTTATACTTATACCCATTTGATCTTTATTTAACATTTCAATTCTTGCAATTGGAACACCATATTGAATAACTTGTTGCGCAGTTTGAACTGCTTTTTCTAAAGTTGGGAAGTGACAGACAGCTGACATTATACTCTCTGGTATGGGAGAAAGTCTTAATTGAACTTCAGTTATAACTCCTAAAGTTCCTTCAGAACCAATAAATAAATTAGTTAGATTATAACCCGCTGAGGTTTTTTTCGTTCTTCCTCCTGTGTTAATAATATCTCCATTAGGCAAAACAACAGTCAGACCAGTAATTACAGTTTTCATAGTGCCATATTTAACCGCCATTGTTCCTGAAGCCGATGTGGAAGCCATACCTCCGATCGCTGCATTAGCACCTGGATCAATAGGAAAAAAGACACCGTCCTCTCTAAGATATTCATTTAATTGTTCTTTTGTAACACAGGCTTGAACCCTACAATCAAAGTCCCCAGCATTAACACTTAAAATTTTATTCATTTTTTCAAGGCTTATAGTTATTCCTTTTTCATTACCAACCACATTACCCTCTAAAGAGGTACCTGTACCAAATGGCACCACAGGAATTTTATGCTCATTACATAATCTTAATATTTGTGAAACCTCTTGGTTAGTTTCCGGGAATACTACAGCTTTTGATAAAATTGGATCATAAGTGTCTTCACCTCTGGCATAATTTGTTCTCGTAGATACAGAAGTTGAAAATCTTCCATTAAAAATTTTTTTTAGCTCAGCTTGTACTTGATCATTCATAAGAAGTGATATTAATAAATAATGCTAAAAAAATATACCTTATTTAGATAGCATTTTCTTTATATTTTCTAATGCTTGTGAAATATTATCTCTTGATGCAGCAAAACTAAATCTAACATAATTTTGGCAAGTTTCACCAAAAGCTGATCCAGGAACTATTGCTACTCCCGCTTCATGCATAGCCTTTCTTGCAAACTCTGCACCATTCATACCTGTACCGATTACTTTAGGAAATGCGTAAAAAGCCCCTCCAGGTAAACTGCATTCTACACCTGGTAAATCATTTAACCCTTTATAAATTAAATCTCTTCTTTGAGTAAATTTTTCCATCATCGCATCAATTGAATCATCTGGTCCATCTAAAGCAGCAATACCAGCAAATTGAGCTGCAGCATTAACACATGAAACACTATTAATTAATAATTTATTAACATGTTCAACTAAATGCTCTGGCCAAAAACTCCAACCAAGTCTCCACCCAGTCATTGAGTAAGCTTTGCTCCATCCCTCTAATACAATTAATCTTTCTCTCAACTCAGGATAATTAAAAAATGTTGGCATTTCTTTTCCATCAAAAATTTGTCTGCTATAAATTTCATCGCTTAATATTGTTACATGAGGGTGCTTTTTCAGACCATCAGCTAAAACATCTACGTCTTTTTTCTCAACAAAGCTCCCTGTTGGATTATTAGGATTTATCAAAATTAACAAACGAGTTTTATCTGTTATCATGGATAATATTTTGTCT
>CACJPX010000010.1:0-9691 GCA_902595405.1 uncultured Pelagibacteraceae bacterium
TGAGTTAAAAGATTTGTATTTTTCAATTAAAAAAGATTGTTCAGTAAAAATTTTAACTGCAAAAGATCCAGAGGGTCTTGAAGTTATAAGACACGATACGGCTCACATTATGGCAATGGCTGTTCAAGAACTATACCCTGGTACACAAGTAACTATAGGACCAGTAATTGAAAATGGTTTTTACTATGATTTTGCTCGAAAAGAACCTTTTACAGAGGAAGATCTAGAAAAAATAGAAAAAAAAATGTCAGAAATAATTGACAAAGATGTAAAAACAAAAAGAGAGGTTTGGAAAAGAGATAAAGCAATAAGCCATTTCAAAAAAATTGGTGAAAAATATAAAGCTGAAATTATAGAGAGTATTCCAGAGAGTGAAGAGCTAACTGTTTATCATCATGGTGATACTTGGCATGACTTGTGTAGAGGTCCACACTTAGTTTCGTCTGGAAAAATTGGTAAAGCATTTAAGCTTACAAAAGTTGCAGGAGCATATTGGCGGGGAGACTCAAAAAACGAGATGTTACAAAGAATTTACGGAACTGGTTGGGCGTCTCAAAAAGATTTAGATGATTATTTAAAAAGAATTGAGGAAGCGGAAAAAAGAGATCATAGGAAACTTGGCAAAGAAATGGATTTATTTCATTTTAGAGAAGAAAGTCCAGGATCTGTTTTCTGGCATGAGAAGGGTTGGGCGTTATTTCAAAAATTAATTAATTATATGAAAATGAAACAAGATATTGCTGGATATAAAGAGATAAATACTCCAGAGGTATTAGATAGAAGTCTGTGGGAAAAATCTGGCCATTGGGAAAAATTTGGAGCAAATATGTATACATCAACTACTCCAGATGAAAAGATATTTGCTATTAAACCTATGAATTGTCCAGGTTGTGTAGAGGTCTTTAATCAAGGTCTCAAAAGCTATAAAGATTTGCCATTAAAAATGTCTGAGTTTGGAAAGGTACATCGTTATGAGCCTTCAGGCGCGCTTCATGGTCTATTGAGAGTAAGAGCGTTTACACAAGATGATGCTCATATATTTTGTACTGAAGATCAAATAACAAAAGAATGTTTAATAGTAACTAATCTTATCTTAGAAATTTATAAAGATCTCGGTTTTGAAGATGTTGTTCTCAAATATTCTGATAGACCAGAGCTGAGAGTCGGAGATGATAGTGTGTGGGATAAAGCAGAGGCAGCTTTATTAGAGGCAGTCAAAGCGACTAAATTAGAATATACCATTAATAAGGGTGAGGGTGCATTTTATGGACCTAAAATTGAATTTGTTTTAAGGGATGCTATTGGAAGAGATTGGCAATGTGGAACCCTACAAGTTGATTTTAATTTACCTGGAAGGTTAGGTGCTTCTTATGTAGACAAAGATGGAACAAAAAAAGTTCCAGTGATGTTACACAGAGCTTTGTTTGGATCTCTTGAAAGATTTATTGGAATTTTAATAGAAAATTATGCTGGCAAGTTTCCATTTTGGATATCTCCACTGCAAACAGTGGTAATTCCGATTTCAGAGGACTTTGAGGAATATGCAACTAAAGTTTCCAAAAAAATAAAGGAAGCTGGGATGAGCTCGATAGTTGATTTAAAAAATCATAATTTGAACTATAAAATAAGAGAACATTCCATTGCAAAAGTCCCAATTTTATTAATTTGTGGTAAAAAAGAAGTTGACAGTAACTCCGTAACTATTAGAAGATTGGACTCTAATAAACAAGAAAATATGGAATTAAATAAATTTTTAAAAACATTTTCTGCTTTAAATAAAGCGTCTTCAATTTAAGTGGCAGATTTTAAGCAAAATTATTTTCAGAGGAGAACTAAAGATCGAGGTCCTAGATCTAATAATAGAATTTCGTCTCCAGAGGTTCAAGTTATAAATAATAATGGAGAAAATTTAGGTATTTTAAGAACAAATGAGGCTATAACAATGGCGAAAGAGCAGGGTTTAGATTTAATAGAAATAGCTCCAACAGCAAACCCCCCAGTATGTAAAATAATGGATATGGGCAAGTACAAATACGATGCTCAAAAAAAAGCAAATCTTGCAAAAAAAAAACAAAAAATTATTTCTTTAAAAGAAATTAAAATGAGACCAGTGACGGAAACTCATGATTACGATTTTAAAGTCAAAAATGCGAAAAAATTTATAGCTAAAGGAGATAAAGTAAAATTCACAATTAGGTTTAAGGGCCGAGAACTTCAACATTCACATTTAGGCAATGAGTTAATGGCAAAAATCAAAGAGGACATGAAAGAAATTGGTAGGGTAGAATTGCACCCAAAATTTGATGGAAAGCAAATGATAATGGTAATTCAACCTTTATAAGCTTTAATAGTAGTTGTAAATTAATAACATTCTTTGTATAAACTCGCAAAATTATGCCAAAACTAAAAACAAAAAGCTCTGCAAAAAAAAGGTTCAAAATATCGGCAAAAGGCAAAGTTATAATGGCCCAAGCTGGTAAAAGACATGGCATGATAAAACGAACAAATTCACAAATAAGAAAATTAAGAGGCACCACAACTATGTCGAAACAAGATGGTAAAATTGTTAAGTCGTATATGCCTTACAGTTTAAGGGGTTAAAATGGCAAGAGTTAAAAGAGGTGTAACAAGTAGAGCAAAACATAAAAAAGTTTTAAAAGCCGTTAAAGGTCAATGGGGTAGAAGAAAAAATACTATCAGAGTTGCAAAGCAAGCTATGGAAAAAGCTATGCAATATGCGTACAGAGATCGTAGAAATAAAAAAAGAGATTTTAAGTCACTGTGGATACAAAGAATAAATGCTGGGGTGAGAGCCGAAGGTTTGACATATTCTAAGTTTATTAATGGATTAAATAAATGTGGAATAAAAATTGATAGAAAAATTCTAGCTGAGATAGCGTATGATAGTCCAGAAGCCTTTAAAACTATCGTTCAAAAAGCTCAATCTGCTCTAAATTAATCTTCGCTATTGTTTTATTTCCCTGAAGAAATAATCTGTAAAAATGTCAGATCTTAAAAAAATAAAAAGTGAATTTCTTTCAAAGCTTAAGGGAAATTTAGATATTTCAGAAATTAACCAAATCAAATCTGATTTATTTGGTAAAAGTGGATTAATTTCAACTCAATTTAAAAAAATTGGAACAATTACAGAGTCTGAAAGAAAAAAATTTGCTTCTGACCTAAACATTATAAAAGATGAATTGCAAAATTTAATAAGTTTAAAAATAAATGAAGTTGAAAGTGCTGAGATTAATAAAAAATTAGAAAAAGAAAAAATTGACATTACGTTACCTGAAAGATCATTTGTTCGAGGAAAAATTCATCCAGTTTCACAAACGATCGATGAAATATCCTCAATTTTTTCTGAAATAGGTTTTAGCGTCGAAGAAGGGCCAGACGTCGAGAATGAATATAATAATTTTACAGCGCTAAATACACCAGAAAATCATCCAGCTAGAGATATGCATGATACTTTCTATCTAGATGAAAAAAAACAGAAACTATTGCGAACACATACTTCTCCAGTTCAAATAAGAACTATGTTGAAAGATAGGCCACCATTTAAAATTATTGCACCTGGAAGAACTTACAGATCAGATAGCGACCAAACTCACTCACCAATGTTTCATCAAGTTGAGGGACTTCATATAGATAAGAATATAAACATGGGTCATTTAAAAGGATGCTTAAATTATTTTATCAAAGAGTTTTTTGAGGTAGATAAAATTAAGATGAGATTTAGACCAAGCCATTTTCCTTTTACAGAACCATCGGCCGAAGTTGATATTGGATATGAGATGAGAGATGGAAAAATCGTAATAGGAAAAGGTGATCAATGGTTAGAGATTTTAGGGTGTGGTATGGTTCATCCAAATGTTTTAAAAAATGTTAAAGTCGATCCAGAAAAGTTTCAGGGATACGCGTTTGGTATTGGAATTGATAGACTCGCAATGCTTAAATATGGAATAAATGACTTAAGAGCTTTTTTTGATTGTGATTATAGATGGTTGAATCATTTTGGATTTGATCCATTGGATGTACCTACGAATTATAGAGGCCTTAGTCGATGATAATAACATTTGACTGGTTAAAAGATCATTTAAAGACAGATCTGAAAGAAAAAAATCTTTTAGAACAACTTACAAAAATAGGCCTAGAGGTAGAAAGTGTAGAGTGTCTTTCTGCAGATAATGAGTTATTCAAAGTAGCCGAAATTATAAAAACTGAAAAACATCCAAATGCAGATCGACTAAAAGTTTGTGATGTAAATATCGGAAAAAATGAAATTAAAAAAGTTGTATGTGGTGCAGAAAATGCAAAAGAGGGATTGCTAACTATATATGCTCCTCCAGGTGCAATTATCCCCAAGACCAAGACAAAATTAGTAGTCGCAAAAATAAGAGGAGTTACCTCTTATGGAATGCTTTGTTCAAAGTCTGAATTAAATTTGTCTAATGAAGGCGATGGGATTATTGAGTTAACTAAGGAATTCAGAAAAAATATTGGTAAAAGTTATTTTTCAAAATCAAAATCAAATCTTATTGATTTATCTATCACACCTAATAGACCAGATTGTCTTGGTGTAAGGGGAATAGCCAGAGATCTGGCTGCATCAGGTTTTGGAAAGTTAGTAAATTTACAAGAAAAAAAAATTCATTCAAAAAGTAAACATACCTTAAAAGTAAAAATTAATAAGGAAAAAAGACAAGGATGTACTGTGTTTGGAAGCTGCTTGATAACAAATGTAAAAAATACTGAAAGCCCTAAATGGCTTAAAGATAAATTAATTTCTATTGGTCAAAAACCTATCTCAGCAATAGTTGACATTACAAATTATGTTATGCTTGATATTAATCGTCCTTTACATGCTTATGACGCTGATAAAATTGAAAAAGGTATAATTGTTCGAAATTCTCAGTCTGGAGAGGAGTTTACAGCACTTGATAATAAAAATTATAAATTGGAGAGTGGCATGTGTGTAATTACGGATAATAGAGGTGTTTTAGGACTCGGAGGAATTATTGGTGGTATAAGATCTGGTACAGAATTTGATACAAAAAATGTATTACTTGAGTCAGCTTATTTTGAACCAGGATCAATAAGAAATACAGCAAAAAAATTGAATCTTGATACTGATGCAAAATATAGATTTGAAAGAGGTATAGATCCGTTATCAATTGAAGATGGTTTGAACAAGGCTGCAAAGTTAATAAAAGAGATTTGTGGTGGTGAAATTAGCAAATTAGATATTCAAAAAATAGAACCTTACAAAACAAAGAAAATTATATTTGATCCAAATATTTTTGAAAAAATATCTGGTTTTAAAATTTCTTTGAAAGAAATGATTAAAATTTTAGAGGATCTTGGTTTCGGGGTAAAGAAGGATAAGAAAAAATTTAAATTAACCGTCCCTTCATGGAGACCAGATATTTTACAGGAGGTAGATATTGTTGAGGAGTTAGTAAGAATAAGCGGTTATGAAAAGATAAAGTATATAGAACCAATTAAACAAAGAAAAAAATCTACTTTAAATAAATATCAAAAATTATTTCATTTTTTACAAAGATCAGTTGCATCAAAAGGTTATTTGGAGGCTATAACTTGGTCGTTCACAGATCGACGTTATAATGACTTTTTTAGAGATACAAAAAAAGAAATTAAGATTATTAATCCTATTAGTTCAGAATTAGGTGTTTTGAGGAATTCGATATTTTCAAATTTAATCATGTATATGAATAAAAATCTCGATAGAGGTTTTAACGATTTATCAATATTTGAAATAGGTCCTACTTTTAATGGTTCCAATCCTGGTGAACAAAGTACAGTAGTTTGCGGTTTGTCAGCAGGGAAAAAATCAAGATTATCCTGGATAGAAAAAGATAGAAACGTAGATGTGTTTGATGTGAAAAGGGATGTAATCCAAACCTTAGTTGAGGCTGGTTATGAGTCACAAAAATTTTTTATTGATAGTAAAACACCTAATTACTACCATCCCGGCAAATCAGGAAGATTATTTTTAAATACTAAAGAAGATCAAATAGCAGCATATTTTGGAGAAATACACCCTCACATTTTGAAGCAGATTGATATGAAAACAGAATCTTTAGTTGGTTTTGAGATTTTTATGGATAATTTAAAATTACCAGAAAAAACTCTCAAGGATATTAAAGCAAAATTTTCATTTTCTGACTATCAAAAATCTGAGAGAGATTTTGCTTTTATAGTAAACAAAGATGTGAGCGCTCAAGATCTAATAAACCCTATTTCTAATATTGACCAAAGCTTAATAAAAGATGTTACAGTTTTTGATGTTTATCAAGGAGATAATATTCCTGAAAATAAAAAATCAATTGCAATAAGTGTAACAATACAATCATCCGAAAAAACTTTAAATGAGAATGATTTAGAACAAATTAATAACTTGATAATCAAGACAGTTGAAAATAAAACTGGTGCTAAAATTCGATCTTAATACTCAGATGAGCACTATTGATAATATCAGAAATTTTGCAATTATTGCACATATTGATCACGGAAAATCAACGATAGCAGATAGAATTATACATAAGTGTGGAGGCCTAACAGATAGGGAAATGAGAGAGCAGGTTCTAGATTCTATGGATATTGAAAGAGAGAGAGGAATAACGATTAAAGCACAAACGGTTAAGTTAAATTATAAAGCAAATAATGGAAAAAATTATATATTAAATATTATTGATACACCTGGTCATGTCGATTTTAGCTATGAAGTGAGCAGATCGTTATATGCTTGTGAGGGATCAATATTAATTGTTGATAGTACTCAAGGAGTTGAAGCTCAAACATTGGCTAATGTATATCAAGCTTTAGATATTGATCATGAAATTATTCCAGTCCTTAATAAAATTGATTTACCTGCATCAGATTTAGAAAGAACAAAAAAACAAATTGAGGATGTAATTGGTATTGATACTGACAAAGCAGTTCCTTGCTCTGGTAAAACGGGAGAAGGCATAAGTGAAATTTTAGAACAAATTGTAAATCAACTTCCAGGTCCAAAGGGAGAAACAAATCAAAATTTAAAATGTTTATTGGTTGATAGCTGGTATGATGCCTATCTTGGTGTTGTAATTTTAGTGAGAGTTATAAATGGTCGACTAAGAAAAAATATGAAAATAAAAATGCTTTCTACAAATCAAGATTATATAGTTGAGAAAGTTGGCGTATTTACCCCAAAAGCTAAAAATATAGAGGAACTAAATACTGGTGAAATAGGTTTCATTACAACTGGAATTAAAGTTTTATCAGAAACAAAAGTAGGTGATACTATATGCGATGCTACTAAAGCAATAGTAGATCCTTTGCCTGGTTTTAAACCAAGCAAACCTGTTGTGTTTTGCGGTTTATTTCCTGTAGATAGTTCAGAATATCAGAAACTAAAAGATGGTTTAGCTAAATTACAACTTAACGATGCAAGTTTTTCTTTTGAGCCAGAATCTTCATCAGCTTTAGGTCTTGGTTTTAGATGTGGTTTCCTAGGCTTACTTCATTTGGAGATAATAACTGAGAGATTAGAAAGAGAATTTGATGTGAATCTTTTAACAACAACTCCTGGTGTAGTATATAAAGTAAATTTGAATAATGGAAAAAGTTTAGATCTCCAAAATCCTTCTTCACTACCAGATCCCACTTTGATTAAGTCAATTGAAGAGCCTTGGATAAAAGCCACAATCATAACTCCCGACTCATACTTGGGTTCATTAATTAAATTATGTCAGGATAAAAGAGGAATCCAAACAAACCTCTCTTATTCTGGGAATAGAGCAGTAATAAATTATGAATTACCTTTAAATGAGGTTGTCTTTGATTTTAATGATAGAATTAAATCTATGACTAGTGGATATGCTAGTTTCGATTATGAAATTATTAATCATAGGGAAGGTGATCTAGTTAAACTTGGAATTTTAGTCAACAGTGAACCAGTTGATGCTTTAGCTATGATGATTCATAAAAATTTTGCTCAAAAAACAGGCAGAGAAGTATGTGAGAAACTTAAAGATTTAATTCCCAGACATAATTTTATGATACCAATCCAAGCAGCTATAGGGGGTAAAATTATTGCGCGAGAAACGATTAAGGGATTTAAGAAAGATGTATTAACTAAAATCCATGGTGGTGGAGCGACAGATAGAAAAAGAAAATTATTGGAGAAACAAAAAAAAGGAAAGGCCAGATCTAAACAATTTGGTAGAGTAGAAATACCACAAGAGGCTTTTATTGGAGTTTTGAAAATTAATAAAGAAAAATGACAAAAATTTATGACTGTTTTTCATATTGGGATGAGGATTTATTATTAGACATTAGATTTAATATCCTAAATGATTATGTTGATTATTTTGTAATTATAGAGGGAAATAAGACTTGGCAAAATAACGATAAAAAACTTAGGTTTGACATAAATAAATTTCAAAAATTTAAAGATAAGATTATTTATATCCCCGTAGAAGATATGCCAGATGGAGATAATCCATATTTAAGAGAAAATTTTCAAAGAAATTGTATATCAAAAGGCATTTTAAAAGCTCAAGATGAAGATTTAATTATTATTTCAGATCTGGATGAAATCCCTAATCCAAAAAAAATAAATTCTTTTAAAAAAAAAATGCGGTTTGCAGTTTTTAAACAAATGCATTTTTACTATAAAATTAATTTACAAAGTACAAATAATCCTTTTTGGCTTGGTAGTAGAATTTGCGTTAAAAAATATTTAAAGTCCCCACAGTGGATTAGAGATTTGAAATTTAAAAAAAGACCATTTTGGAGATTAGACAAGTACAGATTAAATAACATAATTGATAGTGGTGGTTGGCATTTTTGTAATTTAAAAAAACCAGAGGATTTATTGTATAAATATAAAAATTTGTGTGAGACAAATGATCCTTATAACTTCAAAGAAAAAATAGAAGATAAATATTTAAATTTAGAGTCTATTAAAAAACATATTGATTTAGGTGTTGATATTATTGGTAGAAATGAGAATTATAAACCTGTTAAAATCGACAATAATTTTCCTGAATATATATTAAGAAACTTGGAAAAGCTAAACGAGTGGATCATCAAAAAAGATTAAAAAAAACTTTTTTTATGACTAAAACAAAGAAGATTTTCATCTACCTTAAAATAACTATAATCTTTTTCTTTTAAAATTTTCAAAGTTTTTTTAAAAGTGTCGTGTTCAATATGAATATATTCAAAAATTAAAAAAGGTTTTATAAAGCAGGTCTCAAGAAAATCTATAATAATGTTCCCATCATAACCCTCAGTGTCAATGTATAGTAATTCAAATTCGTTAAAATTGTATTTTTCTATTAGATCTTTTATTGAAATTGAGTTTACATTTTCAATTTTTATATGATTTCTTTTTACACCATGTTTTATAAGATGGCTTTTTTTAAATGACATTAAACCTAATATATGTTCATCATAAAGATGAGTTTTATTTTCATCAACTTTAAATAAATATTGAATTTCATTATTTGAAGATATCGCAGAATTTTCAAAAATCACATTTTTTTTATTAGAATAATTAGATTTTAATTTTTCATAATTAGTTTTTATTGGTTCAACTAAAATAGTTGTGGCCTCTGAATTTTTTATGAATTTACTCAATTTATCGAATCTAACTCCATCGTTAGCGCCAATTTGGATAATT
>CACJPX010000011.1:0-8224 GCA_902595405.1 uncultured Pelagibacteraceae bacterium
TAAAAAAGTTAATTTCAATTAACTCCTCTAGTTTAAATAAATTTGCATTTATACCATCTTGAATATCATGATTGTTATAAGCTATATCATCTGAAATAGCTGAAACTTGAGCCTCTAATGATGGATAAGTCTCAAAATTAATCTTATGATTGAATTTTTTTACACCAATAAGACTATCAACTAAATCCAATTCATAAACTGGACCATTATGCTTAAGCAATCCCTCTAAGGTTTCAATTGAAAGATTTAATCCACTATACTTAAGATATTTATTCTCCAAAAACATAACCACACGAAGAGTTTGTAAATTATGATCAAAGCCTCCATAATCTTCCATACATTCATTAAGAGAATCCTCGCCAGCGTGACCAAAAGGTGGGTGACCTAAATCATGTGCCAGACTTAAGGTTTCAGCTAGATCCTCATTCAATTCAAGATATCTTGCAATTGATCGTGCAATTTGAGCAACTTCCATTGAATGGGTTAATCTTGTTCTGTAATGATCACCTTCTGTGTTAACAAATACTTGTGTCTTGTGTTTGAGCCTTCTAAATGAGGCGCTGTGAACTATTCGATCTCTATCTCTTTGAAATGGCGATCTATATTTTGATACAGATTCTTTGAATATTCTTCCTTTGCTTTTGGTAAGAGCAATCTTTGAGTATTTTTTCATCCTTTAAAATTAAAATTTAAGTATTATATTAGTAATACCAGTGATCAATAATGATTAAAGAAATTAAATTTACTGATAAGGCTCTAAAACAGATCAATGTTTTGCTGTCTAAAAAAGACAAAGGGTCGTTTTTTAGAATCGCTATCAAAGGTGGTGGTTGCTCAGGCTTTCAATATGAATTTACTTTTGATAAAGAAAAAGCAGCAGATGATTTAAATTATGAAAATATATTGATAGATAAAACGTCTGCAGATTTATTAAAAGGATCAGAAATAGACTATGTTTCTGAATTAATTGGTGAACAATTCAAAATAACTAATCCGCAAACCAAATCTTCTTGTGGTTGTGGTGTTTCGTTTTCTCTTTAATGATTATTTCCTCGTGGAATGTAAATTCTGTACGAGCACGTATTGAAAATATCAAAAGTTATCTTCTAAAATACAAACCTCATGTTGTGATGATGCAAGAAATTAAAACTGAGGATGTAAACTTTCCCTATGACGTTTTTTCCTCAATGGACTATGAAAGTCATGTATTTGGTCAAAAAAGTTACAATGGTGTTGCTATTATTTCAAAAGGAAAATTAAAAAATATCAAAACAGACTTAATCAAAGATAAGTTAAAACAATCAAGAATAATCTCAGCTGAACTTGAACACAAAAAGAAAAATATTCAATTAATCAATATCTATACGCCAAATGGTAATCCTGTTGATACTGAAAAATATGATTACAAAAAAAAATGGCTCGATGATTTAATTAAACAATTAAAAACTTTAACTAAAAAAAATCAAAATATAATTCTTGGTGGAGATTTTAACATTATTCCTACAGCCGAGGATGTCTATAATCCAAAAAGCTTTGAGGACGATGCTCTATTTAGATTAGAAATAAGAAAAAAATTAAGAGAAATGATTAATCTAGGATTTAATGATGTTTATAGACATTTTAATGAAACTAAAGAAGGATATACTTTTTGGGATTACATGAGAGGTGCATGGCAAAAAAACAATGGAATGAGAATAGATCATTTTTTAGTATCAAATTCTTTAATAGACCAAGTTAAAGGAATTAATATTAATAAAGATCCAAGAGGCCGTGAAAAACCATCAGACCATACCCCAATAGAAATTACTTTAGCTTAAAGATTTTATTTTATTAACCAGCTCTTCGTTAATATGACGAGGGCCCTTATCTAATCTATTTTTATGTCTTCTTTCCCCTGGAAGTCTAACTCCTTCAAATGATTTCATTTTGTTAAAAAATTCATCAGCATGTTTCTGCCAATTAGTTCCTGAAGTTTTATCAGGTGAGATTGCGAGAATAAATTCTCCACCACTAGGAGGCCCGCCGTCATTATTATCTTTTGCAGCTGTCTCAAAGCTAAAATTATCACCAACTAATGCGCCAGCCATTAATTCTACCATCATTGCTATGGCAGAACCTTTATATCCCCCAAAAGGAAGTAATACACCTCCATCCGCTATTGCTCCTGGGTCAGTTGTTTCTTTACCATCCTTAGTTAAACCAGTTCCAAGTGGAACTTTATGCCCTTCTCTTTTAGCAACTTGAACTTCACCCATTGCCATTGATGCAGTTGCCATATCGTAAACTACAGGAGTTTTTCCTGGTCGTGGCCATGCAAAAGAAATTGGATTTGTTCCAAACAAGGGTTTGATAGCTCCAGCGGGTGCTACAGCAGGCTTGTAGGATGTGCAAGCGAAGGCAACTAAACCTTCCTCTGCTAATTTTTCTGTTTCAGGCCACATCGCAGCCATATGATGAGAATTATTTATAGCAAGTACGGCCACTCCATTTTCTTTTGCAGCTTTTACTAATTCAGGTAATCCTTTATTTAAAACTACAGGGGCTAAACAATTATTCCCTTGAACTTTTATTACTGATGCTGAAATTTTTTTTACCTCAGGTTTTCCTTTACCATTAATTTTTCCGCTTTTTAAACCACTCACATATGCTGGTAATCTAAAAAGACCATGAGATAAAGATCCATCCCTTTCAGCATTTCTAATTAAATCTGACAGAATTGAAGCTGTTTCTTCATCACACCCATTAGCTAGTAAGGTCTCTCTAGCTAAATCAAATATTTCATCTAATGTAAGGGGAACTGTACTCATCCCATTATTAGATATTATTTATAACTAAAGATCAATTTTTATTCTAAATCATTAACGTCATTTTCACTTATTTCATCTATAGGTTTATGGATTTTCCAGTTTTGGGTAGATCCATCTATTGATCTAGCAGTTACTACTGTTTCTGTCGGAGGACAATCAGGTTCATGACAATTTAATTCAGCAATGCTTAAAATTGTACTTTCTGGTATTTCATATTTTTTTATAAAATAATTTTTTAAATCCTGAATTGTTTCTAAATTTGGTTTTTTTTTATTAAACATTTTTTATTGATCCCAAATTGAAGTCCATAAAATATTTCCATTCATGTCACCAATAAATATACTTGATTTATCATGAGTCATTGCGATTGCACTAACTTCAGAACCTGTGAAACTTCTAATTATTATAGTGTTATTTTCATTTTCAATTTGAGATAAAAAAACAGAACCATCACTCAGACCAGCAAAAATTGCTTTTTCATCAGGAAATGGTTCGATAAATGTAACTTGTTTATTTCCTATATAAGGAAGACAAATAGGTTTACGTCCCATTGGTCCTTCACCGTCAAAGGGCCAACATATTGCATCTATCGCTCCTGATGTTGCCAAGTAACTTGTATCACTAATGAATGCAAAACTTTTAACTTTTGAGCCATATCCTGACATAGCAAAATCAAGCTTATCTTCTAAACGCCAGCATCGAAGTACATTTTCTTGCATAGACGTTACCAAGTATTTACCATCTGGGCTAAAACTCACTTTGTTGTGAGAACCTTTCCAATCTAATTTTGTTGATTTCCATTTATTACTGTAATCTTTTTTCCAAATTGTAACACCTCCGTATCTAGATACAGCCAACCGTCTTCCTTTAGCATCAAATGCTAAACCTCCAATCGTACTATCATGATTTAAAGATTTTGGTTCTTTTTTATTTTTATCCCAATAATAAACTACCTTACCTGAGGAACAGACTAGTTTTCCATTATATGCTGCAACGTGGTCTACCCATCGTGAACCAAAGTTTGTAATTTCATTAATTTCTCCATTAAGTGAAATTTTTAAAAAATAACCATCATCACCACCAGTTAAAATACTATCACCATCCTTTGACATGCAAAGTATAACGCCCTTATGAGCCTTTAAAGTTTTGTGTTTTTCTCCAGAACTGAAAATTCTAACAGTACCATCACCAAAACCAGCAGCTATATTATTACCAATTGAAACCGCGCAGGTAACTGGAACTCCAATTTCTAACTGAATTCCTCTTTGTTCAAATTTAGTTTTATCTAGCTCTGGAAATTGATTTAAATCAGTTGTCATTCTGATTTACAGGCTTCAAATCCCTCTTTTAAATTCATTGTATCTAAGTTACGTCCAATAAAAACTAGTCTAGAACTACGTTCTTTATTTTCGGGCCATTTTCCCATAGGAGAAGCATCCATCAACATATGAACGCCTTGAAATACATATCGATCATTTTCATCTTTAAAATCAAGTATTCCCTTAGTTCTCATAATATCTTGACCTTTTGTCTGTAAAAGTTTTCCAAACCAGTTTTGAAATTTTTCCATATCAAGGGGTGTATTAGATACGAATGATAAACTTGTAACATCATCATCATGTTCATGGTCATGATCTGACTCAAGAAAATCTGGCTCTACCTCTAAAATACGTTTTAAACTAAAAGCATCAAGATTAAGAATTTCCTTAAGTGGTGCTCCACATTTTGTAGTTTTAATAATTTTTGCAAAAGGATTAATTTTACGAATTCTTTTTGTCACTACCTCTATATTCTCATCTTTCACAAGATCTATTTTATTTAGTAATATTACATCACCAAAAGCAATTTGTTCCTCAGCTTCGTGATGGTCTTCAATTTGTGAGCTTAAATGAACTGCATCTGCAACTGTAACAATTGCATCTAGCTTTGTTTTATTTGCTACATCTTGATCTACAAAGAAGGTTTGAGCCACAGGAGCTGGATCTGCTAAACCAGTTGTTTCAACTATAATTGCATCAAGTTTATCAGCTCGCTTCATTAACCCACTAAGTATTCTAATTAGGTCACCTCTGACTGTGCAGCATATACAGCCATTGTTCATTTCAAAAACTTCCTCGTCAGCATCCACTACAAGGTCATTATCAATACCTTGTTCACCAAATTCATTTACAATAACGGCGTATTTCTTGCCGTGCTGTTCTGTAAGAATTCTATTAAGAAGTGTAGTTTTTCCAGCACCAAGAAAACCTGTTAATACAGTGACCGGAACCTGTCTATCGGTTTCTTCCATTAATTAAATTAACATCCTTTAAAAGATTTTGACATATTGCCAATTAAATCAAAATATAAATCTTTACCAGGGTTAAGTGTTGCCCCTAATGGATCAATTACGCCTGTTGCAACGTTAGTATCTTTTGCTACAGCCTTAATAATATCAGGGTTAAACTGTGGCTCTGAAAATATACAGCTTACTTTATCATGTTCGATTATTTCTCTAATTTCAGATAACTGCTCGGCGCCTGGCAAAACATCGGTATTCACTGTAAAAGCTCCTAATACATTTACATCAAATCTTTTCTCAAAATATTGATATGCATCGTGGAATACAATTGATTTAAATTCTTTATTTAAATCAGATTTTACATCACTTGTTAATTTGTCTAAATCTTTTAATCCTTTTTTAAGATTTCTTTTATAGATAGATGAATTTTTTTGATCTTTTTCAATCAAATGCTCAGCCATTTCTTTTAGTATAATTTTTGCATTCATTGGATCCAACCAAATATGTGGATCAAATTCTCCATGTGCATGACCTTCATGTCCGTGTTCATCATGTCCATGATCATCGTGGTCATCTTTCTTTTTGCCTTCTTTGTCATGATCATGATCATCATGATCATCTTCTTTATGACCTTCTTTGTCATGATCGTGGTCATCGTGGTCGTCTTTTTTTGCTTGCTTATCGTGATCATCGTGATCGTCATCTTTATGACCATGATCGTCGTGACCATCAAAAATATTTCTTTCTCTAAACTTTAATTTTGTGAGACCCTTTATTTCTAACAATTCAATTTTTTCTGCCTTTTTAGCAATTGAAC
Source organism: uncultured Pelagibacteraceae bacterium (assembly GCA_902595405.1). GTDB lineage: Bacteria > Pseudomonadota > Alphaproteobacteria > Pelagibacterales > Pelagibacteraceae > Pelagibacter. Next base: position 5,906 of record CACJPX010000011.1, read on the forward strand.
CTAATGGTTTTTCTAAAAAATTTTCTAAGTCTTCGCCAACCCAAAATATAAGATCAGCCTCTTGTAACATTTTTGCGTGAGACGGTTTTAATGCAAATCCGTGAGGAGAGGAATATCCATCAACTATTAATTCTGGTTTGTTTACACCATCCATTAAATAAGCAGCAAGAGAATGTATTGGTTTAATAGAGGCTACAACTTTTATTTCAGCGTTTAATGGTGAAAAAAAAGTTATAATTGATAAAATTGATAAAATTAATGGAATTTTTTTGAGTTTTGTCATAATTTAAAGCGTTTAGTTATTGTTATAATATAACATTATGTAATAATATAACATTTCAAAGTCAAGCAATAAAATGAGTTTAAATAATAATATACTAATAAAGTTAAATAATGCTGGGTACCGTCATAAAAATAAATGGCTTGTTCGGGATGTGTCTTTTATCATTGAAAAAGGCAAAATTGTAACTCTCATTGGACCAAATGGTTCAGGCAAAAGCACCATTGCAAAAATTGCCCTAGGTATACATAAAAAAATTGATGGCGAGGTTGAAAAATATACTGATAAAATTGGCTATGTTCCTCAAAAAATATCAATCGATTGGACATTGCCTCTAAGAGTTCATGATTTTATGTTGCTAACGGAAAACATTGAGGATGAGGCAGTAAATGAGGCTTTATCATCAACTGGTGTGATAAATCTTAAAGATAAAAATTTAGGTAATTTATCAGGAGGTGAATTTCAAAGAGTTTTATTGGCAAGAGCTATTTCAAAAAAACCAGAATTATTAGTTCTTGATGAACCCGTTCAAGGAGTAGATTTTACTGGAGAGATTGCTTTATACGAATTAATTAAAAAAATCTCTGATGAATTAAATTGTGGTATTTTATTAGTCTCACACGATCTTCATACTGTAATGAGCGCTACTGACCACGTAGTTTGTTTAAATGGCCATGTATGTTGTTCAGGATCACCTATAGATGTTGCAAAAAATAATGAATATAAAGCTTTATTTGGAGAAAAAGCAGCTCAAATACTTACAAGATATGAACATAATCATGATCATGTTCATACTATTGATGGAGATATAAAAAAAAATTAACATGCTTGATGATTTTTTTATAAGAGCATTGGTTGCAGGAATTGGTATTGCTTTTGTTGCTGGTCCTCTTGGTTGTTTTGTTGTTTGGAGAAGATTATCTTATTTTGGAGACACACTTGCCCACTCTGCGTTGCTGGGTGTAACAATTGCTTATTCATTAGAATTTAATATTGCTGTTTCAATATTTTTAATTTCGTCAGTAATTGCATTAATTTTAATACAACTACAAAAAAAAACTAATTTACCAAGTGATGCATTGTTAGGTCTTTTGGCTCACTCATCTCTAGCAGTTGGGTTGGTTGTGATTGGGTTTTTAGCATTCATTAGATTTGATATAATGGGACTATTGTTCGGAGATATTTTGGCTGTTAGCAAAAAAGATTTAGTGACTATATGGGTTGGAGGAAGCTTAATTTTACTGGTTTTAAGATTAATCTGGAGGCCATTATTTGCTTCAACTGTAAATTATGAATTAGCAGAAGCAGAAGGTTTAAATCCTGATAGAGCAAAAGCAGTGTTTACAATCTTATTAGCAGCAATAATTGCCATTTCAATTAAATTAGTTGGAGTATTGTTGATAACAGGAATGTTAATTATACCAACTGCTATGGCCAGAAACCTTTCAGACAATCCTCAAAAGATGGTTTTTTTTTCAATTATTGGTGGCTTGTTGTCAGTAGTGATAGGTCTATTTTCATCTTTAGAATTCAACACTCCATCGGGTCCATCAATAATTACTGCTGCATTAGCGCTGTTTATAATCTCATTACTAAAAATAAAACAAACGATTAAATTGAAAAACTAATGAGGAATCAGTAAAATGAATAAAATGCACAAAGAACATAATCTTACAAAAAATCAGAAAATTATTTTTGATTTAATTGATAAATCATCTCAGCCACTTAAGGCCTACTCAATACTCTATAATGTTCAAAAAAAAGGTATTAAAGCTCCTCTGCAAGTTTATCGAGCATTAGATAAGTTAGTTGAAATAGGTAAAATTCATAAAATTGAAAGTAGAAATTCCTTTATTGCATGTCATAATTCAAGTTGTCAGGTGGCTAAAGCTACTGCGTTTTCAATCTGTGAGATTTGTGAAAAAGTAACAGAAATAAGTAGCGCAGGTCTTTCCAAATACTTAGCTAACTTCAAAGACAAAGATGGTATGAAATACAGTAAATATAATCTTGAGTTTTTTGGTTTATGCAAAAAGTGT
>CACJPX010000012.1:0-7930 GCA_902595405.1 uncultured Pelagibacteraceae bacterium
AATTAAAAAACAATCTGATAATTTTATCTCTTTTGAAGAGTAAATTTTCCATGAAAAATAAACCACTAAAGACCAAAATGGAAGCTGGCATACATTTACATTAAACTCAGGTGTCGTAAAATTATAGAAATAAATTGCCTCTAAAATTAAAACGGAAAAAAGACTTAATAGTTTGCTTGATAAAATCTCATCAGCGACTTTAAAAACAAAATAAAAAGAAATCACCACAAATAATGAGCTTAAGAAATAATATGCCCAATCCTGTGCACCAAATATCTGAAAGAAAATTTCTGGAAAAAAAGCGCTTCCAGGTGGATGTTTATTGAAACCCCAGTCTAAATTACTGCCCCACGCTAATGCTTCGATGACATCTAGGGGTAGATTTCTATTAGTTATTGTAGGAACAACCGTCCAAATTAATAAATGTGATAAAACAAAAATAAAAAATATATTATTTATATTTCTATTTAAACTAATCATTACTTAATAATTACAATAATTAACGTTGCTTGACACCCATATTTTGCTGAATATACTTCCTCGAACTCAATTAGAAAATATGGCTAAAACCAGCAAAGTTAAAAAAAAAGTTGTAAAAGCAAAGAATAAAACTGCCAGTAAAAATAAAGTTAAGACAACTGCTAAAACATCAGCAGTTAAAACTACAGTAGCAAAAACTAAAGAGACAATTAAAGGTCCAATTAAAATTTCTAAAACTTATATTCCAAAGGATACTGAAAAATATATGTGCGAGAAACACAAAGTATTTTTTAGAATGAAGCTTCAAGAGTGGAGAAAAGATTTGGTAAGAGCAAACAATGAAGCTCTTTATAATGGAAGCTTAGATGATAATAGCATTTCAGCAGATATTGTAGATCAGGCGAGCTCCTACACTGACAAAAATGTTGAGATGAAAGCTATTAATAGACAAATTAAACTCATTTCAGAAATAGATAAAGCGCTAGCAAGAATTAGAGAAGATACTTATGGATACTGCCTTGATACAGCAGAACCAATCGGGCTAAAAAGACTCATGGCTAGACCTGTCGCTAAGTATACTATTGCTGCTCAAGAAAAACATGAAAAGGATGAAAAAGTTCATGCCGATGACTAAAAAAAAGAAAAAAACTAAAAAGGTTCATAATCCAGTAACTTATTATTTTACTAAAAAGTATATATATTATTATTATGGTTTGTTTTGGATAATTTTGTTATTTATTGTATTTAGTTAATGGATACAAAAATACTTTTGATAATTATCATTGTTCTCGCAATAGAGGTTTCAGGTCATGGAATTTTTGCTTCTTTGTTTAGATTGCTTAGCTCAATGAACTAATATGGTTTTGGGGGAAACTCATTTTTATCCATAAAAGCAAATCCTTTTTTTACACCATCTCTTTTTGAAATTTCCTCATACCATCTTGTAAGATTTTTAAAACTTTTAAGGCCAATATCATGCCATTCGTGTCTTGCTATCCAAGGGAATGTCCCAATATCTGCAATTGTGTAATTATCACCTGATAAATATTTTGATTTAGATAATCTCTCGTCCAATTCCTTGTATATTCGTTTAGAAATATTAAAATACCTTTCCTCACCAAATTTACTTTTTCCAGGATTATAATGATGGAATTGATGGTGTTGACCTAACATTGGACCAACATAACCCATTTGAGCCATCAACCACTGATTAATTTCTAATCTTTCTTCAGAATTATAAAATTTTCCACTTAGCTCTGCTAAATAAATTAAAATAGCCCCTGACTCGAAGACAGTTTTTTTATTTTTATGATCAATAATTACTGGAATTTTGCTTAAAGGACTTATTTTTTTGAACTCATCTTTAAATTGTTCACCATTATTAATATCAACTTTGATTACTTTATAGTCAAATCCAATTTCCTCTAGCATAATACTAATTTTTTTGCCATTAGGTGTATTAGCTGAAAAAAGATCTATCACTCTTTTTTTCCGAGTCTTTTTAATAAGTTTGTTGAGGTTGTTGTGAACTCAAATCTATATTTTTCATTAGGTCTCGCTAACTTAAAACATGCTCTTGCTGCCAAAGCACCTTCATGGAATCCAGACAAAATTAGTTTCAATTTACCAGGATAATTACAAATATCACCCACTGCATAAATACCTTTTTGATTAGTTTCAAATTTTTCTGTATCTACTTCTATAGTTTTTTTATCTATATTAAGTCCCCAATTAGCTATAGGTCCTAATTGCATTATTAAACCAAAAAAACCCAAAGCGTAATCAGTTTTTATATTCTTTATTTCATCCTCATCATTTTTTATATTTATACTTTCTAATTGACCATTTCCTTTGACTGAAGTCATTTGATATTTTGTAAAAAGATTTATTTTACCTTCTTTTACTAGCGCATGCATTTTGCTAACAGTAGCTTCTGCGCCTCTGAACTCATCTCTTCTGTGTATCAAATTTACTTTTGATTTTTTTGATAATTCAACTGCCCAATCTAGTGCGCTATCTCCACCACCAAAAATTGCTACTGTTTTTCCCTCAAAAATTTTTTTATCTTTTACAGAATAAAATAATGATTTATTTTCAAATTTTTCACACTCTTTAGGAGAAAATTTTCTAGGTTCAAAGGAACCAACACCTCCTGCAATAATAACATTTGGTGTTAAAAAAGTAGTACCACTATTAGTTTTTACAATCCAATTTTCGTTATCTCTTTTAACTTCTTCAACTCTTTGATTTAAATGAAATTTAATATCAAATGGTTTTAATTGATTTAATAAATTATTAGTAAGTTCCTCTCCTGTACATTCAGGTACCGCAGGTATATCGTAAATTGGTTTATCAGGATAAAGCTCGATACATTGACCACCAATCTTATCTAAGTTGTCAACTACTTCACAGCTTAGTCCAATCAAATTTAGTTGATGTGCAGTAAATAATCCTGTTGGACCTGCTCCGATAATTAATGCATCAGTTTTATTCATCTATGCTTGTTTTGTTGGAATATTAACAACCAAGCCGTCTAATTCATCTGAAACAATTAGCTGACAACTTAATCTACTATTTTTTTTTGGTTCAAATGCCATATCCAACATATCTTCTTCTCCATCTTCTTTCTTAGGAATTTTATTAAACCAATCATCTTGGACATAAACATGGCAAGTCGCACATGCCATTCCGCCTCCACAGTCGGCATCTATACCAGGTATATTATTTTGAATAGCACCTTCCATAACAGTGAGACCATTTTGAACCTCAATTTCATGAACTTTTGTATCAGATGTTATGTAAGTGATTTTAGCCATGGAATATATATAAGCTTAAAAAAAAATAGGGCAAGTATGTAAAACATACTCGCCCTATAAATTTACTTTAAATAGTAATTATCTTGCTCTTGAGCCAGCTCCTGAACTCATTGCAGCAGCCCAGATTACTAGACCGAATGCAATTTTGTTAATGAAGTCAGCTAAGTTGTAAACAACGTTTAGTGAGTTAGCATCTACACCACCTGTTAGGTAACCAAATACATAACCTAATGGATAAATAGCCCAACCTACAGTTACAATCATTCTCATTGCACCGAACGCAGTTACAAGAGCTTTGTTACCACTTTTAGCAGCAGCTCTTCCAGCTTCACCAGAGAATATTTCATATAGAATGTAAATCCATCCAGCCATACCGATTACAAAACCAAGTGTAGCATTGATGTATCCAGCTTCTCCTAAGTATCCTCCGATTAACATTACTAATGAACCGATTAACAATCTCCAGAACATTCCAGAATTTGCTTTTCTTACTGCTACTAAAATTAAGTAGAATTCTACCATCTGTAATGGCACAGTAATTAACCAGTCAATATATCTGTATACTGTTGGTGAGTCACCTGTAGCAACCCATACTTCTCTCATGTACATGTAGTGAATGAAAGCAATACCAGTTACAAGACCTGCAACAGTTACTGATGTTTTCCACGCAGGGTTAACAGTACCTCTCTCCATGAAGAAGAAAGCTGTAGCCGCTAACATACCCATTGAAATTATCCAAAAAGATATTCCAACAAAGTCATCCTGAGCTAACATCGTTGCGTCTGCTGCGTTAGCAACACCTGCATAACCCACTAGGGCTAAAGCTGCTAGAGCAAACAGTTTAAGTTTTTTCATAAAAAACTCCCTCTTTAGTTAGTTTTTACTTTAGTTTATATAAACTAAGCTTAGGCTTCCCTAAGCAAAAGTTGTGGTTAAATACCAAATAAAATCACTTAATAGAAGACATAATTGTCATTAATTTACATTGATTTTACTCGTTTTTTAAAATTAAATACAATTTGTGATTTAAAAACCACAATAAATTAACTAACGAATCAACTTTAATTATGTCAGATAATTTCAAGGAAATTTATAGAAAATCAATTGAAGATCCAGAGAATTTCTGGAGAGAGGCATCTGACGATATATTTTGGTTTAAAAAACCCACAAAAATTTTAAACAAGTCAAACCCCCCTTTCTACAAATGGTTTGAGGACGGGGTTACAAACACTTGCTACAATGCATTAGATATTCATATTGATAAGGGTCAAGGTAAAAAAACTGCAATAATTTATGATAGTCCCATCACAGGTAACAAAAGTAAGCTTACATATGAGAAATTAAGATCAAAAGTTTCTAAATTTGCCGGTGCTTTAAAAAATCAAGGCGTTGGTAAGGGTGATAGAGTAATAATTTATATGCCAATGATCCCTGAAGCAGTCATCGCAATGCTTGCTTGCGGACGAATTGGAGCTATTCACTCAGTTGTTTTTGGTGGATTTGCATCAAATGAGCTTGCTAGCAGAATAGATGACAGCAAAGCTAAAATTCTAGTCACAGCATCATGTGGTTTTGAGCCAGGTAGGACGGTTGAATACAAGCCATTAGTAGATGAAGCAGTAAAACTAGCAAGTCATAAGATAAGTAAGATGATTTTATTTCAAAGAAAAGGTCATGAGGCTAAATTAAACGAACCTAATGAAATTAGTTGGGACGAGGCACTAGCTGATGCAAAAGATACTGAATGTGTAGAGATGAATTCAAATGAGTTTGCTTACATACTTTATACCTCAGGCACAACAGGAACACCCAAAGGTATTGTAAGGGATATAGGGGGTCACATTGTAGCTTTAAAATGGACAATGAAAAATATCTATAACATTGATGAAGGAGATATCTGGTGGTCAGCTAGTGATATTGGTTGGATTGTAGGTCACTCTTACATTGTTTATGCTCCTTTATTTAAAGGGTGCACAACAGTTTTGTTTGAAGGTAAACCTGTGGGTACACCTGATGCGGGGGCTTTCTGGAAAATCATATCTGATTATAAGGTAAAATCTTTATTTACAGCTCCAACCGCATTTAGAGCAATTAAAAAAGAAGATCCTGATGGAAAATTCTTCTCTAAATATGATTTGAGTAGTTTTGAAAGTTTATTTCTTGCTGGTGAAAGAGCAGATCCAGATACAATTAAATGGGCAGAAAATTTATTAAAAGTTCCAGTGATAGACCATTGGTGGCAAACGGAAACAAGTTGGGCAATAAGCTCAAATTGTACAGGAATTGAAATGATGAAAACAAAATATGGTTCAGCCTGTAAAGCAGTACCAGGTTATGATGTAAAAATTATTAAGTCAGATCAAACTTTAGCTAAACCTAACGAAATGGGAGATATTGTAGTTAAATTGCCTTTACCCCCTGGCACATTTCCAACTCTTTGGAATGCAGATCAAAGATATAAAGAAAATTATATGTCAAACTATGAGGGTTACTATCAAACTTATGATGCAGGTCATATTGATGAGGATGGCTATATCTGGATTATGTCTAGGACTGATGACATCATAAATGTTGCTGGCCATAGATTATCAACTGGTGCTATTGAAGAGGTTTTATCTGAACATCAATCAGTAGCTGAGTGTGCTGTTCTTGGAATTGCTGATAAATTAAAAGGGCAATTACCAATTGGATTAATTGTTTTAAAAGCTGGTGTTGAAAAGGATAATGAAACAATTTCAAAGGAATGTATTCAAATGGTTAGAGATAAAATTGGTCCTGTGGCTGCATTTAAAGTTGCAATTGTTATTAAAAGACTTCCTAAAACAAGATCTGGAAAAATCTTGAGAGGAACAATTAGAAAAATTGCTGATAGTGTTGAATATAAAATGCCTCCAACAATTGATGATCCGGCAATTCTTGATGAGATTAAGCAAGACTTGATTGACAATAAAATACTTAATAATGGTTAAAACATATTCTTTTTTACTTATTGCTATATTCTGTGAAGTAGCAGGAACTATGTTGTTGCCAGTTTCACAAAATTTTACCAAAATTATTCCAACTGTTTGTCTAACGATATTCTATTTGGTATCTTTCTATTTGATGACTTTTGTTATGGATAAACTGCCAATAGCAATTGTTTATGCTACTTGGAGTGGACTTGGGGTATTTACAATAGCATTACTTGGATATTTCTTTTTTAAACAAACTTTAGCTTGGCAAGCTATTGCAGGTCTATTTCTTATTGTTGTTGGTGTAATATTAGTTAATAGTTTTACTGTTAAAATTAACTAAATTTTAAAGGGGTGCCTTCAGGGTCACCTAAAATCTTTCCATCTCTCATCTTTATTTTACCAGAGATTATTGTTGCTACAGGTGTTCCTTTAAATTCAACATCATTAAAAGGTGACCATCCACACTTACTTTCTATATTCTCATTTTTAATTGTTATTTTCTTATTCATATCAACAATAGTAAAGTCGGCGTCATATCCTTCTTTAATGAATCCTTTGTTCTGTATCCCAAATATTTTTATTGGATTTTCACAAACTAGATTTATTAGCTGCGTGAGTGATAATTTTCCATGATTAACATGATCTAGCATCACTGGCATAAGTGTTTGGACACCCGGCATGCCTGATGGAGAATTAGGATACTCTTTATCTTTATTTACTTTTAAATGTGGTGCGTGATCCGAGCCAATTGTATCATTTAAATTATTTCTTACAGCATACCACAATCGATCATAGTGAGATTTATCTCTTATTGGCGGATTCATTTGAGCGTAAGTTCCAAGTTTATCATAACAATCAGGTGCATAAATTGTTAAATGTTGGGGCGTAATTTCAAAAGTAATATTACCTTTATGTTGAGATAAAAAATCCACTTCTTGTTTAGTAGTAATATGAAGTACATGCGCTTTCTTGTTATATTTTTTTGCAAGTCTAACTATTCTTCTAGTCGAGGAAATTGCACACTCCTCACTTCTCCAAATAGGATGGGAGTGCACATCACCATTTTTAATCAATTTTTTATTCTTGTTTAAGATTTCTTCATCCTCTGAGTGGACTGCTACTACCTTTGAACTATTTTGAAAAACTTTGTCAATATCCTCCTCTAGTGCTACTAATAGATTACCAGTTGAAGAACCTACAAACAATTTGATCCCACAGCATCCCTCTAAATTTTTTAACTCAGCTAGTTGACTAACGTTACCTGCGGTTGCACCAAAATAGAAAGCGTAGTTACAATACATTCTATTTTTTGCAAGATCCAATTTTCTTTGAAATTCTTTTAAATTTGAGGTCGGAGGGTTAGTGTTTGGCATTTCAAATACTGCAGTAATTCCTCCAGCTACTGCTGCCCTACTTCCAGAGTGAAGATCCTCTGTATCTGTAGAACCTGGCTCTCTGAAATGTGTCTGAGTGTCTATACATCCAGGTAAAGTTATTTGATTTTTGGCATCATAAACTTCTTTAGTATCCTCTGATATTTGACCAATCTTAGAAATTTTGCCGTCTTTAATAGCAATATCTTTATCTTCTAGTTTACCGTTAATATAACATTTACTATTTTTAATTATTAGATCTAACATTTGTGAAAAAAGTTATTATATTAATTTTAATAATCAATCA
>CACJPX010000013.1:5000-6149 GCA_902595405.1 uncultured Pelagibacteraceae bacterium
AAACCACATGCTCCACTACTTGTGCGGGTCCCCGTCAATTCATTTGAGTTTTAACCTTGCGGTCGTACTCCCCAGGCGGTGTGTTTATCGCTTTCGCTGCGACACTGAAAATAAATTTCCAACGTCTAACACACATCGTTTACGGCATGGACTACGAGGGTATCTAATCCTCTTCGCTACCCATGCTTTCGTTCCTCAGTGTCAGTAATGATCCAGAAAGCTGCCTTCGCAATTGGTATTCTTTCTAATATCTACGAATTTCACCTCTACACTAGAAATTCTGCTTTCCTCTATCAAACTCTAGCTGAAAAGTTTTGATGGCAGTTCCAGAGTTAAGCTCTGGGATTTCACCACCAACTTTTTCAACCACCTACGAACTCTTTAAGCCCAGTAATTCCGAACTACGCTAGGTCCCTTCGTATTACCGCGGCTGCTGGCACGAAGTTAGCCGGACCTTCTTATTCGGGTACAGTCATTTTCTTCCCCGACGAAAGAGCTTTACAACCCAAGGGCCTTCTTCACTCACGCGGCATCGCTGCATCAGAGTTTCCTCCATTGTGCAAGATTCCCCACTGCTGCCTCCCGTAGGAGTTTGGGCCGTGTCTCAGTCCCAATGTGGCTGATCATCCTCTCAAATCAGCTATTGATCAAAGTCTTGGTAGGCCATTACCCTACCAACAAACTAATCAAGTGCGGGCTCATCCAATGGTGCATAAAGCTTTCTCCGTAAAGACTTATCCAGTATTAGCACAAGTTTCCTCGTGTTATTCCAGGCCATAGGGTAGATACCCACATGTTACTCACCCGTCTGCCACTAAGTATTGCTACTTCGTTCGACTTGCATGTGTTAGGCGTGCCGCCAGCGTACGTTCTGAGCCATGATCAAACTCTCAAGTTTAAAAACGGCGCACACTAGCTTCTATATAAATTCTAAGAATAAAATTTATATAATGTTGAAGTGTGTACGACAAATTTTGGTAACCTTAACCGTCCACACTTCTCTTCTTAAATATTTACTTTTTAAATAGCTAATCCAGCTAAAAGCTCGATAATTCTCATTAATTTATTATAACCACAATAATTTAGTGAGAAAGTTTGATGCTTATAGGCTAAAATTAAAGGAAATCAAGTAATTATGACCTTAAATAT
>CACJPX010000014.1:0-2179 GCA_902595405.1 uncultured Pelagibacteraceae bacterium
CAATCGGAAGCATCACTCATAGCGCCCCAGCTATAGATTTCAAACTAGAAATCTAGATTATTTGATTTTTTTAATTTTTAGTTTTGAAAGCTCAGCCTGTGCCGCTGCTAATCTAGCTATAGGAACTCTGTAAGGTGAACAGGAAACATAATTAAGCCCAGCTTTAGAGCAAAATTTAATACTCTTTGGATCGCCACCATGTTCACCACATATACCTAATTTAATCTTTTTATTTTGTTTTTTTCCTTTAGAAACCGCTATTTCGACTAAATCTTTCACTCCGTCATCAATGGATACAAACGGATCAATAGTAAAAATCTTATTATCTATATAATCATTTAAAAATTTACCACTATCATCTCTACTTATTCCAAAAGTTGTTTGTGTCAAATCATTAGTGCCAAAACTAAAGAATTCAGCATGTTTCGCAATATCATCAGCCTTAATTGCTGCTCTAGGTAACTCAATCATTGTACCCACAAGAAATTCAATTTTCGTTTTATTTTCTTTTTGAACTTTTCTTGCAGTGTTGATTACTAAATCTTTCATTATTTTAATCTCGGCTTCGGTTGAAACTAAAGGAATCATTATCTCGGGAAAAGCAAATTTTTGTCTGTTTTTTTTTAAATCTGCAAGAGCCTCGAATATCGCTCTACATTGCATCTCATAAATTTCAGGAAATGAAATGCCAAGTCTGCAACCTCTATGTCCTAACATTGGATTTTGTTCATGAAGTTCTTCTATCCTGCTTTCAATATCTTTTTTGTCTGATCCAACAACGTTAGCTACTTCAGAAATTTCTTTATCAGATTTAGGTAAAAATTCATGTAATGGTGGATCTAATAATCTTACAGTAACTGGAAGACCATGCATAATCTTAAAAATTTCCATAAAATCTTTTTTTTGATGCGGTAGAATCTTTTTTAAAGCAATAGATCTATCCTCTAGCGTTTTTGATAAAATCATTTCTCGCACTGATAAAATTCTTTCCTCATCAAAAAACATATGTTCGGTCCTACAAAGTCCAATTCCCTCTGCACCAAAATCTCTGGCTGTTTTAGTGTCTACAGGAGTTTCAGAGTTAGTTCGTACTTTAAGTTTTCTTATTTTATCAGCCCAGCTCATCAATTTTGAAAAATCTCCTGATATCTCAGGTTTTATAGTTGGAACTGTACCTAAAATTATTCTTCCCGTAGTGCCGTCAATAGTAATTGTTTCACCTTCTTTGATCTCAGCCGAAGATGTTTTAAAGACTTTTTTATCGTAATTAATTTCAATTTCACTTGAACCAGAAACACAAGGTCTTCCCATTCCCCTAGCTACAACTGCAGCATGACTAGTCATTCCTCCTCTTGAAGTTAAAATTCCCTTCGCAGCATGCATTCCTTGAATATCTTCTGGAGAAGTTTCAATTCTAACTAAAATTGTATCTTGCATCATATCATTTAATCTTTCAGCCTCCTCTGAGCTGAAAACTACTTTTCCACTTACTGCACCAGGAGACGCTGGAAGACCGTTTGCTATAACTTTGATTGAACTTCTCTCATCTAAAGTAGGATGCAAAAGCGTATCTAAAGAGTTGGGATCAACTCTTAAAACAGCATCATTTTTATTGATTAACTTTTCTCTAACCATATCAACAGCAATTTTTACTGCTGATTTTGATGTTCTTTTTCCGGATCGAGTTTGTAATATCCAAAGTTTATTACTTTCAACAGTGAACTCTACATCTTGCATATCCTTATAATGTTTCTCTAGTTTTTTTAAAATTTTATATAATTCGTCATATACTTCTGGCATTGACTCTTCCATAGATGCATCATCAACTTTTGCATCTTTTCTTGCCTTCTTTGTAATGTACTGCGGAGTTCTTGTTCCAGCTACAACATCTTCTCCCTGAGCATTAATCAAATATTCTCCGTAAATATCATTTGATCCATCTGAAGGGTTTCTAGTGAAGACAACTCCTGTTGCACAATTATTGCCCATATTTCCAAAAACCATAGATTGAACATTAACAGCTGTTCCCCATTCAGAAGGAATTTGATTCAACTTTCTGTAAACTTTCGCTCTTTTGCTCTCCCAAGATAAAAATACAGCACTTATTGCCCCGAATAATTGATGATAAACATCTTGAGGAAAATCTTTACTAGTTTTTTCTTTAACTACATTCTTAAAA